>CBDUYN010000159.1:0-24217 GCA_965371445.1 uncultured bacterium | reverse complement strand
GCACCTATGCCACAAGAATCCCAGGGCAGAGGTGCAGAACCCGCACCTATGCCACAAGAATCCCAGGGCAGAGGTGCAGAACCCGCACCTATGCCACGGGAATCCCAGGGCAGAAGTGCAGAACCCGCACCTATGCCCAAAAAGCTCCAGGACAGAAGTGCGGACCCCGCACCTCTGTCCAAGAAGACCCAGCAGCGCTCAGATCTTACCGACCAGACGCTCGAGAGCCTCCTTGTTGCGAAGGACCTGCTCCCGCCGCTCCTCCTCCGTCTCGACTTTGAGGACCCTCAACACGTCGAGGCGTCTCACCACCACGTTCACCTGCTCCCTCGTACCGATCAGCCTTTCGAGGACCCGCCCCCTCGCCGCCGCGACGTCCTCACCGGGGAACAACTGCGACACCCACTCCTCGGGCAGCTCGCCGACCGCCTCGGCGAGCTTCTCGTCGCCGATCGCCTTGACCTTCCTGACGAAGTTGTACTTGTCGACCTTCCGGGAGCGGAAGGGGTGCTTTTGGAGCTGCCGCAAGAACGGCAGCTCCTGCTTCAACTCCCGGCCCAGGACGCGGTGCATCGCCATCGACGACGAGAAGTCCAGGCACCAGAGCTGGTCGCCGCTCAAGATCATGTTCGGATTCGCCGACCCCCGGTCGACGTTCAGCAAGAAGAGGTCGTAGAGGAAGACGAGACCCTTCAAGGACTTCTCGACCGCTCCTTCGTCCTCGTCACCGTAGGTCCGCGCGTCTTCCCGATACTCGGTCGCGAGATGGACCCCGACGCTTTTCTCCACCAACTCGCGGATCTCCGGATCCCAGTCCTCTTGCGCGAAGCCGCTCGGGACCCTCATGAGCACAGGCTCGAGGACGGGGATCTCGAGCCACTGGGCAAGCCTCGTCGAGAGCCAGTCGACGGCATGCGCCAGCACACCGTCGCCGCCTCCGCCCAGCTTCACGACGTAGCGCTTGCCGTCGCTTCCGCCGACGAGGAGCGGCAGCGAAGAGCCCGTTCGGATTTCCTGGTAGAAGGTCTCCGCCTCGATCATGGATCAGGCTTCTTGCTCGTCCCGGCGGGCGACGACGGAGCCGCCCGAAAGAAGCCGCGCCGACCAGCCCGGGGCCAGCACGAGTGAGGAATGGGCGTCGAAGACCAGCGCCGGTCCCGAAAGCTCGGCGCCCGAGCGCAGGGCGTCGCGGTCGAAAATCGACACGTCGCGCCACTCGCCGCCGAAGTAGACGCGGCGCTTGCCGTCGCTTTGCGCCGGGTGCGCCTCGCCCTCGGCCTCCGTCTCGCCGCGCTCCGGCGGACGCGACGACGCCACGACGCGCAGCGATTCCACCTCGATCGGGCGCTCGGCCGGACGGTAGCCGTAGAGCGCCTCGTAGCGCTCGCCGAACGCGTCGCCGAGCGTCGCGACCTCCGTCGCCGGGACCTCGACGGAGGTCTCCTGTCCCGCGAAGCGTAAGAAGGCAACACGGCGGCGCACCTCGATCTCGCCCCTCTCGATCCCCTCGGCGGCCACCTCGGAGACCGCCTGCTCGGCCAGCTCGTCGAGCTCTCCGGCAAGCGTCGCCGCCGCCTCGGCAAGCGGACGCAGCACCTGGCGCTGGGCGAAGCGCTCGACCACCGCCGCGCCGAGCCCGAGGGCGCTTAGAAGCCCGGCGTCGCGCGGCAGGATCACGGTCGTCATGCCGAGCAGCTCCGCCAGGGCGCAGGCGTGCTGACCGCCGGCGCCGCCGAAGGCCACGAGAGCGTAGCGGCGCGGGTCGTAGCCGCGGCGTACCGAGATGCGGCGTACGGCGTCGGCCATGCGCTCGTCGGCGATCAGGAGGAATCCCTCGAGGACGTCCTCGCGTGGACGCTCGGTCGAGGACGGCAACTGGCCGCGCAGCTCCTCGGCCGCGCGCTCGGCCGCCGCCTCGTCGATCGGGATGCCGATGCGCGTCGGGTCGAGTCGTCCGAGCAGGAGGTTGACGTCGGTCAGCGTCAGGGGGCCGCCGACGCCGTAGCAGGCGGGTCCCGGGTCGGCGCCGGCGCTGCGCGGTCCGACCTTGAGCTGCGGTCCGTCGAGCCAGCAGATCGAGCCGCCGCCGGCCGCCACCGTCTCGATGGCGAGCGCCGGGGCGGCGAGCGTCGCGTCGCCCACGCGGTGCTCGAAGAGGTACTCGTAGTCGCCGTCGAAGCGCGAGACGTCGGTCGAGGTGCCGCCCATGTCGAAGGCGATAAGCCGCTCGAAGCCGCAGGCACGGCCGCTCTCGGCCGCCCCGACGACGCCTCCCGCCGGACCCGAGAGCAGGCTGTCCTTGGCGCGATAGAGCTCGGCGCGTACCAGCCCCCCGGCGCTCGTCATCACCTGGACGCGGCTCTCCCCTACGGCGCTTTTCACCCTTTCGAGGTAAGCGTCGATGATCGGCATGAGATAGGCGTCGACGACCGCGGTCTCGGCCCGCGGCAGGATCTTGATGAGCGGCGCGAGCGCCGCCGAAGCCGCCGTGTAGGCGAAGCCTTGCCGGGCGAGAAACGCCGCCAGCGCCTCCTCGTGGACCGGGTTGCGGTAGCTGTTTAGAAGCGCGATCGCGGCCGAGCGGAAGTCGGCGTCGAGGAGCTCCTCGACGCGGCCGGCGAGGCTGTCGGGGTCGAGCTCGCTCAGCACCTCGCCGTCGGCCGTGACGCGCTCGGCCACCTCGACGACCGCGTCGTAGAGTGGCGCCGGACGGCGGACGTCCAGGGCGAAGAGGTCGCGGCGCTGCTGGTTGCCGATTCGCAGGAGGTCCGCGAAGCCGCGGGTGATGAAAAGCACCGTCTTCGCACCGCGACGCTCCAGCAAGGCGTTGGTACCCTGGGTGGTGGCGAGGCGCAGGACGAGGGGCGGCAACGGCTGCCTGGCCGCCGTCCCCGTGACCCAGCGCGCCGCCAGGACCGGTGCCTCCTCGCCGAAGCGGATCTCGAAGGCCGTGCCGGGCTCGGCCTCGACCGGTGACTCAAGATCGAGGCGCCGGGCGCTGCCGCGGCTGCCGGCGACGACGACTGGCTGCGGAGCGAGCCCGAAGAGGCGGGCGCCGTCGGCGAAGCCGTCGACCACCTGCCAGGGTGCCTCGTAGTCGAGGCGCCGGCCGCGAACGCGCCCGACCCTGGCCCGCAACGCCGAGCTCGACAGCACCTTGGCGCGGTGCAGCCGTCCGCCGGGATCGATCGCCAGGCAGTCGGTAAACGTCCCGCCGGTGTCGACCCAGACGGACCACACACCGGTCCCGCCAGCGTTTTTCGCCATCGTCACGTCTCGTCGAGCTTCTGGCGCCGCCCTACCCGGAGCCGCCCGGCCGGAGCCTCGCGGCGAGCCGTCGGGTCCGGGGATTCTCGGCGTCGACCTTCTGGGCCTTCCTGAGCATCCTGCGAGCCCGCCCGAGGTCGCCCTGCGACACGGCCAGTTGGCCGAGGGCGGCGTAGGCGTCGGCATTCTGGGACTCGAGCCTCAGGGACCTGCGATAGAGCCTCTCGGCCTCCTCGTAGCGGCCGCCGAGGAGGCTGACGTCGCCCAGGGAGAGATAGGTGAAGGGGTTGCGGTTCGGCCTCTTGGCGAGCGCGGCCTCATAGGCTCTCGCCTCCTCGTGGCGGTTCTGCATGCGCAGCAGCGAGGCCAGGTTCTGATACGCCGAATAGACCCCCGGATCCATTGCGAGCGCCTTGCGGTAGGCCTCCTCCGCGGCGTCGAGATCGCCGTTGCGGCGCCGCGCCACACCGAGGTTGACCCAGGCGTTGGTCATGTCCGGATCGATGCGTACGGCCATCTCCAGCCAGTCGACCGAGAGCTCGACGAAACCGGCCTGCAGGGCCTCGGCACCGCGGTTGGAATGGAACATGGCGATCGCCGTCAAGTCCGAGATCTTGTTGAAGTTGCGGTAGTCGTCGGGCGGGTTCTCCGAGAAGTCGAAGATCCGCTGGTGGCGGGCGTCGCCGTAGCCCACCGCGATGTGGTCGGAGATCACCACCAGGTCGCCTTCGCGCCGATAGCTCTCGACGTCGGCCACCGCCAGGAAGTGGACAGGGACGCCGACGCTGCGCGCCATGCCGACGAACAGGTTGGTAAAAGCGAGACAGTTCGCCTGGCGGCCCTCGAAGACCTCCGAGGCCGTGCCGGTGTAGCCCCATTGATACTGCACCGTCAACCGCTTGGGATCGAGGAGGCCCTGTTGGATCCGGACGAGCTTGTCCTCGGGCAAGGCGGTCCGGTGGATGACCTCCGCGGCCCAGGCCTGCATCTCGTCGGTCACGGCGTAGGGCAGCACGACCTGAGCCGGGTCGACACCCCGGTCGCGCAACGCGGCGGCCAGTTGCTGGCGATCCATGAAGAGAAGCTGCGTGGACGAACAAGCCGACAGCCAACCCGTCGCCATCAGCGCCAGGGCGAAACCGGGCCGCAGCCCACGTCGGTCCTGATCTCTTCTCGGCATCGTCCATCCCATTCTACGACGATCGGGCCCCGGTGGTTGACCTAGGAGCGCCGAAAGATCCGCCCGAGCCACAACTCGAGCTCCTCCATCCGGCGCCAGGCCGCGAAGCCCAGGTAGGCGGCGGCGTAGACCGGCAGGACGACCAGCGCCTGCCAGGCCACCGCGAGCCCCGGCAGCACTCGGCTCGTCAAAAGCCACAGGCCGGCCGCCGGCAGCGCCAGGAGAGCGGCCGCCGCGAAGAGCCGGCCCACCGCGCCGAGCGGCAGCCGGAGCCCCGGAAGCCGCTCCCCAAGCTTACGGCGCAGGAGCGTCACCTCGACCCAGTCGCCCACCGCCGCGGCCAGCGAAAGGCCCACGGCGCCGAAGTAGAGGCCGTCCGGGGAGCGTTCGAGACCGACGGCGGCGGCCACCGGGAAGCGGTCGAGCACGAGCATCAGGGCGCTTCCCAGGCCCGCACCGGCGACGAGGCGTACGGCCGCGATCCGGGCCGGCGTCCGGGTGTCGCGCAGGGCAAAAAACGTGTTCTGCAAAATCCGGGAGGTGGCGGTCGCGGGAAGCCCCAGGGTGTAGCCCAGGAGCACCGCGTAGACGAGCCACGTCCCCTCGATCGTGAACTGTCCGCCGGCGAACAGACCCGCCACGAGAAAGCCGAAGGCCAGAAAGCCGACCGTCGCCGGGCAGAGGACGAAAGCGCTTTGTCGAAGCGCCCTCCCCAGGCGGCGGCTGACCTCGGCCGACGCCTCCTCGCCCGCCCGCGACAGCTCCGGCAGCTCCGCCGCCGCCACCGACATGCCGAAAGCGGCGAGCGGCAGGTTGACGAGGAGCCCCGCCAGCTGGAGCACTCCGGGGGCCCCCTCCCGTAGGAAGCTGGCAAGAAAGAGGTTGACGTAAAGGGTGAGTTGGACGACGCCGCGTCCCATGAGCGCCGGACCGAAGGCGCGAAGCGCGTCGCGGACCCCCGGCACGGCGAGCGGCCGGAGCGAGAGGCGAAGGGATCCCATGAGCCGGAACACCAGCGGCAGCTGAACGGCGAACTGGAAGACACCGCCGACGAGCGCCCCGGCGCAGGTGGCGAGCACCCAGCGGGTGACCTCGTCGCTCGACGCCCCGGCGGGCTCGAAGAAGCGGTGCGCCTGCGCCGCGACTCCACCGAGCGCCGCCAGGATCGCGACGTTCCACGCCACCGGCGCCATGTAGGAGACGAGGAAACGGCGGTGGGAGTTGAGCACACCCAGGGCCCAGGCCGAGAGCACCAGGATCCCGGTCATGGGAAAGACGAGGCGCACGGCCCGGATGCTGAGCTCCAGACGGTCGAGAGTCATCTCGCCCGCCGCCACCCGTTCGGCGTCGAGCAGGAAGCCGGCGGCGAACGTCGAGACGATCGGCCGCGCGAAGACCACCCCCAGGATCACCAGGACGCTCGCCGCCGCCACCAGGAGGCCGAAGACGGCGCCCGCGAAGCGGCCCGCCTCCTCACGCCGGTCCTCGGCGAGGAGCCTTGAGTAGATCGGGATGAAGGCCGCCGAAAGGGTCTGCTCGCCGAGGAGGTTCTGCAACGCGTTCGGCAGGCGCAGGGCGGTCTGCACGACGTCGAGGTAGGCCCCGGCGCCAAAAAACCAGGTGAAGGCCTTCTGGCGCACGAGGCCGAAGACGCGGCTCGTCAAGATCCCCGCGGCGACCAGGCGGGCGCCGCTCGGACGGGCGGAACGGTCTGCGGAGCTCATCGTTCGGGGTGATATCACAAATCCCTACGCCGCGGCACGCCGGTTGTCGGCCCCGGACGGATTGGCTATGATCCGCCGGCCCATGAAGAGTCCATCGCAAGAGGCGCCGTCCGCCCCCTCCAAGCCACCTCTCTTGGTGGGCCAGGGGATCGCCTGGGGGACGCTCGTGCTTGGAATCCTCGCCGCCCTCTGGGGGACGGTCGCGGCAATTCTCAAGACCTTCGACCACCCCGGATTTCTGGAGGTGCAATTCGGTCTCGACGTCTGGGGGATCCGCCTCTTCCTGATCTGTGGCAGCCTGGCGCTTCTCGCCTCGGCGTGGCCCTTGATCCGGATCCTACAGAAGCGGCAGAGCGCCGCCGCGGTCGGCACGGGCCTGCGGTACCTTTTCGAGATCGCGGTGCTCGGGAGCGTCGCCCACCTCGTCTTCGTGCAGCCGTTTCGCCTGGAGACCCTACAAGTCTCCGCGGGCCTCACCGCCGCGCTCTGGGGACTGGCTCTCGCGGCGACGCTCTTCCTCGGCTCGCGGTCGCTGCCGAAGTGGCTCGTCACGGTCGACTTGATCGGCTTCAACCTCTGCCTCTTCCTGGTGCTCCTGGAGGCCGGCCTGCGCCTCGCGGGCTACGTCGTCCCTTCACAGCTCCTGGTCCGCAACGGCGATCGGCCGGCCCGTCTCGTCTGGACCCAGAAGATGATCCGCCAACCCGGCGAATACCGCTTCGGCTTCCCGTTCAACTCCCAGGCCTACTACGACACGGAGCTCAGGCCCCGCTCCGAGCGTCCGGTGGTGGCGATGATCGGCGACTCCTTCAGCTACGGCATCGTCCCCCACGCCTACCACCTCTCGACCGTCGCGGAACGCGAGCTGGGCTCGGTCGACGTCTACAACTTCGGCTACCCCGGTCTCGGCCCCCTTGAGTACCTCCACCTGCTGCGCCATGAGGTCCTCCGACTCAACCCCGACGTCGTCGTCGTCAACCTCTTCGTCGGCAACGACGTCACCGACTCCCGGCGAAGCCAGGTTGAGAACCCACGGTTGCGTAGCTTCTGGGACCGCAGGAACGTCCTGCTCTACCTCGTACCGATGCGCCTTGGCCGGCTTTTCGTAGAAGAGCAGGCCAGCGAGGACTCGACCCCGGTCGCGGCGCTCGCCGGCGAAGCCCTCGACCGGAGGATCGAGCGGCGCGAGGAGCTCGAATCCGAGTACCCATGGCTCAAGGACCCCCGGCTTGAGAAAGGGAGCTTTCGTCCGGAGCGTTTTTATCAGATCGAAGCCCGGCGCGCCCGGGCCGTCTGCGACCCGGACAGCACCAGCGGCTACGCCGCCCTTTTCTCGGCGCTTCTGGAGATGAAGCGCCTGGCTGGCGAAACGCCGCTCGTCGTCCAGATCCTTCCCGACGATTTTCAGCTCAACAACGAGCTGTGGAGAATCGTGAAACAGCGTTCGAGGAGACGCGGGCCTCTCCAGCGCAACCTGCCTCAAGAACGCATCGGCCGCTGGCTCGGGGAACAGGACATCCCCTATCTCGACCTCCTGCCGGAGATGCGCCAAGAGTGCTCGGCTCACCACCGCGGCATCCGGCATTGCTTCCATCTGCGCAACACCCACTTCAACGCCCGGGGCAACCGGGTCGCGGGCGAGGCTATCGCCGAGTTTCTGAGGCCGTTTCTCGATCGGCGGTGAAGAAGACGAGGAAGAGCGCCGCGGCGATCGCGGTCAGCAAGCTGATCCAACGCCCGAGGAGGAACGACGCCGGACGGTAGACGAGCTCCACCGAGTGACGGCCCGCCGGCAGGTAAAGGCCCAGGAAGGCGTAGTTCGCCGGATAGAGGGCGAGCTCTCTCCCCGCCGCGCTCGCCCGCCAGCCTTTCCAGAACGTCTGGCTGGCGACGACCCAGCCGTCCTGGTCCATTTCGACCTCCAGGTGAAGGCCGAGCCCGTGGCGCCGTGTCGCGACGCGGCCCGGACCGTTCGCGACCTCGCGCGGCCGCTCGACGTCGTCTTCGATCCATGCCCGGCGTGAGAAGTCGGTCTCGTCTTTCATCTCCCGCAAGACCCGGGTCCCCGGCGGTACGAGGCGAACGCGCTCGGGCACGAAGGCGCGCTCCAAGACGGCGGGATTCTCGAGTATCGAAAATCCCTTCCCCGACGCGACCTCGGACCAGCCGCCGCGAGGCCTCCGGTGTTCGGCGACGGCGAACCGGACGTTCAGGAAGCTCAGGAACGGACGGCTCAGGTCGTCGACGACGGCGATGTGGGGAGCGCCCGGCCGGTGCTTTCCCCACAGGTCGTAGGTCTGGTAGTAGCGGAAGTGGGTCATGGCCTGCTTGCCGCGGACGTCCTCGAGCTCGTAGAGCGCGGCGAGGTTGGGGGTCAGGCTGGAGCCGACCCCGACGATCCGGTAGGGAGCCCCTTCCCGCGGCAGGACGGCCAGCTCGCGCACCTGCGGAGCGAAGTGTCTTTCCTCGTAGGTCGGGTTCGTCGCCGTGGCCTCCAGGGAGCGCTGCGCGACGAGGAGCCCCACGAGAAGCGCCAGGGCGAGGCGTGCGGAGCGGACCTTGACGAGAAGCGCCGCGACGACGGCGAGCGGTACGCATTCGAGGAGCGTCCGCGAGGCGAGCTCGGCGCTCGTCAGGCCGGCGGCGCGCAAATCGCTCCAGTAGAGCGCGATCAGAAGCCCCAAGACCGCAAGCGTCACCACGGCGATCCAGCCCACCCTACGGTCCTGCGGCTTCTCGGCCCAGGCCTCGGCTCCCAGGGCGGCCAAGACCGAGACCGCGAAGGCGGTGAGAAAGACGAGCCGGTGGTTCACCGTCACGTTGAAGAGCGGCAATTGGGCGAGGAGGTCGACCAGGCCCGGCGCGGCGACGTGGAGCAGGAAGCCGGCGACGGCGAAGCCGGCGAGGATAAAGCGTCCGCGCCAGCGCCCGCACCACAGCCCGAAGAACGCGAGCGGCCACACCATGCTGCCGGCATACCAATGGGGACCCGATTCCCGGGGCCGGCCGCTGTCTTTGTCCCACGGCACGCCGTAGGCAAAGGAGACCGGAGCGGTCCGCACCCGCTTGGCGGCGAGCTCCCACTCGACGCTTCTGCGTCCGACCACCGAGGTCATGCTCCGGCGAAGCCGGTACTGGGCCGTCTGCGGCACGGCCTCCAGGAACGGCAACAGGTAGACGGCGCAGAGCAGGAGCGCCACGAAAGCGGCGCCCAGGGCCGCGGCGATCGAGGCGACGAGCTTCCTTCGCCGGCAGACCACGAGCTCGAAAAGGCCGTAGGCGCACCCCACGACCACACAGTGGAAGGCGGACTCCGGATGACCGGCGAGGAGCAGGAGGACGAAAGCGGCGGTCAGAAGCGTCGCCGAGCGACGTCCCGGAGAGTGGACCACGCGCCGTGTGGCGAGCAGGAGGAAGGGAAAGACGGCCACCGTCAGGGCGTGCGGCCAGCCGATCCAGAAGAGCAGGAAGCCGCTGAACGTCCAGGCCGCGGCGCCCAGGACGGCGGCGGCCTCGCGGCAACCGATCTCCCGGTTGAAGAAAAAGGCGCTCAGGACGCCCAGCAGCAAGACGGCGGCGGCCACGAAGGTGAGGCTCGGCCCGAGCGGCAGGAGGTAGCTCAGGACGTTCACCGGGTGATACACCGCCGGCTGCGCGGCGGCGGCCAGGACGTCGCCCGAGAGGATGAACGGGTTCAGGATCGGCCATTCGCCGTTCTTGATCGCGTAGCGCGTCGCCTTGCGCCCGGGGATCATCTCGAAGGCGACGTCGAAGCGGCCGGTGCTGCGGCCGTCGCCGAGCTCAAGCTCCTCCCTCAGGGACTTGAGCGGCATCGAGCCGTAGTGCAGGTCGAGCGGCGCGTAGAGGCGGCCGGTCAGGAGCGCCGGCCCCGGGAAGACGAGCGGCAGGAGCACGAGGACGACGGCGGCCGACAGCGAGAAGCGGCGCAGGAACCGATAGCTCAAAGCGAGCAACGCCCCGGCGAGCAGGAGATAGAGGACGAAAGCCCCGGCACCAGGCAGGACGGCGGCGGCGAGAGGCGTCATGGCCGCTCCCCCCTGGCGCCTCGGAGTGAGCCGGTTTGCGCCCTGTCGGTCATCGGACGTACCCCAGGGCTCGGAGCCGTTTCATTTCCTCTTCGCCGATCTCCGCCGGCAGCGGGACTTCGAAGCTGCGTTGATCGGCCTTCCACCGCTCCAGCAGAGCCAGGAGCCTCTTCTCCGCCGGCCGGTCCTTGCCAGCGAGGTTTCTCTTCTCCTCGGGATCGTGCTTCAGGTTGTAGAGGTAGATCCCTTGGGTATCCGGCTTGTCGAGGACGAGGAGCTTGTGCTTGTGGGTGCGCACCATCCAGCCGCTGCCGAGGGCGTTCTCGCCGAAGACCACCGGCCGTCCGCGGCCGTCCGCGGCGATCGTGCGAAGATCGCGTCCGTCCTGCGGCGGGACCTCCACTCCGGCGACCGCCAGGAGCGTCGGGAAGACGTCGAAGTGCTGCACGAGCCCGGCGATCCTGCGCCCGGTCGTCGCGCCCGGCCAACGAATCATCAGCGGCACGTGGGTCGTGTTGTCGTAAAGCCACGTGTGGTTGAAAAACATCCTCCGCTCGCCCAGGGTCTCGCCATGGTCGGCGATCAGCACGATCACCGTCTCCTCGTAGAGGCCGCGGCTCTTCAAGAACGCGAGGAGACGTCCGATCTGCCGGTCCAGGTAGGCGATCTCTCCCGGATAGAGGTTCCGGTGGGCGGGTAGGGTCTTTTTCTTCTCGCCCTTGCCCCAGCTAAGGAATTCCTGAGGCCCCGGCTCGCGGAAGGTGACCCACGAGGAGACCGGACCCACTCCCGCCGGCTCGCCGCTCCGGTAGCCAAGGTGGTAGGGCGCCGGAGGCGTGTGAGGTAGATGAGCGTCGAAGAGGTGGAGCCAGAGGAAAAAGGGCGAATCCATCTCCTGGAGCCCATCGATCGCCGTCGTGACCACGGTTTCGGCGAAGAGCTGCGTCTCGGTCCCTACGAGCTCGTCGAAGCCTTGCCGGAGCCCGGAGCGGTTGGCCAGGTGACCGACGGAGACCACGGCCCGAGTCGCGTAACCCGCTTCTTGAAGGAGCTCCGCCAGTGTCGTCGCCGACTTGGGGAGCGGCGTCGAGAGGTCGTAGATCCCGTGGTTTTTGGGATAAAGCCCCGTCATCATCGAGACGAAGCTCGGGTTGGTGTTGTTCGACGACGAGAAAGCGTCGAGGTAAACGTCGCTTTCCTCGGCGAGGCGGTCGATCGCCGGGCTGGGGCTGGGATCACGCCCGTAGACGCCGAGCGCGTCGGCACGCAGGGTGTCGATCCCGAGCAGCACGATGTTCGGCCGTTTCGCCTTCGGCCGCGCCTCGAGGGGACGGCGATCCATCAGCAACGGGCTCGCCCAGTCGGCGTGCCGGCATCCGTCGCCTCCCTGGACCCCCAAGACGAGGTCGACCTCCTCTCCGGCGACGCCTTTCAGGTCGACGTAGACCGTCTCGTTCAGGTTGAGCTCGGCCGGCTCGTAGGAGGCAACGTGCAACGGTTTCTCGCCGCGGCCGGTCCTTGCAGCGACGAGGAAGGAGCAATCCGCGGTGTCGGGCGCAGGCCGGAAGGAGAAGCGCGGCTCGGCGCCGAGGACGAGCCGCCAGCTCGCCTCCTGACCGGCGGCGATCCGCAGCGCCGGAAGGTAACGTCCCTGGCGGGTCTCGAGACGGCTCTCGCGAACCTCGCCCGAGTCGGGCGGGGAGGCCAGGAGGTCGACCTGGTGCCAGAGTGCCCCGGTCCCGGTCGTTCGGGAGCAGGCAAGGGCCAGGGCGAGGAAAACGGCCCCTGCGGCCAGGAAAGCGTGACGGATGCGGATGGATCTCGTCAAGTAGAAGCCCTCTTGAAAATCCAGCGGATTCTAGCGCTTCCGCAGCCACCAGCCGGCAAGCCCCGTCAGCAGATCCCCACCCGTCGTCACAAGACGCAACGCCACGGCCAGGGCCGCCGCCCGTCCCGGACCCAGCATCCCTTCCAGCTGGAGCAGCAGGACGGCCTCGCGCACCCCGACCCCCGCCGGCGCCCCGACGGTGATCGCACCCGCCGCCCAGGCGATCGGATAGAGCCACACCAGGTTCCACGCCCCCTCCGGAGGACGGCCCCAGGCGCTGGCCGCGAGCCCCACGAGGAGCGCGCCGGTGGCGAGGAAAAAGGCCAGGTGGAAAACCAGGGCAGGCGCCAGAAGCCGCAGGGTGTCCTTCACTCCGAGGTGCGGCAGCCCCTCCATCCAGGCCGCCGTCCGCGGCCAGCGGCGGCCCAAAGCGTCGGCCACCGGCCACACGAAAAGGCAACCCACGCCGCAGAAGAGCATCCAGGGCAGGAGGCTTCGCAGCGAGCCCGTCGTCCCCTGGGCCAGGACCCCGGCGCCGCCCAGAGCCACCGCGGCGAGGAGCAGGCTGCCCATCTCCAGAAAAAAGCTCGCGACGAGCGCCGGGTGGGAAAGGCCCGCCTCGCGCCCCAGCACCTGGCGGCTTACGACGTGACCGAAGTTCCCCGGCAGGTACTTGGCGATCTGCGATTGCGCCCAGACGGCATAGCCGGCCCGCTTCCCCGGCCGCCGGCCGTAGATGCCCGAGACCCACCACCAGGCGGCGGCCAAAAGGGTACAGAGCAAGCCATAGCCCAACGCCGCGAGGACGATGCCTCCGGCAAGCGCCGGACCGTCGAGAGAGTCCGCGAGCTCGCCCGAGCTCCGCCAGATCGGCCCCAGGACCCAGACGAAGCAAAGCAGAGACACCACCAGCGCCAGCCGCCGCAGCCAGACGACCAACGGCTTCCGAGAGGTGGGCTCAGCCTTGGGCTCCGTCATGACCTGTGCCGTGCCAGGAGCATCGTCCACGGAAACGGGCGCCGCTCGGCGAGAACCTCGAAGCGCCGGGCGACCAGCCGGCGGATGGCGGCGCGGGAGAAGTGCTGGACGTGTCCGGGCGTGTTGCCGAAGTCCTTCAGGTAGCTGCCGCGGGCGACGTTCAGGAGCCGCCAGGCCGGCTCCCAGGGGACGCTCAGCAAGAGGTGTCGCCGCGACACCCGCGCCACCTCCGCGAGCGCCGCCTCCGGCTCCTCCAGGTGCTCGAAGACCTCGCAGGCGAGGACGCAGTCAAACGCGCCGTCGGCGAAGGGCAGGCGGTAGAGCGAGGCGGCGAGGAACGGCCGCTGGGGAGCATGGATCCGCGCCCCGCGAACCTCCGAGAGCGACAGGTCGCTCCCGACATAGGACGCCCCGTTCGTCAACGATCCGAAGAGGCTCTCGGCGAGGTCCCCCGGGCCACAGCCCACCTCGAGGACGCTCTCGGGGGCCGCCTCGGCCGCCAGCTCGCGGCACGAGGCGAGGAAGCGCGCCATCAAGACGCGGAAGAGGGGATTTTTCGTCCGGTACTTGTCGTAGACGTTTCCGGCGACGAACCCCTCCGGCCGATCGCGGCCCGGCCGATCGCGGCCCGGCCGATCGCGGCCCGGCCGATCGCGGCCCGGCCGATCGCAAGCCGTGGCGCCGGAAGGAACGCTCACCCTGCGCCCTCCTTACGGCGGCTGTGCTCCAGGTAGCGGACTTCCTCCAGCAAGCGCCGGTTGACCGCCAGGAGGTGGGCGACGATACCGATCGCCATCATGAAGACCCCGCACACGGCGAGCACCCCTGAGGCGATGACCGACTGCACGTGCCCCGTGCCCTCCCCCACCGCGACGTAGTAGAGGTAGCGCACCGCCAGGACGAAGGCCGGGGTGAGGAAAAGCAACGCCAGGGCGTTGAAGATCCGCGTCGGGTGGTAGATCAGGTAGGTGGCCAGGAGGTCGAGGACCGAGCGGCGGACGTAGGCCGGGATCGAACGGATCAGACGGCTCGGCCTCGTCGGGGCGTTGACCCGCACCGGGACGTCGACGATGCGCAGGTTGGAGTGTCCCGCCTGGATGATCGTCTCCAGCGTGTAGGTGTAGCGCGAGAAGACGTTCAAGCGCAGCGCCGCGTCGCGCGTCAGGGCGCGGAAGCCGCTCGGCGCGTCGCGCACGTGGGTGCCGCTCAGGGTACGTACGACCCAGGACCCGAGCTTCTGGAGGAGGCGCTTGACGAGGGAGAAGTGGCGAATCGCCGAGATCGGCCGCGCGCCGAGCACGATGTCGGCCTGGCCGGCGAGGATCGGCGCGATCAGGGTCTCGACGTCCGCGGCCTGGTACTGGTTGTCGGCGTCGGTGTTGACGATCACGTCGGCCCCGCGCTCGACCGCCGCGGCGAGGCCGGCCATGAAGGCGCGGGCGAGCCCCTGGTTGCCGTTCATCCGCACCACGTGGTCGACGCCGTTCTCGCGGGCCACCTCGACCGTGCGGTCGCTCGAGCCGTCGTCGATCACCATCCACTCGATCCGCTCCACGCCCGCGAGCTCGCGGGGCAGCTCCGCCAAGGTCGCCGGCAAAGTCGCCTCCTCGTTGAGGCACGGGATCTGGATGATCAGCTTCAAGCTCGGCTCTGGGCGGGGAATCTCGAAGACGGCCGGGGACATCCGGCAGGGGGACGCAACGGCGGGAGTATAGCACCTCGAGGTGCTCGACATCTCCAAGGTCGCCGAGGTGGCGCACGAGGCGGGGTTGGAGCTTCTCATCGACTCATCCTGGCCCAGGTTTGCTAGACTGCTGCTGGCAATGCTGACCCCAGGAGATCTCGATGGCTGAGCCCGCCTACGACTTTCATCACGACACCGCCGGTGCTCCCTGGCCCGAGCAGGGCTTCTGGACCTGGGACGACTACCTCCGCCTGCCCGCCGACGGGCAACGTTACGAGATCATCCACGGAGTCCTCTACGTGTCGCCAGCCCCACGTCTCCTCCACCAGCTCGTGACCACCCGTCTGACGGAATTGTTGAGCGCTTTCGTCCGCCGGCGGCGCCTCGGCGTCGTGCTGACCGCTCCGGTAGACGTCCTCCTGCCCGATGTCGCCAACCCCGTCCAGCCCGACATCCTCTTTCTGAGCCGCGACAACCTTCCCGACTTTGAGGAGGCGCAAAGCTTCCAGGGCGTCCCCGACCTTGTCGTCGAGGTGCTGTCGCGGTCGACCAGCCGGATCGACCGGGAGGTGAAGCTCAAAGCTTACGAGGAGGCGGGGGTGACGGAGTACTGGATCGTCGATCCGAAGCTCCGGACGGTCGTCCTCTACGTTCTCGACGACACTCGCTGCGAGTACCGGGAGCCGGAACGCTTCGGTGACGATGAAATCGTCCGTTCGACGATCCTGGAGACCTTCGCACTGAAGGTGTCCGAGCTCTTCCCCTGACTCGGCCGGCATGGTCGACGAACCCCGGCACCGGATCCGGTGCTCGACGAGCTGATCCGCCTCGTCTGAGCGAAGCCTCAGTGGCTCGACCAGGTGACACCCTGCCGGACCGATCTAATTGAACACGCGCGGCCGCTCCGGCGCGCAGAGCCGGCAAAGGTCGCCTTCGACCTTGACCAGATAGATCCCCTGACGCAGGACCCTCTTTTCGATGTCTTCGTTGACGTCGATCGCGGCGAGCATGCCGTAGAGCTTCTTGTCCTTGTGCTCGGGGAAAAAGTCGCCGAAGGTGCGCAGGTGCCCGAGGAGCTGCTGCAGACCTTCCTCGCGCAGGTGGCTCTTGACTTCGACGACACAGGCGGCGTTCTTGCCGCCGTTGGTGTAGCCCACGGCGTCGAACTGGAACGAGTCGCCGTTGCGGTGCCCCGAGGCGTTGATGACGGTCTCCATGCCGAGGTCCTCGTCGAGGATCCTTCGCACCGAGGGCAGCAGCAGACCCTCGGTGATGCCGCCGAGTCGGTTGCCGAGCTCGCCGAGCTGCTGGGTCGTCCGCTTCACCGCCTTGTCCGTTTCCTTCATCTGGTCCCGCAGCTCCTGCATCTGCTGGTCAGCACGGGCCTGAGAGGCCTGCATCTGCTGGTCGACACGGTCCTGAGAGGCCTGTATCTGCTGGTGCGTACGGTCCTGAGAGGCCACCAAATCCTGTATCCGCTGGTCCGTACGGTCCTGAGAGGCCACCAAATCCTGTATCCGCAGGTCCGTACGGTCCTGAGAGGCCACCAAATCCTGTATCTGCTGGTCCGTACGGTCCTGAGAGGCCACCAAATCCTGTATCCGCTGGTCCGTACGGGCCTGAGAGGCCTGCATCATCCGGCCAGTCTCGGCCAGGATCTCTTTGATCTCTTCCGTCGTCATGGCTCTTTCCTGCGCGCGTCCAAATGGACGCCTGGGCCCAGTCTAGCACAGCACCTCAACGGTTCGACCAGGTGAATCCCTGCCGGACCTCGCCACGGCCCAGCTCGACGCAGTTGACGGCCGGGCTGTAGGACGCCTCCAGCCGTTCGCGATAGGGCTCGAGGACGGCGGCGGCGTCCGGCGGCAGGCCGTCCTGCCAGAGGAGGCGGCCGGAGTCGGTGCGTAGCGCCTCGATCTCCGCCGCCACCGCCGCGCGGCCCGCGTCCCCCTCGTCGAGCGACGCCAGCTGGTTCTTGGCGAAGGCGAGGGCCATGCGGTAGTAGGAATCGCGGAGGTTCTCCGGCGAGAACGTCCCTTGGCCGGCGTCGTCGGAGAGCCAGCGCTCGCCTTTGTCGGGGCCTTCCTTGGTGATCACCGGGCCGTCTTCCGGCGAGTGTCCAAGCCACGAGTAGTAGACGAGCGAATAGGTGTAGAGGTATTCGCCAAGGCCCATGCCCTCGGCGAGAAGGATCTTGTTGCGCGCCTCGACGTAATGCCCGACGGGACCCAAAAGAGCGCCCAGGTCCGCCAGGACGGTGAACGCGGTGATGAACCCCCCTTCGCCCTCGATCGCGGAGTCGGGCGGAAAATCGGCGAGCTGTGCCTCGAGCTGGTCTCGGACGGGCCCGAGTTGCTCGCGGACTTCCAAGAAGAGCTCGAGTCGCTCCACGGTGGGAGCGCCGGTGCCCTGCGGGGTAAACTCTTCGACCTCGCCGAAGCGCTCGACGAGCCGTTCCTGGCTCTCGATCGCCTTCTTGAGGTCGCCGAATTTCCGCTGGGCGACGAGAAAGCAACCCCCGCCGACGAGCAGCAGGGCGAAGACGATACAGCCACAGCCGAGGCCACAACCCTTGAGCCAAGTCGAGCTGGCGTTTCGTTCAGTCATCTCTCCTCCATGTTCCGGACCTCGATCTCTTAAAAGGTACGCAGCAAAGAGCACCGGGTTGCAGTGGGCTTATCCGGGGGGCTGCCGAGAAGATGGCCGAAAGATGGCCCCCGGCCCGCCGGATTGCTAACATGGACGCCGAACTGCGAGGAGGCGGCGAGATGCCCGAGCTCAGCTTCACCCTAAACGGCGAATCCACCACGGTCACCTACCAGGACGGCATGACCTTCCTGGACGTCCTGCGCGATGTCTGCGGCCTCACCTCCCCCAAGGACGGCTGCGCGCCCCAGGGCTACTGCGGCTGCTGCACCGTGCTCGTCGACGGCCGCGGCGTCCCCTCGTGCCTGCGCAAGCCCGAGCAACTGGACGGACGTGAGGTCACGACGCTGGAGGGGCTCACCGAGGACGAGCGCCGGATCTTCGCCGCCAGCTTCGCCCGCGAGGGCGCCGTCCAATGCGGCTATTGCACGCCCGGCATCGTGGTCCGTGCGGCGGGGCTGCTGCGCGCCGGCAAGGCCGGTGACCGCGACACGATCGCCCGCGGGCTCTCCGGCAACCTCTGCCGCTGCACGGGCTATGCCCGCATCCTCGACGCCATCGAGTCGGCCCGCGACGCGATGGCCGGCAACGGCGAGCCACCGCAGACGCCCCGGCGGACGGATTTCTTCGGCAACGGCCGCCGCGCCGCGGACGGCGTTGGCGTCGGCTCGCTCGCGCCGCGCTACCGCGGCGAGGACCACGCCCTGGGCGAGAAGGGCTACGTCGCCGACCTCGACGCCGAGGACCTCCTGCACGCCGCCGCCGTCCTCTCCGAGCACCCGCGGGCGAAGGTGCTGGCGATCGACACGTCGAGGGCCCTCGCCATGCCCGGCGTTGAGCGGGTGCTGACCGACGACGACGTCCCCGGCGAGCACAAGGTGGGCCTAATCGTCCGCGACTGGCCGGTCTTCGTCGCCCTCGGCGAGACGACCTGCTCGGTGGGCGACGTCCTGGCGCTCGTCGTCGCCGACACGCCCCTCCACGCCCGGCAGGCGGCGGCGGCGGTCGAGGCGGCCTACGAGGTGTTGGAGCCGGTGACCGATGCGCTCGCCGCCCTCGACGAGGGCTCGCCCAAGGTCCATCCCTCGGGGAACCTCCTCGAAACCTGCAAGATCAAGCGCGGCGACACCCACGCCGCGCTCATGGCGTCGGCCCGCATCGTCGAAGAAACCTTCACCACGCAGCGCATCGAGCACGCCTTCCTGGAGCCCGAAGCCTGCCTCGCCCTCCCCCACCCGGAACGCGAAGGACACCTCAAGGTCTACTCGCAGGGACAGGGCGTCCACGACGACCAGCGCCAAATCGCCGAGGTGCTCGGGGTCGAGACGCAACAGGTCGAAGTCGAGCTGGTGACCAACGGCGGTGCCTTCGGCGGCAAGGAAGACCTCTCGATCCAGGCGCAGACGGCACTCGCCGCCCAACTGCTCCACCGTCCGGTGAAGACGGTCCTGACCCGCGAGCAGTCGATCCTGATGCATCCCAAGCGTCACCCGATCGTCTTGCTTTACACCGTCGGCGCCGAGGAGGACGGACGGTTGACGGCGGTCCGGGCGCGCATCGTAGGCGACACCGGCGCCTACGCCTCGGTGGGCATGAAGGTGCTGGAGCGCGCCGCCGGTCACTCCTGTGGTCCTTACAGCGTGGCGAACGTCGACGTCGAGGCGCGTACGGTCTACACCAACAACCCGCCCTGCGGGGCGATGCGCGGCTTCGGCGCCAACCAGGCGGCTTTTGCCATCGAATCGATCATGGACATCCTCGCCGAACGCCTCGGCGTCGACGGCTACGACATCCGCGAGCGCAACCTCCTCGGCCCCGGCGACCGCTTCGCCACCGGTCAGGTGATGACCAAAAGCTGCGGCATCCGTCAGACCCTGGAAGCGGTCAAGGACGTCTACAAGGCCAACGCCGGCCGTGCCGGCATCGGCTGCGGCATCAAGAACACCGGCATCGGCAACGGCATGGACGACAGCGGACGCCTCCTCTTGAGAGTCCTCGAAGGCGGACGCCTTGAGATCCTGACCGGCTACACCGAGATGGGCCAGGGGCTCTTCACCGTGCTGCGCCAGGTGATCGCTGAAGAGACGGGTTTGGGCGTCGATGGCATGACCGTACGCACCGCGAGCGACGAACGGGTCGTCTGCGGCATGACGACGGCGTCGCGGGCGACGGCGCTCCTGACCGCCGCCGGACAACGGGCGGCAACGAAGCTCGCCCAGGACCTCGCGGGCAAGACGCTCGCCGATCTCGCCGGACGCGAGTACCACGGCGAATACGTCTGCGACTTTACGACCAAGCCTGGCGCGGAAAACGGCGGCGACCCCAAGACCCACGTGACCTTCAGCTACGCCACCCAGGTCGTCCTCCTGGACGACGACGGCAAGATCGAGCGCGTCGTGGCGGCACACGACGTGGGACGCGCCATCCATCCCTTGCAATGCGCCGGACAGATCGAGGGCTCGGTCCACATGGGGCTCGGCTACGCGCTCTCCGAAGACTTGCCTTGCACGAACGGCCGACCGGATTCCGTCCTGCTGCGCGACCTGGGGATCCTGAAGGCCAAGGACACGCCGCAAATCGACGTGATCCTGGTCGAGGTGTCTGACGAGATCGGCGGTTACGGCTCGAAGGGCGTGGGCGAGATCGGGCTCGTCCCGACGGCCGGCGCGGTGGCGGCGGCGCTTTATGCGCACGACGGAATTCGGCGCAAGAGCCTGCCGATGATCGACGCGCCGGCGGCGAAGGCGTCGGTCCCGAAGTCGCGGCGGAGCTGAAAGTCCGATTCGCTCGAAGAAGATGAAAAGCAAGGTCCAGGGAGCTCGTCGGCCAGCGCGGCGGAGGTTTCGGCTCACCCTGCTGGCCTTCGGAATTGCATCTGTGGCACGGGCCGGGATGCCCGCGATCGATTCGAGTGAGTATCTCTACGACGTCTGGCGCCTCGAGGACGGATTGCCCCAGATCACCGCCTGGTCGGTGGTCCAGGACGCCCAGGGCTATCTGTGGATCGGCACCGAGGAGGGGGTTGCACGCTTCGACGGCCTCGACTTCACGGTTTTCGAGACGTCCGGCAGACCGGAGCTGCCCGACAACGTCTTCGAGGCGATCGTCCCGGACGACGACGGCCTGTGGCTCGGCACCCGGGGCGGGTTGGTGCGGTGGGACGGCGACCGTTTCACCGCCTACACCACCGCCGACGGACTGGTAGACAACCTGATCCACGCGCTCCACCTCGATCGCCGGGGCCGGCTGTGGATCGGCACGGACGGGGGCATCTCACGCCTCGACGGTAATGCCTTCACGTCCTACACGAGCTGGGACGGCCTGCCCAGCGACACGGTGCGAGCCTTCGCCGAGGATCGCCGGGGACGGATCTGGATCGGCACGAAAGGTGGTCTCGCCCGCTACGACGAGGCCGCCGAAGAAGGCACCGGCTTCACTCTCTACACCTCCCGCGACGGTCTCCTCGACGAACAGATCTGGTCGCTTTACGCAGACCGCGAGAACCGCCTGTGGATCGGGACCCTTAAAGGGGTGCAGCTCCTCGAGGAAGGGGTCTTCCGGATCCCGGCACCGCTCGCTCCTCTCCGGAACACGCAAGTCTTCCTGGTCACCGAGGATCGCCGGGGCCGTTTGTGGCTCGGGACGCGCGACGGCCTCTTCCGCTTCGCCGACGGCGAGCTCTCCCACCACGGTCCGGCGGCGGATGAGCCTCTGAGCCACGTCATGGCGTTGTGGGAGGACCACGAGGAGAGCCTCTGGGCCGGCACCCGCTTCGGCGGCCTCGTGCGGCTGCGGGAACGGCGGATCATCCCCCTGGGGAAGCCCGAGGGCCTGATCCACGACGTCGTGTGGTCGATTCTCGAAGACCGCTCGGGCCATGTCTGGGTGTCCTCGGACGGCGGCGTCGACCGTCTCGCCCCGGACGGTGGAATCACCTCCTTCACCCTCGCCGACGGCCTGCCGGCCCCCGACATGGGAGCGCTTTTCGAAGACCGCCGAGGTGACCTCTGGATCGGGACCTTCAACGAGGGGCTGGTGAGCGTGCGGGGCGACGAGCTGCGGGTCTTCACCGAGGCGGACGGTTTCCCGCCGGTGGTGACCCGCGATTTCCTCGAGGATCGCCAGGGCGACCTTTGGATCGCCACCCAGGGCGGCCTGGTGCGCCGCCGTGGGGAGCTCTTCCAGGTCTTCGGTCCCGAGGACGGCCTGCCCGACGAGGATGTACGGGGTCTCCACCAAGACGGCGACAACACGCTGTGGATCCTCACCCTCGGCGGCCTGGCGCGCTGGGAGCCCGGCGGCATGCCACCCATTCGCCTCGTTCCCGGCCTCTTTCCCGATCGCCTCAAGTCGATGCACGGCGACGCCGACGGTACCCTCTGGATCGGCACCTGGAACGACGGCTTGCTGCGCTTCCGAGACGGTGAGCTCACCTCCTTCACGGTCGCCGACGGCATCTACGATCGCCGCATCCACCAGATCCTCGACGACGGCCAAGGTTGGCTGTGGATGACGTCGAACCGCGGTATCTTCCGCGTCCGCAAGGCCGAGCTCGAGGCCTTCGCCGCCGGACGGGCGACCGCGGTGACCTCGCTGGTCTACAACGAAAGCGACGGTATGCGTTCGCGCGAGTGTAACGGCTCGACTCAGCCTGCCGGCACGCAGACCCGCGATGGACGGTTGTGGTTCCCCACGATCCGCGGGGTAGCGATCCTCGACCCCACATTGCTCACCGACCGCTCGGCTGCGCCACCGGTGGTGATCGAGGAGGTCCTGGCCGACGGCCAGCGGCTCGATCCCGAGAGCGCGGCGGAGCTGCCGCCAGGAACTCGGGGGCTCAGCTTCCGCTACACCGCCCTGTCCTTCGCGCGTCCCGAGAGCACCCGTTTCCGCTACTGGTTGGAGGGCTACGACGACACCTGGATCGAGGCCGGCTCGCGGCGCTCCGTGCAGTACACCAATCTCGCTCCGAGGACCTACCGTTTCCGAGTCGTCGCCCGCGGCGGCGATGGCGTTTGGAACGAGATGGGCGATGTCTTCGAGCTCCGGATCGCCCCCGCCATGGTTCAGCGGCCGGCGTTCTGGTTCTTCTCAGCACTGGGGCTTACGCTCGCTATCTGGGCCGCCCACCGGTGGAAGGTGCGCTCTCTGATACGCACGAGCCAAGAGCTCTACCGTATGAAAACCGAGCTCGAGGCCAAGAATGTCGAGGTCAAGGCCAAGAACACCGAGCTCGAACGCTTCACCTA
The DNA here is from genome assembly GCA_965371445.1 of uncultured bacterium. Taxonomy (GTDB): domain Bacteria; phylum Acidobacteriota; class Thermoanaerobaculia; order Multivoradales; family J023; genus DASWIG01. The sequence continues at coordinate 1,615 of CBDUYN010000159.1, read as the reverse complement.
CACCGTCTCGCATGACCTCAAGAGCCCGCTCGTCACCATCCAGGGCTTTCTCGGGCTCCTGGTCAAGGATCTCGACGCGGGGGCGCGCGACCGGGTGTCGTCCGACGTGGAACATATCCGCGTTGCAGCCCGCAAGATGCACGCGCTCCTCGCCGAGCTCCTCGAGCTGGCGCGCATCGGCCGAGTGGTCCATCCGTCCGAGGTGGTGGACCTGGGCGAGCTCACCCGCGAAGCGGTGGAGCTCGCGGCGGGGCCCATCGCCGAGCGCGGCGTCGAGGTGACGATCGCACCGGGCCTACCCCGTGTCTTCGGCGACCGGATCCGGCTCCTCGAGGTGATCCAGAACCTCGTCGAGAACGCCGTCAAATACATGGGCGACGAGGTCTCGCCGCGGATTGAGATCCACGGATTCCAGCACGACGGCGAAGTAGTATGCCGGGTGCGCGACAACGGGCTCGGCATCGACCCATGCTACCGCGAGAGGGTCTTCGGCCTCTTCGAGCAGCTCGATCCGCGGATCGAGGGCACCGGGATCGGCCTCGCCCTGGCAAAACGGATCGTGGAATTCCACGGCGGGCGGATCTGGGTCGAGTCGGAGGGGCCGTCCAAAGGCTCGACGTTCTCCTTCGCCCTGCCGGTCGATTCGACGAGGCCGGTGAACGGCGACAGAGCGGAGCCTCGTCCGGCCAATAGCCTTCAAAACCCGACGCCTTTGCGCTAGAATCCCCTTCCACGCAAAGGAGGTCCCCCCGAGCCCGGCACGCGCCGCCATGGCCCAGGGCCGCCCGCCTCGAGGGCCGCGTCGGCGAACGCGCCCGCGACCTGGACCTGCCGCTCGCTCCAGGGCAGGCTGGTGCCTGCCGATTCCGCATGACGAGCAGGACGAGACGGCGCGAGCCCACAGGTGGACGCTCCAACTCGTCGAGGCGCTGGGCTTCCTGGTGGACGCGCCGGAGCTCGTGGAGAGGAGAAACGCAGCCGGATCGCGCGAACGTCACAACCCTCGGGCGCAATGCGGCATGTGGCCGGAGCGATACCGCTGCTAATCCTGACGTTGGCCCGAAGTTCCTTGGCGGGAGCTCGGTGCCGACCTTGACCGTCGGAGAGGACGGGCCATGGCCCGCCGTGACTGCCGCACATGGGAGAAAGACCTGGATCAGATTCTCCAGGACCCACCCGGCCGGGGCTCTTCCGCGGCGGCCGTCGTTGGTCCCTGGTCTCGATCGCCTCGAGCCGGCATCGCATCACCTGACTCTGCCAAGCCGGGCGAGCTCCGGGTCGCCAATCTGCCTCGCCAATCCGCCTCGAGAGCCCTCTCATCGACAGCCAGGTCCTGAAAGAGCTCCAGGAGCCTTGGCCCGGGCTCTGTGGCGGCCCAGCCATAGCGTCGATGGGGCCGGGGAGCCGCGAAACCGACGGTTTCCGCCAGGCGCCGGAAGCTCAGCGTGTGGTAGCTCCACGACGTACAGTCCTGGTTCCAGCGGAACGCGTTGGCGAGATGGACCGCGCGGTGCAACAGGGTCGCCAGAACTTGCTGGCGAGGTCGATTGAGATCGCCGCTAGCAACTCGATCAGGAAAAATCAAGGTTCTGGCGAGAAAATTCGCCCAAAAGAC
>CBDUYN010000158.1:0-24349 GCA_965371445.1 uncultured bacterium | reverse complement strand
ATTTTCGGCGGAAAATCTCGTCCGTTCGAGGGTCGTGGGGGTACCGAGGGGAAGGAGGTCGGCTGCGGCTCTTCGTCGGTGCGGGATTTCTGGGCGGAAATCATCGACTTTCCGCATGATGGCCAACCTGGCCACGTCCGGCTCTCATCTTCTTGCCTTCTTGCCTTGCCTTTTGACCCTTGCGCTCGTTACGCGTCGATCCCACGTCCACCTGAGGAGCCGCGATCTCGCGGCTCTTTAACGCCGGGTGGCCTACTCCTCCGGACGATGGAGCCGTTCGCGCTCCAGCTCGCGGCACCGCGCGTCGACTTCGGAGAAGCGGTCGGCCAATCCGCGGACGAAGCGTCCCATGTAGGAGCTGAGGTCCAGCCCGGAGGTGAGCGTCTCCCGGGTCACCACGGTGACGGTGACTTCTTCCAGGGCCTCGACCGTCGCCGTCCGGGTGGTGGATGAAAACACCGCGGTCTCGCCGAAGACGTCGCCCGCCCATGCGTTTCAGCCCTCCGCCACGATGACGTCACCGAGCTCCGAGCGATGCCGGGCGATGAGCTTTTGCAGGTAGCTGCGATGCAGACCCGACTCCCGGGCCGCCTGCGACACGTTGCCGCCGTCCCCTTAGATGCCAGCCTCTTCGCAAGTCCGGGCGCGCCAGAGCGTTGATCAGCCAGGGTTGGCCGCGGGTCAGCTCGAAGGCCATTTCGACGGATTCCCGGCGATCGAGCTCGTCGCCGGCCCGGCTGCCAAAGTGGGGGAGCCGACGGGGGGGCCGATTTGCCGCTACCCCGCGACACTACGGCGTGACGGGATTCAGACCTGGTGGCAAACACCGCCCGCCGCGCCGTCGTATGGGGTCCCGGCGCGCCGGGCATCGACGGTCGATCCGGTGACGGCGTTGAAGTCCGAGTGAGGCGGCGGCGATTCGCTCCCAAGGCGGGTTGACACACGTCCACACGTCGACTAGGCTTTCAGCACTGCAGGATGGCACTCATGTGGGGTGCAGAAGACGTGAACGGCTCATGAATCGACGAGGTAATCTAGGGCTGGTAGGGGGTAGGTCAACCGAGATTGGCGACAGGTCTGAGGGTCGGTGTGGCCGTCGGAAGAGCCAAGATCGGAGGTCGGAGAGGGATCTCCGAGGCTCCGGCTTGACCGCAGGGCCGTGCGGTTCTGGGGTCGGCTGGAGCGGAGCGGCCGGACCGCACTTGGTCAACGGCTCATGAGCGCAGATTCGAACTTGAAGAACTGAAAGGAGAATCCGATGAGTAAGAGGAGATTTCTGACCGTGACGGCCCTTTTCGTGATCCTGGCGTTGGCCTTCACGCCATCGGCCAGCGCTTGCGAGCGTTGTACTTGGCGGTTTGTTTGCCAGTGGCTTGTGGACTGCTGGGTCGTCGATGTATGTCAACCCGGAGCCCTTACCACGTTCGATGATTGTTATGTAGATTCAGCCGGCTGCCACAACCGCGGCAACCGGTGTCTGTTGGCTTGACCTTGGCCTGACTTCAAGAAGCTGAGGTTGACATGACTTGGCGAAGTTGCGCTACATTGGCGATCTGTTGCTGGATGATCGGGGAGATTGCGTGGGCAGCTTCGCTTTCCGTCAAGGTTCGTGTGGTGCTGGCTGCGGAGATGTCGCCGAAGACAACTGTCGAGGCCGTGTTGATTCTCGAGCCGACGCGTTCCGGCACGGCAGAAGATCCAGCCGCGATCGCCATGCCCATTGCTGTGCCAGGCGAGGCGGCGATCTCTCTGCCCAATTCGGATCCGTGGAAAGCGCGCCTTGAAAGCGATACGTGGTGGGCAGAAAGCGTACTGATCAAGCCAGCTGGCGGAGACGTCGAGGTAAGCCTGAAACTCTTTCCGCTGGCTCGTCTCCATGCTTCTCTGGCCGTCGCCGGAGACTCACCGCCCTCTGGAATCGAGGTCAGGTTCAGCCAAGCCATCAGCGACGCCCCGCCGCCTGAGCCTCAAGTGCCGGGAGGTACCGTAACATGCCAGCTGAGCCAGCTTGAAGTACACTGTTCCGCACCCGCCGGTCAGCTCGACCTTCGCTTCAAGGCCGAAGGCTTCGCACCCATCTATCTCTGGAACTTAAACCTGGGGGCGGCGAAGAGCAAGGAGTTGGGGGTTTTACCTCTTCTGAGTGGCGGTTCCGTCGTAGGGTGGGTCAAGGATGCGGCCGGCGAGCCTCTCACGGGTGTGGAGGTCGCTCTGACTCCACCGATGCAGGCCGAAGTACTCGACCCGACGCTGGAGGGAAGGTTGCGGCGCCAGGAACTTGGTGCTACCACCAATGAGCGAGGTTTTTTTCAGGTTGGAGGAATTCCTCCTGGTACGTATCGCGTAGCCGGCACGAAGGAGGGCTATGCCCGGTCCCAGCTCGATCAACTGGTCGTCGTAGGCGAGCAGGCGGAAGAGGCGCTTGACGACGTGCTGGTCATGGCGAGGCCAGCTATCCTGCGACTGTCGTTGGAGCCATTGTCAGACGTCCTGGGTGAGCCGTGGAACGTCAAGCTCTACGTGACGACAAGAAACCGGTATCTCGGCACTCCGATTGAAGGCCATACGACCGAGGCGGGGCAATGGGTTGCCGGAGGTCTGGATCCCACCGAGTATCTTCTCCGGGTCCTTGACTCGGAGGGCAAGCCTTGGATCGTCAGAGAAATCGAGCTGGAAGCGGGCGAGCGATTCCTCCACGTAGAAATACCGATTGTCGAGATCGAGGGCACGGTGGTCTTGGGCCGGGATCCAGTGCCCGGTACGCTGTGGCTTGCCGACAAGGGCGCCAGATTGGAATTTCATATTGGTGAAGAAGGCGAATTCTCGGGCCTTCTCCCGAGCGAAGGTGAGTGGCGGCCGGTAGTGGCGCCGGCCGAGCTGTCGGGCACCATGCTCGCTCTGAAGCCTGTGCAGGTGAAGCTCTCACGGGGTAAGAGCGTCGCCAAGGTCGACATTGAGATCCCGGATACCAGACTTCAAGGCAAGGTCGTAGGGCACACTGGAGAGGCCGTGCCGGAGGCCAGGATCCGGGTGGCCGGAGAAGGCAAGACGATCAGCACTACAACCTCTGACGACCAAGGTCAATTCGAAATCTGGGGCGTCCTGCCGGGAAACACGCTGGTTCAGGCGTCGAAGGATGGCCTTGACAGCGACTCCACCGCAGTATCTCTTCAGGAAGAAATGATCCCTCCTGCCCTTCTTCTCGTATTGCGTGAAGAAACCGAAGTCAGCGGTCAGGTCCTCTCGGAGTCCGGGCCCGTTGCCGGGGCACGAATCCTGGCCTGGCCTGATCTGAATTCAAGCCCAAGCTTTGAAATAGCAGACGAAGGATCGAATCTCGACGGCGTCTTTTACGTTGACGTTCAGACGAACGTTCCATGGCTCAACTTGGTCGTGCAGGCACCTGGCTTTGGTACTCGCATCCTCAGGCAGCCGGTGAATCCGGACGAGCCGATTCTTGTCCTTTTGGAAAAAAATGGCGGCAACCTCGTCCTGGACGTCCGGGAGTCGGGTTGGCCGCCTCGAGCAGCTCGCCCGGAAGGTAGCCGCGAGCCGAGAGCTTCCATTCCCTTGCTGTATCACGAAGGGGTAACGATTCTGTTCCCTATGCTTCGTGTTTTGTCGCAGAAATTCCGACCGCCCGCTCTCCAAGGGCAGCTCCTGCTGCCGGCAATGGAAAGCGGCTCGTACAGTCTTTGTACTGTCGACTTCGACTCCGTCCAATTGATCCACTGGGAAGCTCCAGCTGCCTCCCTTTGTACCAGTGGGTTTCTGCCCCCAGGGGGCGAGCTGGTCCTGACAGCGGGCGGTGGGGCAGCGGCGGAATCAGGCAACTGATTTCCGCACCTCGATCCTCATGTCGAAAGGAGATTCCTATGCGAATTCTATCCCTTGTAGCCTTGAGCCTCGCCCTGCTGACCGCGGGTGGCGAGCGGGATGCGGCTGCGCAGGCAAATACCAGCGACCCTACCTGTGCCGGAGATGTTGAACCATGCGTTGCGATGAAACGAAAGGAATTTGAAAAGAGGGGCTTGGTGGGCTTGGTCATGAAACCCCAAGAGAAAACTGATTCCGGGGAGATCGAAGCCTACTGGGAAGTTGCCACCTTGCTCCCAGCCGGCGCTGCCGGAGAGGCCGGCGTCGAAGTGGGTGACCGGATCGTCGGGTGGAATGACATGCAGCCGCTCCGAGATGAACCGAGCCTTCAAGCGGAGACCATTGCTAGAACGAGAGTCGGTGATCAGATTCGACTCAAAATCTTGCGCGACGGTGAGCTGATCGAGAAGGTAGTGATTGCCAGGAAGCCAGATGCCCGAGCGGTCGAACACTGGCTGGCTCATTACGTCTACAGGGTTTTCGGCGAAGAGGCACAGTTGAAGTACATCGAAGAGGCCGAGAAACGATTGCACGCTGGCCATGACCACTAGGCCGGCTAGGGCTCTGAACGTCTTGATAAATGAGCCGAATTTTCTCGACGGTCCCTTCCGGAAGGCGGCTTCAGCCGCCTTTCCAGTCCATCGCACGGGCCTTGAGGCCTGTAGCGGAGGTCGCCGAGGTTCGAACCGTTGTGCCACGTCCACCTTCACGGCAGCGCTCACACCGACGCGATCGTCACCGAAGACGAGGCGGCGGACGGCGGAACGGCCCTTTTTCGAAAGAGAAAACCTCGCTCGGCCTTAACGCCGGGTGGCCTACTCCTCCGGACGATGGAGCCGTTCGCGCTCCAGCTCGCGGCACCGCGCGTCGACTTCGGAGAAGCGGTCGGCCAATCCGCGGACGAAGCGTCCCATGTAGGAGCTGAGGTCCAGCCCGGAGGTGAGCGTCTCCCGGGTCACCACGGTGACGGTGACTTCTTCCAGGGCCTCGACCGTCGCCGTCCGGGTGGTGGATGAAAACACCGCGGTCTCGCCGAAGACGTCGCCCGGGCCCATCTCGCGCAGCACCACCGGCTCCTCTCCCGAGTCGTCGACCACCGCGCAGCGCCCCTCGAGGATGACGTAGGCCGCGTCGCCCTCCTCGCCCTGGACGATGATTTTTTCCCCCGCCGGGAAGGTGCGGATCGGCTGGTCCCAGGAGCCGCGCAGAAAAGCCTCGACGTCTCTCTGCAGCTCCTGGACCGACGGGTAACGGTCGTCGGGATCCGGGGCCATGGCGCGTGTGGCGATCCGCGCCAGGGCCGGCGGCACCCGGCCCTTGCCGACGTCGAGGTCAGCGGGCACGAAGTCACAGGCCAGGGCCTGGCGCAGGAGGGCCGGCAAGGTCCGCGCCATGTAGGGAGCATGGCCCGTCAGGACGTGGTAGAGCGTCGCGCCGAGGGAGAAGACGTCGCTTTTCTCGTCGACCTGGTCGTGGCGTCCCTGGACCTGCTCGGGCGACATGTAGCGGATGGTGCCGACCACCTTGCCGAAGGACCGGTCGTGCCGGCCGCTCGACTCGGCTTCGTTGATCTTCCTCTCGACGAGGAACGCCACGCCCCAGTCCATCAGGTGGACCTGGCCGTACTCCCCCACCATCATGTTCGACGGCTTCAAGTCGCGGTGGACGACCTGGCGGCTGTGGGCAAAAGAGACGGCGTCACAGACCTTCAAGAAGACCTGGAGGTAGTAAGCCAGACGGCTCGGCCGCAGGCGCCGGTCGCCGTCGTTCTTGAGCGCCAGCGTCAAGGTGTCGCCCTCGACGAGCTTCATGGCGAAAAAGACGCCGTTCTCCTCGTCCATTCCGAGCTCGTAGATCGGAACGATGTTGGGATGGTCGAGGCGGCCGGTCACCTGGGCCTCACTGACGAAGCGCTCGGTCTGGCTCAGCTTCTCCCGGCCGTCACCTTCCCGTTTGCCCTCCTCGCGCGGTGACGGCCGGGCTTCGGCGGTGCGCCGCGTCCGCTTTCTTTTGGGACGGACGATCTTGAGCGCCACCGGCCGGTCGAGGTCCTCGTCGTGACCGCGGTAGACCTCGCCCATGCCGCCGCGGCCCAGGAGCTCATAGACCTGGAAGTGCGAGATCCTGCGAACCGACTCCGGCGTCGTGGCCGAGAGATTGCTGGTGGACGTCGTGGACGCGGAAGCCGACTCCGACATCCGGGTCGAGGCGGCGGGCAGCGCGGCGCTGCACGAACGGCACCGCGGATCGAACTCCGAGTTCTCCTGGCCACATTGCGGACAGAGAAGCGAGCCCATGCGTTTCAGCCCTCCGCCACGATGACGTCACCGAGCTCCGAGCGATGCCGGGCGATGAGCTTTTGCAGGTAGCTGCGATGCAGACCCGACTCCCGGGCCGCCTGCGACACGTTGCCGCCGACTTTCTCCAGGAGCGCCCTGAGGAACTCCTGCTCGACCCGGGAAGCGCTCGCCTCGCGAGCCTCGTTGAGCTCGTCGCGGGTCAGCTTCTCGAAGACCGGGCCCGCCGCGGCGTCGCCCGGCGTCCCGAGGACCTCCGAGGGCAGGAGGTCTTTGCCGAGGCGAGGCCCGGTCGCCAGCAGGCACGTGCGCTCCACCATGTGGGCCAACTCCCGGACGTTGCCCGGATAGTCGTAGGCTTCAAGGGCCCGGGTGGCCTCGCTCGTCCATTCGGGCTTCTCGTCCTGGCGCCGCCAGTGCTGCTTCAGGAAGTGGTCGACCAGCAGTGGGACGTCGCTGCGCCGCTCGCGCAGCGGCGGCAGCTCCACCTCCAGCACCTTCAGCCGAAAGTAGAGGTCCTCGCGGAACGTCCCTTCCCGGCTCATCGCCCGCAGGTCCCGGTGGGTGGCCGCGACGATCCGCACGTCGACTTTCTTGACATGGTCGGATCCCACCCGCTGAAGCTCTCCGAACTGAAGGAAGCGCAGGAGCTTCGCCTGCACTGCCGTGGGGATGTCGCCCACCTCGTCGAGGAAGAGGGTCCCGCGGTGGGCGCTCGCGAGCCGTCCCTCACGGTCGCGTTTGGCGTCGGTGAAAGCGCCCGCCACGTGGCCGAAAAGCTCGGATTCGATGAGCTCCTTGGGCAGCGCGGAGCAGTGGATGGTCACCAGAGGCTGGTCGCGGCGCGAGCTGTTGACGTGCACCGCCCGGGCGATCAGCTCCTTGCCCGTTCCCGTCTCGCCGCGGATCAGTACCGGCGCGTCGGCGTCGGCCACCTGGGCGATGAGCTTCAAGACCGCGAGCATCTTCGGATGGCGGGTGACGATTCCCTCGAAGTCGTGGCGGGCAAAAAGATCCCGCTCGAGGCTCCGGTTCCTCTCCATCAGCGCCTGGCGCTCCAGGGCGCGGCGAACAAACAGCCCCGCCACCTCGGTGAGCTCGCTTAAGAACGCACGGCTCTCCGGGCTGAAGCTGTCGACCTGGCCGCGGTTCTCCAGGTAGACGACACCGTAGACCTCGTCGGCAAAGAGGAGCGGCGCGATCAGCACCGATCCCGTGCCCATCATCATTACGCTCTTGGCGAGCGCCGAGCGGGTGTCCTCGATCAGGTTCGGCAGGTAGATCAGCTGCCGGTTCTCGATCGTCTCGCGCACCAGGGTACGGCTGAAACGGCGCTCCTCGGCCGAGAGCTGGTCGCGGTCGTAGTGAATCCCGAACTTTTGCTGATAAGAGCCTTCCTCGCGCACCACGATGAAGGCGCGCTCAGCGCCCGTGACCTCGACCACACGCCTCAGGAGGCGCTCGGCGACGTGATCGTCGTCGGGTTCGGAGAGCAGGAACTTCGAGATGCGGAAAAGCTCAGCGTAGGTTTCCATCCGACCTTTCTCCAAGCAGGGCGACACCCTGCTCGGGGGAGTTTCCGACAGCTTACCAACCCTGCCTCCGAAAAGCGACACCCTGCCACCGACGAGCGGCACTCACCGGATGCCGCGGCGTCCCTGGCCGGCGAGCCCGCCACGGCCGCCCGCGGCCCCTGCCTCCCTGCCTCCGGCCAACGGCACCCGCCGCAGCGCTCCGGCGGTGAGAACGCGCGGGCACGACGTGATCTTGGGCGTGCGCGGCCCATCGGCGCCGGTTTCGTCACCTGGCACGGCCTTTGCTGAAGCGGTGAACATCAGGAGCCACCAGACCAGAGGAGCACGACCATGACCCTTCTCCAAGCACTGCCGTCAGAATTCCTCCGGATCGCAGGAACCTACTTCCACTGCGGTCACGAGCTGCCACTCGCCCTTCGGGGCTCGCAGCCGTTCTCGATCGAGGGCTGGGTTGGCTTCCCCAGGAACCCCTTGAGCTCGACGGCCATCTTCTCGAAGCCCGGTGAGCTGACCCTGGGGCTCACGTCGCGCGGCCAGCTCTTCGTCGAGCAACAGCCCTGGCAGCGCCAGCTCGTCGGGCGCACGGCCTTGAAGCCGAGGGTCTGGAGCCACGTCGGGGTCACCTCGAACGGCAGGTCGATCGAGATCTACGTCCACGGAATTCGCGACGTCCGCAGCTTCGCTTACCCCAACGTCTACGCGCCCTCGCTTCGCGATTCGTCCGAGATGTCGTCCTTCGAGGGCGACGTCTGGAACCTGCGCTGCTGGAACGTCGCGCGAACGGCCCCGGAGATGTTCCGGGCGAGCTGGTCGACGCTCGGCGATTCCAAGGGCCTCGTCGCCAACTTCTTCCCCGAATTGCCGTCGCCCGAAAGACGCAAGCTCGGACGGACCGACAATCCTCCACGCATGCCGCTCGCAGCCTGATCGTCAGAGGGCACGTCTATCGGCCTGACCATGACGTCCCCTAGGGGCGCGAGAAAGAAGGTCGTGTCGCAGCTCCGCAGCCCAAGGGCTGCGGAGCTTTTTTCGTTCCGGCGCCTGCGTGGAAGAACGGACGTCCTCCTGTACTGCCGCCCACCAGCGACACCCTGCCTCTCTCCGGAAACACCGTCCGCCGAGCCGCTCGTTACCGGAGCATCCAGCCCTTTCGAACCTTTCGCGCTGCCTCCCGCCGATGGCAGCCAGCAACCCGCAAACTCACGCCCGGGACGCGAAAACCACGTAAAATCAAGGGTTTTCCGGCTTCCGACGGCCTGGCACGGCCTTTGCTCAAAGGGTTCTCGAACGCCACGACAAAACCGTTTCAAGAAGGAGAGAACCATGACCAAGAAGACGACCCTCATCTCGACCCTGATCGCCATCCTGACGCTTTTCCTCGCCTCGCTCGCCGGTGCCCAGCCCCAGCTGAGCTCCACCGAGCTCTTGTTGCCTTCCTTCGAAGTCGAGCTCAACGGCGGACGCACGACTTTTTTCTCGGTCGTCAACTCCTCCGACTTCCAGACCGAGATCAAGATGGGCGTCTACAGCAACTGGGGGATCGAGATCTTCTCGACCCGGGCGCAGCTCGCCGCCCACGAAGCGAAAGCCTTCAACCTTAGCGACTGGTTGATCCAGGGCAAGCTACCCGACCGAAAGCTTAGCGACGAGGACCTCGCGCACGCGCAGGCCGCCCTTTCGGGACAGGCCTCGCCGCGCGGGAGCCTCTACTACGGCACCGAGACCGAGCTTGAGCTCGCCTTCGGATTCGTCCGCATCCGCCAGACCGCCGGCCGCGGCGCGGTCTTCGGCGACTTCTTCGTCTTCGATCCCCAGGGCGACAACGCCCAGGGTGACCTCTTGCTCGACACCTCCCCGGGCGCCTGCGCCGGACCCGCTTGCGAGCAGCACGGCGTACGCTTCTTCCTCGGCGGCGCGCTCGGCACCGACACGGAGCTCATGGTCTGGTCGGCGCGGCCGAGCCAGCCCTCGGAGAGCCCCTACTTCCTGGAGCAGCGGAAGATCGCCGCGACGCTTTACGTCTACCGCCAGAACGGCGAGCTCGTCGAGGTCCGCGAGATGAGCTTCCTGCCGCTTCAGGCCGTCAAGCTCTCGGAGCTCGGCTTCGACGCCCGCGCCGGCTGGATCCGCGTGGTGACCGAGCAGGAGACCTTCATCGCCGTGCGCTACAACGCCGACGATCGTTTCAGCGTCGGCCTGCGCGCCGTCTGCCTGCCGCCCGACTCGACGACGCCGACGCCGGATCCGTCGCCGACGCCCCGCATCCGCATCGAGAAGCACACCAACGGCGAGGACGCCGACAACCCGACGGGTCCGATGATCCCGGTCGGAGACCCGGTGCTCTGGGAGTACTTCGTGACCAACACGGGCAACGAGACTCTGACCGATATCGTAGTCAGCGACGACCAGGGCGTTAACGTCGATTGTCCTCAGGACGAGCTGGCGGCGGGCGAGTCGATGACCTGCACCGGCAACGGCATCGCCGAGGAAGGCCAGTACCGGAACGTGGGTACGGCCACCGGTTGGGGCACCGAATCGGGCAAGAAAGCCGTCGACAGCGATCCCAGCCATTACTACGGCGAGATCCCGCCGCCGCCGCCCATCCCATCCCTCGCGATCGAGATCGAAAAGGCGACCAACGGCGAGGACGCCGACGAGGCTCCCGGACCGTCGATCCCGGCCGGTGATCCCGTGACCTGGACCTACGTGGTGACCAACAATAGCTCGGTGGAGCTGACCAACGTCGAGGTCAGCGACGACCAGGGCGTCGTGGTGAGCTGCCCCAAGACCACCCTCGCGGTGGACGAGAAGATGACCTGCACCGGCCACGGCACCGCCACGGAAGGTCAGTACGGGAACGTCGGCTCGGTCATCGGCAAGGGCGACCTTGGCGGCGGCAACATCGGCACGGTCACCGATTCCGATCCCAGCCACTACTTCGGCATGACCCCGCCGCCTCCGCCCGCGGTTTCGATCGACATCGAAAAAGCCACCAACGGCCACGACGCCGACACCGCCCCGGGCCCGTCGATCAAGACCGGCGACCCGGTGACCTGGACCTATGTGGTCACCAACGACGGCGAGGCCGACCTTTCAAACGTCCAGGTGAGCGACAACCGCGGCGTCGCGGTCAGCTGCCCCAAGACGAGCCTCAAGGCGGGTCAGTCGATGACCTGCACCGGCCACGGCACCGCCACGGAAGGCCAGTACTCGAACATCGGTACGGCGACGGGCGACGGCGACGGGAAAACGGTCACGGACTCCGATCCCAGCCACTACTTCGGCATGACTCCGCCGCCCCCGCCGACGGTTCTGATCGACATCGAAAAGGCCACCAACGGCCACGACGCCGACGTCGCCCCGGGTCCGACGATCCTGGAAGGCTCCGCGGTGACCTGGACCTACGTGGTGACCAACATCGGTGAGGCGGACCTTGTGAACGTCCAGGTGAGCGACAACCGCGGCGTCGCGGTCAGCTGCCCCAAGACGAGCCTCAAGGCCGGAGAGTCGATGACCTGCACCGGCTACGGCACCGCCACCGCGGGACAGTACTCGAACCTCGGCACGGCGACGGGCGAGGGCTCCGGAATGACGGTCAGCGACTCCGACCCCAGCCACTACTACGGCGAGGAGATCCCGCCGCCTCCTGGTGGCACGCAGGGCTGCACCCCGGGCTACTGGAAGAACCACACCGACTCGTGGGCGGCCGCGGGATACTCTCCCGGCCAGGCGACCCAGAGTGTCTTCGGCCAGGCCTCGGCCTACCCCGCGTACGGCTCGGCAAGCCTGCACGAAGCGCTCAGCTTCAAGGGCGGCAGCGGGGTCGAGGGCGGTGTCGGCAACCTCCTTCGGGCCGCCGTGGCGGGGCTCTTGAACACCAGCCACGACGGCGTCAGCTACCCGCGGGCGACGGCACTGCTGATCTCCGACGTCAACTCCGCGCTCGGCAGCGGGGACCGCGACACGATGCTTAGCCTCGCCTCCTCGATTGACCGCGACAACAACCTCGGCTGCCCCCTGAGCTAGTGAGTCCCCCCCTCACTCCCCCCAAGGGGACGGTTTAGCAGCCCTGGCGGCGCCGACGCGCCGAGACCCTCCCAAGGCCCCTGCAGCCCTCCGGCTGCGGGGGCCTTCTCTTTTTGGACATGGCCCTGCCTCTCGCGAGCGGCATCCTGTCTCTCGTGAGCGGCACCTCACAGGCGTCGCCAGGGGGCGAAACCACCAATTCCCGGGGGTTTTCGGCTTGCCGAGGGGACCGTGGACCTGGCACGGATCCTGCTGAGTACGTCGGGTGAGGAGCGAAAAACTTCACCAGGCAGGAGAAAACGAGCCATGACCAGCAACAAGACCCAACTTCTGACGAGCGCGGCGCTCATCCTCACGCTCGGCTTGGCCACAGCCGCCGCGGCGCAACCGGCCACGTCCACGCTCCTCCTGCCTTCCTTCGAGGTCGACCTCGCGGGCCACGCAGCGACGACCTACGTCTCGCTCGTCAATCCTTCGGCCGAGGCGGTCGAGGTCGAGATGACGGTTCGCTCCAACTGGGGAATCGAGGTCCTCGTCACCCGGACCGAGCTCGCCGCCCACGAGGCGCGGACGATGAACCTCGGCGACTGGCTCGTACGCGGCAGCCTCCCCGATCGCAACCTCTCCGCTGAAGAGGCGGAGCATGCACGCGCCGCCCTCACCGGACGGCCTTCACCGCGCAGCGGCTTCTACTACAGCTCCGGGGCGAAGAACGAGACCGCGATCGGCTCGCTCGTCGTGGCCGCCGCCGGCACGGACACGATCTTCGGCGACTTTCAGGTCCTCGACCTCGCCGGCGAGAGCGCCCGGGGAGACCTGTTGCTCCACACGAGCACCGCCCTGGGCTCCACCGACACGGTCGGCACCCGTCATGGCCTGCGCTTCCTGAACGGCGGGGCTCTCGGCGCGGAGACCGAGGTGGTGGTCTACGCGCCCACCTCCAGCCGGCCGTCCGAGGACGCCGAGCTCAGCGAGCAGGAGAAGATTCAGGGCTGGCTGATCGTCTACCGCCAGGACGGGGAGCTTCTCGCCGAGCGCGAGATGAGCTTCCAGCCCCTCGAGGTCTTGAAGGTCTCCGAGCTCGGCCTCGACGCCGTCGCCGGATGGATCGAGGTGACGACCGCCGAGGAGACCTTCGTCGCCGTGCAATATTCGGCCTACGACCGGTTCAGCTTCGGCCTGAGGGCTGTCGTCCTGCCTTCACGCTCCACCGAGGGTCGGCCTGCCGCGAGCGTCCGGATCGAGACCGCGACCAACGGTGTGAACGCCGATCGGGCGCCGGGTCCCGAGATCGTGGTGGGCGACGAGGTCCTCTGGCGGTACGTGGTCAAGAACGACGGCGACCTGCCCCTTTACCACCTCACGGTGACCGATTCTGAGGATGCCGAGGTGCTCTGCCCCCACGACGAGCTCGACGCCGGCGAGACGATGACCTGCACCGCCGAGGGCCGCGCCCTCGCCGGCCAGCACAAGAGCTACGGCCTGGTCAGCGCCTGGACCGAGGACGGCGAGATCGTCCGCGACCACGATCCGAGCCACTACTTCGGCCGCGAGATCGTGCTCCTCACCCCGGCGATCCACGTCGACACGACGATCGACGGCCAGGCTGCCGACGAGGAGCCCGTTCTGGCGCTGTGGAGCGGCGAGGCGCTGAGCTGGACCTACACGGTGACCAACACGGGCGAGACCCGCCTTGCCGGCATCGAGATCCACAGCGAGGACCCGAGCGTCAGCGTCCGCTGCCCGAAAGCGACCCTGGCGCTCGGCGAGTCCTTGGACTGCACCGGCGAGAGCGTGGTGGGCGACGGCTGGTACTCGAACGTCGTCACCGTGACCGGCCTCGCCAATCCCGGCGCCGGCCACGTGGTGACGGTCGAAGCTTCCGACACCGGCCATTATCACGGGCTCCACGTCGACTTCCCTTGATCCTGGCCACCCGGACCCTCTACGATCGGCGGCAATGGCTCGAACGACCCGCAGCACCGCCCGCTTCGGCATCCTGACGGTCTCCGACCGCGCCAGCCGCGGCGACTACGAAGACCTCTCCGGCCCGGCGATCGCCGCCTACCTCGACGACGTCGTCACCTCGCCCCACGAGCACCACCGGCGCCTGGTGGCCGACGAGCGCTCGGCGATCGAGGCGGCGCTCGTCGAGCTCGCCGACGAGGTGGGCTGCGACCTCGTCCTCACCTCCGGCGGCACGGGACCGGCGTCACGCGACGTCACCCCCGAGGCCACCGAAGCCGTCTGCGAGAGGATCCTGCCCGGCTTCGGCGAGCAGATGCGGCGCGCTTCGCTCGCCGAGGTCCCCACCGCCATCCTGTCGCGCCAGACGGCCGGCATCCGCGGACGCTGCCTGATCCTGAACCTCCCCGGCAAGCCGCGCGCCATCAAGACCTGCCTCGACGCTGTCTTTGCCGCGGTGCCCGACTGCCTCGACCTGATCGGCAACCTCCGGCTGCAAACCGCCAAGAGCCTGGGCGCCTACCGTCACGCGTAGAGTCGTCAAAGAGGACGACGATCATGGCCGCGTACCGCTTCGAGCCCGGCGTCCACCTGGACAAGGAGCCCGCGCCCGACGCCTGGGCTTTCGCTTTTCGCGGCCGGCGCCTCCTCGTCCGCCGCGACGACGACGGTAACGTTCGGCTGCCGCAGCTCGCCGAGGTCGAGAGCCTGGCCGGCGCGCCGCCTCTCCTGCAGACACTCCGCCGGCAGTACCTCGGGACCCTCGACGGCTACGAGCTCCTCTCCCTGGAGATCGCCGAAGCGTCGGAGCCGCCCGACGGCATGGCGTTCCTCAGCCTGCGCCGGCTCTACCCGGCGCTCGGCGAGCCCTGGTTCCAGATCGCCGGACGCGCCATCCAGGTCGTCGACTGGGACCGTGACCACCAGTTCTGCAGCCGCTGCGCCGCGGCGACGGAGGACCACCCCGACGACCGCTCGAAAGTGTGTCCGCGCTGCGAGCTCAAGGCCTATCCGCGCCTCGCGCCAGCGGTCATCGTGGCCGTGGAGCGCGGCCGGGAGATCCTCCTCGCCCGCTCTCCCCACTTCCCGCCCGGCATGTATTCGACGCTCGCCGGCTTCGTGGAGCCCGGGGAGAGCCTGGAAGAGGCCGTGGTGCGCGAGATCGAGGAGGAGGTCGGCGTCCTGGTGGGCGACGTGCGCTACTTCGCCAGCCAGCCCTGGCCTTTTCCCCACTCGCTGATGATCGGTTTTCTGGCCCGCTATCTCGACGGCGAGATCCGTGTCGACGGCGTCGAGATCGAGGACGCGGCCTTCTACGACGTCGACGAGCTACCCCAGATTCCGCCCCGGATCTCGATCGCCCGGGCCCTGATCGAGGATTTCCGGACCCGTGGGTTCGAGCGGCGGCCGGATCCGCGAGATCGGGCACATCGACGACGCCGCAGCGGCCTTCCGTGAGATCCTCCAGGAGCTGCGGGAGCAGTACGTGCTCGGCTACTATCCCAGCAACAACCGCAACGACGGAGCCTGGCACACGGTGCGGGTACGCTCCGAAGGTGTCCGAGTGCGCGCGCGGCGGCTACTTCGACGATCAGCTTTGAAGGGTTTCCTGGTGGCAGATTGTGGTAGAGTCGGCGAAGAGGTGAAGCATGGCATTGGTAGAGAGAACCTACACGTTACCCCCGGAGGCCCTCCTGCAGTTTGAACGCGAGGTGCCTGCCACTCAGCGAAGCTCGATCATTGCGACCTTGATCCAGGACTGGCTGGATCGAAGACAGCGGGAGGTCATTCGGAGCGAGATCGTCCAGGGCTGCCGCGAAATGGCGGACGAATACCTTCGCCTGGAAGAGGAGCTCCATCCCCTCGAAGAAGAGGTCGAGCGTGAGCTTGCCGGTGGCTCCTCGCCGCGGTGATGTCGTCCGCGTTCGCCTGGACTCTACCGTTGGCTCTGAGCAGGCGGGAGACCGTCCGGCCCTGGTCATCTCGCCAGATCTGGTCAACAAGCACTCCCCCGTGGTGTTGGTCGCCGCCCTGACCAGCCGTAAGACCCACAAGGTCTATCCGTTCGAAGCCCTCATCGAGCCGCCAGAAGGTGGACTGGCCGTGCGCTCAAAGATCCTGCTGATGCAGCTACGTTCCATCGACAAGAGGCGTCTGCTCAGCCACCTCGGCCGAGTCGGGAACGACACGATGAGACGTGTCGACGAGGCACTTCGGATCGCAACGGGACTCGCTTCGATCTGACGGGGGAACGCACGCCGCGCGGACGGCGAGCGGCCTCCGGGCCGCCCTGGGCTCCATGTTTTGGCAAGGTCCGTGCCAGGATCCGTGATCACGACGTAAGTCGCTGATCTCGAAGGGGTTGTCCGGAGATCAGCCGAAAGGGACAGATCCAGTATTGACAAACTCCGCGACCGCGCCTAGGCTGGATCCAAACCTGAAAAGGGCACAGCCAGCGAAAGCCGATGCCGCAAAGCCTCGCATCCCGTGGGACGGCTCCGCCGTCCTTCGGAGATCCGACCTCGGCGGGTATTTGAAGGGAGACGAGCGCATGCAAAGCCCAGCTCAGAAAAGAGCTCTACCGTTTCGTCAGTCATGTCGTTTGCTGCGCGCTGCTGCTCCAGGTGAGCGGCGCCTCGGTGTGGGCATCGCTGCCCAAGGTGCCGGAGAACCGCCCGCGGGCGCGTGCCGCGCCGATCTCCCGTGAGCGGTGTCGTGCCTGCGGTTTTGCGGAACAAACGTCGGGCGACAGCACTTGGGTGAAGCCCGTGGAACCATAGATCGGAACAGTAAATCATTCACAAAAAGGAGAACGACATGGCCAAGATCACGATCAACGGCATCACCATGGACCCGGAGCGGGAAGCTCCTCAATTCGCCGCCTTGGGGATGCCGAGCAGCGACACGACGAGCACGAGCTACATCCTGATTCAGACCGTGGCACCCCTCGGCAAGGACCAGCGTGAGGCGCTGGTGAATTTGCAGGTCAAGATCCTCGAATACGTGCCGGAGAACACCTACCTGGCACGCTACGAACCGGCCGACCTGGGACCGGTCCAGAACCTGCCCTTCGTGGAATGGGCGAATCCCTATCTGCGCGACTTCAAGATCGCGGCCAACTTACGCGGTCGTGAGCGGAGCTCGCGTCAACCCGCCGCCCTGCTGGCGCTGGGACCGATGGAAAGCTCGCCCAGCCCCCAGCCCGCCGAGGTCGACGTCGTGCTCCACAACGACACCCCCGCCGAGGACGTCGTCGAAGCGCTGGCGGAGGCTGCCGGAGTAGACCGCGACAGCCTCGAGATCTGCCGCAACAGAGTCCGCGCCACGATCCAGCACCATCGGCTGGAGCGCGTCGCCGCACTCGACGAGGTACGCCACGTCGAAGAAGTGCTCCCCAACGTTCTGTTCAACAACGTCGCGCGCGGAATCCTCGGAGCCGACGACGTCTACCAGAGCACCAGCCTGGCGGGCGAGGGTCAGACCGTCACCGTCTGCGACACCGGCTTCGACCGAGGCTCGACCTCCAAGGTCCACGAGGCGTTCAAAGACCGGGTGCTCAAGGTCTACGCCCTCGGACGCAAGCGGGGAGACGATCCGCACGGCCACGGCACCCACGTGGCGGGCTCGGTCCTCGGCGACGGCCAGTCCAGCTCCGAAGGCGCGATCCAGGGCACCGCGCCCAAGGCGCGGCTGATCATGCAGTCGGTCCTGGACTCGCGGGGTGGCCTGGGAGGTCTGCCGGCCGACCTGAACGGCCTCTTCGGTACCCCCTACGACGACGACCAGGCGAGGATCCACACCAACTCCTGGGGCTCCACCAATTCCGCGGGGCGCTATTCCCAGTTCTCCCGCGACGTCGACGAGTTTGTCTGGAGCCACCGCGACATGGTGATCTGCTTTGCCGCGGGCAACGACGGAGCGGACCGCAACGCCAACGGAGTCGTCGACCTGGGCTCGGTCACCGCTCCGGGTACGGCCAAGAACTGCATCACGATAGGAGCTTCGGAGAGCGAGCGTCCGACCAGCAACTCGAAGAGGTATGGCGACCCCTGGCCTACCTCTTTCCCCTCCAACCCGGTCAGCAGTGACTTCTGGGCCACGGACCGTGAAGGCATGGCCGCCTTCAGCGGCCGGGGACCCACCGTAGACGGCAGGATCAAGCCCGACGTCGTCGCTCCCGGCACGGCCATTCTCTCGGCCCATTCCAGGCGCGCCCGGGTCGGTTCCTTCTGGGGCCGATCGAGCGACAGCGACTACGCCTACATGGGTGGCACCAGCATGGCGACGCCGCTGGTCGCCGGCTGTACCGCCATCGTACGGGAGTACATGGCGAACGAGCACCAGCACCAGCCCAAGGCCGCGCTGGTCAAAGCCATGCTGATCAACGGCGCGGGCAACATCGCGGGTCAGTACGTTCCCAGCGAGACCGGAGCCACCCCCAACTTCAACGAGGGCTTCGGCCGTGTCAACCTCGCCAGGACCGTGGGCCCCGGCTACGGGCAGCTGTTCGCGTTCTTCGACGAAGACCGGGAGCTCGACGTCGGCGAAGAAGAGGCCCGCACCGTTCAGGTCGCGGCTGCCGGCTCGACCCTCAAGGTCACTCTGGTATGGAGCGACCCGCCGGGCGAGACGTTGCAGAACGACCTCGACCTGATCGTCCGCTCACCCGACGGTGAGGAAAGGCACGGCAACATGCCCGCCAATTCGAGCAATTTCGATCGCACCAACAACGTCGAGCAGGTGATCTGGGAAAACGCTCCGGCCGGTGATTTCGAGATCGTGGTCTCTGCCCATCGAATCACTCTTTTCCCGCAGTCTTATGCGCTGGTGGCCAGAACGTTCTAGTGTAGCCAGCTTCGCCAACAGTCAGGCGAAGCCTGACCTACGAAGACGAAGATTTTCGCCTCCGAGCGCATGAGAAATCTTGACCAGATCGTTACACTGGCCTAGAATAGCCTCCGGCTTATGCGGTGGAACTTTTCGGTATGGGAGACTGCCTCCTTCGGGAGGCAGGCGGGGGCGGGTTTCGCTTCGAGATCCCCTCAGGATCCCAGCTGCACCCCAGGACGACCGCTCGCCCAACCCCGAGGGTCTACGAGACCGCCGCTTACCGCCGCCGGATCGCCGGGTCGCCGGCCGGACGCTGAGCGAGGTCAGTCGACACCGCGTCCGGGCAGGCCGTCCGGCTGTGGCGTTTCGCCGTCCTGCGGAGCGTCCTCCTGCCCCGAGCCGCCGCGGGGAGCCTTGCGGTCGGTCCCGGCTACGCTACGGTCGCGGAAGATGAAGTGGGCCTCGCCGGTTTGTCCCCAGAAACGGGAGCGAAAACCGGCCGACCTCGGATCCAGGGGGTGTGTCGTCTTCGGCGGCATCACATCGGTGGACAGGGTTTCCGGCTCTTCGCCCGCATTCTGGCGTGCTGGAGCTGGCGCTCGGACGGACCACGAGACGGACCAGCCGGCCGCGTCAGGCCGTCTGCGGCGGCGCGGTGGTCGTGCCCATGCCGCGCCATATGATGAGGAAGAGCAGAAAGACGACGGCGGCGGTCGCGCCCACCGGCACCAACACCGGAGCCGGGAGGATCAGCCAGAGCAGACGCGTCAGAAGAAGCGCGAAAAGCAGGATCAAGGCCAAATTCGCTCGGTTTGGTCGGGCGCCACGCTTCTGAGGCCCGATTCCGCAGCCAGCAAAGCGCCCCTCAGCAGGTCAAATCTGGCGTAAACCGTTGAAAACAAGGGGCTTGTGATTCGCGTGGCACCTTCTGAGGCGGAGGCGGACTGTGACGTATTTCACAGCAGATAACCGTCAGAGGACGGCGACGGTTTCAGTTGCGATTCGGCAGGCACCTCACGAGGGGGGGCAGGCACCTCAAGAGGCCCAGGGCGACGAGGTCGGGCGCGACGTAGGCGCCGCGGATCATCCGGCGCAGGCCGACGATCAGCCGTCCGAGGAGCCGCTTCGTCTTGTCGCGGTCGCGGCGCAGGGCCGCCTCTTCCGAGCGCAGGTCGTGGAGCTTGCGGTCGCGGGCGACGGCCAGGTTGATCGCCGGGACGGCCCGTCCCACGCCTTCCGGGATCTCCCGAACGGACGGGACGGCCACGAGCCCCCACCTACTTCCCGCCGACATGGAGGCTAAACCCCGGCCGGACCGGATTCGCGTGGGATGAATTGCAGCTCTTTCAGGAACCGGAGATGCTGGGCGATGCCGTCAGCCCGCGCTTCCGGATCCGGGTCGAAGTCGCTCTCTTGATTTGCCAGGTTGCGGGTGAGCAAATGCCCAACGCCATCATAGACGTGTAACTCGCACATGCCCCCCAATGCAATCAAGCGATCACAGTACACTTGGACGCCGGAGAGCGGCGTCAGAGTGTCCTTCTTACCATGGACAATGGACGTGGGCGGTGTCGAAGCGCGAACATGCTCTACTGGCGAGTACGTCGCTGCCGTGGCACGCCCCTGGAGTTTTTTGCGAAACCAGCCGTCGCCCGAGACGTCCAACGCTGGCGACCACAGCAACAATGCGGCCGGGCCCACGGGATCGTCCCCGGAGGCACCGGGGCAGCCCACGGTTACCGTCGCGGTTACGAGGTGGCCACCCGCCGACACGCCGTACCCAGCGAGACGCTCGGTGAGGCCGAGCTCAGGGGCCCGTTCCCGCGCCCACGCGAAAGCGGCACACACGTCGTCAAGGGCTTCGATCGGCGTGATGTCGCCCTCTGACAAGCGGTACTGCACGGCGATCGCCACCAACCCCGAGTCCGCGAAGCGGCGGGCGGTCTCGAAGGTCCATTCCGGCGTACCCGCGGCCCAGCCACCTCCATGGAACAACAAAACACCGTTGGCCCTCGACTCCGGACGGCGGCCGGAGGGGGAGAACACGTAGGCGTTCAGGGTTTGCTCGTCGATCTGCCGAAAGGGGTAGACCTCCGGATCTGGCTGGGCCGTCCCAGACGCTGCACCGCCAAGCGCCACGGCACCGCGCGTGAGCTCCTGGACCATGCCCAAAACATGCCGGTTGAGCTCGTCCGGCCGTTCGAGCATCGGGTAGTGACCCGTGTGTTTCATGACAACGACGTTGAAATCGGGTTTGATCTTCCTGATCGAGGCAACGTCGGTTGGAAAGCGATCGCCGTTGATGGCCCTCAGTGGTACCGCCAGATTCCGCGCCGAGTCGGCCGGGTTGTATCCGGCCAGGGAAAGGAACATCTCATAGGCCGATTCGGGGGGGGACTTCTGCATTCGTCTTTCGGCTTCAGCGATGAGTGCCGGATCCGCGTCGGCGTGGAAGAACATCCTCACCATGCTGTTCAAGGTGCCGGAGTAGTCGGTTCGAAACGCCTCGGCCCCTTGGCGCGCTGCCTCGTTCGTCATCGAATAGTCGAGACGCTGAAACGTATCGATGCCGACAACGCCGATGACGCGCCCCGGCAGGAGCAATGCCGCTTCGATGGCCGTCGGCCCACCGAGCGAATTGCCGAAGAGAATGACCCGCTTGAGCTTCTCGGCTTCGACGACGGCTTTGACATCCGCTGCGAACTCCGGAATCCCCCACCGCGGACGGTTCGCGCCGGACTCGCCGTGCCCGGCGAGGTCGAGGGCAATGACCCGATACGAATCTGCAAAGGCTTTGAGCTGAGCGTCGAAGAAGGTGCGATCGGCAAGTCCGCCGTGGATGAAGACGAGGGCCGTTTCGCCGGCACCGGCCGCCGAATAGACGATCGTCACGGCGTCGGGTGCCAGGCTCGTCTTCCGTTCAATGGTCGCGGGCGTACGATTCTCTTGAGCCACCGCGGTGCCGTTTGTCGTGACGAACGTCAAAGCCAAGAGCGCACCCACGGCCTTCAGGTTGATTCCTCTTCTCATGGTTGCCGCCCATCGATGGCAGCTGCGGCGGGTCTCCAGGGTGGCGAACAGGGCCATACCGGTGCTCCTAGTGGCTCGCGACGCGCCTCGGCGCTCGGAGCCGTGCTCGAAGTTCTCTCTTGGCGGCGCATTCTAGCAGAAAACACGCGAAGTGGGTAGACGGCTCCGCCGGCCGTGATCGAGTCGATCCTCCAGGCGTCCGCGGGTTTCAACCCCGAGACGGCGTTTCCCCAGGGGTGCTTTCCGAGGGCTTGGCCTTTCGTCGGGGGCGAGTTGGCGCCGCCGCCGCCGCGGCCACCGACTCGCGAGCTGGTCATCGAGCAGGTGGGCGAGAAGCTGGAGATCGTGTGGCGGGGCGAGATCCCGACGGTTCACGTTCCCCGCCGCCCGGCCACGGCGTACTCCGAGGAGACGATGGCGTTCGCTCACGCCTTCCCTAGTCAGGAGACACAGTTCGCGCGTGGCGATCCGGCGCGCGACCCTCCGTGAGGAAGGACCAACCTCCACCGCTGTGCCGTCGGTGAGCTGAGCGCCTCTCCGCTCTCGGCCAGGGAGAGCCGCGCCTCGAACCTTGTTACTTCCTCATTTTTGACATGAAACGACCTGCGGTCGTCCGTCTGAGGTGATCTCAAGGCGAAATTCGCCAGAGATGAGCGGCTTGACCAAGCGTCACCGCCCGTGACGCCCGATTTCGCAGCCAGCCAAGCGCCTCTCCACGGACGTGATTTCGCGTAAGTCGTTGAAAACAAGGGATTTGTGATTCGCTTGGCACCTCCTAGGGGGGGCGGCCTCTTCTCGCAGACGGTTTGCAATCTACAACCTGCCAGCAAGCTGGACGATTCGACGTAGCTCCACGAGAGGCCCCCTTCGGTTTCAGCAGAGCCTTTCGGAGAGGCGCTTCGATGGCGCGGAGCGGCGGCCGTTCGGCTTATCGAGGCAGGTGAAGCGGACGTTGGTTTCAGAGAGGCGAAGGGCCGGTCCTTCAAGCTCTGTCGATAGCATGCGAGGAACATCGTTTCACCTACTCGAAGCTCTTGGCTCGAAGTGAGGAGCCGCCTAACGCGGCCGATAACCGGCGGCGGGGAGGCAAAGCCGAGCCGCCGTCCGGTTGATCGGCATGTTGGGCACGATGGCGACATGCTGGCCTAGCCAAACGGAGCGCTGATTATCCTCCAGATGCCGTAAACTATAGCTAATCCGCCACCGATGGCGAGAAGCAACAGCACCGCTCCTGCTAGCCCCGCCCCTGGAGGCTCGTCCCCTCTTAAGCCTCCAACTCCGATGGCCAAACATAGAGCGCCGATCAGTAACATGATGGTGCCGTTCATCGCCTGCGCCCGCGCCTTGCTCGCGACGACACGAATCTTCACATCGGTCGATGCCAAGACGGTGCCACGGACATCGCTGGCGCTGACAACGGCAGAATGCTCGCCGAGCGTGGCCGATGGACTGACCTCGTACTCGACTCGCATCATGACGTTAGGATTAACATCCGGCACGTAGAAGGTAACATTACGGATCTTGATGTTCGGATCGGACGACGAGAACCTCGTTGCGTTGCGTCGAAGATCGCCGGCTGCTGTATGGGCCGTAGCGAACGAGTCTTTGGTCCCCAAGTGCTCAGTGATCTCTGCGATCTCGCCAGGATAGCTCGAGCGGGTGCACCCAGAGAGCACGACAGCAATTGGGATCAGGCCTGAAAGGCGAAGCAGCGCGCTAGCGACGACGATGATCCGATCGGCCGACATGATACGGACCTCCTTTAGCCTGCGCGCCCGTCGCCGAGCGCGCTCTCTTGCCGCCCAACCGGATTGGCGATGAGCGGCGGCGCAGCCGTCCGCTCGATTGGCTTGGTTCTGCGGCTCTCGCCTCTTGCCCTCTGGGGATCTTGCACTTGGGCGCGACTTCTGATTTTCTGACCATTTTGCGCAGAATTGAATCGATAAGGGACTAAGGAAGTACACGGCAGGTCAATTGGCGGCAAGTAGCTTTGCCGATCTCTCCAAGAAAGCTCATGGCACTGTATCTGACCACTGAGAAGTGTTGCCTGACTCAAAACCATCAGTAAAGATTATCCCGGTTGCGCGGAAGAAAGCTACGCCACCGCCAAGGGGGTGAATGACAGTTGGAGTAATCGTTATCGAGTGCATTCCGGCAGAAAGAGGAAAAGCGCCTGAGCTAAGAAGTGGATCTGCGAAGCACGAGGCTGGATCGAGTGGGTCGTCGCCACAGAAACCTCCAGTACCGACCGCTGGCGTGGCTCCTATCGAAACGCCAAAATCGAAGACCTCGAAAGCGTCAGCGGAGACAAAAGCATCCGTCACCTCTAGTCTCACTTCACCCTGTGTCACTGTGAATATCCACGGGGGCGGTCCCGCAAAGACCGAATTTTCGGCTGGACCCGGTCCGCAGTTTAGACCAGCGGGATCGTCAGGAAGGCAGCCGGCTGCGGCCAGGCCGACCGCTTCAAAGCTGAACTCGTACCACGGCCCGTCAATAGCGATTGAGGTAGTTTTGATTTTCGCAAGGAGCGACTCCTGGTGTGGCTCCATGAGAGCGTCTCTCTCCAGAATTCCTTGACTCTCTCGTGCATGCTCTCCAAGCAGTTGGCCCGAAATCGGTGTAGCAAGAGAACTTCCAACAAGAGATAACATGACAAGACCGAATCTTATCCTGACCATCTCTGACTCCTTTTCGTGACTTGAGAGGGAAGTTTTGTGTACTCAATACCAGATCGCAGAACAGGGAAGGATTATGCGGAATCCGGACACAAACCTCTGCCGTCAGCGC
>CBDUYN010000157.1:0-24387 GCA_965371445.1 uncultured bacterium | reverse complement strand
ATCGCTGTTATGCCGAGCTCGGCATAACAGCAAAGACGTCCCTGCGGGACGAAGAACCGGCGCCGGCGCCTCGGTCTCCGTGGGGATCTCGGGCTCTGTGGCTTCGAGCGTGGTCGCGGTCTGTTCGTAGCGCGAGCCGATCACCGGTTCGAGGCAGCTTGCCTCGCCTCGGACGCGTCCGGCGAGTCGGCTCAGAAAATCGCTCATTCCTTGAGCATCTCCAGGTACGCCCGCCGCCGCGGGTGGCTCATGGCGAGGATCTCGGCCTCGCTCCAACAGCAGGTCCGGGCGAGAATGGAGATCTCGCGGATCAGCCGCCGCGCCAGGCCGCGGAGCGCGGTCCACAGGAGCTCTCCTACGTCGAGCAGGGTCGAGTAGCTGTAGCGGCACTCCGGGCATTCGACGTCGAGCAGGATCTCGGCGCCGGGGTCGCATTGCGCGAGGTGCTCGGCGAGGCGGTCGATCCACGCCTCGGGGAGCTTCTGGGGGGGAATCGGCGTGCCGTCGCGCCGTGCCTCCACCACGGAGCGCTCGGCGAGGAGCCGCCGGGTGTCCGCCTGGCCGGCGAGGACGGCGGCGGCCAGGTCACGGCTGTTGAGCGGCCGGAAGCGCACCTCGACGCCGTCGTCGTCCGCGAGCTTGTCGGGCGTTTCCGCGGTACCGTCGAGGCCCCGGCGCAACTCGGGCACCGACAGCGGCAGCTCCAGTCGCTCGCCGCACTTCGGGCAGCGGGTGAGACCGGCCATCTCGGGTCCGAAGAGGTGCTCGTAGAGGGCGAGTAGCCGCACGTCGCGTTCTCCCAGGCGGAGGTCCGCCAACTCGTCCCGGGAGCATTCCGGGCAGGCGACGGCCAGCAGTGTCAGGGCCCGGTCAACGGGGTGCTGTCACGCTGCGCTCTCCCAGACCTCGAGCACGGCGCGGGTGGTGAGGCTACGCATGGTCTAGTCCGTGTAGCTGGGCTCGCTCGGTTCGACGACGTCGCGGTCCCGTTCCCAGCCTTCGCTTTCGAGCTTCAGGGTTTCGATGGCCACCGCGTTGGCGCTGGCGTCGAGGTCGGGCAGGGCCTGGAACTCCGAGACCCAGCAGCGGTAGACGCGGTAGGCCAGGGCGAGCTGTCCGGCCTCGTTGTAGACCTCGATGATGATGTTCTTGCGGAAGTCCTTGAGCGAGACCTCGCTCCCCAGGCCCGCGCCGTGGTTCCACACCTTTTTGGCCCACTTCTCGAACTCGGGGTCGTGGGTGACCCCGCGCTCGAGGGTGAGGGCCTCGTACTTGGTCTGTCCCGGCGAGCGGTGCACGGTGCTGGGGTCGCCGCCTTCGCGGTGCTCGATCGGTTCGGTGCTGCGCTTGAGCGCCCCGACCTTGCTCACTCCCGCCACGTAGCGGCCGTCCCATTTGACCCGGAACTTGAAGTTCTTGTAGGGATCGAAGCGTTGCGGATTGGTGCTGAACTGGGCCATGGCCTTCTCCTTACGCCGCGGTCTGGCCGGCGATCTGCTGGATTTTGACGACGACGAACTCGGCGGGCTTCAAGGGCGCGAAGCCGACCAGGATGTTGACGACGCCGCGGTCGACGTCGTCCTGGGTGGTGGTCTCGGCGTCGCATTTGACGAAGTAGGCGTCGCGCGGCGAGGAGCCCTGGAAGGCCCCCTGACGGAAGAGGGTGTCGAGGAACGAGTCGACGTTGAGGCGGATCTGAATCCACAGGGGCTGATCGTTTTCCTCGAACACCACCCACTGGGTACCGCGGTAGAGGCTCTCCTCGATGAAGAGCGCCAGGCGGCGCACCGGCAGGTATTTGTACTCGTCGGCCAGTCGGTCGGCGCCGCGCAGGGTGCGGGCGCCCCAGACCACCCGTCCGGCCGCCGCGAGGTTGCGCAGGCAGTTGATCCCCAGGGGGCTTAGCATGCCGTTTTCGTCGTCGGTGAGGTCGGTCTCGAGCCCCTGGATGCCGGCGACGGAGGCGTCGAGGCCGGCGGGGGCCTTCCACACGCCGCGTTCGGCGTCGGTGCGGGCCATCACCCCGGCGACGGCGCCGCAGGGCACCCGGGTGGTGGCCTGTCCCTCGCGCAGGGGATCGCCCGCCACGATGCGTGGGAAGTAGAGGGCGGCGTTGCGCGCCGGGGTGCCGGTGAGCCCCAGGCCGGCCAGGCCGTCGCGGGCGGCGGCGGGGTCCGTGCCCCAGGCCGCGGGCGAGTCGACGATCACCATCGCCCGCCGGTCCTGGCAGTACTCCATGGCGGTTCTGTAGACCGCGACGTCCGTGTCGCCGCCGTGTTGATCGGGGGGGATGCAGAGGAGGTTGAAGAGGTCCGTGCGCTCCAGGGCGAAGATCCCCGTCTTCCGGGCGCGACTGCCCTGGTAGTCGGCCGGGGTGAGCGGCGCGCTGTCTTCTCCTGCGAGCGCTTCGACGCCCGGGGTGTCGGCGGGCGGCTCGGCGGGCAGCGGGTCTCGGACGCGCGCCAGCCGCGAGCTCCGGGCGAGCACCTCGTCGACGCGCCGGACGCCGTCCTTGACGGAGAGGTTGACGAGCCGCTCGGTGCCGCCGCCTGGCGAGAGGTCGGTCAGGGTGAGGTTGAAAGGGTCGGCCTTCTCGAGGTGGTAGCGCTCGGCGATCTCGTCGTCGACGCCCTCCCGGTCGACGGCGGCGATCAGCTTCCGGCCCCAGGCACCGGGGCTGGCGGCTTCGAGCACCCAGTCCTCGCCTCCGGCCGTGCCTGGGAGCGTCAAGGTCGCGACGCCGTCGCCCGGGTCTCGAAACAGCCGTACGACGATCGCCTGGCTGCCGCCGTTGGTGTAGAAATCGCGCACCGCGTAGCTCATGGGTCCGTCGATCCAAAGCCCGCCAAAGATGCGTTCGAAGTCGCCGAAGTTGTGAATCGTGACCGGGCGGTCGACGGGTCCGCGCAGCGCACGGCCGAGGAAAGCGGTGACGGAGGTGGCGACTCCGGCGACTGTCCGGACGCCACTGGGTAGCTCCTCGACGTAGACGCCGGGGTAGGTGAGTGTCGGGGGCATCGTATCCCTCCTAATTCCGTAGGTGTGTGACTCCATCGACACCCCGGACAAGCCCGAGGCTCGACGAGATTTCCAGCCCTCGGTGACAGGCAAGAACTTTGACCAGACAACAGCTTCCGGACTCCGAGCCGGTCTTTACCGCCCGACCCGGTGGCGTCGCGGTGGCGAGGAGTGAGGCGGCGGCCCTGTGACGTATTTCACTGCGGGGTCTCGGGTATAGTGGCGCGTCTTGGGGTAGAAGAGCCCGCGGACCCTGGCAAGGGGCCGAGAGCAACAGACCGCCTCTACCGTGAAGGAGACGCCGATGAGCCCCGAGAAAAGATCTTCTGTGCTCGCCCTGGCCGTAGCTTTGATCGTAACTTGGATCGCCGCGACGCCGGCGATTGGCGACGGCGATCGGCCGGACCCTTCCTCCAGGCGCCGCGTCGTGCGCGGCGCCGACCTGGTCGACAGGATCGGCCCGTTCATTTTCGACGGCGATCTGCGCGAGCTCGCGCCGGCGCCCCGCTGGCGGCCGGGCGATCCGATCAAGGAGGTGCCGCGGCGCCACTACCGCGACGTCCCTGAAAGAGTCGAACCGGCGCATCCGACGGGGCTGGAGCGGGACCCTCTGCTCCAGCGCCAGGAGCGTGCGCCGGCGCCTCGGCCCGAGGGCTTCGCTGCGCCGAGGCAGCGCCTCGCCGGCCAGGGCTACAACGGCGTCAACCCTCCCGACACGATCGGTGACGTGGGCGCGAGCTACTACATTCAGGCGATCAACGCTTCCGCCGGCACCACCTTCACCGTCTACGACAAGTCGGACGGCTCGATGGCCGCCGGCCCCCTCACCCTGGATTCGCTCGGCTCGGGCTTCTGCGCCGACGGCTTGGGCGACCCGGTCGTCGTTTACGACCACCTGGCGGGCCGGTGGCTGCTCTCGGAATTCTCGAATTCCGGCAACCGCATGTGCGTCTACGTCTCTCAGACCGGCGACCCGATCTCCGGCGGCTGGTACAACTACGACTTCACGGCGCCGAACTTCCCGGACTATCCGAAATACGCCGTCTGGGGCGACGCCTACTACGTGACGGCCAACGAGTCGAGCCCGGCCGTCTATGCGCTCCAGCGTTCGGAAATGCTCACCGGCGCCGCCGCGGCCATGCAGCGGTTCACGGCGCCGCCGCTCGGCGGCTTCGGCTTCCAGGTCCTGACTCCCGGCGACGTCGACGGCCCCGCGCCGCCCGCCGGCGCGCCGGGCACCATGATCCGTCACCGCGACGACGAGGCCCACAACCCCGGCTCCAACAACCCGAGCCAGGACTACCTGGAGATCTTCGAGGTCGACGTCGACTGGGCGAATGCGGCCAATTCGACCTTTACCGGCCCGACCCAGATCGCCGTCGCCGAGTTCGACTCCGACCTTTGCGGCCTGACGTCGTTCGAGTGTATCCAGCAGCCGGGCACCTCGACGCGGCTCGATCCGCTGCGCGAGCCGGTGATGTGGCGCGCCCAGTACCGCAATTTCGGCGCCTATGAGACGCTCGTCGGGAGCTTCGTCACCGACGTCAACGGCAGCGACCGGGCGGGCGTCCGTTGGTTCGAGCTGCGCCGCGCGGGCGGTGCGTGGGGCCTCCACCAGGAGGGCACCTACTCGATCGACTCGACGAGCCGCTTCATGTCGTCGACCGCGATGGACGGCGACGGCAACCTCGCGACGGCCTACAACGTCTCGAGCTCGTCGGTCCATCCCGGCCTGCGCTACGCCGGACGCCTGGCGAGCGACCCGGCGGGCACCCTGCCGCAGGGCGAGCTCACCCTCGTCTCGGGGAGCGCCTCCAACTCGGCCAACCGGTACGGCGACTACTCGTCGTTGAACCTCGATCCGGTCGACGAGTGCACGTTCTGGTTCACGGGCGAGTACAACGCGTCCTCGAGCTGGTCGACCTGGATCGCCTCCTTCAGCTTCGACGGCTGCGGCGGCGGGGGAGGGGGCAACACGGCTCCGCAGGTGACGATTTCCTCGCCCGCCGACGGCGCGTCGTTTACCGAGGGCGACTCGGTCAGCTTCTTCGGCTCCTCGAGCGACGCCGAGGACGGGAACCTGACCCCAAGCCTCAGCTGGACGTCGAGCCTCGGCGGCGCGATCGGTACGGGCGCCTCCTTCTCGACGTCGTCGCTGTCGGTAGGGACGCACACCGTGACCGCCTCGGTCACCGACTTGGGGAGCCTTTCGGGAAGCGACTCGATCACCGTCACGGTGAACCCGGTCGGCGGCGGCTGCACGAGCGCCGACTGGACCGAGGACTTCGAGGGTTCGACGTCAAGCTGGACTACGGGCGACCTCTGGCACCTGACGACGAATTCTACCTGCGCGAGCCCCGGCTACTCCTCGGCCACCCACGCCATGTACTACGGCCAGGACGGCGTCTGCACCTACGACACGGGCAGCACGACGGCGGGGAACCTCGTCTCGGGCGAGATCGCCGGGATCGCGGCGGACTCCGTTTTGACCTTCCAGTACTTTCGGCAGGTGGAGGAGACGTCTAACGATCCGTTCGAGACGACCCAGGTCGATGTCCAGGTGGTCGGTGACGCGACTTGGACGACGGTGTGGTCGAAGACCTCGCTCGAGGCCTCCGAGAACGCCTGGACGACGAGCGGCTCGATTGCGCTCAGGGCCTACGGAGGCAAGACGATCCGCCTGCGTTTCCGCTTCGACTCGGTCGACGGCGAGCTCAACGAGTACGTCGGCTGGCTCGTCGACGACGTCCAGGTGACGAACACCTGCTCGGGCCCCGGCGCCGGCGGCGAGGCGATCTTCTCGGACGGCTTCGAGTTGGGGAACCTGTCGGCGTGGTCGAGCTCGGTCGGAGGTCCTTGACGCCTGGTGACGACGCCTCTGGCCCTGGGTTGAAACCCAGGGCTGGACGATGCCGTCCCTTTGGCACGGGCGGTGGGAGGATTGACAAGCCGGCGAGAGTCGGGTGTAATGGCTGCCGGCTCGTAGAGCGCAACGGAAAGGCAGCCGGTTCCGGCTTGCCGGAGGCCCATGGGGGAGAAACCATCGGAGCCTCGGAGACCCACAGTCCCGCCACCTCGTCCGGGTGGTTTGGAGGCGAGACATGGCTGAAGTCGAGGCCCTTGGTCAACATGTGTTTGGGGAAACCACGCGTCGCGACGCGTGGTGGATCCAGCCGCTACTGGTCTTCCTGGGCCTTTCGGCCTTCATCGTGTACTCCACCTGGGCGGCGTTCCAGGGCGAGCACTACTCTCTCGGGCGCTATCTGTCGCCGTTTTACTCGCCGGAGATCTTCGGCGATTCGCTGCATAGTTGGTTCGGCCCCAAGCCCGAGGCCTGGCCAAGCTGGCTGCCCTTCTCACCGGCCTTTCTGATCCTCTGGGCCCCCGGCGGCATGCGGCTGACCTGCTACTACTACCGCGGTGCCTATTACAAGGCCTTCTGGGCCGATCCGCCGTCGTGCACCGTCGGCGAGCCCCGCAACAGTTACCGCGGCGAGCACTCCTTCCCGCTCATCCTCCAAAACGTCCACCGATTCTTCCTCATCCTGGCTCTTTTGTTCCTGATCTTCCTCGGCCACGACGCCTGGCATGCGACGCAGTTCGACGATCCCGTAACGGGCGAGCTCTCCTACGGCCTGGGCGTTGGCACCCTGGTGCTCACGATCAACTTTCTCTTGCTCGGCGGTTACACCCTTGGCTGCCACTCCCTACGTCATCTCGTAGGAGGTGGGGTGAAGGAGCTCTCGAGGCGGCCGCTCAGGTTTACGACGTACCGCTGCGTCGGCTGGTGCAACCGCCGGCACATGCAGTGGGCCTGGGCGAGCCTGTTCTGGGTCGGCTTCACGGACCTCTACGTACGGCTCTGCTCCATGGGGTTCTGGACCGATTGGAGAATCCTCTGATGCCCTACACGACACACACCTACGACGTCCTGGTGATCGGCGCCGGGGGCGCCGGCCTGCGTGCCGCCATCGAGGCTTCGGCGGCCGGCGTCTCGGTAGGTGTCGTCTGCAAATCGCTGCTCGGGAAGGCCCATACGGTGATGGCCGAGGGCGGCATCGCGGCGGCGATGGCCAACGTCGACGAGCGCGACGGCTGGAAGGTCCATTTCGCCGATACGATGCGCGGCGGCGGCTACCTCAACAACCCGCAGATGGCCGAGATCCACGCCAAGGAGGCGCCGGAACGGGTGCGCGAGCTCGAGGCCTGGGGAGCGCTTTTCGACCGCACACGCGATGGCCGCATCCTGCAACGCAACTTTGGCGGCCACAAGTATCCGCGTCTGGCGCATGTCGGCGACCGCACCGGTCTGGAGATGATCCGCACCCTCCAGGACCACGGCATTCATCAGGGAATCGAGTTCCACATGGAGCACACCGTCGTCGAGCTGGTCAAGCAAGGCGACCGGGTGGTCGGCGCGTTTGGCTACGAGCGCGAGCGTGGCCGCTGCCTCTGCTTCCGTGCCAAAGCGGTGGTGCTCGCCACCGGCGGCGTCGGCCGCGCCTTCCGGATTACCAGCAACTCCTGGGAATACACCGGCGACGGCCACACCCTGGCCTACGACGCCGGTGCCGAGCTCATCGACATGGAGTTCGTGCAGTTTCATCCCACTGGCATGGTCTGGCCGCCGAGCGTGCGGGGCATCCTGGTGACCGAGGGGGTGCGCGGCGAAGGGGGCGTCTTGCGCAACAGCGAGGGCCGGCGCTTCATGTTCGACGACATTCCCGAGCTCTACCAGAGGCAGACGGCCGACAACCCCGAGGAGGGCTGGCGCTACACGCAGGGAGACCGCGACGCGCGCCGGCCGCCCGAGCTTCTGACCCGCGACCACGTCGCGCGCTGCATCGTACGCGAGATCAAGGAAGGACGCGGCTCGCCGCACGGCGGCGTCTTCCTCGACATCGCGTGGATCCGGGAACGTCTCCCGGGCTCGGAAGAGCACATCAAGAGGAAGCTCCCCAGCATGTACCACCAGTTCAAGGAGCTGGCCGGCATCGACATCACCCGCGAGGCCATGGAGGTCGGTCCGACCACCCACTACGCCATGGGCGGCATCCGGGTCGACGCCACGAGCCAGATGTCGTCGGTGCCGGGGCTCTTTGCGGCCGGGGAATGCGCGGCCGGATTGCACGGCGCGAACCGGCTGGGTGGCAATTCCCTTTCCGACCTCCTGGTTTTCGGCAAACGGGCTGGCGAGCACGCCGCGGCCTTTGCCCAGGAGCAGGACGCTGCCGAGGCCGACCCGGCGATGGTGGAGGCGATCGAGCAACGTCTGCTGGCGCCGCTCGACCGCCACGACCCCGAACCCGGCGAAGGCCCGTATCAGATCCAGCACCAGCTGCAGGAGCTGATGCAGGACCAGGTCGGCATCGTCCGCAACCAGTCTGAGATGGAAGCCGCCCGCAAGGGGATCGAGCGGCTCCGCGAAAAAGCCTCGACGGTCGGTGTCCATGGCAACCGCGAGTACAATCCGGGCTGGCACACGGCGCTCGACCTGCACAGCCTCCTGATGGTCGCCGAAGCCATCGCCCGGTCCGCTCTCGAGCGCCGCGAAAGCCGCGGCGCCCAGTTTCGCGAAGACTTTCCGCAGAAAGACGACGAGATGGCCAAGGTCAACGTCGTGCTCCGCAAAGGCAGCGACGCCACGATGCAGGTGCACCGCGAGCCGGTGCCAGAGATGCGCGACGAGCAACGGCAGATCGTCACGGAGAACCAATGACGGCTCGATGGACGCCTTGACGCGGGGAAAAATCGATGGCGCAAGCAACGTTGCGAATCTGGCGCGGCGACAGGACGGCCGGCGAGCTCGTCGACTACGAGACCGAGGTCACCGAGGGCATGGTGGTGCTCGACGCGCTGCATCAGATCCAAGCCGAGTCGGCCCCCGATCTCGCGGTGCGCTGGAACTGCAAGGCCGGCAAGTGCGGCTCGTGCTCGACCGAGATCAACGGCTCGCCCCGCCTTGCTTGTATGACCCGCCTGAGCGACCTCGATCTCGGCACCCCGGTGACCGTCGAGCCGATGAAGGCGTTTCCGCGCATCCGGGACCTGGTGACCGACGTCTCCTGGAACTACAGAGTCAAGAAGAAGATCAAGCCGTTCAAGCCGCGCCAATCCGACGGCGAAGACGGCACCTGGCGCATGGCCCAGGACGACGTCGACCGGGTGCAGGAGTTCCGCAAGTGCATCGAGTGCTACCTGTGCCAGGACGTCTGCCACGTGCTGCGCGAGCACCACCTCCACGACGAGTTCATCGGGCCGCGCTTCATGGTCTATACGGCGGCGCTCGACCTGCATCCCCTCGACACCGAGAACCGCCTCGCGGACTTGAAAGAGGAGCAGGGCGTCGGATACTGTAATATCACCAAATGCTGTACCAAGGTCTGCCCGGAGTTGATCACCATCACCGACAATGCGATCATCCCGCTCAAGGAAAGGGTGATCGATGAATTCTACGACCCGGTGAAGAAGCTCTTGCGCGTGCTCAGGAGCTGATCCACCCCCGCTGAGTGAGGAAGGCGCCATGTTCGAGCTCAAACAGCTGGAGATCGAGTCCATCCCCGCGGCTCTGGCGAAAGCGGAGCGTTACCGTCTGCTCAACGAGCCGGAGGAGGCCGAGAGCATCTGCCGCGACATCCTGAGGGCCGAGCCGGACAACGAGAAAGCCCAGATCTGGCTACTGCTCTCGCTGAGCGATCAGTTCGGCACCCGGCTCGCGCGCACCTTCGAGGAGGCCCGGAACCTGGCCTCCGGCTTCTCCGACGAGTACCGGAGGTCCTACTACCACGGCATCATCTGCGAGCGGCGTGGCAAGCACGCCTTCCGGCGCGGCGGCCCGAGCGCCGGCTACATCGCCTACGACTGGTTGCGACAGGCGATGGACCATTACGAAACGGCAACAGAGAAGCGGCCGGCGGGCGACGACTCCGCCCTCTTGCGCTGGAACTCCTGCATGCGCACCCTCGAGCGCCATCCGGACATGGTTCCGGAGCCGAGCGACGACACGGTGCAGCTCCTGGAGTGACCGTGCCGCGATCCGCGCCGCGCCAGGGCCACCGGGCAAGGCGCAGCAGAAGGTGCCGCGAGCTCTTTGCGGGGGGGATCGAGTCCTACTTCGCGGGCGTCCGCCACTCCAGCTCCGGCCGTCGGCGCCGAGGGTGCGGCGGTCAAGGAAGCTCGTCCGGCCGTCCTCGCCGGTGACGCCCACCGTGACGTAGGGCGGACGCGAGCCGTCGGCGAAGGCGACCTCGAGTTCCAGGCCCGCCGTCGGCCGCAGCTCGAAGTCGAAGGGCGTGGCAGCTCCGGCGACGAGCTCCACGAGCTCCTCGGCCTGCTCGTAGCCGTCGTGCTGCAGCTCGGCTCTGAGCTTTGGGTCCGCCTGCCGACCTTCGAAGAAGATGGGAATGGCCGTCAAGTTGTTGAGGGCTGCACGTCGGGCTCGTGGTGCGTGGCGCCGGCTACCTTTTTTCAAAACCCAGGTGTAAAGCCTCTCGGCCGTTCTAATGTGCCGGCCCTGGTGCTGGGTATGGATCATGGCATGCCACAGATGCGCTAACGCCGTTAGCTCAATGAGGCGAGTATATCCGCGGTCACTGTTTATACGGGGTCGCGGTGAGATCTGACGTGCGGCGTCCAGATACCTTAGAGCCTCAGGAAAATCGTAACGCCATATAGCCAGCAGCCCACGTAGCGCCATCGCGTCTGCCTTCTGGGCTGAGCTAGCTGCAACCTCAATGGCCACATCGAGATGCTTTTCCGCCTTGTCTGGTTCGCCCGTCAACGTCTCGAGGCCGAAGGCTACGGCGAGAAGCTCAAGCTGTTCGAGAACGAGCAGGAGAAGTCGAAGCCGTAGGCGCTGCCGGCTCGGACTCGAAGGCGTGGCGCGCCAGGGCGCGCCACACGGCACCGCTTCGGGCACGCCCGCCCCAGGTGTAGAGCTCGGCCTCGACCCCGAGGTCCGCGAGCGCGTGGTCGAGCTTGCGGGTGCTGGCCAGGAAGGGGTCGTTCCGGCCCGCCCCCAGCACCACCGCCATGCCCCGCAGACGGCACCGGGCCTCCGGGTCGAGCCGCGGGAGGGCGGCGTTCGGGGTGTGGCCGAGGGCGTGGTCGCCGTCGGCCCGCGACAGCAGAGCCTTATAAGGGAACGCCGGGCGGGTGAGGTCATAGCGGCCGCTCAGGGCCACCACCCGGGAGAAGACGCCGGGGTTGCGCACCGCAAGGTCGACGGCGTGGAAGGCACCGAGGCAGAGGCCGAAGGTCGCCAGCGCGGTGCCGGGGTTGAGCCGTTCCGCTAGTGGCAGCAACTCGTCCAGGACATAGCGCTCCTGATGGTCGAAGGCCTGGAGACGCCGGCGGCTGTCGTAGGTCAGGTCGTCCACCGCGTCGACGCAAAAAAGCTGCAGGCGGCCGGCCACCACGAGGGGCGCGAGGGCCGCTACCACGCCGCGGCGCTCGTACATCGTGCACGAAGTGAAGCGCATCGGGAAGGCAAAAACCCGCGTGCCGCCACGGCCGAAGACGAGCAGACCCATGGAGTGGCCGAGATGGCGGCTGCGCCAGCGATAGTGTAGACGTTGCATGGCGGGTGGTTCCCGAGACCACCGGTCAAGATCTGGCGCCGAAGATCGCCGAGCGCGTGCGCTCCTGCTCGAAGAACTCGGTCCACAGGCAATAGCCGGCGGCGGAGAGGTGCAGCCCGTCGGCCTCGAAGAGCTCGGCTCGCGGCCGGCCCCCGTCGCCGAGCATCGGCGTGTAGACGTCGAGATAGTGGCATCCCAAATGGCGCGCCGTTTCCTCCCGCACCATGGCGTTGGTCCAGGCGATGCGGTCCAGGCTCGCGGTGTGCAACGGGCTGGGTTTGATGGAGACAAAGGACAGCGGGATCGGCCCGCAGTAGTGGCGGGTCTTGTATACCAGGTAGCGAAAGGCGTTGACCACCCGCGACGGCGAATAGCCGCGGGCGAGGTCGTTGTCGCCGGCGTAGAGCAGCAGAGCGCGGGGGACGAAGGGCACCACCAGCCGCTCGAAACAGTAAACGCAGTCCTGGATGGTGGCGCCGCCGAAGCCGAGGTTGACCGCGGCATCCAACCCCAGGGCTTCCTTGAGGTACGGCCCCTTGAAGGCCGAAAGCCCGGGACGGTCCCAGAGGCGGAACGACGAGCCGCCGTAAAACAGCACCGGCCGCCGACCCATGCCCCAGCCGGACGCAATCTGTTCGCAAGCGAGAGTCCTCAGCTCGTCCTCGAAGCACCACACGGCCCACCTCCTGTCACTGCGCCGCCTCGACGACGAGGAAGTGACGCTTGCCGAAGTTGTCGTCCCACGCCGTGGCGCGGGCGTGTCGGCAGCCCACCGCCAGCTCCACGGTCTTCGCCGTACCGGGATGATGGTGGACGAAGAACCAGCGGCGGTCACGCCGACGGGCGGTGACCACGACGCCCTCCACCGGCTCGCCGTCGGCGGTGAGCCGGACTACCACCTCCTCGGTGCCGGCCACGTCTTCGTCGACCCATCCCCAGACCACCACCGCCGGGAAGACCGCTTCCGGCAACAGCGGCAGATGCTCCAGGGGCTCGTGGGCGCCGGCGGCGAAGGCACCATAGGTCGCCGCGTCGGCGAAGCAGCGCGCTCGCTGCTCGCTGACCGCCAGATACCCTTCACCCACCGCGCAGGGTCGTCTCTCGTTCAACACGTGACGCGTCTCGCTGGCGGGACCACCAAGATCGCCGACGGGATCGGTGAAGATTCTGCCCGCCACCCGGTAGCGCAGCGCGAAACGGAGATCCGGGTGGCGAGCCGGGAAGAAACCGAAGTCGGACCAGTAGCCGGCCCATATCTCTCGGCCCCCCCCGAGGGTGGTGAGAAAGCTGCACTGGAGCTCGAGGTCGGGCTCCACCTGCACCCCCACGGCCTTCTCGTAGCCCAGGTTTTCGACCTCGGCGAAGAAAGCGGCGCCGTTCCACAGATCGGGCTCCTCGCGGTCGCGCTGCAGGGCGGCCCGCACCAGCCGGATGCTCATAAAGCGTCTCCTCGGATAGTCGCCATCGCCCGGCCTTTCAGTGTTTGAACACTCCGGTGATGCCGCTGATCACCAGTGAAGCCATCACCCAGCCGGCCAGGATGTGGAGGCAAAGATAAACCTGCAGCAAGAAGGGCGTCGAGCCGCGGCCGTCGCCCGGCGCGGAGGCGATCACCCAGTGGCTCTCCTGGTGCAGGTCGAGCACCGGCACGAGGGTGTCGAGAGAATAGATCACGGGTTGGAAGAGCGGATGCCTGCCGGCGGTCGATGCCGCCACCGGATCGTCGATTCGCTGGATCATCCCCGTCGTGTCGGCGTAGCAGAAGATCAGGCTGCCGAGGACAGCGAACGCCAGGAAGAAAAGAAAGAGACGGTAGAGCTGGTAGCCGTGCCCCACCGTCCACTTGAGGAACCTCCGCCCGCAGATCTCGGCTGCCAGACCAAGGCGCTTGCCCAGGCGGCTCCACCGGCTACCGGTCGCGGGGCGACGCCACTGGTGGCGCAGCCCGGTCAAGAACTCCTCCTCTTTCTCGAACAGCACCCGCTTGGCTTCCTGGGGCCGGCCGGTGGCGCGGTAGTGGCCGGCGAGCTGCTCGAAGGTCTGAGGCCAGACCACCTGCTCCGTGGGGACATTCTCCGGATCGGGGTGCAGGGGCTGGAGGCGCAGCCAGGCCAGGCGGGCGTCGACCCCCTCACCGCCCCGTCCCAGCTTGTCGTAGGTGAAGCCGTCGAAGAAAAGGTGGCCGGGAGCGAGGCGATTCGACGGGTCGGAGGGGGCGAGGTCGTCGACGTAATGCCCCACATGGGCGAAGGACAGCCGCAGCAGGGTGTGCTCGTCCCCTCGGTTCCCCTTCCACCGGAGCTCGCCGCCGACCTTGGCGCGGCTCAGGTCGAGGCCGTTACACCCCACCGTCCGCCGGTCGTGCTCGTCGCCTGGTGGTTGAAAGCTCACCGCCACGCATTCGAAGTTCTTCTGGATCCAGCAACTGTCGAACACCAGCATGCCCCGAACCCGGCACGGCGTGGAGTCCTTACCGTCGGCCCCGGGGCCGAACAAGACCGCGCCACCGACCTCGAGACCGAAGCCGCGCAGCGCCTCGTCCGTGCCCTCCTGGGCGGCGAAGCAGTAGCTGTTCCGAGCGTCGAGGTCGCCGCGGATTCGGGCACCGCGCAGCTCGACCGTACCCTGCGCCACGAAACCGTCCCGCAGATGGACGTCGCCCCCGACCCCGATGCCCCGCGCCCGCAGGGTCAGCCCGTGGGCCGTGAAGTGGCCGCCGCTCGCCACCAGGTCCCGGCCGATCCGGGCGTGTTCGAGGTGGACGGTTCCATCGGCCCGGAACCCGGCCTCCTCCCGGGTCGTTGGCAAGAGGTCCATGGCCCAGTCGAGGTCTTCCCTGCTCGCCAGCAAGACCTTGTCCGACAACACGACGTTGACATCGTAAACGGCGGTCTTCTCGAGCAGGACCTGGCCGTCGATCCGGGCACCGCACAGGTTGAGGGTGAAGTTGTCGGATTGGAGAAGGCCGTTGGCGAAGATCGCGTCGCCGCCGATTCGGGAGTTGGCCAGCTTGACCTCGCCCAGGAAGCACGACGACTCCATCCGGACGTCGCCCCGAACGTGGAGATTCTTGGCCTCCAGACAGCGTCTCCGCTCGGGATCTTCGAACACCGCCTGGGAGCCCCATAGGGTGCCACGGATCACCGAGTCGTCGAGATAGAGCGGGCTGCTGGAGCGAAAACCTTTGTCGAGATGGAGATCGGCGTCGACCACGAGGTTGCGCGCGTCGAGACCCTTTTGGCAGTGGCAGCCGGTGAAGGCGAGGTAACGCAAGTGGGCGTTCTCCAGCCGCACGGCGTCTAGGAAATGGCAGCGCCGGAAGATCAGCGGTACGGGGAAGTCGAGCCTGGAAAGATCGAGCTCGCCTTCGACGATGCGGTCCTCCAGGACATAGTCCCGATTGCCGGAGTCGCGGCACTTTTCGATAGCTTGCCGGACCTCCTTGGCTTGCATGGTTTCCCTGGGGCTCATAGTCTTGTCCTCCTGGGACGGGTCGGTTATGCTGGCCGGATGTCCCATGGGAGGACAGTCTAGCTGTCGTCCGTGCCCAGGGGCAAGCGGCTCCGCGTGGAGCTGCGCTCGGGCGACGACCACGGCGTGATGATCGAGGCGGTGGTGGCGCGCGCGCAGCGCACCGTCCACCAACTGTACCCCGACACCATGGGCGTGCGGTTCCTCACCGCCCAAGATCTCGTCGCCGAGCTCATCCCCGAGGTCGGATCGGCGACGACGGAGGAGCGGACGTCCCCGGACGCCGGCGTCTACCACCTGCGCTTCGCCGACCGCCAGCAGTTCCTCGCCGCCTACCACCGCGACCTGGCGACCGGCGGCCTCTTCGTGCCCACCGAGCACCCGGCGGCGCTCGACGCGGTCGTCACCGTGGAGCTGCGGGTGGCCGAGGCCGCGCCCGTGCGCTTCCAGGCCCGGGTGGTGCACTGCATGGAGGCGAGCGGCGGAAACCTGATGGCGGGGATGGGCCTGGAGCTGCTGGGCTTGCCCGGAGGGGCACCATGATCCACAGTTGCCCCGGAGGGGCACCCATGATCCACAGTTGCCCCGGAGGGGCACCCATGAGCCACAGTTTGGACGCAAGAATCGGGTGGCTCGGCCCCGCGATCGGGCGTACCTTTCACGTCAGTCAGAACGGCAACGACTGAAAGGAACACGCCATGATCTCAACGTCGACTTCCACGAATGAGCCCGCCATGACCCGGCCGACGAAACCGTCCTTCCCCGATCCGGACGCCGCCTGGCGCACCGTCGAGGCCCGCGACGCGGGCGCCGACACGCCGCCAGGGCGGCAGGTACCTATCCGTCGTGGCTGACGCGGCATTTTGGCAGACATCTTGGCCGGAGCTGCTACGACTACTTCTCGAACCTTCGCCTCGAGGCCGCCAGGAACATGCTCGACCGCCAGGTACCCGGAAGCCTTCCCGGTCGTCCCCCGAGAGGACACAGCGCCCAGTGTCGAATACGTCCGGGCTCCGGTGATCGGCCTCGTCCCTTCGATCCTCGACAGTGGTCCCGTCGACGGCGCCGTTCTGGCGCGCTTCGTGGCCGAGCACGAGGTCTGGCCGAGGCTCTCGGGCCTGCCCTACGAGTCGCAGCGTCTCGTCGTGCAGCAGTACGTCTTCACCTCGCCGGAGCTCTTCGACCTGTTGCGCGAGAAGTCGCGCCAGGAGGGGCGACGCGACCGTCAACGTGGGATCGAGCTCGCCGAGCTGGCGCTCCTGAGCCTCGACGTCAGCGCCGCGGCGCTCGGCGAGCGGATCCACGAGCTGCGGGCTCTCGGGCGGGCGTGGCTCGGTAACGCCAAGCGGTTGGCGCTCGACTTCCCCGGGGCCGAAGAGGCGTCCCCTTTGATCCCCCGAAGGGGACAGTGCGACACGGGTCGCCGCTGACGGCTCTTCAGTGCACCAGCTTCTTGTACTTGATCCGGTGCGGCTGCTCGGCCTCGGCCCCGAGCCGGCGTTTGCGGTCGGCCTCGTAGGCCTCGTAGTTGCCCTCGAACCAGACGACCTGCGAGTCGCCTTCAAAGGCCAGTATGTGGGTCGCGATGCGGTCCAGGAACCAGCGGTCGTGGCTGATGACGACGGCACAGCCCGCGAACGCCAGAAGCGCCTCCTCCAGGGCCCGGAGCGTGTCGACGTCGAGGTCGTTCGTCGGCTCGTCGAGCAGCAGGACGTTGCCGCCGGCTTTCAGGGTCCGCGCCAGGTGGACGCGGTTGCGCTCGCCGCCCGAGAGGTTCTTGACGACTTTCTGCTGGTCGGCGCCCTTGAAGTTAAACGACGAC
Source organism: uncultured bacterium (assembly GCA_965371445.1). Classification (GTDB taxonomy): domain Bacteria; phylum Acidobacteriota; class Thermoanaerobaculia; order Multivoradales; family J023; genus DASWIG01. Next base: position 7,497 of record CBDUYN010000157.1, on the reverse strand, counting down.
GCATAGGCGCGGGCCGGCACCTCGCGCTGGCCCAGCTGGACGTACTCCTCGCCGTCGGAGATCACCTCCCAGACCCGCTTCTCGCCGGGCAGAGCGTCGCGGCTCTGGTCGACGTAGGCGAGCTCCACGGTCTCGCCGAGGCGCAGCGTCCCGGCGTCGGGCTCCTCGGCGCCGGTGATCATGCGGAAGAGCGTCGTCTTGCCGGCGCCGTTCGCGCCGATGATGCCGACGATCCCCGCCGGCGGCAGGCGGAAGGAGAGGTCCTCGATCAGGAGCTTCTCGCCGTAGCCCTTCGTCAAGCCTTCGGCCTCGATCACGACGTCGCCGAGGCGTGGCCCGGCGGGAATGTGGATCTCGTGGGTCGTCGTGTGTTTGTCGTAGTCGGCGTCTTCGGCGAGGAGCTGCTCGTAGGCATTCAAACGCGCCTTGCCCTTGGCCTGGCGGGCGCGGGGAGCCATGCGGATCCAGTCGAGCTCGCGCTCCAGGGTCCGTGCCCGGGCCGAGGACTGCTTCTCCTCCTGGACGAGGCGTTGCTGCTTCTGCCCCAGCCAGGAGGAGTAGTTGCCCTCCCAGGGGATGCCCTGGCCGCGGTCGAGCTCCAGGATCCAGCCGGCGACGTTGTCGAGGAAGTAGCGGTCGTGGGTGATGGCGACGACGGTGCCGGGATACTCGGCGAGATGGCGCTCCAGCCAGGCGACCGACTCGGCGTCGAGGTGGTTGGTGGGCTCGTCGAGAAGCAGCAGGTCCGGCTGCCGGAGGAGCAGCCGGCAGAGCGCGACGCGGCGGCGCTCGCCGCCCGAGAGGCGGGTCACGTCGGCGTCGGACGGGGGGAGACGTAGCGCGTCCATGGCGATCTCGAGCGTGCGGTCGAGGTCCCAGGCGTTCTGGGCGTCGATCTGGTCCTGGACCTCGCCCTGCTCGGCGAGGAGCTTGTCCATCTCCTCGGGGCTCAAGTCCTCGCCGAAGCGCCCGGAGAGCTCGTCGAAGCGTTCCAAGAGCGCCCGGGTCTCGGCGACGCCGTCCTCGACGTTGCCGAGGACGTTTTTCTCCGGATCGAGCTCCGGCTCCTGCGCCAGGAAGCCGACCTTGATCCCCTTGGCGGGCCAGGCCTCGCCGTCGAACTCGGTCTCGATGCCGGCCATGACCTTCAGGAGCGTCGACTTGCCGGCGCCGTTCAAGCCCAGGACGCCGATTTTTGCCCCCGGCAGGAACGAGAGCCAGATGTTTTTCAAGACCTCGCGCTGCGGCGGGTACATCTTCCGCAGGCCCTTCATCACGTAGACGTATTGCTCAGCCATCGGCTTTCCTCTGGAAGGGTGGCTCAGGCGGTGAAGTCGCCTAAGGCAGAGTAAGTCTATGCCAGTCGGCACCGGTCCCGGTACCCGGTGGGCGAGAGCAGCCTTCATCTGACTCGCTGTCGGATCCATCGGACATCTGTCCTCCCTTATGGACGAACCGCGGTCGGACGGGGACGAAAAGAGCCGCAGAATCGGATTCTTGGGTCGCTTTCGGCCTGGCAAGCTTTATGCAAAGGCAGCGCTTCGACCACAGCCGGACCTCTGAAAACCAAGGTCCGACAGAACCGAGCAACGTGGAGGCACTGGTCATGAAAAGCGCACCGAAATCGATCGTCTGGACCCTACTCTTCACCCTGGCCACCGGCGCCGCGGCGTCGCCCCTGCCGGCGCCAGGAACCGCCGAAGCGGAGACCTTGATTCTCCCGAGAAGAACCCCTGTCTACGCCATTTTCATCCACGACGTGTCGTCGAAGAGAACGGAAACCGCGGCCGGCGACGTCTTGACCGCCGAGGTGTACCGCGACATCGAGGTCGACGGCAAGGTGGTGCTCGCCGAAGGCGCTGAGCTCAAGCTCCGGGTCGTCGAGGCCCAGAAGCGCCGGATGCTGGGCCGCAAGGGCCGCCTCGTGCTCGAGCCGATCTCGGCCGAGGCCGTCGACGGCAGTGAGATCCTTCTCGAAGGCCTCTACCTGCGCGACGGCAAGGGCCGTAAGGTCGCCACCGGCGTGCTGACCGTCCTGGTGGCGTGGCCGTTCCTCTTCCTGCACGGCAAGAACGCCGTGGTGCCCGCCGGCACGGTTTTCGAGACCGAGGTCTACGACGACACCCCGGTGGCGTTGCCGCTTCAGATGGCCGCTTTCTGAGCCGTCCGATCTTTCCGTCTTGCCCGCGGCCCGTTCGACCTCGAGGCCGTCGAGGGCGCGGGTGTGCCGGCGCACCAGCGTCCGCACCCGGTCGCCGCGTTCGAGTAGCTGGCGGACGAGGTTCGATCCGATGTGGCCTGAGGCTCCGGTGACGGCGACGTCCATGGTCGGCAAATGCTATCAGCCCCGGCGGGCCGGACCTCGCTTCATAAGGAGCTCGCGCAGATCCGTCGCCCGGTGGCTGAGCTCTCGCTGGAATTCCTTCAACGGTTCGTATACCGTCACCCAATGGGCGATTCGGTCCTGGTCGTCGCGAACCGGATCGCTTCGTGCCAACAACGTCATCTCGCTACCGTCTTTGGCGTAGTAAACCAGCCGACCTTCATAGGCACGTCCTTCTCGCAGGAGCCCACGACGGACCTCGAGCGCTGCAAGATCGGTCTTGGGTCCGTAGAGGAGGTGGGCGGGCCTGCCCAGAGCTTCCCAGGGTCGGTAACCGGTCATTTCCGTAAAGGCCTGGTTCAAGTAGACGATCTCCGGCGGTTTCTCCATGCCGGACGTCGTGATGGCGACGGGCAGATGGGTCTGCTGCAAGGCGGAGTCGAGCAGCCGGAGCGACTCTTCCGCGAGCTTTCTCTGCGTGATGTCGGTCACGGTTCCGACGTGGCCGGTGACCGCACCGTCGCCGTTGGTCTCCGGTAGGGTCTGAGCGTAGACCCATCGGGTCTGACCGCCGGGATGACGAAAACGGAACTCGGCGTTGAAGGCTCTCTCGGCGTCCACGGCCTCACGCCAACCCTCGTGCACCTCGTCGCGGTCGGCTGGGTGCAGGGCCGCCGTCCAGGCGTCGCCGGTGGCCTCTTTGGCGTCAAGCCCAGCGATCCGGCACCACCGCTGGTTGACAAAGAGAAAGCGGCCCTTGGCGTCGGTGTGAAAGATCCCCACGGGAGAGAGCTCCGCGAGCTTCTGGTAACGCGCTTGAGACTGGCGCAGGGCCTGTTTCATCCAGCTCTGGGCAGCGCGGTGGACCGCGCACACCAGGTCCGCCGGATCGCAAGGCTTCTCGAGATAGGCGAAGGCTCCGTAGTTGACCGAGTCCTTCGCCGAAGCGAACGAGCCGTAACCGGTATAAATGATGACCTGAACGCGGTCGTCGAGAGCTCGGGTCTGCTCCAGCACCTGCGTCCCCGAGCCGTCGGGGAGGTGGAGGTCGACGATCGCCACCGCGAAGTCAGCCTGCCGGAAGGCTCCCAGAGCCTCTTCGGCGGTGGCGCAGCCCTCGGTGGAAAACCCCTCGTGCTCCAAGATGCTACGGAGCGAGAACTGCTGCCCGTCGTCGTCTTCGACAATGAGGATGCGTAAGCCGTGGTTCTCTTCCGACACAAGGGCACCTCCGTGCCGTCAGATTTCTCCGGATTCGTGGGGTCGCTCGTGCAGTCACGCCGTCGCGGACCCCTCTCCTTCTCCGGAGGGCAACACCAGTCGGAAGGTCGACCCCTGACCGAGCACGCTCTCGCACTCGATCCGGCCCCCGTTCGTCTCCGCGTAACGTTGCGACAGGGTCAGCCCCAGGCCAATCCCCTGAAACTTGGTGGTGAAGAGCGGATCGAAGACCTTCCGGAGCGTCTCCTCGGAGATGCCGACCCCGGTATCCGTGACCTCGACGATCACTTCGCCACCCTGGCGCTGGCACAGGATGCGCAGGTCGCCGCCGTCGGGCATCGCCTGAACCGCGTTGGTGAGGAGGTTGAGCAGAATGCGCTCGACGTGGTAGTGGTCGGCCAGGACGATCAGAGGGCCGGCGTCGAGTTGGACATCGACGCGCATCGTGTCGGGAATGATCTCGGCGACCACCTTCTTGGTCACCTCCTCCAGCCTGAAACGACCGATTTTGGACGTCGATCGGTCGTCCTGAGTATAGTCGAGCAACGCGACGATGATGCGATCGGAGCGTTGGATCTCCTGATCGATCAAGTCCAGGTGCTTTTTTGCCTTCTCGCCGATCTCCTTCAGCGTCATGCGCAGGAAGTAGATCGAGTTCTTGATCACCCCGAGCGGGTTTCGGAGCTCGTGCGCGACGCCGCCGGCGAGCTCGCCCAGAACCGCCAGCCTTTCCTGTTGGACGATCAGGTGCTGGGCTTCCTCGAGCTCTCGTGTACGCTCTTTGACCTGAACCTGAAGTCTTTCGGCGTTTCTTCGGATACTCCGGGTCTTGATCTTGTAAACCAACACGACGACGGCCAGAGCCGCCAGCGCACCGGAGACCTTGAACCACCAGGTCTTCCAGTAGGGCGGGGCGATTGAGATCGCGATCGAGAGCCCCTCCTCATTCCACACGCCGTCGTTGTTCGAGGCCTGAACCCGGAGCACGTAGTCTGCGGGGTCAAGGTTGGTGAACGTTACCAGGTGCCGGTTGCCGAGCTCGATCCAGTCGTCGTCGAAATCTATCAGCTTGTAACGGTACTGGTTCTTCTCCGGCGAGGTGTAGTCGAGAGCGGCGAATTCGAAGGTGATGAAGTAGTCGGTGTAGTCCAAGGGAATCTGCTCGACCTCGAAGATCGGCTTGCCGAAATCAACCTTCTGGTTCAGCTTCGAGAACGAGGTCAGAACCACGGGAGGGATGGAGGTGTTCTTCTCAATGTCCTCGGGAAAGAATGAATTGAAGCCTTTGATACCACCAAAGAATAGCTCGCCGCTCGCGCTCTTGAAGTGAGCGCCCATGTTGAACTCGTCCGACTGGAGCCCGTGGCTCGTGTCGTAGTTCTTGAAGGCCCCGGTCTTGGGGTCGAAGCGGGAAAGCCCTTTGTTGGTACTCATCCAGAGCCGGCCCCAGGTGTCGGATTCGACGGCGTAGACGAAGTCGTTGGACAGACCGTCCTCCTCCAGATAGACCTTGAAGACGGCCGTGTCGGATTCGTCGAACCCCTCGAAACGGTGCAGGCCGACCTGGGTGCCGACCCAGAGAGTTCCCGAGGCGTCGACGTGGAGCGAGAAGACCATGTTGCTGGTCAGGCCCGAGGTCTGCCCCGGAACGCGCTCGATGCGCCGGAATCGCTGCGTTTCCGGGTCGAAGCGGTTGAGCCCGCCCTCGAAGGTGCCGACCCAGAGCGTCGAGTCGAGCTCCTCGGCAAAGCAGGTGACCCGATCGTTCGAGAGGCTCTCCGGATCCGATGGATCGTGGCGGAAATGCACAAAGCCCCCGGTTTCGGGCCGTCCGGGGAGCCGGTCGAAGCGGTTCAGGCCGCCGCCCCAGGTGCCGACCCACAGCCTCCCCCTCCTGTCTTCAAAAAAGGCACTGACGCCCGCGGCGCTCAAAGAGTCGGCGCGGCCGGGATCATGGAGGAAGCGCTCGAAGCTCCCGGTTTCGGGCCGTCCGGGGAGCCGGTCGAAGCGGTTCAGGCCGCCGGCCATCGTGCCCACCCACAGCGTTCCGTGCCGGTCGTGAAAGAGAGCCATGACGCGATTGTCGGAGAGGCTCTCGGGGTCTTGTGGATCGTGGAGAAAGTGCTGCACGGTGCCGGTCTCCCGGTCGAGACGGTTGAGGCCGTGGCTGGAGGTTCCGATCCATAGCCCTCCTTCGCCGTCCTCCGAAAAGGCCAGGATGTCGTTGCTCGTCAGCTCGGAGGAAGGCGACCCTTGGCTTGTGCTGTGGAGGAACGACCAACTCATCGGGTTCCACTTGTTGATACCGCGCTGCGTGCCGATCCAGAGAACGCCTCCCCGGTCCTGATAGATGGCCATGATCCGGTCGGCGCTCAGGCTGGTCGGCTTTGCCGGGTCGTGGCGGTAGGCGATGAAGGTCTCCGACGGACGCTGGAAGAGATTCAATCCGCCGTCGGTACCGACCCACAATCTTTCGTCGCGATCCTCGTAGAGAACCCGCACCCGGTCCTCGGAAAGGCTCCCGGGATCGGCCGGATCGTGTAGGAAACGCTCGAAGCCCATCGTGGTGGAGTCGAGTCGATGGAGGCCGCCGAGGGTGCCGACCCACAGCGCCCCGGTGGAGTCCTCGAGAATAGAGCGTATCTGGTTGTTGGAGAGGCTCCCGAGATCGTCCGGATCGTGCAGCCAACGGGTGAACCTCCGGCGCTCCCGGTCGAAGAGGTTGAGCCCTCCCAGGGTCCCGACCCAGAGCCGGCCGCTGGTGTCCTCGTAGACTACCCGCACCTGGTTGTCCGAGAGGCTCGCGCGATCCGACGGATCGTGGCGGAAGTGCGTGAAGGTCCCGGTCTCGGGATCGAAACGACTGAGGCCGGCGTGGGTCATCCCGACCCAGAAAGTGCCAACGCGGTCCTTGTAGAGGACCTGGACCGCGTTGCCGGAAAGGCTTGTGAGGTCGTCGGGGTCGTGTCGATAGTGGATGAACGTGTCGCTGGACACCTGCCAACGGCTCAGGCCGCCATTGGTGCCTACCCAGATGTCGCCTGCGTCGTCTTCGAGCAACGCCTTGATGAAGTCGTTGGGCAGCGTCGCGGGATTTCTGGGATCGGTCTTGAAGGGCGAGAAACGGGTGCCGTCGAAATGGTTGAGGCCGTCCTGGGTGCCGAGCCACATGAAACCGATCCGATCCTGGAGAATGCAGGTGACCGTGTCCTGGCTCAGGCCGTCTTCGATGGATATCCTGTCGAACCGAATCTCCCGGCTCTGGGCCCAAAGAGCCGCGGGCAGGAAGAGGGCGAGAGCCAGGACGACGGCAAGGCGCGGCCGGTCCGCGACCGGCGTGCCGCGGCACGGGCGGGAGCGTCGCACTGTGGGTGCAGGGGCGCTTTTCGGCCTCGTGACCGAGCTCGGTCTGGCTTCGGTGCGGAGGATGAATCGCAAGATGGTTCCTCAATCTTGGCCGAAGATTTGCAGCGCGTCAGACCCTCGATCTTAAAGCAGGCCGACCGCTGGGGTCCACAAAGGCTGTGAGGTGAGCCGACGCCCCCGTCCGCTCGGGTCGATCGCGGGGGTTTGACCCTACCCGTTGACTCTACGCTCCGCTGCTTACGTGCTGCATTACGGAGCTGTCGGAAGGTCGTCGCGCCCCGCTCCGGAGCTCGCCAAGGTCCCCCGACCCATTCGCTCGAGTCGGGCCGGGGGACATCGACCCTCTGGCCGGGAGGCTTCGCCCTTACTCCGGATCCACCCAGGTGTCGATCGACATCGACTCGCTCAGCCCCGGGCTGAAGGTCTGCCCGTCGACCCAGGGAACGCCGTCGACCCAGGGAACGCCGTCGACCCAGGGGACACCGTTCGGCCAGGCGTTGCTGTCGACCCAGGAAACGCCGTCGACCCAGGGAACGCCGTCGACCCAGGGAACGCCGTCGACCCAGGGAACGCCGTCGACCCAGGGA
>CBDUYN010000156.1:0-24757 GCA_965371445.1 uncultured bacterium | reverse complement strand
TTGGTGCACCGATGTAGTTGTCGCCGCTGCACAGGTGTAATTGTCGCTGAGCAGAAGATCCTGGCACACGAGCAGGTGGGCCGGCAGCCCTGGTCGTCCCAGCTCCAGGAGCCCTGCTCGGGCCAGGGGGGGTCCGAGTCGTGGTGGAAGTCCTAGGCGGGCTCTGCCGGCGATCCCGGAGGTTGACGATCCAGTAGACCGGAATCACGAACCAGACCCGTGGCGAGGCGGTGGGAGGGGTTCTTCGGCCTCTTGGGCACCAGGACGGCGTCCAAGAGCTCGACGGGGTCGTCTTCCGTCAGGATCCCCGCATCGATCATCGCGTGGTACTGCTCCACGTCGAGGCGCCAGACCACGTCCGTGGGTTCCCAGCGTCCTACCCGCCGCCCCTCTTGCACGAACGCACCCCCTGCGGTAAGATTGTGCCAACGACGTGCCTTCGTCCTTGGCGGAGACTCGTTCGCCGCCAACAAAAGGAGTCCTTCATCGACGACGTCCGGCAGCTCCTGGCCAAGTAGCAGGCAAAGCTACCGCGCAGCAGGCCCTCAAGACGGTCCACCGCCGACGGGTCGAGCGAGGCCGGAGGAACCGTCGGAAGCTCGCCCAACAAGATGAGATCATTGAGATGGCAAGAATCCGCATCTGCTACGTAATCATGCCCTTTGGAAAAGACCATGACCCCGTCTACACGGAAGGAATTCGCCCAGCAGTTGCCAAGGCCGCGAAGTTGCGGGGCGAAACATGGGACTGCGTACGTGCCGACGACATTCGCGTACCGGGATCTATCACCAAAGAGATCATCACGTCACTGCACACCTCCGACCTGATCGTTGCCGACCTTAGCGGCAACAATCCAAACGTGCTGTACGAGCTGGGAGTCGCCCATTCCGCCGGCAGGATCACCGTAATGATCACGCAGGACCTCGAAGCGTTGCCCTTCGACATCAATGCATACCGCGTACAAACTTACAGCCCGTCAAGACCTGGTCTTCAGAGCCTCAGCGAATCTCTTTGTACGACGATCATGGACGCTCTTTCCGGCAGGCTGCAGATCACAAGCCCGGTACAGGACCATGCCCCATTCGATTATTCCAAGATCATCTTAAATCTCGAAGACGTCAGAAGGTTTGAACAAAGCGTCCGAGAGGAAGTCTGGCTCATTGAGCCCTCTCTTGAGACCGACCTCGGCCTGTTTGGTGACGTGATCAAGAGCAATATCTTCGATCGCGGCGTGAAATATAGATATCTGATCCCCCGAACGCGAAACAGCCTGAGACAATATCGCCGATTCGTACAAGAGCTGAACTGCACGGCCGATCAACAGGACGCCCTGCGAGTGCAGACAATAGAGCCGTATCTCGTCGAATCCGAGGTCGTCATCTACGATCCTTACTCGCGTCAGGAAAATGTCATGCTCATGTCTCCTCGCGAGCTTGCCTTCGTCTTCTGGTATTCTGTTGGAAAAACGCGAGGAGAAGATATCCGTGACAGATTCGAGCATCTTTGGGAGAGCATGTCGGAGCCGATTTCAGATGAATCTGCCTAGGATGCGTCCCCGCTCGTGGCAGACATGCCTGCTCTGACGGCTTACTCGGGCAGAGGAACAAGGTACGATGAGGCGATACGAGGAATTGGTGGAAGATGGCGCCGCGACCAAGGACGCGCCCAACGCTCGGAGTGGCGGCGGGGGGAGCGAAACCCTAAAAGGGAAACTGGAGCGCAATCTCGTCTGGTTTTCTTTGATGATGATCGTTCTTGGTGCGGGATTGGCATGGACTGGCTACTCCAAGCTCAGGGCGACGATTACAGATGAGCTCAAGACCCAGCTTCCGGAGCTCCTGAGAAGCGATTCGAAGCTTGCCGCCCTTCTGAAGGGACCGAAAGGTGACCCCGGTCGGCCAGGGCCCTCGCCAAGCGTAGAAGAACTCGTCAACTCGCCAGGGTTCCAGCAAGCCTTGGAGAAAGGCCGCTTCGGTGCGAACATCGGTGGCCCGATCGCGAAACCACTTGGCGAATGGTTCCAAGTCGATCGAGATGGCTTTCTGGTCGTCAGAGTAGAGAGCGAGGGCGGTGCCCACGCCTACGCGTGGTGCAACGACGATCCGCGCAAGGAGGGCCCGTTCGTTCTCCGGTTGGACCTCGCGGGATCCGACAATAGCGCAATCCTCTTGGCGAGACGAAATCAACATTGCAGAGGCGAACATCTGGCCGACTCAAAAGGCGTGGTTGGCGGCGAGGTCTATCTCGACTTCTTCCCACTGGAGCTTGCCTTGAGCACGGATTAGATCTCCTCCGGATGCGGCTGACGCCGCCTCTCGATCCACCTCGACGAGAGCTGCCACTTCACCGAGGAAGCCGTACTCCAGGTCTCGACGTGCGGGATGTCGAGGGACTCCGCCTCGACCCAACACATCCCGTCATCTTGCCGCCCCACGGCCACCGAGCGCCGGTGGAACAGAGGGTGGCCGGGGGGTTTGTCATGACCCTGCTCCAACGGCTGCCGAAGGGGGGGGTGAAGCTGTGCCAAATCCGTAGACCGTGACCACAGAGATCCATGCCGCACGGCCATCAACACTTTCGACACCCAGGCGTCGGAGGGCCGGGGCGAGCAGCTCGGTCCGCGGCTTGGTCCCTCCCTGGCCCGACCTCTCCTCGAACACTGCCGCGGAACCGCAGCACAGATCGTATCACGCAGATCGGTTCCCCGAGGCTCTGCACTCGGAGGTGAACCGGCCCAGCGCGACCTTTACGCACCTGTTTACGCGTTCGCACGACGTTCTACGCCCTTCCGCCTGTAATAGGGTGATCCCTTTCTGTTATTGCGTCTTTCCGTTTACGTCTTTAGGATATCCTGGTCAATAGTGTACGTTTTTCTTTGCGTCTTTTCGTACTCTTTTTCACTTCTATTTACGTTTCGCGACGACTTCCCAAACCCCAAAAGACAAGAATCAGTCTCTGGCGCTACGCGGCGATCATTTTCCTGTTGCATTGAAGTCGATCTTCGAATATCATGGCTAATCTCTGTCGAGACCAGCCAGGGATATCATCTCCGCTTGGAGGATCGAATCTCATTTCTAGGGTCGAAGAGTGACTGGATAATAGTATGGCGCATTCGCGTGAGCACATGCGGGACCTCTTTCGACTAAATCAGTGTCGCCTCCAGGAACTCGAGAAGCAGGCGGCGGTTCGGGGTCTGAACCGTCCACCGCACGTGCCGATTGAGATCCAGAACTTGCGCATTCGACTGAGGGAGCTGCATGCCCAACTCGGCAAGGAGAGCCTGACCGAGCCCGCGACAGACCGTTTTCTCGGAACGGCTCGATCGAGGCCACGTGCGGCAGAGCACCAAATCCGGAAACGGCGGAGGGTTTAGCGGTGAGTTTCCCATCATGAGTGCCCCCCGACCCGCTGCGCCAAGCAAGCCCTTGAGCGTCTTTTTTTTCTATGCAGACGAAGACGAAGGTTTGCGCGACGAACTGGGAAAACATCTATCGATCCTGAAACACCGAGGACGGATCCGTACCGGGCACGACCGCAGTATCACCGCGGGCAGTGAGTGGGCGGGAGAAATCGACGAGAACTTGACAGCGGCGGAAATCATCTTGCTGCTGGTCAGCCCAGATTTTGTACCATCTGATTATTGTTGGGACGTCGAGATGGACCAAGTCTTGATGTGCCACGAGACGGGACAGGCACGGGTCCTTCCAATCATCTTACGTCCAGTCGACTGGCGCGAGGCACTCTTCGGAAAGCTTCAGGCATTACCTAAAGGCGGACAGCCTGTGACCAGTGGGCGGATCAGGACGAAGCGACCCCAGGATGTGGCAAAGGGCCTGCGTGCCGTCATCGAGGAAATATCTTCTCGCGACAAGTCGGAGAGCGCACGGGACAAGCGGCTGGAGGCCGTGGGCGAAGTCAATGAAGGAGAGGCAGCCACGGGTAACTGGCGAATCGCCACGATTCCCGAGAAAAATCTGGTGCAACCTCCTCCGAGTGCTACTGCCTCTACGCCTTCGGCAACTCGCCGCTTGGTCCGGGAGCCAAGTGTCTCCCGGCCTGAGCCGGAGAAAAAAACCGGAGATCCGGACAAAGCGCCCGCACGGAGTTCGAGGACCCGTCATGGCCAGATCGGCGAGAGACCTTTACTGTAACGAACAACCAACGGCATCCGCGTCTAGCGGACGCCAGGCTTGGAGAAATAGTGAAGACAAAAACATGGGTCGGCCTCTTTCTAGAAATTTCGACTTGCCTATCCGTGGTGCTCGCGGTCGCAAGCTGCGGCGCAGGGCAGCCCGATTCATCTCCCGACACGACGGAAGCAGTCAAGACCTTTCGTATCGCGACGATTACCTGGGTCGGTTACGGCCCCATCTACTTGGCTGAGGAGAAGGGATTCTTCGAAGGCATCGAGGTCGAGATCGAGCGTATCGACGACACCGCCGCGCGACGTGCTGCGTTGGTGTCCGGACAGGTGCAGGGGTCGGTGGACATCATCGACTCGTTCGTCAACGCGACGGCATCCGGTCTCGACGCCTCGGTAGTGCTCAAGCTCGACGATTCGATGGGGGGCGACGGCATCCTCGTGCGCAATGACGTCAACAGTCTGGAGGATCTGCGCGGTCGTTCAGTGGCCTACCCAGAGGGCCAGCCATCACATTTCTTTCTCTTATCTCTCCTCGAGGACGCTGGTATGAGCATCGACGAGCTCGAATCCCGTCCAATGGAGGCGGACCAGGCCGGCGCCGCGTTCATCGCAGGCGCAGTCGACGCAGCGGTGACGTGGGAACCCTGGCTTTCGCGTGCCTCCGAGTCGGAGGATGGGAAGATACTCACCTCGTCGAAAGAAAAGCCCGGGCTCATCGTCGATGTCTTCACGGTGCGCAACGACTACCTCCGAGACCACCCGGAGGTCGTGGAAGCCTTCATTCGCGGCTGGTATCGCGCCGTCGAATACTGGCGCGGCAACACGGAAGAGTCCAACGCGATCATGGCCGAGGCCCTGGGCCTCAAACCCGTGGAGTTCACGACGATGGTAAAGGGAGTTCGCTTTACTGACCGTAAGGACAACGTTGCCTTCTTCAGCTCCGGAGACGGCGAGCGCAGCGACTTCTTCGAGCTGGTCGCCCGGGCTAATGAGGTCTGGCGCCGGGAAGGCATCATCAAGAATCTGGTGGCCGCCGAGGCGATAGACGCTTCGACAATCCTCTTGTCGATGATGCCATGAAGAACCTCGAGCGCAAGTGGCTGGCGGGGTTCGTGTTTCTCGGCTTTCTCGCGGCGTGGTCAGTCGCGGCCTATCTTCTCCGGCCTGAGAGTGGAAAGCTGGTGCTGTTCCCAGGTCCGCTAGTGGTGGTCGGTGCGTTCTATCGGATGCTGACTCAGGAGAATTTTATCTCAGATATCGCGGTCAGCTCGATGCGCGTCGGGCTCGGGGTGTTCGCAGCCACGATTCCAGCTTCGGTTCTCGGACTCCTGTTCGGGACGAATCCGCGGCTCCACGGGGCGATTACGCCACTCTTTGCCTTCGTCAAGTACATCCCGCCGGTATCTTTCGTTCCGGTCCTCATTCTGTGGTTCGGTATCGGCTTGAAACAGCAGATCGCTCTGCTTTTCATCGGAATTTTTTTCTACCTGACGATAATGATCGCTGACACGGTGGCGGGGACGCCGCAAGCCTACAAAGACGCGGCGCTGACTCTCGGGATCAACAATCGACAAATGATCTTGAAGGTGATCACCCCCAACGCCTTGCCTAGTTTTTTCGAGCATCTTCGTGTGATGGTCGGTATCGCCTGGACCTACCTGGTGGTCGCCGAGATGGTCGCGGCGCCTAGCGGCATCGGACGCGTGATCATCAATTCCCAGCGCTATCTTCAGACCGATCGGGTGCTGGCGGGAATGCTGACCATCGGTCTTCTCGGCATCGTTTTCGACAGCGTCCTGCGTATGACCTCACGGGTCGTCTGCAAAGGAAGGGTGTGAATCGTGTTGAAAATTCGCCTGTTGACTGTCGAAGATCAACAACCGGAAAAGATCTACAACGAGATTCACGCCGGCTTACGTGATTGGCTTTTCGTCAAGAAGAACCTGGTTTCTCTCGGCACTCCTACGCCGGAAGAAGATCGGTGGGTGACCAACCTGGCGGACTGGCGAGCTGTGATCGGACCGCTTTCCGCACGCCACGACCTGACTTTTTGTACCGTCGATCTGAAGATACCCGAGCATCCTGCGGATTCGACGCCCGAAGCTCGGCACGGATTGACTCTTATAACGGAGTTGATGGAACGGGCGGATGCGGGGGTGCGCTGTTGCGTCCTCACCGGACTCGGAATCAACGAGCTTGAGGAGGAGCTCGGGGGCGCTGTCCCTGAAGTGCTCTTCGACTTCAAGGGCGATCAGCAGCAGGGTTTTCCCAACATCCTCAACTACATTCGCTCCCAGGCGTTGTCGTTGACGACCAGACTGAGCTTCCCGGGGCCGGACGGCAAGCCGCGATTGGTCTTGCTGGATGAAGAAAGCGGCGCGTTGCGTGATCACTACTTGTCGAGAGCTGTCTGCTTCATGGATCCGACGGTCTGGCACATCCCGATGCTTATGATCGGCAGGGAGGGTCTAGGCGCTCGGACTCTGATGGAGTTCGTCAGCTACATGAGTAATGCGAAGCTCTCGGTGGTGGATCTGCGCAGTGTGACCCGGGCGGAGAATCGCGAGAACCATCGGCTGCTGGAGGAGCTTGCAGAGCAAGCCGAGAGCGGCGGAGACGGTCCGCGTCGTTTGGTTTATGTCGCTGGTGTGGACCGCTATCAGCCGGGTGTCAGCTCCGAGGAGGGCGAGAACTGTCTGTGGTCGCTGCGTCGCTTGCTGACAGCTCTGGGAAAGGCCAGGCCCGGAGATTGCCTGATCGGTTTGGCCTTCAGCGTATCCGGCGATAGTCGTTTGCGGATTCGCTCCAAGGAGACACGGGCCATCATCCGGCTTGTCGAAGCGAGCATCGGCCGGATGACCAGCCTGCAACTCGAGCACCTGGGCGTGGACGAAAACGGCTGGACCGAAGGTCATCCTCTGATTCTCCACTTGCCTTCGCTCGCGGAGCGGGGCAAGCGGTATCTCGAACAAGTGATCGAAGCGCGCTTCGAGTTGCTCGGCGAGTCGGTCGCGGAGCACCAGGGTGAACGTGTAGGTCTGACCGCCGACGTGCTCGATCTTCTGCTGGACAAGACCGACTGGTCGAGGCACGGCAACCTGACAGGTCTTTGCCAGGTACTCGGAGAAGCCTTTGAGGGTCTTGTCTCCCAGCGCGCTGAAGGGCAGTACGAGATCACGCGTGCCCACCTCGGCGAGGAGGCCCGTGGGTGGTTGCACAAGGAGGTCTTCAATCTCGACGACGTCTCTTTGTCGTTTCCTGAAAAGAAGGGCGACGGTCGGCTGCAAGTGATCCAGAATGCGGACTTCCGTGTCGAGGAGGAAGAGTTTCTTGTAATTCTGGGGCCTTCAGGCTGTGGCAAGAGCACGATCCTGCGCCTTCTGGCGGGCTTGCTGAAGCCGACGACAGGTACGGTCACCCATCGCGGCGAGGTGGTACGTGAAGCATCGGAGCGGGTCGGCATGGTGTTTCAGGATTACTCTCTTTTTCCCTGGCTGACGGTGCGCCAGAACGTGGCGTTCGGCCCAAAGAACCGCGGCGAAAAACCCAGCACACTGGTTCCGAAGATCGAACGTCTGCTCAACGTCTCCAAACTCACCGGATTTGAGGACGCCTATCCTGCTCAGCTTTCTGGTGGCATGCGACAACGGGTCGCGATCATCCGCGCACTGGCCAACGAGCCGGAGGTGCTTCTCATGGACGAGCCGTTCGGCGCTCTTGACCTCCAGACTCGCTGGCAGATGCAGGATTTCCTGCTGGATACCAGGACATTGACGAGGTGTACGGTGGTCTTCGTGACCCACGACATCGAAGAGGCCGTCTTTCTCGCGGACCGGATCTACATAGCGTCTCCACGCCCGCTGATCCTGGGGCAGGAGCTCGTTATCCCGTTTTCAACGCAGACCCGGCAGGCGAAGCTACGCCGGGATCCGACGTTCGTCTCGTATGTGAACCAGGTCCGCGACGGACTTCTGGACGCTGCATCCCGGTCGCGGGACGAGGAAGAACGCCAGTCATGAGCCGCATCGATCACCATCGGCCGCGCTACCCGGAGCTCTACGGCCAGTTCAGGAAATCCTACCATCTGGAGATGGTCTCCGATTGGACGCGTACGCACTCGATCTTCCACGCTCTGTGTCGCGCGCTCGCCCCCGGGATGGTCTTCTGTGACCTCGGTTGTGGCGCCGGGATATTCTCGACGTATGCTGCCGAACGAACGCAAAGAGTCTACGCGGTCGAGATCGATCCGGTCATCGCGGAAACGGCAAAAGAGAACTTCGCAAGCTCGCCTTTCGCGGATCGGATCGAGTTCATTGAAGGAAATGCATGTGAACTCGATCTGCCCGAGCGAGCGGACGTGATCTTCTGCGAAATGATGTCGATTTGGTGCGTAGAGGAGGCGCAGGTGCCGGTCTTCAACGACGCTTTCGAGAGGCACCTGAAGCCAGGTGGCGTTTTCTTGCCGCAGCGCATTGTCAATCTCGTCGATTTGGGGCACTATGATTTCCAGGTCACAGGAATCGAGATGAAAGCGGTCATCCCTTTGTTTACGGGTATCGCCGGCCCCGCGGTCCTGACCGAGACCCGCGTAGCCAAGACCCTCAACTTCAGCGCGCCGGTGAACCGCGACCTCAGCTGCACCCTGGAGCTCGACGCCGTGGCCACGGGAACCGTGAACTGCGCACGCCTGACCTCGATCGTGCAGATGGGACCGGAGGTCGTTTTTTCCGGTACGGACTCGCTGATGCCGTCGACCGTGGTTCCGTTGTCCGAAGAAGTGTCGGTCAGAGCCGGTGACCGGTTACGCTTGCAGGCTTCCGTGCGAGCACGATCCGATCTCGGCGAATCGATCTTCAGGGTCGAGCGCATTTAATCTGAAGCCGCGCGCGACCCCTCCACAACCGCGATCTCGCCGCGGAAGCGAGTGCGGATTCGTCCCAGGAAAAAAACGGAAGTCGCGGCGAGGCCGGCGGTGCAGCCCCACCACAGTCCCCGAGGTCCCCATCCGGCTTCAAACGCCAGGTAGACCCCGAGGGGAAGGCCCAGGACCCAGTAAGCGACGAGCGCCAGGGCCGCTGGGACGCGAGTGTCGGCAGCGCCACGCAGCACCCCCGACGCCACCGTCTGCACCCCGTCGAAGACCTGGAAAAAGGCGGCGATTCTGACCAGGGCCGCCGCCGCCACGATGACCTTGGGATCGGGTGTGAAGAGACGGGTCAGGAGTCCCGGCACGAGGTAGAAGCCGAGCCCGAAGACCCCCATGACGGCGCCGCCCAGCCCCAGGGCGACGGCGGCCGACAACCGCGCGGCCGGCATGTCGCCCCGGCCGACGGCGTTGCCGACGCGGGTCGTCGCCGCGGCTCCCAACGCCAGGGGCACCATGTAGGCGAGGGCCACGAGGTGAATCCCCACCTGGTGGCTGGCGAGCTCCCGGGATCCGAGGTAACCCATCAGAAAAGCGACGCAGGTAAAAAACCAGAGCTCGAGGGAGCGTTGGAACCCGATCGGGATGCCGACGCGTAACGCGGTCGCATAGCTCGCCGGACGAAAGAGCCCTGGGATCGGATTCTTCCACGCCCGCCTCAGCGCCGGCATCGAGGCGACGACCAGGAAGACGAGCATCGCCCAGCGCGAGATCGAGGTCGCCATCGCCGAGCCAGCGACGCCAAGGGCCGGAAAGCCCCAGTGTCCGAAGACCAGCGCGTAATTGGCCACGATGTTGACCAGATTGGCGAGAATCACCGCGCCGACTGCGGCACGCATCATGCTCATCGACTGCAACGCTCCCCGCACCACCATGAAGGCGAAATAGGCCACGTTGGCCGGGATCGCATAGAAGAGATACACCGAGGCACCCTCGACGATCTCGGACGGCTGACGCAAAAGCTGAAGCAGGCCCCTGGCGTCGATCATCGGGATCGAGACCAGCATCGAGAACAAAACGCTCAGGACCATCCCCTGCTTCAAGTGGCGGGCGATCGCCTTCTCGTCGCCGGCGCCGAAGGCCTGGGCCACGAGCGGCTCGATGCACATCAGGACCGACATCGGAAAGATCGTCAGGCTCAGGAGGACGTTGTTGCCGAGGGCGCCGGCCGCCAGCGCCGTCTCCGAGACGCGGCCGAGCATCATCGTGTCGACCGTACCGAGGAGCATGACCCCCAGGTAGGAGAAGACGACCGGGATCGCGAGCCTTACGGCGGCGTTGAGCTCGGAGCGTACCTTGGAGATCGGAAACGCGCTCACGGGCGATTGGCCTTGCCCCGACCGGTGCGGCTCCTCTTCTTCCGATCCGCTTCGACGCCCTTTCTGGCGCGGCGCTTCTTTGTCGGTGCCGGGGCCAGCACCAGGGCCGCCAGCGGCGGCAGGGTGAGGGCGATCGACTGACGATAGCCGTCCCAGGGCTCGTCGTTCGTCGCGATGTCCGTCGAGGCCGCAAAGCCGCTACCGCCGAAGCGTGGGTCGTCGGAGGAAAGGATGGCCTTGTAACGGCCGGCGCGCGGCGCGCCCATCCGGTACCCTTCGCGGGGCACCGGAGTCAGGTTCAAGACGACGACGAGATGCTCCGACTCGCCCGGCCCCGTCGATGCGCCCGGCGTCGTCAGACGCCGCTCGTAGGCGACGACCGAATTCTCCCGGTCGTGGCAGGTGATCCACTGAAAGCCTTCGGGGTCCGGATCCGAGCGCCACAGGCAAGCATGCTCCTTGTAAAGGCGGCCGAGCTCACCGACGAAGCGGTAGAAAGGCGAACGGTCCGGGTCGTCCTTCAGATACCAGTCGAGCCCGGTCTGGTCGTTCCACTCGCGGCTCGGCGCGAGCTCGCTCCCCATGAAGAGGAGGATCTTGCCCGGACGGGTGTACTGATAGGCGAGGAGCGTCCGGAGGCTGGCGAGCTTGCGCCACATGTCGCCCGGCATCCGCCCGAGAAGCGAGCCTTTGCCATGCACCACCTCGTCGTGAGAGAGAGGATTGACGAACCGCTCGCTGTATTCGTAGATCATGGCGAAGGTCAGCTGATCGTGGCAGCCGGAGCGGAAGAGGGGGTCGGTGGCGAAGTAAGCCAGGGAGTCGTGCATCCAGCCCATGTTCCACTTGAGGTCGAAGCCGAGGCCGCCGTCCTCTGGCGTTGCGGTCACTCCCGACCAGGCCGTCGACTCCTCCGCCACCGTGAAGCAACCCGGCGCCCGCTCGTGGACCACCCGGTTGACCTGCTGGAGGAGCTCCACGGCCTCCAGGTTCTCCTTGCCGCCGTGGCGGTTCAGGATCCACTCGCCCTCCTCGCGGCTGTAGTCGAGGTAAAGCATCGAGGCGACGGCGTCGACCCGTAGGCCGTCGAGGTGGAGCTCCTCGAGCCAAAATAGGGCATTCGAGACCAGGAAGCTGCGGACCTCGAAGCGGCCGTGGTTGAAGACGTAGGTGTCCCAGTCGGGATGCACACCCTGGCGCGGATCGGCGTGCTCGTAAAGCGCCGAGCCGTCGAAGCGGCCCAGGCCGTGCGCGTCCTTGACGAAGTGCCCCGGCACCCAGTCGAGGATCACGCCGATGCCGTTCCGGTGGCAATGGTCGACGAAGTAGCGAAAGTCGTCGGGATCGCCGTGGCGCGCGGTGGGCGCAAAGTAGCCCGTGACCTGATAGCCCCAGGAGCCGCTGAAGGGATGCTCGGCGACGGGCAGGAGCTGGAGGTAGTTGAAACCGAGCTCCTTCACATGGTCGACAAGTTGCTCCGCGAGCTCGCGATAGCTCAGCAGGCGATCGCCGTCGCGCTTCCAGGAGCCCAGGTGGACCTCATAGGTGGTCATGGGGAGACGCGTCGGATCGCGCTTCTGCCGCGCCTCCATCCATTCGCCGTCGCCCCACTCGTAGCGCGAGCGGAAGGTCCGCGACGCCGTCGACGGCGCCACCTCGGCCCAGCGCGCCAGGGGATCGGCCTTCAGGTGGGAGCCCTCGGCGGTGAGGATCTCGAACTTGTAGAGCTCGCCGTCGGCAAGGCCGGGCACGAAGAGGTCAAAAATCCCCGAAGTGGCGAGCCGGCGCATCGGGAAGACGCGTCCGTCCCAGCCGCAGAAGGGGCCGACGACGCTCACCCGGCAGGCGTTGGGGGCCCAGACGGAAAAGGCGTAACCGTCGACGCCGTCGATCGTCGCGGGCCGCGCCCCCAGGCACTCCCAGAGCTTCTGATGCGTGCCCTCGCCGAAGAGGTAGAGGTCGAAGTCCTGCTGCGTCGGCGGGAAGCGGTAGGGGTCGTCGCGCTCCCACACCGAGCCGTCGGCGAAGCGCAGGCGCAAGCGGTAGCGCAACTTCGCCTCGGCACCGGGTAGGAAGACCGCGAACAGTCCGCGCTCGTCGATCGCCGGCATCAGGACTTCCTCACCGGCTTCGTCGACGAGACGCACGGTCGTCGCGTAGGGGTGGTAGGCCCGGACGACGACGCCGTCGACGCCGTCGATTCTGGCCGCATGGGGACCGAGGATCGCATGGGGATCAGCGTGCTCGCCGGCAAGGATCGCCTCGCGGCTCGCCGCGACGTCGCCGAGGACGGGTTCGTGCGACGCCTTGCTGTCGGTTGTCGCCATAGAGCGCGACTCTACCTCAATCCGACGGCGAGCCCCGCCGCCATTCGGGACGCTCGTTGAAGGGGGGACGCCCCTCGAGGACCTGGTGCGGACGGTAGAGCGCCTTGTAGCTCATGCTCGGGTTCCCGGCGATCCAGTAGCCGAGGTAGAAGTAGGGGACGTTGCGCTCGCGGGCCAGCTCGATCTGCTTCAGGATCGAGAAGACCCCGAGCGAGCGGGAGCGCTCGGCGGGATCGTAGAAAGCGTAGATCGCCGAAATCGCCCGCGGCAAAACGTCGACCAACGCGACGCAGACCAGGCGGTCCTCGGCCAGGTAGAGGATCTCGTAGCCGAAGTCGCGGTGGCCCTGGACGAAGGTGAGGTAGTAGTCAAAAGGCTCCGAGAAGCGCTCCGGCCAGCCTTTGCGGCGGCTCATGTCGTCGTGGTAGCGGTCGTAGAGATCGAGGTGCTCGTGAGTCAGGGTCGGGTGCTGGACCACGATCTTCAAGTCCTGGTTGCGTTGCTCGACCCGGCGATGCGTCCGGCTGGGACGGAAACCCTCGACCTCGACGCGAAGGCTGTGGCATTCCTGGCAGGCCGAGCAGGCGTGACGAAAAAAGAGCCGCCCGAACCGCCGCCAGCCGCGATCGAGCATCCGCTGGTAAGTCTCGGCGGTGCAGTGGTCGACCAGCCGATAGCGCATCCTGGCGAGCCGATCGGGGAGGTAGTGACACTCCTCGACCTCGCCCATCCGTTCGCGGATCACCTCGCGCATTTCCTGCCTCCGTCCGGCTAGGACACGCGTCGTTTGGGAAAAGCTCGCGGCGAGGGTATCATCTCTTCATGTTCCCACAGATCGTCTCGTTTTCAGGGATCCTCTTGCTGGCGACCGGCCTTCTCGCCCAGGACGTGCCACAGGAAGGGCCACTGTCCCCCTCGGGGGATCAAGGGGGGAAGCCACTGTCCCCCTCGGGGGACCAAGGGGGGACACCACAGCCGCTTCGTATGACGATTCCCGCCTTTGGCACCGACGCCGAGGTGGAGGTCCGCGACCTGCCGCCGGGACCCGGGGAGGAGGCGGCCACGGCCGCCCTGCACGAGATCTTCCAGCTCGCCGCCCTCTCCGACCCCGACGGCGACGCCCCGGGCGGCGTCGGAGCGCTCAACAAGATGGCCGGCCAGGGTCGTCAGACCCTCGATCCCCGGATCGCCGAGCTCCTGTTGCGCAGCCTTCAGTTCTGCATCTGGTCGCAAGGCGCCTACGGACCCCTCGGCGGCGAGCTCTATCGTCTCTGGGACTCGCAGCAGGAGGAGCGGCGCCGGCCTTCGCCCACCGAAGTCCGCGACGCGCTGGGCAGCGCCGAATGCAACCGGGTCGGCCTCCCCGGCGCCGGCAGCGAGGGACCCGGGACGACCGGCCAGCTCACCGCGGGGAGCCGGGTCGACCTGCGGGGCATCGCGCGCGGCTTCGCCGTCGACCGGGCGATCGAGATCCTCGTAAGCCACGGCTCACAAAACGCCCTGGTGGAGATCGGCAACGTCCGGCGCGTCATGGGAGGCGGCCCCGAGGGCGAGGGGTGG
Source organism: uncultured bacterium (assembly GCA_965371445.1). Classification (GTDB taxonomy): domain Bacteria; phylum Acidobacteriota; class Thermoanaerobaculia; order Multivoradales; family J023; genus DASWIG01. Next base: position 10,483 of record CBDUYN010000156.1, on the reverse strand, counting down.
CTGTTCACGCTGCCGCCGGCCCCCGGCATGTACGAGCCCGTCGACCAGGTCTGGCTGCGCGACCAGGCGGCGGTGATCTACCAGGCGAGGCCGGAGAAGGGTGAGCCCTTTCAGCCCGTCATCGACCAGCGCACCGGCGTCCCGGGGCGCGGGGTGATCACGGTCGTCACGGTCACCATTCAGGCGGTCGACGCCGAGCCCCTGGCCTCGATCCTCTTCATCTTCGGCCACCGCGACGGCCAGATGCGTCTCGGCACGCTCGATCCGCGGCCGGCGGTCTACTGGCTCCTCGGCGAAGACGTGGAGCTGCCGCTTGAAGCGAGCTACCGCTGGTCGACCGTCGAACAGGTGCGGCGGTAGCCGGGCGGTATAGCTAAACCTGCATGAAATCTGTAGAATCGGCGATTACCATGCGACAAAAGCCGATTTCCCGTGCACCGCGGACCGTCTACCTTGCCCTTGCCCTCGCCCTCGTGGGCACGGCGGCGGGGGCCGAGGTACGGATCAAGGTCCTGGCCGACGGCACCAAGGTCATCTACAACGAGTCCGCCGACCAGCGGGCCCGCCGTCAGTCGGACCGGCTCCTGCCGGTGCCTTCGGCGGAGATCGAGGCCTTGATCGACCGCTACGCCCGGCGCCGAGGGATGAGCCCCGAGCTGGTGCAGGCCGTGGTGCAGGTGGAGTCGGGGTACAACGCGAGGGCCCTCTCGAGCAAGGGAGCGATGGGCCTCATGCAGCTCATGCCGGCGACCGCCCGCGAGCTCGGAGTCACCGATCCCTACGACCCGGAGCAGTCGATCCGGGGCGGAACGCTCTACCTGCGCCGCCTCCTCGTGCGCTATTCGGGGGACCTGCGCCGAGCGCTGGCGGCGTATAATGCCGGTCCGTCGGCCGTCGATCGCCATGCGGGGGTACCGCCCTATCGGGAAACCGAGCGCTACGTCTGGAAAGTCCTCGGCGTCTATCGTAGTACGTCCGGCGCTCCGCCGCAGCTCCTCCAGGAGCACGCGCGCACCGAGTCGTTGCGGCGCGAGCGCGAGAGGACCCCGGCGCGGAGCGGAGAGAAGGTCTACCTGGTCCGCGACGAGAACGGCAACATCGTGATGACCACGTCGCCCAAGAACTAAGATCACGTCCCGTGTCGACCCTCTCGCACCCTGGAATCCGATTTTGACCGAGCAGAAGCTCCTCAACCTGCCCAACATCCTGACCTCGATCCGCATCCTCCTGGTGCCGCTCCTGGTGGTGGTGCTGCTGACCAAGTTCGAGGGCAAGGAGCTCGTGGGCCTGGCGGTCTTTCTCGTCGCTGCCCTGACCGACTTCCTCGACGGCTTCTTCGCCCGCCGCTGGGGGCTCGTGACCCGCCTCGGGAAGCTCCTGGACCCGGCGGCCGACAAGATCCTCACCTCGGCGGCCTTCATCTCGCTTGTGGAGATTGGCAGCGCCCCGGCCTGGATCGTGGTCGCCATCGTGGCGCGTGAGTTCGCGATCTCGACCCTGCGCAGCGTCTCGGCCGCGCAGCAGGTGGTGATCGCCGCCTCCTGGGCCGGCAAGGTCAAGACCGTGACCCAGGTGATCGCGATCTCGCTTCTCATCATCCACGAGACCCTCGGGGAGTTTCAGATCCTGGCGGTGATCGCCCTCTACGTGGCGCTCGTGCTCTCCGTCTACTCCGGCATCGACTACGGCTTCCGCTACGCCCAACAGGTGATGGGAAGCGAGCAGGAATCCGGGGACGAATAATCCTCGGGTCCGGAACGGGTCATGGTGGTCTCCCCACGTGCCGTGATAGCTTGAGGTCCAAGGATGGCCCTGACGCTGAAACGACCATTCCTCGCGACCTTGACGCTTTTCGCGGCCGCCACGGCGCTTTTCGCGGCGGCGGCCGATGGTCAGGACGAGGAGACGCGGCGCCACGGCATCTTCATCGACTCGATCGACGTCAGCCTCGTCAACGTCGACGTCGTCGTCACCCATGACGGCGAGCCCGTCACCGACCTGACGCGCGAGGACTTCGAGGTCTTCGACGACGGCGAGCCGGTTGGCGTCAGCCACTTCTACGCCGTGTGGGGTGGCTTCCGCCAAGCCACGGACGCGGCATCGGAGGACGAGGCGACCCGGCTCTCGGCCAACCTGCCGCGCGAGGACACCTCCCTCGTCGTCCTGATCGACAACCCCTTCATCTCGCCGGTGAGCCGCAAGCGGGTCTTCGAGGCGCTCGAGCGCCAGCTCGACGCCCTGATGGACGGTGGAACCCGGGTGATGATGGTGACCAAGGACCGGCAAATCCGCGTCGTCCAGCCCTTCACCACCGACCGCGACGCGGTGCGCGCGGCCCTCGTCAAAACCGCCGAGTCGGGCGGCTCGCTCGACCGCTACTTCGCGAATTCCGCGAGCATCGTGCGGCAGATCGAGTCGGCGGCCCGGGCCGGCGGCATCACCCCGCAGCCGCCAGCGGCGTCGAACGGTCCCGGCGCCATTCCGCGCGGCGTCTCCCCGGACACGACCCTGACCGACGCCCGGCAGACGGCCAACGCCCTGCAGGCGATCACCGCCGAGCAATACCACGAGGTACGCTCGAGCCTGTCGGTCCTCGCTACCTTCGTCAACTCGCTCGCCGGCATGCCGGGAAGGAAGGCCGTGCTCTACGTTTGCGACCGTCTGCCCCTGCGGCCCGGCGAGCGGGAGTGGCAGATCTGGTACCGCAAGTACGGCCTCGCCGTCGGACGCCAGCTCGGCATCACCTCGGTCGACAACCAGGTCCGCGACTACGACACGTCGAACGACTTGAACCAGCTCCTCGACGACGCCACCGCCAGCGGTATCGCCTTCTATCCCGTCGGCGCGGGGCTCGCCAGCCGTTCCGCCTTCTCGGCGGACCGCGCCGGCGCCTCGACGGTCGGGGCGCCGTTCTCCGAGTCGGCGGCGGCGGGCGGAGGGCTGCGGCTCCTCGCCTCGGCGACCGGCGGCAAGGCGGCGATCGGCGTCCTGACGCCCGATGCCTTCCTCGAAGACCTGCAGCAGGATCTGAGCCACTACTACTCCCTCGGCTATCCCTCGCTCCACCGTGGCGACGGCCAAAGCCACCGCATCAAGGTGAAGGTGAAGCGTCCGGGCGTCGAGGTGCGCTACCTCGAACGCTACGCCGACAAGGGCACCGACGAGGAGATGCACGACCGGACCCTGATGGCGGTGCTCCTCGGCACGGCGGAGAACCCGCTCGGCGTCGAGCTCGAGGTGACCGAGACGAAGCCGCAGAAAGACGGCCTCGTCGCCGTCGCCTTGGAGGTGCGGTTTCCGCTTTCGAAGCTCGTCCTCGTGCCCCAGCAGAAACGTCACGTAGGCGACGTCTCGATCTTCCTCCTGGTGCGCGACGAAAGCGGCCGGCTCTCCGCCCCGGTCAAGATACCGGTGCCGATCGAGATCCCCAACGAGGAGATCCTCGGAGCGCTGACCCGAAACGCCCTTTACCGGACCACAGTCGCCATGCGTCCCGGTAAGCAGACCATCGCCGTCGCCGTGCGCGACGAGATCAGCGCCGAGAGCTCGACGGTGTGCCTCGACTTGAACGTCAACAAGGGCCGCGGATGACAACCAGCTGCGGGACCTCTTCTGGCATGTCGTCAAACGCCGCTTCTCCGAGCGGGACGACATCGCCGTCTGGAGTGATCTGAAGCTCCGTTTCGGAACGGCCGGCGGGGCCGGCTCCGGACGTTTGCGTCGTCGAGGGGGTGGAGGATCCCAAGCGCCGGCGGGGCAAGCGCCGCATCCGCTCAGCTTTGAAGCTCAGGCAGGTCCTGAAAAAGCTCCAAGGCCTCAGGATTCGCCAACGCCTCGGCGTTCTTGACCGGACGCCCATGGATCACCGCACGGACGGCAAGCTCCGTGATCTTGCCGCTGCGCGTCCGCGGGATGTCCGCCACCTGGACGATCCGCTTCGGCATGTGAAAGGGCGACGCGTGCGAGCGGATCCGCTCGCGGATCCGCCGCCGCAGGTCGTCGTCGAGCGTCAAGCCGTCGCGCAGCCGAACAAAAAGGACGATCCGCGTGTCCTCCTCCCACTCCTGGCCGACGACGAGCCCCTCGACGACCTCGTCGAAGGGCTCGACCTGGGCGTAGATCTCGGCCGTACCGATTCGTACTCCGCCGGGGTTGAGCGTCGCGTCGCTGCGGCCGTGGATCACCATGCCGCCGCGTTCGGTCAGCTCCGCCCAGTCGCCGTGACGCCAGACACCCGGGAAAAAGTCGAAGTAGGCCCGGCGGTATTTCTCGCCGTCGCCGTCGTTCCAGAAACCAACCGGCATCGACGGAAAAGGCTGCGTACAGACAAGCTCCCCCTTCTTCCCCACGAGCGGACGTCCCTCGTCGTCCCAGACCTCGACCTTCATACCGAGGCCCCGGGTCTGGAGCTCGCCACGGTAGACCGGAACGACCGGGTTGCCGAGGGCAAAGCACGAGACGAGGTCCGTGCCGCCCGAGATCGACGCCAGGGCGACGTCACGTTTGACGTCGCGGTAGACGTAGTCGTAGCTCTCCGCGGCAAGCGGCGAGCCGGTCGAGAGGATCGTCCGTAGCGCGGAGAGGTCGTGCGTCGCGCCCGGTCGTACGCCTTCCTTCTCGACGAGCGACAGGTACTTGGCGCTGGTGCCAAAAATCGCGATGCGCTCCCGCTCCGCGACGTCGAAGAGGACGCCGGCTTTCGGCGCCACCGGTGAGCCGTCGTAGAGGACGAGCGTCGCGCCCGACGCGAGGCCCGACACCAGCCAGTTCCACATCATCCAGCCGCAGGTCGTGAAGTAGAAGAACCGGTCGCCGCGCTTCAAGTCGACGTGGAGGACGTGCTCCTTCATGTGCTGGAGCAGCGTCCCCCCGGCACCGTGGACCATGCACTTCGGCAGGCCCGTCGTCCCCGAGGAGTAGAGCACGTAGACGGGATGGTCGAAGGGAAGCTGGGCAAAGTCGATCTCGGCCGCTTCGCCGAGGAAGTCGTCCCACAAGACGGCGCCGGCGCCGTCGGCGTCCGGCCTCTCGTCGAGGCAAGGGACGAGGACGACCCGCTCGAGCTTGGGAATCGCCGCGGCCACTTCGCGAACGCGGTCGAGGCGCTCGAAGCGCTTGCCGCCGAAGACGTAGCCGTCGGCGGCGAAGAGCACCTTGGGACGGATCTGGCCGAAGCGGTCGACGACGCCCTTGGTGCCGAACTCGGGCGAGCACGAGGAGAAAATGGCGCCGAGGCTCGTCGCCGCCAGCATGACGACGATCGTCTCCGGGACGTTGGGCAAGAGCGCCGCCACCCGGTCGCCTTCTCCCACGCCCAGGCCGCGAAGCGACGCGGCGAGGCGGGCGACCTTGCCGTAGAGCTCCGCGTAGGTCGTCTCGCCCTGGCGTCCGGACTCGTTCCAGGCGACGAGCGCCGTCTCGTCGCCGCGGTGGCGCAGGAGGTTCTCGGCGAGATTCATGCGCAAGCCTGGGAACCAGCGGGCGCCCGGCATCTTCTCGAAGCCTTCGACGACAGCGTCGGCCTCTTTCGACACGACGAGGCCACAGAAGTCGCGGACCTTTCTCCAGAAGGCAGCGGGCTCGTCGACCGACCAGCGGTAGAGGGCGTTGTAGCCGTCGGCACCGGCCTCGGCCATGAAGCGGGTCAGGTGGGCGTCGGCGACGCGCTGCGGGGAGGGGGTCCAGATCGGGGTCATGGCCGGCATTCTAGCGCCACCGCGAGCCGGAATCTAAAGCCCCGAGTCCAGCGCCTCGATCCCCTTCCCTAGCCACTCCCCACGGACGCCGTAGTAGTGGTCGGCGCCGGGGATCTCCAGATAGGTGACGTGGCGGAAGCCGTCTTTCTTGTAAAGCCGGTGGAAGACCCGGGTCTGCGAGCGGTTGAAGTCGTGCTCGCCGGTCACGAAGACATAACGGTTTCTTTCGCGTACCCGCTTCATCGCCTCCCGCGGCGGCTCGCGAAACGACGCCGGCCAGACCGCGCCGGGCTTGTCCGGTACCGGGACCAATTTATAGTAGTCACAGCCCATGAAGAGAAAGCCGCCCTGGAAGAGCTCCGGGTAAAGCACCGAGAGCATGGTGGAGATGCGTCCGCCGCCCGAGTAGCCGCCGGCGTAGACGCGTCGCTCGTCGATCCGGTAGAGCTTCGTCATCGAGTGGACGGCGTCGAGCGCCAGGCCGATCCGGTCCCAGCGCGGACGCGGGTTGCCGCTCTTGTTGGCAGCGACCCAGATGAGGCGTTTGTCCGCCAAGACCGCCAGGTTATCTTCGCGCCGCACCTTGCCGGAGGGCGTCGGGCTCACCCACACGAAAAGGCCGTAGCCCTCGGTGCCGTCGTAGCCCTCGGGCACGTGGACCTCAAAAGACTCCTCGGCAAGCTCGTAAAGTGGCGTCGAGGCTTCGACCTCCGCAATCTCTGGAGGGGTCAGCTGGTGGCGCTCGTAGAAGCGCTGGCGGGACGAAAGGGGGCTCCGCTCGGTGAATGCCACCCGGTAGCTGCCGGTGCGTCCTGGGCGTGGCTCGTCGGCCGGCAGGCCGTCGTCGAGGCGCGGGCGGAGCCGGAAGGGGGGATCCTGCTCCGGCGCTACCTCGCCGGCCAGCGCCTCCACCCCTTCCTCGTCGAGACGCCCGAGCCACGCCCGGCCCTCCTCGACGCGGCCCAGGGCCTCGTGGACGCCGGTAAAGAGCTGACGCGAGACGGCGTCCCCGGGGTCGACGAGAAGCGCCCACTTGAGCGCCTTGACCGCGTCGTCGCCGCGCTCCTCCAGGTAGTAGGTCCGGGCCACCGTGCGCAGCACTTCGGGTTGCTGATCGCCCGGTAGGAATCGGAGAGCCCTTTCGTATTCGGCTCGCGCCTCGGCGGGACGTCCCTGCTCGAGGAGGCTGTTGCCCCGCTCCAGCCAGCCAATCACCGACGCCGGGTTCTCGGCAAAAGCCGGCGCCACCTCCGCCAGCGGACGCAGCACCACCCGGATCGCCGATCCGGGCCCCGGGCCGACCGCGCCCCAGCCCTCGGAGCGTAGGAAGCCCTCGGCCGAGATCACCAGACGCCAGCGTCCCTGGGCGAGGCCGCCGACGGCCCAGCGCCCCTTGCGGTTGGTCAGCGTGGGAGGCGGTCCCTCGCCCGGACGTTCGACCGGCGAGACGGTGACGCGGGCGCCTTCGATCGGCTTTTCCGAGTCGTCCAGGACGACTCCCGAGAGCCGGCCCTGGCCGGCCCAGTCCTGGGCTGGGGCGCCGGACGGCAAGACGAGGAAACCGCACGTCAGGACGAGCGCGGCGGCGCAAACAGGTGACGGAGCTTTCATGCACGTAGTATGAAGGTGTCGGCGGGAGTCGTCCAGGCGGCACGTCCCGCCCCAAAGATTTCGATCTTCGAGCCCAGTGTTCCATGCTTGTTGGCTCCTTCAAAGACGAAGGAATCGCCCGGTTGCACAAAGTCCTCGAACAGCATCACTTGCTGACTCCCGACCTTCTGGGTCACCTGGATGAAGGCCTCTGCTCCACCGTCGTAGCGCAGAGTGAGCTCCGTCACCTGGCCTTCGCATTCGCCGCAGCCTTCAACGTCGTCGGGCAGGGGACAAAGCCGTCCGCCCTCCTGGCTGAACCCTTCGATCACCTCAATTTCTTCGGCCACGAACCCTGGCCCGACAGGCTGGGAACAATTGGTGTCGATGCTGGCCGCCAGCTCGTCGTCAACGAAGATCTTGATCCGCGGGCCCAACGTCCCTTCCCAGTTGACTCCTTCAACGGTGAACGGCTCGCCTGGCTGCACGAAGTCCTCAAACACCATGACTTCCTGATCGTCGAGCTGTTGGGAGACCGAGACAAAGGCCACTTCGTCTCCGTGATAGCGCAGGGTCAGCTCCGTCACCTGGCCTTCGCACTCGTCGCAACCCTGATCCTCCTCCGGAACGGCACAAAGTCGGCCGCCCTTGCGGCTGGAGCCGTCGACCACCTCGAAGTCTCCGACCACGAGGCCCGGCCCGACGGGCTTGGAGCAGCTGGTGTGGAGGCTCTCCGCCAGCTCGTCGTCGACGTAGATTTTGACGCTAGAGCCAAACGTCCCATTCTTGTCAGCGCCTTCAAACGTGAACGGCTCGCCCCGCTGCACGAAGCCTTCGAACACCACGACCTCCTCATCCCCGTCCTTCTGAGTCACCTGGACGAAAGCCTCTTCCGCTCCGCGATAACGTAGGGTGAGCTCCGTCACCTTGCCCTCGCACTCGTCGCAGCCGTTGACATCTTCGGGCACGGCACAAAGCCGTCCACCCTCGCCGCTGAAGCCCTCGACGACTTCGAAGTCCCCGGCTACTAATCCCGGCCCTATGGACTGGGCGCAGCTGGTGTCGAAACTGGCAGCCGGTTGGTCGTCGACGGAGATGTTGATGCTCGAGCCCAGATTCCCCTGCTGGTCGTCGCCTTTGAAGGTGAAAGGTTCGCCTGGCTGCACGTGATCTTCGAACACCACGACATTCTGGCCGGCGGCGACCTGGGTCACCCGGACGAGAGCCTCCTCCTCGCCGTTGTAGCGCAAGGTCAGCTCGGTCACCTGGCCTGCGCACTCTTCGCAGGCCTCAGGTAGAGGACAAAGCCGTCCGCCTCTGCGGCTGAGGCCGTCGACCACCTCGAAATCCCCGACCACGAGCCCTGGCCCGATGGGCTTGGAGCAACTGGTGTGAATGCTCTCCGCCAGTTTGTCGTCGACGTAGATCTTGATGCTTGAGCCCAACGTTCCATTCTTGTCGGCTCCTTCGAAGGCAAACGACTCGCCAGGCTGCACGACACCCCCGAACACCACGACCTCTTTTTTGCCTTCGCCCTTGCCCTTCTGGGTCACCTGTACGAAAGCCTCTGATTCGCCATTGTAGCGTAGGGTCAGGTCCGTCACCTTGCCCTTGCACTTGCCGCAGTCTCCCCCACCGCCAGGCACGGGACAAAGCCTTCCGCCTTTGCGGCTGAAGCCCTCGACTACCTCGAAATCCCCGGCCACCAGCCCTGGCCCGATGGGCTTGGAGCAGCTTGTGTGGAGGCTCTCCGCGAGCTTGCCGTCGATGTAAAGCTTAATGTTCGAGCCCAGCGTCCCATGCTTGTCGGCGCCTTCAAAGGTGAACGGCCCGCCCGGCTGTACGACACCCTCGAACACCACGACCTCCTCACCGCCGTCCTTTTGAGTTACCTGCACGAAAGCTTCTTCTTCGCCGTTGTAACGCAGGGTCAGCTCGGTCATCTTTCCTTCGCACTTGTCACAGCCGGAGACGCTTTCGGACAGTGGACAAAGCCGTCCTCCCTCGCTGCTGAAGCCCTCAATGACTTCGAAGCTTCCAGCCAAGAGCCCAGGTCCCATGGAATCGAAGCAGTTGGTGCTGGCACTCACTGCCAGCTCCCCGTTGACGTAGATCTTGGTGGTCGAGCCCGAGGCTCCCTGTGGATCGACTTCTGTGAAGGTGAACGGCTCCCCCGGCTGCACGAAATCGTCGAACACCACGAGCTCCTGGCCATCAACGCTTTGGGTCACCTGGATGAGAGCCTCCTCCGTCCCATTGTAGCGCAGGGTCAGCTCCGTCACCCGGCCTTGACACGCGTTGCAGCCATCATCCTCTTCAGGCAGAGGACAGAGCCGGCCGCCTTTGCGGCTGTAGCCTTCGACCACTTCGAAATCCCCGGCCACGAGCCCTGGCCCGATGGGCTTAGAGCAACTGGTGTGGATGCTCTCGGCAAGCTGGTCGTCGATGTAGACCTTGATACTCGAGCCCAGCGTCCCATACTTATCGGCTCCTGCGAAGGTGAAAGGCTGGCCGGGCTGCACGAAATCTTCGAACACCACGACCTGCTCTCCCCCGTCCTTCTGAGTTACCTGCACAAATGCCTCTTCTTCGCCGTTGTAGCGCAGAGTCAGCTCGGTCACCTTTCCCTGGCACTTGTTGCAGCCATTCATCTCGTCGGCGGCAAGCGACGTGGTACACATCACGCCAACCCAAGCCAACAAGAGAGTGATCCGGATGGAGAGCTGTTTACACGAGTTCATAGCGAGTCTCCTTGTCGTTAGCCGTGATCCCGATCTTGGGACAGATCTCTGAAGCTCTCGATGGAATTCTTCACAGCGAAGTTGTGAAACATATGGCAGCGCATGTGTAATGTATTCCACACACCACGAGAAGGTATAAATTCCATACGCTCCGGCTCCGCAACGAGCGCGCCACGGCGACGGCGACTCCGACCCCGACTTCCTCGTCGGCTGGAACAACGTCGTCCTCGAGGAGCGGGGCGCCGCCGCGCGGGCCGAGGGCTTCGCCTCGCTCCTGCCGAGCAGCGACCGGCGATCACGCCAGGCGTACGCCGAGGCGGGGTATCGGCTGGAGCTCTCTCCGCCGCTTGCCGGGAGTGTCCGGCGCAACGGCGGGTACCGCTGCGCATCGCAGCACGTGCGCTAGGAGCCTGTTGGGCATAGATCCGGCAGGCTGCGCCTGCCAAGAAAATCCCC
>CBDUYN010000155.1:0-24758 GCA_965371445.1 uncultured bacterium | reverse complement strand
CCTCAGACGGGGTGTCAGGAATTTTTCCGGTGGAACTGCTTGACAAGGACAGCTACGACGGCTACGGTTTCCGCCATTTCCGCTCGCCGTCTCCGGACGGCACCGGCCTCTTGCCGGGGTACGTGCAGGTGATCCACGAGGATCGCCGGGGCGACCTTTGGCTCGGTACCAACAACACCGGCCTCTATCGCTACCTGCACCAGGAAGAGCGCTTCGAACGCTTTTTGCTCAGGTTCGGCGAGCACGGCCCCAGCCAGCCACCGATCTGGTCGATCCTGGAGGACAGCTCGGGATCTCTGTGGATTGGCACGGAGGCAGGGCTCGGTGTCTTCGACCCGGGAGACGGTACCGTCACCCCCTATCCACAGGCCGCCGCGGCTCCAGCCGGTGACGGCTCGGTGATGGCGCTTTTCGAGGACAGCGGCGGCCGGTTCTGGGTCGGGACCGAGACGGGTCTCTGCCGGCTGGAGAGGTCCGACGGCACCTTCTCGTGCTACGGCCAGGAGGCCGGCGCCGCGGACGAGCTGCGGACGATCGTCCACGACATTTGTGAAGACCCCCGGGGGGGACTCTGGATCGCCAGCGACGGCGGGCTCCTGCACCTCGACACCGACGGCGGCCTGGCCGTTTTCGGCGGCGTCGAGGATCGGGCGATAGCGCTCCACCTGGACCGCCGGGGGGATCTGTGGATCGGCTACGAGGTCGAGGGCCTGGGCCGCCTTGAAAGCGGCTCGGACGAGATCGCCTTCTCCCGGCACAACCCCTTCGACGAAGAGAGCCTGGGCAACGACTCGATCCTCGCCATCCGCGAGGACCGAACCGGGCTCTTGTGGATTGCCCACTACGCCGGGCTCGACAAGCTCGACCATTCGCGCGAGCAGTTCACCACGTGGCGGCCGCGTCCGGGCCGCGAGCACTCGCTCGTCTCGGCGGCGACCTGGGCGCTCTACGAGGACTCCGCGGGTGTGCTCTGGGTCGGGACCTACGAACACGGACTCGACCGGATCGACCGCCGCACCGGCGAGGTGACGTACTACGCTCCCGACCCGGCCGACCCCGACGCCCTGCCGCAGGGCACGGTGAGCGCGGTGCTGGAAGACCACGACGGGAACTTTTGGATCGGGACCTGGGGCGGCCTCGCCCGTCTCGATCGCGGAAGCGGGACCTTCTCCACCCTGCGCCACGACGGCAACGATGCGACGAGCCTGCCGAACGACCTGGTCTGGACCCTCTACGAGGACCGGACCGGAGGCCTGTGGGTTGGCACCCTCGGAGGCGTCGCCCTCTTCAACCGCGCCAGCGAGAGTTTCAAGCGCTTCCCGCCGGGAGAGGAGGATCCGGCGGCGCCGGGCGACCTGCCGGTCCACGCCGTCCTCGAGGACAGCGACGGCGTCCTCTGGCTGGCCTCCGATGGCGGCGGCCTCGTACGCCGCAGCCCCGACGGCCGTTTCAGCCGCCTACGCCACGACCCTGAGGATCCGGCGAGCCTTTCGATCGACAACCTCGCCGCTCTCCTCGAGGACCGCCGCGGAAGGCTCTGGGTCGGCACCTACAACGCTGGCTTGAACCTCCTCGATGCCAATGGCCGACGCTTTCGCCGCTACACGACCGCCGACGGCCTGCCCAACGACTCGATCTTCGCCATCCTGGAGGACGAGGTAGGATTCCTGTGGCTCTCCACCTCCCGCGGCCTCTGCCGCTTCGATACCGACGAAGGATCGATCCAGGTCTTCGACGCCGACGACGGTGTCCAGGGGTTCGTCTTTACCTCCGGGTCGTTCTTCCTGAGCCCCAGCACCGAGATGTTCTTCGGCGGCGTCGAGGGCTTCAACAGCTTCTTTCCGGGCGAAATCACCTCGAACCCCGACCCTCCCCGGACGGTGCTGACCGACTTTCGCCTCTTCCACGAGTCGGTGCGTCCACGGTGGATCGATCCGTCCTCGCCGCTTGAAGAATCGATCGTCACCGCCCGCGAGGTCGTCCTGAGCCACCGCGACTACGTCTTAACCGTCGAGTTCGCTGCGCTGCACTATGCGAATCCGCGCCAGAACGGCTTCGTCTACCGTCTCGACGGTTTTGACGACGACTGGCGGGAGCCCCGTCCCGGTCAGCCCGCGGCCCAGTATTCGAACCTTGCTCCGGGATCCTACGTCTTCCGCGTCAAGTCGTCGAACCACGACGGGGTGTGGAGCGACGAGGAGGCGACGGTTTCGATCGTCGTCCGGCCGCCGCCCTGGAAGACCTGGTGGGCCAAGTCGCTCTACGGCCTGACGATCGCCGGCGCCCTGTGGGGCTATGCGTGGGCGCAGCGGCGAAAATTCCTGGACGAGCGCGCGATCAGCCTCCGCCTCGATTCCCAGGCGAAGGAGGTCAAAGCGCGAATCGCCGAGCTGCGCCAGATCAACTACACGCTCGCCCACGACCTGCGTAGCCCTCTGGTGACGATCACCTCCTTCCTCGGCTTCCTCAGGCGGCGTTTCAAGGACGGCGACGCGGACGGCTTTGACCAGGACAGCCGGCAGATCCGCGAGGCAGCTCGCCTGATGCACCGGCTGCTCGACGACCTCTTCGAGGTCTCGGAGCTCGGCGACGGCCTCGGCGACTTCAAGGAAGTGCCGCTTCGAGAGGTGGCCCTTGAAGCCGTGAAGGCGCTCGCCACGCCGATCGCGGAACGAGGTGCGGAGGTGGAAGTCGCCGCCCGGCTGCCCACGGTCCTCGGGAACCGCGACCGCCTGCGTCAAGTGCTTCTGCACCTGCTCAAGAACGCCCTCGGCTTCCTGAGCGAGGAGCCGGCGCCGCGGATCGTGATCGGCACGCGCGCGCAAGACTGCGGGTGCGTCGTCTTCTGTCAGGACAACGGTCTCGGCATCGAGCCGCGCTATCACTCGGTGGTCTTCGGGCTCTTCGAGCAGCTGGACCCTCAGGCCGCCGGGACCGGCTTCGGCCTTTACCTCGCAAAGCGGATCGTCGAGCTCCACGGCGGCAGGATCTGGGTCGAATCCGAGGGCAAGGGAAAAGGCACCCGCTTCTGCATCTCCCTACCGCAGCCTCCCGGCGCCGGTTCCCCCAGGTAGGACCCGCCGACAGGCCTCGGCCGGCGGGTCGGAGGTGTTCAGTTTCCGGACACTTGTCCGGAAAAAGCACGGCCTCCGGTCTTGCTCCGGGCGCTTTCCACCCGCGCGACCCTCACGGAACCGGCCCCAGGGCCGCCGACGTACCCTGGCACGCCTTTTGCTTAAAGAGTTGGTGAAACGGCTGCAAGGCCGACGACTTTCGAGGGAACTGAAAGACTTGACTACGACGAACACAGGGTGATGAAGCTCCAGGGTCCTTGGGTTGAGCCTCTTGCGGAGGCAGCCGCCCTCCGGTTGTCCCACCCCAACCAACCTACCTGACAAAGCTTCCACCAAATCCCACCCAAAGCCTACCTCCCCCCCCGGCGCCCACGAGGGGCTGAGCCAAGGGAGCCTGGAGCTTCACGACCCTGTGTTCGACGTTTTTGTTGGGGAGGGAAATCCTCTGTTCTGATGTGCATGACGGCTTGCCGGCATGCTTTTTTTTGCCCGATCGCCGAGGCAACCATGACCCGCTCGTCTGTCCCGAGCTACTCCCCAGGACGCTCCACCACGATCCGCGCCCCTGCCGAGCCCCCGGCGACCGAGCCGTCGTACATCATCTCGGCTTTGGCCGGCGGCTGGATGAACGAGCCCACCACCGTCGCCCGCGTCCGGACGTAGAAGTCGTAGGTCCCCTTCGGCAACGAGTTGTAATAGAACGCGATCTTCTCGTCGAGAAACGCCACGTACGTCGGTTGAAGCGTCAGCTGCCCCGACGCACGCGCCTCCGGCGGCGCCGTCGCCAGGTTCGGGTTCAAGGGCTCGACGCCCGCCGCGAGCGGGATCACCACCGCGACGTAGAAGCGGTCCGCGGGATTGACCACCCGGACGTGCTCCTCGACGACGTCGCCGACCGCGAGCTCGACGGTCCGCCCCGGCTCGGTCAGGTCGATCCGTTGTGGCGGATCCGTCGTCTGTAACAGGAGCTCCCGCTCGACGACGAAGCCGTCGCGGCGCGGTGCGACCTGCGAGCCGTCGGCCTCGGGAAAATAGCTCGTTTCCGCCCGCACCACGAGCGGACGCTCCCCGCCGCCGAGACGGCGCACCTCGCCCGGCCCGGTCGCCGTCCCGACGAAATACGCCGTCGGCGAGGACGCAGCGAGACGCAACCGCCCACCGCTTCCCGGAAGCGTCACCTCGACCTCCTGCTGCGCCGTCCCTGAGAACGGCGGCTTCAAGACGTCGGTCAAGGCGAGAAGCGCCGCCGCGTTGGCGTTCGTCGTCCCCCAGCCGTCGCCACGGCCCAGGTGGACCAACGCGTCGACCAGCTTCTGGAAGCGCGGATCGGAGCCCTCGTAGCGTCCGAGCGCCCGTACGAGCGACGCGAGCGTCCGTGTCTCGCTCGGCAGGATCAAGCCGTTTCTCGTCGTTCGCCGCTTCTGGAGGCCGCCGTAGATCTCCTGACCCTGGTGAAGACGGATCACGACGCCGTCCCAGAGCTCCGCCGTCAGCGGACCGGTCGCCAGCGAACCGTGCTGGGCACGGCCAAAAGCCAAGAGGACGCCCGCGACGCCTTCCAGGTCCAGGTACTGGGACTTTCGCGACAGCTCCGCCCCGTAGGACTCGTCGAACGCCCCCGCCGAAGAGAGCGCCTGGAGCGCCCACACCCGCTCGGCCCAGGACTCGCCGTCGATGAAATGGCTGTAGTCGGAGCGCAGCGCCTGGGCGAGCGAGCCCTTGAGCGTTCCGAAAAGCTCCTCGTCGACCGCATAACCCCCGTCCCGTGCTTCGACCAGGAATTCGACCACCCAGGCCGTCAGCGAAACATAACCTTGCGATCCGGGCCAGTAGGCCGTCAGGCCGTTCGGCTGGACGACTTGGCCGATCCACCGGAGCGTGTCGTTGACCGCTCGATCGATCGCCGCGTCGTCATCCTCTTGGTGCAGGACGTCGCGGAAGGCACGGAGCGCCAGCTGCGCCCGGGCGCGGCTCACCCGCTGCTCCGTACAACCGTACGGATATTGCAGGAGAAACGACAGGCCCGACGCCATGCCGACGAGACCCGGCTGGTCGGAGACGAGGACCGTCCGCCGCAACGAGCCGGGGCGGACCGGCTCCTCGGCGTCCGGCAGCTTGAAAGGCTTGCCGGGCAGGAGCTCTCCCAAGGCTTTCAAACGCACCCGGTCGCGGTCGTCGCGGATCGGGAGGCGAACCTCGAAAGCGTCGCCCGCGCCGTCGGAGAGGCGCTCGACGGCCACCCGGAACAAGACCTCTTCGCGGCTCAACCGGCCGTCCTCGTCGTAGGGCGGCGTCGGCACCGCGACGGGAAACGTTAACCGCTCCGGACGCTCCGGCAGCCACGAGAGCTCCCGCGACGCCTCGCCTTCAAGGTCGACGCCTTCGAATTGTGCCTCGACGCGTCCCGGTCCGCCCTCGCCTTCGACGATTCGTCCGATCGCCCCGGCGAGGAACCGGTCCCCGGGACGGACGAAGCGCGGCAAAGCCGGCTGGACGATCACCGGCAGGCGCACCTCCAGGTGTCCCTTGGCGACACCGAAGCGCTCGGGCGTGATCGCCTTGGCGCGCAGCTTGAAGTTCGTGAGGTTGTCCGGCAGCTCGACCTCGACGCGGGCATGGCCATCGTCGCCCACCTCGATCGCCGGGTTGAAGTAGGGAACCGGTTGAAAGTGGCGCCGCACGGTCTGCCGGTCGAGCACGCCTTTGCCTTCCTCGCCCTCGCCGCCCCCCGGCTCGTCGGCAAACGGCATCTCGCCAAAGGCGAGGCCCCGCGTGTCGTGGACCTCAAGATGGCTCTTGACGGGCGTGATGAAGTCGGGCAACGGATCGAGCCGCTGCTCCTTGCCGAGCGCCAGCACCGCCTGGTCGACGAGCCAGAGCGTCACCTCGCCCGCGAGCGGCGCGCCGTCCGGGTCGCGCAGGTCGATCGAAACCTCGATCGTCTGGCCCGGTAGAGCTTTTCCCGGATGCTCGAGCTTGACTTCCACCATGTTGTCGACCGGCTTCACCCGGACCCATGCCGTCGACGCCATCGTCGCCGGCTTCCCCAGGTCGGTCGAGCTCCCCGGCAGAGGACGTGTCCCAACAAGTCGTCCGCGCATCAGGATGAAATGCACCGGCAGGCGGGGCGTGTAGGTGCCGAGGACCGGCACCGCATAGGCCGCCTTGCCGCCGCGCACCGGCAGCCACTCGTAGCGGTTGCCTTCCGGAGCCTCGACGACGGCCAAGACCTCGGCGTTCTGAAAGGGGCTTTTCAAGACCAGGTTCGCCGTCTCCCCGGGACGGTACTCGCTCTTGTCGGTGGCGACCTCGAAAACCTGTGTCGACGGCTTCGCCCAGCCTACCGGCTCCTCGCCGCCGGCGTAGAGGTCGACGGCGACGACCTGGATGCGTCCGAGGCGGTCGCGCGACTCGATCTCGACGAGATAGACGCCGGCCTCCTCGATGGGCAGGCGGAGCTTCACCGGCTCCGCGCCGCTCGAAAGCTTTTCTTCCAGAACCGGCTCGTCGACGACGTCGGTGACGTAGCGGGCGACGCCGTCGGAGAAGTCGCTCGCCCGCAGGTGCGAGTGCCACTGGCGGTGAAGGAGCCTGACCGTCACCTCCTGGCCCTCCAGGAGCTCGTCGCCGGGGCCGACGACGATCACCTCGGGCTCGATCGCCTCGGCTCTTTCGAGATAACGCGGGACTTTCAAGCCGAGCAGGAACGGCGGCAGTGCCACGAGCTGCTGGGTCGCCGTCACCGTCTGGTCGTCGGCGCCGACGACCGTCGCCTCGACGACGTAGATGCGCGGCTGGGCCGTCGGCTCGAGCGCCGGGTTCAAGAGCAGCTTCGCGGCACCGTTCTCGTCGGTCACGTCTTCCTTTTCGATCGCCGGCCGCGACTCGAAGCGTCCGGTGCGCGAGTAGCGTCCGTCGCTGGAGTAATAGAAACCTTTCCGCGCCCGGGGACGCCAGGTGTAGGGAAATTGGGTGACGCGCCAGCGCACGGGCCGCTCGCTCACCTGGCCGCCGGCGTAGTAGGTCGCCGTGAGCTCGACCTCGAATGCCTCGTCGAGCGTCGGGTGCTCGGGACCGTGGAGTTGGACCTCGAAGCGCGGCAGACGGTAGGCCTCCTTGCGAAAAGTCACCGTCCCGGAGCGCGGCCGTGGATGGTGGCGGGGCTCGAAGCGGGCGGTGTAGGAGCCGGTGGGGAGCTTCTCCTCGTCGAAGAGGTGGTAAAAACTCCCCCGGGGGCCGAGCGTCAAGGGAATGCGCCACTCGAGGTCGCCGGGACCGTCGATCACGAGGAAGCCGTCGCCGGTGACCGGTTTGAGGCGCCCGGCCTCGCGTGTTCGGAGATACCCTTTGACGTGCACCGGCTCTTCGGGACGGTAGACCGGACGCTCGGTAAAAAGGTGCGCGAGGACCACGGCGCCGGGACCGCGGCGGTCATGGTCGTACTGTGTCCACTGGAGCCAGGTCTCCCGGCTCTCGGCCCAATGGTTGTCGCGGTAGACGTCGGGTGCCCGGCGCGGGTCAAGAGTCAGGACGTCGTCGCCGGAAACCACCTCGATGCGCCGTACCTGGTCCTTGCAAGGGAGGACGGTCCAGACGAGACGGCCGTCGGCGCCCGTCGTCCCTTCGAAGCAAGGCTTCTCCTGCCTTGTGCGCACCCGGACCCGGGCGCCGGGGATCGGACGGCCGGTTTTGAGCGAGGTGACGGCGAAGACTACCCGGTCCGGCTCCTCGACCGTGGTGAGCGCGAGGTCGCTCACCTGGACGCGGACCCAGGCACGCTCGGTCGACTTCCCGAGGCGGCGCAGCCCGGCGAGGTAGGTGCCAGGGCGTCCTTCGCCGCGGACCTCGGCGAGGTAGCCGGCGAGGTCGAGGCCGAAGCGCGCCGCGCCGCCCTCGCGGCGGAGCGGTAGGTCGACCAGCGTCGACACGGGCGGCGAGCCGAGGGCCGAGATCTGCCGCGCCAGCTGCTGCGGATTGATAAGCGTTCCGAGCGACGTCCACGGCTCGGGCTCCTCGCCCGGACCTGGCGGCCGGAGCGACTCGTCGAGGACCACCGGCTGCTCGGGAAAGGGCCAGAACGACGGATCGAACGGATCCACCGGATGGAGGCGCAAATCAAGCTCCTCGTTGCCCCGTCCGAGGACGGGGAACTGCTGTGGTCCGTGGCGCTCGACGAGCCCCTCGGCGGCACCCCAGCGCAGATACGCCGGCTCGGACGGGAAGTAGAGGTACAGCTCGCTCGCACCGTGCATGTCGAGTGGACGGCGCTGTCGGTCGTGGAGCGTAACGGGCTCGATCGCCACGCGGTACTCGGTCTCGCGGGCGAAGTCGCCGCCGACGGTGAGCCGCTTGCCGGCGACCTCGTAGGTGAGGTTCGCGACGCTCGGCGACAGGCGGACGAGGTTTCGTCCGAGGATCGCATCGAGCTCGGCCGGGTCTACCTCGGCGGAGAAGTCGACGACGACGGCGCGCTCGTCGCTCCGGCAGCGGATCGCCTGGTCGACGGTGTAGCGCGAGCCCTGGGGTGTTATGGGGTAGCGGTTGGCGCGGCAGCCGAAGCCGACGGCGCGAAAGGGCTCGGCGGTCCGAAACGAGACCTGGCTGAAAGACTCGTCGGTCGAGTCGAGCGAGAGCCGGAAGTGGACGAGAACGCGGGTGCCGAGCGGAATCGGCTGGTGAAGCGCCAGGACGTAGGTCGCCGGCGCGGAGCGCGTCTGACGTTCCATGACCTTGATCTCGAAGTCGTCGAGGTTGAGCCAGCGGGCGTCCTCGTCGCCGATGCCCGGCAGGGGACGCAGCTCCAGGGTCACGGCCTTGGCGAGGTCGGCGGGGTCGAGAGGCTCGGGGAAGGTGAGGGTGACGGCTTCGACCGCGTCGAGCCCTTCGCGTCCGTCGGCGGGCTCGGTGGCGCGCGGCGGCGCCATCAGCGTCGCCAGGCGGACGCGCTCGCCGCCCTTGACGGCCCAGGTGAAGCGTCGTAGCGGCGGCCAGGGCTCGGCGGGCTTGAACTGGAGGGTGCGCGCGTCGAGCCAGGTGTAGGCGCCGGGGTGTGCGGGGGTCAGGGTGACGAGGCGCGTGGGGTCGTCCTCGGGACCTCCGGCCGCGGCTCCCCGGTCGCGGTCGAAGAAGATCGTCACCGGGTCCCAGCGGCGCAGGAAGTCGTCAGGGACGACCGTCGTGCCGCGGGCTTTGGCGGGACGCGTCGGAGGCGCGGCAGCGGCGAGGCCGGCACCCAGCGCCAGGACGAGGAGGACCGAGGCCGCGATCTTCTTCCATCTTCTTCGTAGAGCAGGCTGCGTCCCGGGCCGCGTAGGCTGCCGTTTGGTCCGCGCTCCGAGCTCTCCGTTCATGTCCACCTCCGTCGCCGGGTTAGGTTCCAGTCGGCCGAGCTTGTCACGTCGAGGGCCGGCCGGCACAGGAGGATCAGAGCATCCGCGTCGGGCGGGGGGTCGACGGAATTGGGACGTTTCAGAGGGGGAATGCGGCAGGATCGGGGCAGGCGTCAGCGGCCTTGGCTTGGGTCGGCAAGGTAGTCGGCAGCGGTGATCGTCCACTCGGGGAATCGCTTCAGAAGGCCGCGGTCGTAGGTGACCACCTTCACCTCGTGGACCGCCGCGAGCGCCACGAACAAGGTGTCGTAGGGGGAATGTCGCGCTGCGACGGCAAGCTCCAGGGCGATCTGCCAGAGCTCGGAGGCGGGGACGAAATGCGTGACCAGGAGCTCCGTGTCTTCCAGGACCTGGCTCCCGGCGGCGAGCTCGACCTGACCAAAGCGAATCCACTGCCAGACGACGTTCACCATCTCTGCCCGCAAGGAATCCGGGGCCCAGATCACGGGTGTCGCCAGCAGAGACTCGAGGGCCTCGGAGCGTTGCTCCGGGACACCCAGCAGAGCATAGGCCAGGACGTTCGTGTCGAAGACCAAGCTCAGGTCCGTCCGGTGTCGATCCAGGCGTCGACTTGCTCGGCTCGGATCGGCGGAGAGCTTTCCCAACGCTTTCGGATCCGGGCGGCAAGCTCTTCGCGGCTGGCGAACCGCTGACTCAGCAGCTCTCGGACCTCCTGCTCCATCGAACGCCGGTTGCGGGCCGCCGATTCCTTGAGCCGGCCGACCACGTCGTCGGCCACGTTGCGGATCGTCAGAGTCGCCATGGTTTGCCCTCCTGATCCCAGTCTAGTAAGGAAGATGGCCAAGATGCAAGCACTTTGCTGGCAAGTTGGTACTGAAGGAGCCGGCCAGGGCGTGGACGGTCCGCGCTCCGCCTGAGGTCGGAAATCACATCGTCCTGTGCAAGACCTGCTCCATCGAATTCACGAAGTAGAGAGGAAGGTTCGGATCGAGCTCCAGGACCGTTCGACGCAGGGTGTCCGTGAGCTGCAGCGGATCGGTGTGGGTCCGGACGATGATCCAGGCGAAGCGCGGCGGCTGATAGGTGAGAGGGACGTAGATCCCCTCCTGGTCGTCGTCGTTGTCGAAGTCGGCGAAACGCAGGTCGGGTACCAGCCCCACGACCTCGACCCAGCCGGGGTCCTCGGCTTCCTTTTCCTCGCCGCGCCACAGGTTGACGCGTTGGCCGATCGGGTTTTTCCCCGGCCATTCCTTGGACGCGAAGTCTTGGTTGACGATGGCGACGGCTGCCGAGCCTTCGCGGTCGGCGGCCGTGAAGTCGCGGCCGGCGAGGATCGCCACACCGATCGTCTCGAAGTAACCGGGGCTCACCGCGGTCAAGCGCGCCAGGGGCATCTGGAAGGGGGCCTCGTAGCTCTCGCCAAGGCGCTCGAAGCGCGTACGGGGAGAGCCGATCTCGGTCTCCACCGGGACGACCGTGCCGATCGCCGCCACCTCGACCTCGGGCCGCGCCCCGACCCGCTCCTGGACGCGCTCGAAGAAGGTGAGCCACTCGGACTCCTCCGGATAATCGCCCTCGAAGAGGCCGACGCGGGCGGTCAGGAGGTTCGAGCTGTCGAACTTCAGGTCGTAGGACTGGATGGCCAGGACGCTACGGACCATCAACCCGGCCGCCACCAGGAGCGCGCAGGAGATCGCCACCTCCGCCACGACGAGGCTCCGGGAGATCCAGCCGATCCGCCAGCTCGTCGTGCCGCGAACCGTATCCTGGAGGACCTGGCTGACGTCGCTCCGGGAGGCCTGGAGCGCCGGCACGAAGCCCGCGGCCAGCGCCGAGAGGGCGGTGACCGCCGTCGTAAAGAGGAGGACGCGGCCGCTCAACGCGATGTCGAACCAGAACGGAGGGTCGGTGACGACGATGGCGTCGTTCAAGGCCCGCACCGCAAAGTGCGCGAGGCCCATGCCGAGCACGGCACCGCTGGCGGCGATCAAGGCCGACTCGGTGAGGATCAGACCGACTGTACGCCACCGGCGAGCGCCGAGGGCCGAGCGGATGGCGAGCTCGCGGCTGCGGGCGAAGGCACGGCCCAGGAGCAGGTTCGTCACGTTGAAGCAGGCGACCAGCAGCACCAGGACGACCGCGCTCATCATGACGCCGAGCAGCAGGATCGTCTCCTCGCCGAGAAAGCTCGAGACAAAGGGCTCGACCGTGATGCTGTTGCCCTGATGGGTCTCCGGGTACTCCTCGGCGAGGCGGCGGGCGATGGTCGCCAGGTCGCTCGCGGCGCCGTCGATCGTCCCGCCGTCTTTGAGCCGGCCAAAGACCGTCACCATCGGGCTGTCGACGCCGCGCGGCCTTTCGTGGACCTCGAGGACGAGCGGCAGCCAGACCTCGTCTTCGCCGGGAAACTGAAAGCCCTCCGGCATCACGCCGACGATGGTCGCCGGCTCCGAATTGACCCGGACTACCCGTCCCAGGATGTCCGCATCGCCGCCGTAGCGCTGCTGCCAGACGTGATAGCCAAGCAGCAAGGCCCGTTCGGCCCCGGGCTGCTCGTGGGCCGGCTCGAAGCCGCTGCCGATCAAAGGCTTGACGCCCAGCAGGTCGAACGCGTTGGCCGACACCCAACCCCCGTTGTAGCGGTCGGGCAAGCCCTCGTCGCTCAGGTTGAAGGTGCCGCCGGTCGTCCCCGCCAGGCCCTCGAAGCTCGTCTGCTGCTCGCGCAGCTCCACCAGGTCGTGGTGCGAGATCCCCGTGCGCTGGATGTCCCGCTCGGGGTTGGTGCCCCAGACGGCGACGATCTCTTCGCCCTCCTCGAAGGGCAGCCCCTTGAGCAGGACGCCGTCGATGATCGAGAACATCGAGACCGTGAGCGAGATGCCAAGCGCCATGGTCACTACGGCGACGGCACTCGAGCCGGGGTTCTTGACCAGCTGGCGGATGGTGTAGCGGAGCAGACGGATGGAAGCGTGCATACAGATCTCCTCGTCGCGGCGACCTTGGGCGGCCTGGTGGACATAGACGTTTGAAGAGGCAAATAGTTGCAGGGGTCCCTGCAAGGCTGGCGGGTGGCCAGGCTCACTCAGAGCACCCAGAAGACGGGATAAGCTGCCTCCATGAGCGAACGCCTCCTGCTCCTCGGCACCGGCACCTGTCAGCTCGAAGCCGAACGCGCGGCCTCGGCCGTCCTCGTCGAGATGACGGACCTGCGCCTCGTCTTCGACTTCGGACGCGGCGTCGCCGCCCGCCTGGCGGGGCTCGGCCTGCGCCAGGACGACGTCGAGCACGTCGTCCTCTCCCACTTCCACCCCGACCACCTCTCGGACCTCGTCCCTTACCTCCACGGCGCCTGCTGGTCCCAGGTCGACCCGCGGCACCGGGACCTCCACGTCTACGGTCCGATCGGCCTCGAGGTCCAGCTCATGCGCCTCCTGAGCCTCTTCGGACCCGACACCCTGGAGCGGCGGGAGCACTTCCGGGTCGTCCTGCACGAGGTCCGGGGCGAGGAGATCCGCATCGTTGACCGCGAAGGCCACCTTCACGACTTCGTCTTCGGCGACCTGCCCCCGGCCTCGAACCACGGCCTCAAGTGGACGCACAAGGGCCGCACCTACGCCCTGACGGGCGACAGCTCGTTCCACGAGGAGGAGGTGGAATTCCTGCGCGGCGTCGGCCTGGCGGTGATCGACTCCGGCCACCTGAGCGACGAAGAGATCGTCGAGCTGGCGGTCCGAAGCGGTGCCGGGCGGATCGTCTGCTCCCATCTCTACCGCGGGATCGACGCCGCCGGCCTGGACGCCCGAGCCGCCGGTCGGGGCTTCGCCGGAGAGATCCTGGTGGGACGGGACCTCATGAGCTTCCTGCTCGGGGACGAACGAGGTATTGAGGTAGACCCCTGACCTGCGGTATCCTCTCCTTCCGTCATGATCATGATCACCGGCATCAACCAGATCTTCGAGTACGAGGGCCGCAGGCTCCACATCCAGTGTGAGGACCTGGGCGACAAGGTCGGCGCTTACGAGATCCGTGTCTACGACGCGGGGGCCGTCCTCTGGCTCAAGCGCATGTCCTACATGGACCTGGTCGAGAAAAAGCTCCCCCAGCAGGAGCACGAGCACGAGCTGCGCCAAACGATGAACAAGACCATCAAGACCGTCGAAGCCGCCATCGCCAAGGGCAAGATCAGCTAGCCGGCTGCCTCCCCTTGGGGGGAACGAGGGGGGGAGAACACCAGCCGGGGGCGCCGTTCGTCGAGCCGTTCGAGGAGGCGGGCGAGCTGCTCCAGGCTCTCCAGGTTGTGGACCGGCAGGAAGTCGTCGACGTAGGGCAGGACCGCCCGGATGCCGCGGGTCAGAGGCTCATAGCCCTCTGACCCGAGGAGTGGATTGAGCCAGATCAGCCGATCCGCGTGGCGCCGCAGCCGCGCGACCTCCCGCTCCAGGAGCTCGAGCTCGCCGCGGTCCCAACCGTCGGAGATCACCGCCACCACCGCGCCCTGCCCCAAGACGCGACGCGCCCAGTCGAAGTTGAACGCTTTCAAGGACTCGCCGATCCGCGTCCCGCCTCCCCAGTCGGCGATGGCGGCGGTGGCGTCGGCCAGGGCGCGGTCGACGTCGCGGGTCCTGAGCTGGCGGGTGATGCGGGTCAGGCGCGTCCCGAAGACGAACGCCTCCAGCCGGTCGGTGGCGCCTTTCAAGGTGTAGACGAACTGGAGCAGCAACCGCGAGTAAAGCTCCATCGAGCCGCTGACGTCGCAGAGGACGACGAGCGGCCGGCGTTTCGTCTTGCGCCGCCGCCAGGCGAGCTCGACGACCTCGCCGCCGTAGCGCAGGCTCTGGCGTAGGGTCGAGCGCAGGTCGAGGAGCTTGCCGGCGGGCGCCGGCACCCGGCGGCGGGTGCGGCGCGGCGCGAGGCGAAGCGTCCCCCGCCGCATGAGACGGCGCACCTCCTCAGCCTCCTCGTCGCTCAGCTCGGCGAAGTCCTTACGGCGCAGAAGCTCCCGGGCGCTCCAGGTGTAGCGCCGCTCGACGACGGTGGCGTCGCTCTCGGCAAGCTCGACCCCGTCCTCGGCGCGGCGCTCGAGGAGCGCCACCTCCTGCGGACGCCGGCTACGCTTCAGGATCCGTCCCAGGTCGACCCGGGTGCGAGGTTTCAAGGCGTCGGCCGTCCAGAAGAGGTCAAAAGCGTAGTCGAAGACCCCCAGGTGCTCCCGGCGATGGACGAGGATGGTACGCGCCGCTTCCCGGAAGTCGCGGCGCGAGGTGATGGCGACTTCGTCCAAAGCGTCGATCAGGGTGTGGATCTCGGCCATCGTCGTGGCGAGGCCCAAGCGGCGCAGCAGGCGTCCGAAGCGGACCAGGTTGCCCAGGAGCTGCCGGTTGGGGGGCTGCGGGGGAGGAGAGACCATGGGGCCATTCTCCCCGTCCTGCGGCCGACACGCCATCCCTGGTTGCCCGCAACGCCCTCGTCTGGCACACTCGCCCCTATATCCGTCGCCTTCTACCTAGCGTTCGATCTCGACGTCGGCCTCGAAGGTGGGCTCGGGCTCCCGGAAGATGACGGCCGTCGACTGGATCGGGAGCAGCACCCGGTGCGTGTGGGTCCCGAAGACGCATTTCAGCTCGTAGAAACCGTCGGGGCTCACCGTGATGAGCGTCGCCTTGGCGCCCTTCATGCCCAGGAGCTCGTTGTGTAGCTGGACTTCAGTCGGTAGATCCATCGCGATTCATTCCTCGTCGTTGGCGCTGTCTTCTTGGAAGTCCTTGAGCTTGCGCTGCAAGGTACGGAGCCCGATCCCCAAGAGGCGTGCCGCTTCCGCGCGGTGCCCCTTGGTTCGTTCGAGCGTCTCCACGATCGCCTGGCGCTCGATCTGCACCATGGTCCGCGGCGCGCCGACCATGCTCTGGACCGGACCCTGGGTGCCGGAGAGCATCGTGGCCTCGCGGACCTCCGGCGGTAAGGCCTCGACGTTGATCTCCTCCTCGGTCTGGAAGATGACGATCGACTCGATGGCGTTCTTGAGCTCGCGGACGTTCCCGGGCCAGGTGTAGCGGGAGAGCACCCCGAGGGCCTCGCCCGAGAAGTGCATCGGCGGCTTGCCGTGCTCCTCGCAAGCTTCCTTCAGGTAGTGCTCGGTCAAAAGCCCCAGGTCGCTCTGGCGCTCGCGCAGCGGCGGGATCCGCAGCGTCACCACCTTCAACCGGTAGTAGAGGTCCTCGCGGAAGCGTCCTTCCTCGACCTCTTTCTCGAGGTCGCAGTTGGTGGCGGCGATCAGCCGGAAGTCGACGTCGATCAGCTCGCTGCCACCGACCCGCATCACCCGCCGCTCCTCCAGGACCCGCAGCAGCTTCACCTGGAGCTCGGGGTAGAGCTCGGAGATCTCGTCGAGGAGAAGCGTCCCCTTGTGGGCGATCTCGAGTTTGCCGATCTTGCGGTTCACGGCGCCGGTAAAGGACCCCTTCTCGTGCCCGAAAAGCTCGCTCTCGAGGATGTCGGACGGAATGGCGCCGCAGTTGATAGCGAGGAAACGCTCGTCGACACGGGGGCTCGCGTGGTGGAGCGCGTTCGCCACCAGCTCTTTGCCGGTACCGCTTTCGCCGATGAGCAGGACGTTCGAGCGCGTCGGCGCCACCATCCGCATGCGCTCGAAGAGATACTCCATCACCTCCGAGCTGCCGATGATCGACTCGAAGCCGTAGCGCTTGTCGAGCCTCTGGCGAAGCGTCGAGACCTCCTCTTTGAGCTGGCTTCGCTCGAGCAGGTTCGAGACCCGCTTGCGCAGCTCGTAGAGGTCGACCGGCTTCGTCAGGTAGTCGTCGGCCCCCTCGCGCATGGCCTCGACCGCCGACTCGATCGAGCCGTAGCCGGTGACGAGGATCACCGCCAGGTCGTACCGGCGCTCGCGCACCTCGTGGATGAAGCCGATCCCGTCCATACCGGGCATGCGCAGGTCGCAGATCGCGACGCGTGCTTCCTGGTCCTCCTGGAGGAGCTCCAGAGCCTTCGCCGCCTCGTCGAACGTACGCACCCGCAGCCCGGCGCGCTCGATGGCGATGGCCATCGATTCGCGCGAGCCGGTTTCGTCGTCGATCACGAGGATGAGAGGCGCTTCCATGGCCTGCATTGTGGCACAGAGGCGGGGACACCGTCGAGGCGCCCGGACGTCATCGCCGTGTAACTTTTCGGCGCCTGCGTCGTCTTGAAAGAGGAAGGTCCGCTTCATGGGCCGCCCCATCTCTCGGAAGGAGACATGATGAGAAGGATTGCCCTGCCCTGGATCGCCCTCGCCCTCGTCCTCGTGCCGGCGCTCGGAGCCCAGGGGCTCGACACGTCGCACCTCGGCTACGCGGAGCTCGACTCGCTTGATCTCGCCCTCGGCGGGACGCCGTCGCTCAACCTCGACTTCGACCAGGCCGCCATCCAGTCGCTCGTCAGCTTGGTGGGCGAGGGCAACGAGCCATTGAACGAGCTCGCCGCCGGCATCGACTCGGTCCGGGCGCGGGTTTTTGAATTGGAAGCGGACCGCAGCGAGGAGGTCCTGGCGGCGATCGACGACACCGCGGATCAGCTCAAACGCGAGGGCTGGGCGGCGCTCGTCAGTGTCCGGGGCGAAGGCGAGAGGGCTTACGTCCTGATGCGCCTCGACGGCGACTTCGTCGCGGGCCTCGTCGCCGCGTTTGCCGACGAAGGCGACGCCGGTTATGTCCACGTCATGGGTGAGATCAACCCGGCACAGGTCATGTCGGCCGTCCTGCAGAACCAGGAAGCCATGCGGCAGATGTTCACCCATATGAAGGACGACGCCATGGGAGAGGAGAGCGACCCGGACGGCGACGGCTAGCCGGGGTACACCTTCTCTCTCCGGCTGGGTCACGATCGTCCCGGCCGGTTCCCCCGAGGATTCCCTGAACCGGTCGATCGGCGCCGGCTCTCGGCGGACGTCTCCTTTTTTGTGCAGCGAACCGAGCCGAGACGCCACTCCTGGGACGGGCGGAGCGGACCTCCCCGTGCGCCCCGGGATCTCCGGAACGGACGGGACGGTCCTTGCCGTCGCGCTTCAGTCTTCCAACTCGAAGACGAAACGCGCCATCGCCGCCACGTAGGCCTCGATCTCCGGGAGGTCGTCGGTCAGGATCTCGAAGAGCTTCCCGTAGTCGATTTCCATGTAGAGATGTACCAGGATGTTGCGTAGACCCGCCCACCCCTCCATCTGCCGCGCCAGCTCCGGGTCGAGGACGCCGTTCTCCGCGAGGACCTGAAACGTCTCCCGGTTGGTTGACGGCGATTTCCAGGCGCGGTCGGCGATCAGTGGTTCGCGAGGTCGATCGCGCACTCGACCGCCAGATGCATCCAGCGCTCGGCCTGAGCCTGGAGGGCTTCGTCGCCGAGGAAGGAGGCGCGGTCGACCGAAGTGAGAGGCCTGAGGTTGTGCAGCAGGCGTTCCAGCCTCTCCAGCCGTCGATCAAAGACGCTACGATCGACCAAAACGACCCTCCGCGATGCGCTGCAGCCGCGCCTTCAAGTGGATCTCGCTCCACCAACGCGCGTCGTCGGCGAGCGCCATGGTCTTGACGAAGAAACGCACGAGCGCGGTCTTGTCGCGGACCACGAGCCGGCATCCCTTGAGGGCGCTGTGGGCGAGGATCGGCGGCGCGTCGTTCAGGACGATCACGTCGGCCTGGCCAATCTCCTCCAAGTCGAGCCCCAGCTGCACCCGCAGGTCGAAGCGCTCCCGCTCGCTCAAGCCAGGACCGACGAAGACCGCGACGTCCCAGTCGGAGTCGGGTCGAGGACGACCGCCGGCACGGGAGCCGAAGAGGTAGGCGAAAAGGATCTCGTCGCGGGCCTCAAGGATTTGCCGAAGGTCGTCAAGCGAGGACATGTCCCGGATCCTAGCATTTCGGCAAAGACCGAGCGCCGGATTCCCGCTGACCGGTGCCCTGGACAATTGCGGACCCGGACGCGCATGACGTGCATGACGCCCGTTAGGACCCCATCGGCGCCCCGATCGATTTCGAGCGCCTCCGCGTGGCTCTCGCCGAGCTGCCGGAGGGCGACCTGCGGACCGCGCTTCTCGCCCTGGCGCATTCGGCCGATCAGAGCCTCGACAAGTTCCGCGGCAACGTCGAGACCTGGTTCGACGACACCATGGATCGGGTTTCTTCGTCTTCCTGGTGCTGCGGGAATTTCCCATGACGACGGACTTCAGCCTCTGGTACGCCGACCGGACGGTCTTTGCCCTCGCCCTGGTCGTCACCCTGGCCTTTTACGGCCTGCGGACGTCGCTCGGGGGACGTCCGATCTTCGCCTCGCGTCTGCTGGATGGGTCTTAGGCGGGGGATTCCCTCGTCGCACAACGGACCCGGTGGCAATGTGCTCGAACAGAGGGGAACCGTCAGAGGTCGCCCGCCAGACGAAACCCGTAGTCGCTGTAGCGCATCCGCGGCGGTATCGACGAACGGGCCGCACACCGGCTCACCTTGACCGCGTGACGCCAGGCGCCGCCGCGCGACGCGCGGCGGCGTCCGCTGGCCGGACCCCGCGGGTTCCGTTCGGGCGAGACGCTGTAGTACCCGGCACCGTAGTAGTCGGAGCACCATTCGTGGACGTTCTCCCCCAGGCCGAGGAAGCCGCGGGGATGAAGCGACGGGTAGAGGTCGACCGGCTCGGGACCCTCGTGCCAGCGTTCGGCGTAGTCGGGGAGCGACTCCGGAGGGTCGTCGCCCCAGGGATAGAGGACGTCACGTCCGTCGCAAGCCGCGTATTCCCATTCCGCCTCGCTCGGCAGGCGCACCGTCTCGCCGAAGCGCTCGCTCGCCCATGCGCAGTAGGCCACGGCGTCGTCCCACGACGGACCCACCGCCGGTAGGCGCGAATCGGCGGCGAGGGCGGCCTCGTTCCAGAAGCCGGGCGCCGGGTGGGCGGTTGCGTCGAGGAAGAGCTGGTACTCGGCGCGCGTCACCTGGGTACGGGCCAGGCGGAAGGGATCGACCCACACCCGGTGCCGGGGATTCTCGTTGTCGCGCGGGCCGCCTCCCATCCGGAACCACCCCCCGGGGACCTCGATCCAGTCGACGGATTCGCTCATGGACGGAGCCTGTCCGATTTCCGGGCGAGGTGAAAGACCGACGTCGAATCCCGGCTTCGGTCTTGCCGAAAAACTACCTCCGGAAACCCGACCGGTGATCGGCCTACGCCATTTCCTCTCCTAAGCTGTTCCGCGAGCTCAGGACGGCCGTCCAAGAAAGCTCGCAAGACGAAACCACCGGGCCGCGTGCCCGGAAACAGAAACAGCAAAGGAGATCGAAACCATGTCCACCAAATCCTCCCAGGCAGCGTTGGACGCTCAGGCCACGGCCGAGTTCTTCGCCGCCTCCAAACGCACCTACAAGGTGCCGACCACCGAGGGGCTCGTCGAGACCTTCGGCGGTCTGCTCAAGGAGAACGAAACTCCATACGACTGGGGTTTCTACCAGGACCTTCAGATCCGCCTCCTCGACGACGGGGTCGAAGGAGTCGACAACGCCGACCGGGTACGGCGGGATGCCGTCGCGGGCCGCAAGAAGGCCCGTGCCGACGTCCGGACCCAGGTCAAGACCGGCCGCAAGGTCCTCGACAGCGTCACGACGCGGATCAGCGCCTACTACGGTCCCGAGGCCGTGGCGGCGGTCGGGCTCGACACGCCCATGGCCAAGAAAGGCCTCGGCCTGCTGCAACAGCTCCGGCACGTCCGCACGAGGGTGCGCTCGGCGCTCCCCGAGCTCGCGCAGCCCCTGCCGGGGTTCGAGGCGCTCGACTTCGAAGCGCTGGCCCGTGAGCTCGACGACCCGATCGCCAAGCTCAGTGCCGCGATCGATGTCCTGAACAACGCGATCAAGCTCGCCGACCAGGCCCTGAGCCGCAAGAAGGAGGCCTTGAAGGAGCTGAAGCGCCGCAACGTCAACGTGGCGCGGCTGATGGAGGCCCAGTACCGGCTGGTGGGTCTCGACGAAGCCGCCGAACGCCTGCGTCCGTTCCTGGGCCGGCGCGGCAAAGCCGCGAAGCCGACCGAAGAAACGGCGCAGCAGGAAACCGAGGAGAGCACCTCGGCGTGAGCAAGCCCTGACGGACGAAGAGCTTCTTCGCTCCGTCAGATCCTGAAGAACCCAGCGTCCCGCCCCCTGAGGGGGCGGGACTTTTCTTTTGGGGTGATCGTCTCGTCGGCCTCGCCGGGCGGTGATAAGCTACCGCCTCCCATGGACGCCCCCGACCTCGAGACTCGCCAGTCGTTTTGCCAGTGCGCGCTCTCTTGCCTGCGCTTCCTCGAAGGACGAAAGCCCACCGAACGCCGCTTCGGAAGAAAATGGATCACGGCCAATTGGCATCTTGATCTGAAAGCGGTGATACCAGCTCTCCAAGGGGACACCGTCGCGGCTTTCGCGTTCATGAGGGTCTCCCGCGGCTTGCGGGTCGCCGGTCCAGGATCGGAGTCTGGGCCGGCGTCGATGCTCGCCCAAGCTACGCAGCCGTCTTCAGGGCGTTTGCCAGCGCTTCCGGCACATCGAGCAAGAAGAAATGATTCTCCAAGTAACCGTAGTCCTCGCCACTCTCGTCGACGACGCGGATGTAGCCGTGCGCGGCCGCATCCTCATCGGGAATCACTGGATAGAGCTTCCCGATTTCGAGGGATGCCTTGTATCCATCGTTGTTGATACAGACGGCAAACCATGTCGCGGAGCGGCAGCCACCGGCCACTGGGCTTGGCACTCAGGGCTGGCCCACGGCAAGCTCGACAGGATGCAGCCAGAGGTAATCGCGGACCTCCAACTGCATGCGGTCGAGCTCAGCCAGAAAGCCGCTCGTCGCCAGGCGGTAGTTCTCTATGTTCTTCTCGGCTTTCCTCAGAGCGGTAACCTGACTTTGGAACTGCCGAATCCGATCGAGGGTCACCTCTAACTCCTGGTCATTCTTGATCATGGTTTATCACCTCGACAATGCCTCGTTCCTACCGTCACGTCTGACCTGCCAATGCTCGACCGCCGCCTGCTCTCCACCCAATGCTGTCGCTCGGCACAACCAGAAGATGCTTGCTCCTTCGTAGTTGTGCGCGACCATGTGGTCGAAGATGCTCTTCTCCTCCTTCGCCACCTTGTCGACGTCAAAATCGTCGTCCATGACCATGAAGACGTCCACGTCTCCCGGGTCTGGTTTGGCGGTGACGAACGACCCGAAGACGATGAAGTGAGCCAGGTGTCCGGTTCCAGAAGCCAGGGTGTAGATGCGCTTCAGATGTTGTCCGACGACCCGGCTTTGCCGGGTACGCCAGCCGAAGTGTTTGAGCACGTCCGCCAGTGTTGCCCGGTGGATACCTTGGGGCAGGTCGCCGTCTTCGTTGAGCGCGGGCCAGTCCATCGTTCTCCCTCGGCGGTATTCTACATCGCTTCGCGAGCCTCGTCACGTGGAGCCGAGGAGTTCCTGCTGGGAACCGAGCATCTCGGGAGCCTGACGGAAGAGTCGGAGCGTTCGGTGCTCGAGGTGCGCACACCGCCTCTTCCGTCCTGGTGGCGGCTCGACCTGGCGCCGCCGGTCGAGCTGCCCGCGGAGCCGGAGGACGCCGCGCGGGAAGAGCCACAGCTCGTTCTAGACCTGGGTCGCGCGAAGGAGCCGGAGCCGGGACCGGAGCCCGACGCGGTGGCACTGGAGCGCCTCGAGCCGCTCGCCGCCTCGGAGATCTTCAAGGAGCAGGCGGAATCCAAGGCGTTGCGCGAGCAGGTTTTGAAGGCGGTGGCCTACCTGCTCGCCCGTCACGGCGTCGCCGACGTGAGGGCTTTCGCCAACGCCATGGGCGAGCCTGAATTCCGGGCCAGCGGGCTCGTCTCGCGGCTGAGCCAGGTGCTCAACTACGACCAGTACCAGGTGTTGCGCTACGACTCGAAGAGCCGCCAGGTCCACCTCGACACCGATCTCTTAAAGGAGCTCTTCGACCTGTGAGCGGTGCCAAGGCGAGTCGTCTCAAGCGGGCGCAGGTCGTCGACGCGTTGCGCCAGGGTGCGGTCCCGAGGCGTGGCCTGGAGCTTTTCGCCGTGGGCCTGGAGCGTTTCGAGAGCGTGATCGACGAGGAGCTCGACCAGGCCTCGGTGGCGGGCAAGTTCAAGGCGTTGCGCGGCGAGTACGGCACGGGCAAGACGTTTTTCGCCCGCTGGCTGGAGCACCGGGCCCTGCAAAAAGGTTTCGCGACGGCGGTGGTGCAGGTTTCGGAAAGCGACACGCCGCTTTACCGCATGGAGACGATCTACCGCCGGGCGCTGGAGTCGCTCAGGACGCGCGAGTGGTCCGACGGTGCGTTCCTGTCTCTGATCGACGGCTGGTTCTACGCGCTGGAGGAGGAAGTTTTGGCCTCGGACGAGGTCGACGGCGAGGATCCCGCGGCGGTGACCGCGGCGGTCGGTGCCCTCCTGGAGCAGCGTCTGGCGTCGGTGAGCGCGACACAGCCGCTTTTCGCGTCGGCTTTGCGGGCCTGCCATCGGGCGCGCCTCGCGGGCGACGCGGCGGGGGCCGAGGGTCTCCTGGCCTGGCTCATGGCGCAGCCCAACGTGGGAGCGCAGGTCAAGCGTCTGGCGTCGATCAAGGGCGAGGTCGACCATCGGACGGCGACCGGCTTCCTGCGCGGTCTGCTCGCGGTCTTGAAGCAGACGGGCCGCCGGGGTCTCGTCCTGGTGCTCGACGAGGTCGAGACGATTCAACGCACGCGCGACGACAGCCGGCGCAAGAGTCTGAACGCCTTGCGTCAGCTGATCGACGACGTTCACGCCGAGCGCTATCCGGGCCTCTACGTCCTGATTACGGGGACGCCGCTTTTCTTCGATGGTCCGCAGGGGGTGCGTCTTCTGCCGCCGCTCGCGCAGCGTCTGGAGACGGATTACAGCTCGAAGCGATCGACGCGGTGCTCGACGGCAAGAACACGGTGGTCCTGGCGCCGACGGCGGGCGGCAAGACGGAGGCGGCTTTTTTTCCGCTTCTCTCGCGGATGGATACGGACTCCTGGCCTCCGGTCTCGGTGATCTACCTTTCGCCGATCCGGGCGCTCTTGAACAACCAGGAGGAGCGTCTGCGCGCTTACGCCTCGCTCGTGGGACGTCGCGTCTTCGTGTGGCACGGCGACACGGCGCAGGGGGCCCGGCGCCGCTTCCTGGCGGATCCGGCGGACGTCCTCCTGACGACTCCGGAGTCGCTGGAGGCGATGCTGATGAGCTCGCGGGTGCCGGCGCGTCGTCTTTTCGCGGCGCTCAAGGCCGTCGTCGACGACGAGGTCCACGCTTTCGCCGCCGACGACCGGGGCGCGCACCTGGCAGCGCTCCTCCAGCGGGTCTCCCGCTACTGCGGACGCGACGTGCAGCGTCTCGGTCTGTCGGCGACGGTGGGCAACCCGGAGGAGATCCTGCGCTGGCTCGCCGGGACGTCGGAGCGCGGCGGTACGGTCGTGGATCCGGCGCGAGGGGAGAGGCGCGAGGCCGAGCTGGTGCTCGACTACGTCGGCCACCTGGAAAACGCCGCGCGCCTCGTCGCCCAGCTCCATTCGGGCAAGAAGCGCCTGGTCTTCGTCGATTCACGGCGCCGGGTCGAGCGTCTGACGCAGCTCTTGCGCGAGTCGGGGGTCGAGACCTATCTGACGCACGGTTCGCTCGCGGCGAGCGAGCGCCGGCTGGCGGAGCGGGCCTTTCACGAGGGGCGCGATTGCGTGATCGTGGCGACGAGCGCCCTGGAGCTGGGAATCGACGTCGGAGACCTCGACCACGTCCTCCAGATCGACGCGCCGGCGACGGTGGCGAGCTTCCTGCAGCGTCTCGGCCGTACGGGTCGACGAGCGGGGACGCGGTTCGCCCGCCTCGCGGTCCGGCGTCGATTCTCGAAGCTCGAGCCTTGTCTCCCCGAGGGCCTTCTCGAACGTTTCCTCCTGGAAAAAGCCCTCGACGTCGAGGGCGCGGTGCTTTGCGTCGCGGAGTCGGAAGAGCCTTGAGACGGCCGCGTCAAAGCTCGGGGACGGCCCTCGTCGACCTGGCGTCCCCCGCCAGGGACTTTCACGCTACGCACGACGAGTCGGCAACCCCTGCCAAAATTTTTCGACGGCAACAGAGCTTCCTGGCAACCCCTGCCAAAGATTCTTGACGGCTCCTCAACGTCCTGGCAAACCCTGCCAAAAACTTCCGACGACAGCAAAACTTCCTGGCAAACCCTGCCAAGAACTTCCGACGACAGCAGGACTTTCTGATTACCCCCGCCAGAAACTCTCGACGGCGGCAAAACGTCCTGGCAAACCCTGCCAAAAACTTCCGACGACAGCAAAACTTCCTGGCAA
>CBDUYN010000154.1:0-24780 GCA_965371445.1 uncultured bacterium | reverse complement strand
CGGATTCTTCTCTGAACCCCCCTTTAGGAAAGGGGGCAGGGGGGATTTTCTTGGCAGGCGCAGCCTGCCGGATCTATGCCCTACAGGCTCCTAGCGGTTCGGCGGCCTCAGGAGCTCTTGCCGCTGACCACGAACTTCGGCAGCTTCCCCTCCTCGGCGGTCCAGTCCGATACCTGACGCCAGGTCTGAAGCGATCCCAGGATGGTCTGGTAGTGCTGGAGGAAGTGCAGGAAGAGCGCCTCCTTGATGATGTGGGTCTTCGAGATACAAAAACGCTTGGCGGCCTGCCCCATGGTGAAGAAGTTCAGGAGCCGGACCGAGGGGAGCACCGGGTCGAAGGTCAGGTTGGTCAGTGGCAGGTCGTCGTAGGCGCGCTTCCAGGCGTCCGGAAATTCACCGCCCAGCGCCTTGATGAGCTGATAGCCCCAGGCCAGGGGATCGACCGACAGGCGGAGGATCTCCCGCGGCTCCTGGGCCACAAACGACGCGGTGACGGTGACCTCGCCCGTGTCGCGGACCTCCCAGACCAGCTGTTCGTAGGCCGGTTCGAGCTGCCCCGGTCCGTAGCCGTAGAGGCTCGGCTCCGGGTCGTTGACGAAAGCGTAGCCGAAGCCGTAGCGGCCGCGCACCCCGGGCTCCGGGTTCTCTTCGTCGACGACGAAGTCGTTCGAGATCACCAGGTAGTTGTAGACCTTGGCCGGCACCGAGACGCGCGGGCCACTCGTGCCGACGAGGTCTTCAAGGAGGTTGCCGAAGAGCTTGAACCCGAAGCCGAAGCCGAAAATCGGATTCTTCAAGACGATCCACTCGTACTCGTCCTTGAATTCTCTCAAGTCGACGATCTGGTCGCGCTCCTCTTCCGGGAACTCGCCGATCTCGCCGTCCATCTTCCGCTTGTAGTAGAGCTGCGAGAAACCGAAACCCGAGGCTTCGTCCTCGCTTTCGGGGCATTGGCTGAGGATACCGAGACCCGGCGGCGGCTTGGGGTGCGACTCGGGGTAGAGCTGCGGCTGGCGGTAGTCGCTGATCCGCATGAAGTAGCGCAGGACGAACGCGCGGACCTGGTCGTGCATCCACTCGTCGGCGGCGCCTTCATAGTCGGGCGGCGCCTTGGGCTCGTCGTAGAACATCTTCTGGACGTTGCCATTGATCGGGATCTTTCCCGTCGACAGCTCGACTTCGTCGAAGAAGCCGTAGCTTTCGTCGTCCGGCCGGTTGGCGACGAAGGTCTCCTTGTACTCCCTGTCGTAGCTCCTCTCGGCGTCGGCTTTTTGCCACCACTCGTAGAGCTCGACGCCCTTTTCGAGCGCTGCCGGTACCGCGTCCAGAAGCCGGCGCGCGTTCTCGCTCAGGTTCTCTGTGCTCATGCCATCCTCCTCCTCGGCTCCTGGCCGAGGTGTTCCCCGATCCTTTCTTCGTCGAGCCACGCTCCTCCCGAGGCACGACAAGGATCTCGGTCGAGGGGTGGTGGCTTGACGCCCGGCGACAGTTTCTGAGCCCGACCTTAGCACAGCCGGGGCCGTGCCGCGGCGTTTTTCTACGACGGAAGCGGCAAGACGGCCGGATCAAAGCCCCCGCGCCCACTCCGGCATGAGCCGCGACTCGTCGCGGTGGTCGAGCACCGAGCGAATTTCCTCGATCGCCGTCTCACGG
Source organism: uncultured bacterium (assembly GCA_965371445.1). Lineage (GTDB taxonomy): Bacteria > Acidobacteriota > Thermoanaerobaculia > Multivoradales > J023 > DASWIG01. The sequence goes on along the minus strand of CBDUYN010000154.1, from coordinate 23,127 downwards.
TCCCGCGGCAGCCGCAGCTTCAGAGGCAGGTAGTTCGACGCATGGTTGGCGTGGAAAGGCCCTCGGTAACCCTCGATCGACTCCAGCATCCAGACGAGCTCTCGCAGCATGCCCCAGCGGTCGGGCAGCTCAAAAGTGCCGTCCTCGTACGCCTGGTGGAGCTCGGTTCCCGGCACCGGGGTCACCGTCAACGCCGCGGCGTAGGTGGGGCACGCCTCGGCCAGGAACCTCCCGGTGGCCCTGGCGTGCCGCTCCGAGCCCTCGACGCCGGCGAGGCCCAGGAGCACCATGACCGAGAGCTTCATGCCTGCGTCGCGGACCCACTGACAGGCTTCGATCTGGCGCCCCAGGGTGGCGCCTTTCTTGACCGAGCGCAGCGTCACCTCGTCGCCGGACTCGGCGCCGAAGTAGACGATGCCAAGCCCGAGCTCGCGCAGCGCCGTCAGGTTCTCAACCCCCTTCTTGCGGATCGAGCGCGACTCGGCGTAGATGCCGACACGCTTGATCCGGGGCAGCTCGCGGCGGATCTCTTCGAGCACCGCGGCGAGCACCTCCTGGGGTGCCCCCAGGGCGTCGCCGTCAGCCAGGAAGACGCGGCGGTGCCGCCGCGCCAAAGGGGCCACCTCCCGAATCTCTTGCAAGACCTCCTTCAGCGGACGCACCCGGTACTGCTTGCTGCGATACATCGCACAGTAGGTGCAGCGGTTCCAGGAGCAGCCGTAGGTGAGCTGCAAGATGAGCGAGTCGGCCTCCGACGGCGGCCGGAAGAGAGGCTCGTCGTAGCGCAGCGGCCAGGTCATTCGCTGGGCTTCTTCCTCGCATCGAGCTGGCGTAGGACGCCACCGGCTTCGATCTTCATCGTGTCGAAGGTGCGAAACGCCCGCGGCGACGCGGACCGGCGCTCGGACTGCCGCTGCTTGCCAAAGGCCTCGAAAGCCTCGCCCTCGCTGTCGGTGAAATACGCCGAGAGGAGCTTCCGCGCATACTCGTGGAAGTCAATGTTGACGCTTTTCAGGGACGTCCGGATCGAGTAGCTCTCCTCGAGCGACGTCATGGCAAGGAGCAGCACTTTTTCGGAGATCTCGTCGTGGCCGAAGCTCTCCGTGAGCTCGATCGCCGCGTCGACGGCGTCGCGGACCGAGTTGCTCACCACCAGGCCGTACTCCAGCACCGGTGTCTCGGGCTGCTCCATGATGATCGAGATGAGGTTCTCCCGCAGGATGGAGAGGTCGCCGCCCATCTCGGCCACCAGCTTGCAGGTGCACTCGACGTCGAGATTCAAGAGCACGAGGAAAAGGTGCGCGAGGGTCAGGGACTGGTCGTCCTCGAGGGCGATGGTACAGGCCTCGACGAGCCCCATCTGGACGATCGGTGTCATGGCCCTTGACCCCCGGCTTCGATCCTCGTTCAGATGGCGTAGGAGGTAGTCCGCCGAGAGCGGGGCGGAGAGGAACCTGAATCTGAGGTCCTGGTGTTTGTCGAGCAGGGTCTCGAGATCCTCCGCCTCCCACAGGACAATCCACGAGCCGCGGTCGCGGGCGGCGTGCGCGGCCCAGTTGCGGGTCACCTCGTCGACCCCGGCGGTCGTGGCGAGAACGAAGTAGTCGAAGCCCTCCTTGGCGGCCTCGTCGACCGCTTCGCGGAGAACGTCGCGGTCGAGGTTTCCCTCCTGCAGCCGGCACCGCACGAGGCAGTCGCGCGTCATGACCCGCGTGCCCAATAACTCGGTGCGCTTGCAAACGACGGCACGGCCTCCTGCGGAGCCCTCGTGCCAGGCCAGGTTGAAGAAGCCCTCCCGGTGGAGCAGCCAGAAGACCAGGTCCTCGAAGTCGCGGGCCGTCAGCCTCGCCCAGAGCGCCAAGTTCGGTGAGCTCATGTTCTTCCTCTCAAGATTCGCGTCGACCGGTGATCCTTCGTCGGTTCCCGGATCCTAGCACCCACGTGGGGCCAGGGACACTAGCTCCCACCGCCGGCCACGGCTTCGGACGCCAGCAGCCGGTGTCCGCGGGCGGCGAGCGCCTCGCCCCGAGCCGCCAACAGATCGGCCAGGCGGAGGTGGCGAACGGCGCTCCCCGCCGGCAGCTCCTCGAGGCCGGCCTCCGAGGCGAGCCGCTCCTCCAGGGCCTCCAGCCTCGCGACCTCGCGGCGCGCCTCGGCCACACGGTCCCCGGGACGCACCGGACGGTTCGAAGCGATGTGCCGCGGATTGATCTCCTCCGAACGCTCGAAAGCCGCGAGCGAACGGCGCAGGAGGCCGTTGCGACGGTAGATCAGCCCCAGGTTGTAGAAGAGGACGTCGTTCTCCGGCGCCGCCTCCATCGCCCGGGCCAGCTTCCTCTCGGCCCGCGGCCAGTCGCGCCGCTCGAAGCTGACGCCCTGCATGTAGTGGAAGTGGCCGATCAGGTTGCGGGTCAGGTAATCCTTGGGCACCGCGGGGTCCTCGGCACCTTCGAGCTCGTCCTTGACGATCTCGGGCTCCGGCCACGGCCCCGGACGGATCGTCCGGAAGACGTAGCCGACCGGCACCACCTCCAGCCCCTCGAGGCTCCAGTTGGGGTGGTGGGTAAAAAAAAGCGGGTCCTCGTCGGGATCAAAGCGCAGCGCCGGCAGCTCCGCGTCGCCCACGCCCTGCATGATGAGGTCGAGGTCGCCGCGCACACCCTCGACGAGATGGAGGTAGATCAGGACGAAGAGGATGTTGTCGTCGGAGGCCGAAAGGTGGGCCCCCGGCGGCAGGGTTTGAAGGAGCGTCCGGCTGAAGTCCTCGGCGATTCGGTAGCGGCTTCTGTCGAAACGCGGGTAGCCGATAACGAGAAGCGCCAGGGGCACGAGGAGCGCCAGGTGGGCCCGCCGTCCCCAACGCTCGGCCACCACCTGGCAGCCGTAGCCCGCCAGAAGCGCCGCGAAGACGTAGGACGGGATGTAGTAACGGTGCCAGATGAAGATGTCCGAGCGCGAGCCGTGAAGCGCCACGGCGAGGAAGCTCGCCGCCATACCGAGGAGCGGCAGCAAGACCGGCCAACGCCGCCGGAAGCCGGCGATGGCGCCCAGAAGCGCCAGGGCCGTCCCCACCCAGAGCAGCTCCCAGCCCAGGCTCAGGAAGTAGTCGCCCGCGGCGACGATGACGTCGGCCGGCGATTCCATCCAGGCCCGGTCCCAGAAGTCGCGCCGCAGCACGACGTCGAGGAACGCGCCGAGCGTCTCCGGGTTCCCCCAGTCGAGCCGCGGGTCCTGGCGCGAACGCCACGGCAGGTAGGCGTAAGGAAACAGGCCCAGGATCCCGGCGCTGACGCAGGCCGCCACGTGGAGCGGACGCCGCAGCAGAGCCGGCTCGGCGAGGACTGCGAAGAGGCCGACCGCGACGCCCAGGATCCCCATCACGGTGTGGTTCGCCGCCCCCAGACCGGCGAGAAAGGCCGCCAGGACCAGGAAGCGGAGACGCCGCGTCCGGTGCCACTCGCACCCCGCCATGGCAAGCGCTACGACGAAAAAGGCGTTCAAGGTATAGACGCGCTGGACGTTCGCCTGCGACCAGAAGCTGGGGCTGAAAGCCAGCAGAAGCGACGCCACGAGCGACGCCGTACGGCCGAGGCCCAGACGCCGGCCGAGGCCGTAGAGGAGCGCGCAGGCGCCGGAGGCCCAGGCGGCGCTGAAGAGGCTCATCCGAAAGGCGATCGAGCCCACCGGCACGGCGAGCGTCCAGAGCTTGCCGAGGACGACGTAGAGGGGGTAGCCGCTCGGGTGCGGGATCCCCAGGGTGGCGGCGGCCGCCACCAACTCGCCCGAGTCGCCGACGTAGATCGTCCGGCAGGCGCCCGCGGCGTAGACCGCAAAGGTCGCCAGGGCGAGCAGCGCTGCCACCGCGGCGTCCTTGCCGAGGGTCGCCGTCCACCTGTCTCGCTCCGACATGGCCGGAAGGATAACAGCGGATCGTGGGTGGCCGGGCGTGGTGACGGGAAAAGCGTTTTGAGCTGAAACGCCGTCCGGGTATGATGCCGCCCTCATGAGTATGGGACCCGGGACGCGGGCGCACAGCCGTGCGCCCCTACGTCGAACGTCACGCCGTGTGGGCACCGCCGGCCTCGTCCTGTGCCTCCTGGCCGTCCCTCTCACCCCCCTCCTCGCCTACGAGACCGACCAGTACACCGGCCGCCTCCTCCCAATCGCCGACTCGACCGAGATCCTAAGCGCGCTCGTCAACCGCGAGATCGAGCGGATCCTCGCCGGCTGGAAGCACGGCCGCAACGAGAAGCGCCTGCTTCGCGAGATCTTCTGGCGCCTCGGCGGCCTTCATTGGGTCGACAAGGTCGAACGCTGGGCCATCGCATCGCCGCTCGTCGAGAAGCTCCCGACGCCGAGGAGGAAATCGGTCTACGCGGGGCTCCCGCTGCGGGCGACACGGGTCATCACCTTCGTCGGCGTCGGCGCCACGCTGCGCGTCAACGGATCGCTCGTCGGCTCCGACAAGTTTGGCCACTTCCTCAGCCAGGGCCGCAAGTACTACCGCCGGTACCTGCGGACCGGTGACCACGACTCGGTGGTGCGCCAAGGCATGCGCAACGAGCGGGGCTTTTTCGGCAGCATGACGACCGGCGTCTACTCGAACTCCGACCTCGTCGCCAACTACGAGGGCTACCTCTTCTTCCGCAGCCTGACGGAAGACGGCGTCGTCGCCGGCAAGCCCGCGATCCTCGGCTGGGAAAGCGAGCGGCCCGTCCTCCAGCGTTCCTTCGACTGGGCCGACCACGTCAACGACTTCTGGGACGAGGCGCTCAATCCGTCTCACTATGCGCCGACCCTGAAAAAGCACATCCGGTCAAACCTCCGCAAGCTCTGCCCCGAGTATTTCTCGGCCCCCGAAGCGTTCGTGCCCGAGCGCTACGACGAGCTCAAAAAGCGATATGCTCATCTGGGGATGAAGGAGGCTCTCGAGAACCGCCTGGACCACGTCTGCGAGCCACTGCGGGGCGAGGCCGAAGCCGCCGAATAAACCGCCGGCCGCAGACGTAGAGAGGACGACATGGAAATGGACAAGACTGGATCGCGCTTCCTCGAGATCTTCAAGCGGTTGAAGTCCTCACACCTCCTAATGGTGGTCGGCGGCCTCTTCCTCCTGGATCTGTTCATACCGGATCCGATCCCCTTCGTCGACGAAGCGGTGTTGGGGCTTTTGACTTTGCTCGTGGCGCGCTGGAAGCTGCGCGCGCCGCGTCCGGCGCCTCCGCCGCCACTGCCGCCCAAGCCGCCGACTAAGAACGTGACGCCCCCCATCCCTCCGGCGTAGGGCAGGCTTCGTCCCGGGCCGCGCAGGCTGCCTCTCTGGACGGCAGCACAAGACCCAAAGGTCTCGAACCTTGGACCGGGCCCGCCGTATACGGACGTATCGCCGAGGGTCGAGGTGCGCCCGCGCGCACCCCGCCGCGTCCCCACAACCCGACCATCAGGAGAGATCCATGCCTCGAACCTTGCTCAGGCTGATCCTTGCCCTGGCCCTCGTGGCGACGGCCGCCGTCGCCGAGGAAGGTGCCCCCACCAAGCTTCTTCGCTTCCCCGACATCCACGGCGACCAGGTCGCCTTCACCTACGCCGGCGACATCTGGCTGGCCCTCGCCACCGGCGGCACCGCGCGGCGTCTCACCGCCCATCCGGGCCAGGAGGTCTTCCCCAGGTTTTCCCCCGACGGCAAGTCGATCGCCTTCACCGGCCAGTACGACGGCGACGAGCAGGTCTACGTCGTAGCGACGGCGGGTGGTGTGCCGCGCCAGCTGACCTTCTATCCGGCGCGCGGCCCCCTGCCGCAGCGCTGGGGCTACGACAACCAGGTCTACGACTGGAGCGCCGACGGCTCCAAGGTCCTCTACCGTTCGCTCCGTGATGGCAGCGACATCGGCGACGGCAAGCTCTATCTCGTCCCGGCCGACGGCGGCTTGCCCGTCGCCCTGCCGATGCCCGAGTCGGGGGGCGCAGACCTCTCACCCGACGGCAAGAGGATCGTCTATTCGCCCCTCGCCCGCGACTTCCGCTCCTGGAAGCGCTACGAGGGCGGCTGGGCCCAGGAGCTCTACCTTTTTGACCTCACGAGCTACGACCTCGAGCGGGTTACCGAGCACCCGCGCGCCGACCGTGACCCGATGTGGATCGCCGAGAGGATCTACTTCACCTCCGACCGCGACGGCACCTTGAACCTCTACAGCTACGACATCGCGTCGAAGGAAAAGACGAAGCTCACCGAGGAAACGAAGTGGGACGTCCGCTGGCCTTCGGACGACGGTACCGGACGCATCGTCTACGAGCTCGGCGGCGAGCTCGTGATCTACGACGTCGCCGCCGCTACGTCGCAGCCGATCTCGATCTACGTCCCCGGCGAGGGCCTCGCCGAGCGTCCCTCCCGGGTCTCGGCCTCCTCGAACGTCGAGGACTTCGAGCTTTCGCCCAAGGGCGAGCGGGCGCTTTTCGTCGCCCGCGGCGACGTCTTCACCCTGCCCATCGAAAAGGGACCGACCCGCAACCTGACCAAGAGCTCGAACGCCCACGACAAATGGGCCCGCTGGTCGCCCGACGGCAAGCAGATTGCCTTCATCTCCGACATGAGCGGCGAGGACGAGGTCTACCTGATCGCCCAGGACGGCTCCGGCGAGCCCGAGCGGCTCACCACCGACGGCTCGATGATGCGCTACGCCCCCGAATGGTCGCCCGACGGCAAGCGGATCGCCACCACCGACAAGGAGGGGCGCCTACACGTCATCGACGTCGAAACGAAGGAGGTGACGCTCGTCGCCGACGAGACGCGGGGCTTCCTGGGCGGCTTCAGCTGGTCGCCCCAAGGCGGCCACATCGCCTTCGTCCTGAGCGAGGAGACCGGCTTCAACTCGATCCACGTCTGGAGCGTCGAGAGCGGCGAGACGAAGCGGGTCACCGGCGAGCTCTTCAACGAATTTTCGCCGACCTGGGACCCTGAGGGCGACTTCCTCTTCTACCTCTCGGCCCGCGCCTATGCGCCGCAGATCTCGACCGCCGAGTGGAACTACGCCACCTCCCGCAACAACGGCATCTTCGCCCTCGCCCTGCGCAAAGACGTGCAACACCCCTTCCCGCCCGAAAGCGACGAGGTGACGTTCGAGGAAGACGACGACGAAAAAGACGACGACGAGGAAGACGACGACAAGAAGAAAAAGAAGGGCAAGAAAGACAAAAAGGAAGACGACGACGACGAAAAAGGCGACGACGACGAAAAAGGCGACGGCTACGTCGAGATCGACTTCGACGGCCTGGCCGAGCGTGTCGTCCGCGTCCCGGTCGACGCCGACAACTATTTCGCCCTCGTCGCCGTCGAGGAGCATCTTCTCTACTTCAAGGGAGGGCCCTTCTTCTATGGCCGGCCCTCGCCGAGCCGTCCGTCGCTTGAGATCTTCTCGATGGAGAAGCGCGAGGCCTCGACTCTCGTGGCGGGCATCGGGGGATTTGCCGTCTCGGCCGACGGCAAGAAGGTCCTGGCCAACGAGGACGGCAGCTACAAGCTCTATGACGCCAAGCCCGACGGCTCCGGAAAGCCGGTGCACACCAAGGGCCTCGCGGTCGACCGCGTGCCGGCCGAGGAGTGGGGGCAGATTTTCGACGAGGTGTGGCGCCGCTTTCGCGACTTCTTCTACGTCGATAACATGCACGGCTACGACTGGGAGGCTCTGCGCGAGCAGTACCGCCCGCTCCTCGAGCACGTCGCGCACCGTAGCGACTTGAACTACGTCATCTCGGAGATGATCGCCGAGCTCAGCGTCGGCCACGCCTACATCGCGGGCGGCGACTTCGAGATCCCGGAGCGGGCGCAGGTGGCGCTTCCCGGGGCGCGCTTCGAGCTCGACGCCGAGGCCGGCCGCTACCGCATCTCGGAGATCTTCTCCGGACACAACGAGGAGGACCGCTACCGCGCGCCGCTGAGCGAGGTCGGCGTCGAGGTGACCGTCGGCGACTACGTCCTGGCGATCCAGGGCGAGGAGCTTGACGCCGGCGGGAATCCCTACCGGCTGCTGCGTCACCAGGCCGACCATCCGGTGACGCTCGTGGTGAATTCGACGCCAAGCCTCGAGGGATCGCGCGAGGTGAGCTTCAACCCGATCACGAGCGAAGGAAGCCTGATCTACTTGAACCGCGTCACGGAGAACCGCCGCAAGGTCGCCGAGGCGACCGGCGGACGCGTCGGCTACCTCCACATCCCGGACATGGGCGGCAACGGCATCCGCGAGTTCATCAAGTACTTCTACGGCCAGATCCGCAAGGAGGGCCTCGTCGTCGACGTGCGCGGCAACGGCGGCGGCAACGTCTCCCAGATGATCATCGAGAGGCTCCGCCGCGAGCTCCTGGGCACGAGCTTCCGGCGCAACAGCGAGTCCCCCGGCACCTATCCGAGGCCGGTTTTCCACGGCTCGATGGTCTGCCTCCTCGACGAGGACTCGGCGTCGGACGGCGACATCTTCCCCTACATGTTCCGCGAGGCGGATCTGGGACCGCTGATCGGCAAGCGCTCCTGGGGCGGTGTCGTCGGCATCAGTGGCCGCGGTCCGCTGATCGACGGCGGGAGCGTCTTCGTGCCGGAGTTCTCGCAGAACGACGTCGAGGGCGGCTGGGTCATCGAGGGCTACGGCGTCGACCCCGACATCGAGGTCGAGAACGACCCGAAGTCGCTTCTCGAGGGACGCGACCCGCAGCTCGAGCGAGCCGTCGAGGAGGTGCTGAAGCTGATGGAAGCGAACCCGAAGAAGCTGCCGGAGCGTCCGGCGCCGCCGGTCAAGACGAAATAAGCGGGTTCGTCTTGCTGGGAGCGCCGGCATCTTGCCGGCCCGGGCGCGGGCTCCAGCTGGCGGGCGCTGGGAAGGGTGAGGACGGCGCGGTCCGCCGCTCACTCGTGGCGCAGGGCGTCGACCGGATCGACCCGCCTGGCGGCGAGCGCCGGGAAGAGACAGGCGAGGAGCGTGACGGCGGCGAGGAAGAAGGCGACGCCGAGAAACGTCGCCGGATCGCCGGGCTCGACCGCGAACAGGAATGCGGTGAGGAGCCGCGACACCGCGAGCGCCAGGCCGAGGCCGACCGCGAGGCCGATCACGAGCAGCACCGTCCCCTTGCGCAGCAGCATCGCCAACACCGAGCCGGGGGTGGCGCCCAGAGCCATCCGCACCCCGATCTCGTGGGTCTGCCGGCCGACGGCGAAGGCCATGATGCCGTAGATGCCGACCGCCGCCAGGACCAGGGCTGCAAGGCCGAAGGTGGCGAACAGCACGCCGAAGAAGTCGTAGAAGAAACGCTCCTCGGCAACCACCTCGGCCATCGTCAGCACCCAGTAGAGCGGCAGCTCCGGGTCGAGCTCGAGGACCGTCCGGCGCAACGGCTCGACGAAGCTCAGAGGCTCGCCGCGGGTGGTGACCGCGAGGCTCATGAAGCGGCGGTCGTGCTGCGCCAGGGGGACGTAGAGGCCGTCCTGCTCCTCGTCTTCGAGATCGCTCGCCCCGGCGTCCGCCACCACCCCGGCCACCGTCCGCCACGGCTCCTCCTCGCTCTCGCCGCTGCCGAAGCGGAGGCGCCGGCCGAGGGGATCCTCCCCCGGCCACACCTTGTCGGCGAAGCTGCGATTGACCACCACCACCGGCTGGATGTCCTCCCGGTCGTGGACGGTGAGGCCGCGGCCCTCGAGGATCGGGATCCGGAAGGTGGCGAACAACCCGGGGCTCGCGACCGCGACGCCGGTCACCGGGTAGTCACTCCGCTTGCCGTAGACCTCGCCTTCGACCTCGTAGGCGGTGCGGCTCATGCCGGTCGTGGGGAGGCTCGAGGTCAGCGCCGCGGACTCCACGCCGGGGCTCTCGACGAGGCGGTTGAGGAGGCTCTCGAAGAAGAGCCGGCGGTCCTCCGCCTCCGGGTAGCCGGTCTCGAACAGACCGATGCGGGCGGTGAGGATGCGGTCGGTGGCGAAGCCCGGGTCCATCGTCCGCAGGTTGGTGATGCTGCGGATCATCAGCCCTGAGGCGACCAGGAGCACGCAGGCGAGGACGATCTCGGCGACGACCACGGCGCGCAGGAAGCGCCCGAGGCGGAAGCTCGAGGCGCTGCGGCTCTCGTCCTTGAGCATCGCCCCCGGGTCGGTGCGCGCAGCCTGGAGCGCCGGCACGAGGCCGGCGAAGAGCGCCGCCAGGAGGGTGGTGACGAGGACGAAAGCGTAGACCGGGAGCTCGAGCCTGGGAGCGCACCAGTAGGGGGGATCCGGGTGCTCGAGGACCAGCCGCCCGACGTACTGACTGCTCCAGTGGGCGATCGCCAGGCCGAGGGCGGCGCCGAAGACCGAAAGCAGCAGGCTCTCGGCCAGGAGATCCCACAGCACCTGCCGCCGGTCGGCGCCGAGCGCCAGGCGGGTCGCCAGCTCCCGCGTCCGACCGGAGGCCCGGGCCAGGAGCCGGCTCTCGCGAGTCTATGTGTCCCGTCGCGCGGTGGATTCTTGCCACCGCCGTACGGCGGCCGCTCCTCCGTCGGGCTCATCGTAGGCCTCCGCCCGAACCCTGTCGACGAGACCCGGGAAAAGCGCATCCCGCAAGACGATGAGCAGGGACGCAGTGACGCCCCAGATTCGCTGACCGGCGAAGTGGAACTCGATGGGAAAGGCCACGCGATCCACGTCGCCTGATCCGTGTTGCTGACTTGCCGGATTCAGTAAGTAGTCGAGCGGAACCTCGAAAGCGGCCTCCACCTCTGTAGGATCCAGGGTCAGGCGAGTATCGTCGGCGAGCAGGCCAACGACCGCCGTCACCGCGTACCCGCTAAGGGTAGGAATGGGGGACAAGAAACCGACCACCTCGACCTGATGCGGGTGGATGCCAAGTTCTTCGTAGGTTTCGCGCAGTGCCGTCGCAACGATATCGGCGTCGCCAGCCTCTGTACGGCCACCCGGAAAGCCGACCTGACCGGCGTGGTGTTTGAGCTTCGCCGAACGGCGCGTCAACAGCACGGAGAGGTCGTCGGGTCGATCGACAATCGGTATCAACACCGCGGCAGGAGCCAGGGTGTCGCTCAGACGCTCACGAAATCCGGGTCGCCAATCCCGGGTGGTGACTGCGACGTCAACCAGGGTGGGATCAGCCGCAGGTTGTGTGCCGGACAATCGCGCGCGCATGTCCCTGGCCGACAGACTGCCCACTGAACCCGGCGCGGTATCCAGGCTCCGGATTGCTTTACTCGTAGTCATGCCAGATGACGAAGTCCTTCAGTGTTTGGCGCGCCCGCCCAAGGCTTGTTGATCGGCGCGTCTGGGTCAGGGTATCCAATGGCCATACCCAACGCGATCAACCTGTTCTCCGGAATGGGCAGAGCTTTCCTGAGAACTTCTGGGTAGGTGACCACCTTGACCTGGATGCACGTGCCCAGGGAGTAGCAATGGGCGGCCAATGCCATCGTCTGAAAAGCGATTCCCAAGTCCACGAGCGCATAGGGCGCAGTGAGCTTGTCCACGGTGGCGATCACAGCATTGGGGGCTTCGAAGAATCTTATGTTCCTGACGCCCAGACGGCTCCGCGCGTCACTTTCTTCCCCAAAGATGCCCATCTTCTTGAGAATGCGTAGGGCCAGGTCTCGTCGCCGGTCCGCGTACTGTCCTGAAAACTCTGGCCAGGGGAAATCGGGGTTCTGCGGTTCCGCCGCGTTTTCTTTCGCCTCCAGGGCCTGCTTGATTTCGTCGAGGAGCTCGCCGCCGAGGACGATGAACTCCCAGCTCTGGGTGTTGCCCCAAGACGGGGCAAACCGCGCGGTCTCCAGGACTTTCTCGAGAATCGCCCTGGGCACAGGGTCGGGCTTGAAGGCCCGAACGCTCCTTCTTGTCATAATCGCTTCGACAGTATCCATGCCGAGGTCTCTTGGCGGTCGAGTGTATGAAATTCGGATCGCGCCGACTTCGGCGCCACCGCGGCTCGAAGCGGAGCAGCCGAAGGGGTCGCGGCCGAACGATGTCTCGCGGGCGTCGACATGTCGTCCAGCCGCGACACCACGTCATTCAGACGCGAGACACGTCATTCAGACGCGAGACGTCGTTCAGACGCGAGACGTCGTTCAGACGCGAGACGTCGTTCAGACGCGAGACGTCATTCAACCGCGTCGCTACATCGTTCCGACGCGCCACCTCGAGGACAGTTCTGAGTACCTCTTTACCCATGGGTTCCTCTCTTTCTTGTTGACGTTTTCGGACCAAGCTTCACGCCTCAAGAAGTATTTCGCAAACACACCTCTGTTGCCCAGGGCTCCGGCGGCCAAGGCCTGTTCCGAGACCCGGCCGAGCATCATGACGTCGACCGTTCCCATCAGCATCATGCCGAGATGGGTCAGGGTCACCGGGGTCGCCAGGCGCACGACCGCCGAGAGCTCGGCGCCGAGGTGCGTTCGGCGTGGGTGCTCCCGGCCGTCCGGGGTGCCGGTCTCAGGCTGCCGGTACTGCCTCGGAACCTTGGTCTTCGTCATCGCAGCCGACCTCGTTGCTGATTCTCGCCGCCCCACCGTCCTCGAGCCATGGTTCGGGGCCATCTGCCAGCTCCGCTAAAATGGCGGCGGCCGAAGATCGGAGCTGGTGTTCTCCGCAGCCGGGACCGGAAGATTCTCAAGAAGCCTAGCACATCCCGTCGCCGGAGAGCTCCTGCCGGTCGGCGCAGCGTCTCGCCGGCCTGGTCGCGCAGCCGGCAAGCGTTCTCCAGGGCGACGAGCCGCCCGGGCGAGCGCCAGGTTCTTCTCGCGCAGCCGCTCGTGCAAGCGGCGCAGCCGGCGCGTGGCGCCGCCGCGAAGTCCAATCCGGGCAAGCTTCCGGAGGCGGCGAGCCGGCTTTCGCACCGGCGCTCCCGGCGAAAAGGCCCTACAGGAGGTTCTCGGGGTTGAGCGCCAAAAGCTCCGGGACGACGAAGAGCCCGTCCTTACGGATCAGCCGGTCGTCGAAGTAGATCTCGCCGCCGCCGGCGTCTTCGGTCATGCGCAGCACGAGGTCCCAGTGGATGCGGCTGCGGTTGCCGTTGGACGCGTCGTCGTAGCAGGCCCCCGGCGTGAGGTGGATCGAGCCGGCGATTTTTTCGTCGAAGAGGATGTCCTTCATCGGCTTCGTAACGTAGGGGTTGAAGCCGATCGCGAACTCGCCCAGGTAGCATGCACCTTCGTCGGTCGAAAGGACCGCGTCGAGATGCTCCTGGTTCGAGCTCACAGCCTCGGCGATCTTGCCCTCGCGAAAGGTGAGGCGGACGTTCTCGTGCGTCGTCCCCTCGTAGATCGTCGGCGAGTTGAACGAGATCGTGCCCTCGGCGCTCGTTTTCGTCGGTGCGGTGAAGACCTCGCCGTCGGGGATGTTCTGCTTGCCGTCGCAGGCGATCGCCGGGATCCCACGGATCGAGAAGGTGAGGTCGGTCCCGGGGGCGGCGAGGCGGACCTTGTCGGTCGCTTCCATGAGCTCTCTTAGGGGCTGCATAGCCCGTGACATGCGGGCGTAGTCCATGTTGCAGACGTCGAAGTAGAAGTCCTCGAAGGCCTCGGTCGGCATCTGGGCCTGCTGGGCCATGTTGGGGCTCGGCCAGCGCAGGATGACCCACCGGGTCTTGGGCACCCGGACGTCCATGTGGACGACCTCCCAGACGTAGCGGCGGTAGATCTGCATCTTCTCGTCGGGGACATCGGCCCAGTCGGAGACGTTGGGATTGGCGCGGACGGCGATGTAGGCCTGGACCTCTTTCATCAGGTGGGCCTCGGCCTCGCCGATCGCCTTCATCTGCTCCTCGCTGGCGCAGAGCATGAGGTCGCGCCACAGGACGTGGCTGTGGAGTTGGAGGACCGGATGGGCACCGGCCGCCGCCGCGGCACGGATCAAGGCGCGCACCATGGGCGTGGGGCAGTCGATCGAGTCGATGAGGACTTTCTCTCCCGGCTGGAGCTCGCACGAGTACTTGACGAGGTTCTCCGCCAGGACGGCGTAACGGGGATCGGCCATGCTCCTCCTCCTTGACCGTGAATTTACAGAATCTCCAGAAACGATTTCGTTGAACGTCAAAGCAGCCACGGGCTCTCGCCCGTGGCTGCTTTTCTCACCCGGGGCGAAACAGGCGCCCAGGCGCCTAGACCGCGACGACGCAGTCGGTCGTACCGAAGCGGTTCCCAACCTGGGAATCGGCCTCGATGTCGTTGATCCACTGCTCGCCGTCGAGCAGGTAGCGGAACCGGTACTCGTGGCCCGCCTCCAGGGAGACGGTTGCCGAGAAAGAGCCGTCCTTCAGCTTCTTCATCGGGTTGGACGTTTCGTCCCAGGAGTTGAACTCGCCGAGCAGCGACGCCGAAGTCGTCTCGGCCTCGGGGTTCAGCTTGAAGGTCACCCGGCACGAGCGACCCGTCTTGGTGTAGCTTTTCTTCAACATGGTTCTCCAAGCTCCATCATGGTCTCGGTTGTGCAGGAAGCGGACGTGTTGTTCTATGCAGCAGCTCCCCGTGGGTCCTTGGGCGCTTCCTGGTTGTGGTTGGGGGTCAGCGGGCCTGGGGATGTAGCTAAGCAGGCCTGGGCGAAGGATAGCACAAAAGAGCGGCCGAGGTCGACCCCCCCCTCCGGCGCTTCGATCTCCTTCGGAGACCGGAGGTGGGCGATCACAAGGATCGCCCCTACCCGTACCCGGTACCACCAACCGCCCGCTGTAGGGGCGAATCTTGTATTCGCCCTTGATGGTCTCCCGCTACATGCCGACCAAGGCGGGGCCGCCCGTGAGGGATTCCACGTCGTCCGGCTGGGCGCCCGACATGATGCGCCAGCCAATGACTTTTTCGTCGATCTCCCGTAGGCGTTTGCAGATCAGCCGGCAGAGGAGCTTCATGAAGTCGAGGGCGGCGAACGGGTCCATGGTCATGACCTCGTTCAGCGTCTCGTTGTCGAAGGCGATGACGGTGGCTGCCCCTTTGTGGGCCTTGGCGTCGGCGGAGCGGGGCTCGCCGTCGATCAGGGACATCTCGCCGAAAAAGGCGCCGCGGCCGAGAATGGCGAGGGCCTCCTCGCCGCCGCCCTGGATGAACTTCGAGATCAGGATCTGGCCCTCCAGCACGGCGTACATCTCGGCGCCTTCATCGCCCTCGTGGAAGAGGTTCCGGCCGCCTTCGAAGCGCTTGACCTCGGAGAACTTGGCGAGGGTCGTGAGCTCCGAGCCGGAGAGGCCTTGCTCGCGCAGCAGCTCGATCTTGTCCTCGCAGCCGACCTCCACCGTCCCGGCCGCCGACTCCTCGGCCCTGCGGATCTTGAGGAAGTTCTCGGAGGCGGCTTCGTTGGAAAAGAACGTCCGCAGCTGCTCGTTGGCCCCGCGGAGCTTCTTGGCGAGCCCCTGCCAGAACATCGAGTAGATGCGCACGCCGAGCTCCGGCTGCTGCTCGATCACGAGCTCCAGCTCCTGGGCGTCGAGGCGCATGATGTGGGCGTCGGTGACGGCGAGGGCGTCGCCCGAGCGTTCGGCGTGGGAGATGAAGTTGACCTCGCCGAAAACGGCGCCGGGGCCGAGCGTGCCGAGATGGAAGGTACCGTAGTGGGTCGGCCGGTAGATGCCGATCTGGCCCTCCTCGAGGGCGTAGATGTCGGCGCCGTTCGAGCCGTAGTCGAAGATCTTCGCGCCCTTGGGGTGGTACTCGTCGCGGGCCGCGCGGCTCAGCAGGAAAATCTGGTCGTCGGAAAGAGCCGACCACGTCTCGAGCTTGCGCAGCCGCGCGGCCAAGCGGAGCTGTCCGCCCACCGGCACGGGCTGGGTCACGGGCTCGCCGTCGGGCATCTCCAGGCGCAGGAGCTGCTCGCGTTGCCACTCCACGCGGTCGAAAGCCGTCTGGAGCTTGTCGCGCCGCTCGCGGAAGAGAGCCACGAGGTCCTGGCTCGACATTCGCTGGATGGTCTTCAAGGTGCGGATGCGCTTTTTCAACCGGTCGCCGTTCTTGCGGTCGTTCTCCTCGACCAGCAGGAACGCGTCGATGGTCGCTTCGAGGGCCTCGCGGTAGCGCTCGCGCTCGTACTCGACGCGTCCCAGAAGCTCCGCCGTCTCACGGTCGAAGGGGTTGTAGCGCCGGGCGACCCGAAGCTCCGAGGCGGCGGCGCTGAAGCCCTTGCGGTGGAAGAGCATCTTGCCGTAGAGCTTGTGGACGAAGGGGTTGACGACGTCTTTCTTGACGGCGATCTCCAGACATTCGGCGGCCTGGGTCCGCTTGCCGCGTTCCTCGTAGAGGGCCGCCAGGCCGAAGAAGTGGGCGGCGTCGATCGCGTCGCGCCGGGCCTTTTCGTGCAGGGCCTCCTCGATCTCGTGGCTGTGCCGTGCCGGAGGTGTCGTCTTGCTCGCCATGGAACCTGCGATCTTAGCACGCTCGCCGTCTCGCTATGAACGGCCGGGAGACTGTGATGGAATGGGAGCTCCCGGCTTCGGTGGACGGCGCCGGGATCGCTCCCGGAGAGCCCCGTCGCATGCAGGCCTTGAAGAGCTCCGAATCGGACACCCGTGCTCCGGCCGTCGAGAGCGCCCGGCGGGGAATCGAGATCTGCCGTCAGGGCGACTGGCAGGAGGGGTTCTACCACTTGAGCCTCGCCGCCGAGGCCCCGGGCGAGACGGGCGCCCTGCCGAGCCAGTTCTTCGCTTTTCTGGGCTACTGCCTGGCCCGCGTCCAGGGCGAGGTCGGCCAGGGGCTGAAGCTGTGCCGCCGGAGCGTCGAGATCGATCCCTACGAAGGCGAGGGCTACTACTACCTCGCCCGGACCTTCCTGCTGGCAGGGGACCGCCGCTCGGCGATCGACGCCCGCGAGCGTGGCCTGCGCAACGACGCGGGTTGCCGCCCCCTCCTGGAGCTGCGTTCCGAGATGGGCGAGCGCCGGCCGGCGGTCCTACCGTTCCTGCCACGCCGCCACTTCCTGAACCGCACCTTGGGACGCCTTCGGCATAGCCTCCTGGGCGCCCGCCGGACGGCGCGGCGTGGCGGGAACGGCAAGCTCTAGGGGAGACGCCTTGCAGGTCCTGGCGCTCTACAACATCAAAGGCGGAGTCGGCAAGACGGCAAGCGCCGTCAACCTGGCCTACTACTCGACCCTCGCCGGGGCCCGCAGCCTCGTCTGGGACCTCGATCCCCAGGGAGCCTCGTCGTTTTACTTCCGGGTCAAGACGGAGTCCTCGGGGAGCGGCCGCAAGCTGGAGAAGAAAAAGCGCCTGCGGCTACGGGTCCGCGCCACGGACTTCGAGGGCCTGGACGTCGTCCCGGCGGACTTCTCCTACCGCCACATGGACCTGGCGCTCGAAGCCGCGGGACGAAGCGACCGCCGCCTGCGCTCGCTCCTGAAGCCCTTCCGCGGCCACTACGAGTACCTCTTCCTCGATTGCCCGCCGTCGATCTCGCTGGCCTCGGAGAGCGTCTTCGCGGTTTCCGACGCGCTGCTCGTGCCGACGATCCCGACGCCGCTCGCCCTGCGGACCCTGGAGCAGCTCGACGGCCACCTCGCCTCGCTCGGCGTCGAGCCTCGGGTGCTGCCGTTTTTCTGCATGGTCGACCGGCGCAAGAAACTCCACCGCGAGATCTGCGAGCAGACGCACCGGCGCTTCCCCATGCTCTCGACCCACATCCCCTACTCCAGCCACGTCGAGCAGATGGGCCTCCACCGCCAGCCCGTGCCGCTCTACGCCTCCCGCAGCGTTGGCTCCAGCTCCTACAAGGCCCTCTGGGACGAGGTCGTCGCTCGCCTGGCCGGCTGAGGGTGGGAGGCGCCGGCACCGCTTGAACGAGTGGTCCGGCTACCTTTTCGGGTGGGACCCTCCGGTGCTCGAGGACTATCCTCGCGGGTGTCGTAGCGCCTCCCGGACAGGTGTTAGCTTTACCTTCCCAGCGCAAGACGCCACGGCGCCTCGTGCACTCGGCGGGAATCGTCTCCCTCCGAGGGGACGATCTTACGGAGACTGGACCCGGCGACGAGGATCCCATCGTGACCAAGGTCAAGGACGAGGCGCGAGTCGCGCACGAGCTTCGCGAGGCCGAGCAAGCCCTACGGCGCGAGCAGCACTTCGCCGACACCCTCCTGGAGACGGCGCCGGCCATCGTCCTCGTGCTCGATCCGGAAGGCCGGATCGTCCGCTTCAACCGCTACATGGAGGAGGTCTCGGGGTATTCGCTCGACGAGGTCCGGGGCAAGGACTGGTTCTCGACCTTCCTCACGCCCAAGGAGGACGCGGAGGTCCGCCAGGTCTTCGACGACACCCTCGCGACGCATTTCACCCACGGGATCGTCAACGCCATCGTCAGCCGCGGCGGTGAAGAACGCATCATCGAGTGGAACAACAAGACGCTTACCGACGACGCCGGCCAGGTCACCGGCATCCTCGCCATCGGCCAGGACATCACGGACCGCGTGCAACTCGAAGAACAGCTCCAGCGCTCCCAGAAAATGGAGGCGATCGCGCGTCTCGCCGGCGGCATCGCCCACGACTTCAACACCCTCCTGGGCTCGATCCTCGGCTACACCGAGATGCAGCTCGATTCGTTGAAGCAGGGGGATCCGCTACGCCGTCCGGCCGAGCAGATCCGCCGCGCGGCGGAGCGGGGCGTCACCCTGACCCGCCAGCTGATGGGTTTCTCGCGCCGCCGCGACTCGCATCTGGAGGTCGTCGACCTGGGTGCCTCGATCGACGACATGGACGACATGCTGCGCCGCTTGACCGGCGACGACATCGAGCTCGTCTTGAGCCTGCCGTCGGACCTCTGGCGGGTCGAGATCGACCGCGGCCACGTCGAGCAGGTGCTGATGAACCTCGTCGTCAACGCTGCCGACGCCATGCCTCGCGGCGGACGCCTGACGCTCGCGGCCAGGAACCTCGACGACCAGGCAATCCACCGCCGCAGCGGCCTGGAAGTCCCGCCGGGCGAGTACGTCATGCTCTCGGTCCGCGACACCGGCACCGGCATGGACGAGGCGACCCGCAGCCGCATCTTCGAGCCCTTCTTCACCACCAAGGAGCCGGGCAAGGGAACCGGCCTCGGCCTCTACACGGTCTACGGCATCGTCCGGCAGAGCAACGGCCAGATCGCCGTCAAGAGCCAGCTCGGCAAGGGGACGACGCTCGAGATCTACCTCCCCAGGGTGCACAAGGAAGCCGACGTCGAGGGTGAGTCGACCGAGCCGGTGCCGCCCCACGAGGGCGGCTCGGAAGTCGTGCTCCTGGTCGAGGACGACGAGATGTTCCGCGACCTGATCCGCGAAGTCCTGACCAGCGCCGGCTACACCGTGCTGGTGGCCGAGGAGCCGGCGCGCGCCCTGGAGCTTGTCGAGAAGCACAACGGCACGATCGACCTCCTGGTCAGCGACATGGTGATGCCCGGCATGACGGGCGGCGAGCTCGCCCGGCGGCTGACCGCCGAGAAGGCCGACCTGAAGGTCCTCCTGATGTCGGGCTACACGCCCGAGGACCTCGCCGAGCGCGGCGGCGTCGAGGGCGTGGAGTTTATCGAAAAGCCGTTCAACACCAAGGTCTTCAAGGCCAAGGTCCGTCAGATCCTCGACGAGGCATCCTAGGACGAGCGCCCGAACGTCGCCAGGAACGGCAGGACGACGAGCGCCATCACCGCCGACGCCAGGGTCCCCGCCGCCACCACCGTGCCGAAGCGCTGGGTCGGCGGAAAGCTCGACAGGACGAAGATCCCGAAACCCGTCGCCAAGATCAGCATCGCGCCGACGATCGGCGCCCGCATCTGAGCGCACGCCACCCCCCAGGCCTCGCGCTCCGCGTCGCCCGCCCGGCGGCGGCGCCGCACCGCCATCATGAGGTGGATCATGGCGTCGATGCCGAGCGAGATCGCGACGTTCGCGCCCGGTGCCGAGATCACGTCGACCGGACGTCCAATGTAGCCCACCGTCCCCAGGAGCAGCACCGGGACAGCGGCGAGGCAGGCGACCATCGAGACCGTCAGCCGCGGCGAGCGCCCCACCGCCGCGGCGACGAAGACGAAGAAGAGCAACAGCCCACCGAGCTCGCGCACCAGGCTCGTCGCCACCAGCTCGCCGAGCTTGCCCTGGAGGTCGTAGAGGCCGCCGACGAGCTCCACTTCGAGCCCGGCGTCCCCGACCACGACGACGAGACGCTCGACGATCGCCTGGCGCGGCTCGTCGCGTCCGGTCTCGTGCATGCGGAGGAAGAAAAGCGTCCGCGTCCGATCCTCGGTGACGAAGCTGCGGGCGACCCGGTCGAACGGCTCGGAGCCGAGGAGCGTGATGAGCTGCTCGGTATTGAACATCATCGCCAGGGGGTTTTTCTTCGCCTCCGCCAGGAGCACCGGGAGCGACAGCGAGCTGCCCACCGCCGCCTCCGCCTCGAGCCCCTCCTGGACCGCGGCCAGGGCTTGCTCGACCTGTGTCACGTCGACCTGGCGGCCCTCCGGATCGCGGACGACGAGGTAAAGCGGGCTAGACCCGCCGCTCCGGTCGATCAGCTCCAGGCCGTCGCGTAGCTCGCTGCCCTCGGCGAAGTAGCTCAGGAGGTTCGGATCGGTATTCGTCCGCAGCAGGCCGAGCGCCGCCACCGCCACGACGACGGCGACGAGCGCCGGGCCGGCGAAGCCCGGAAGCCGGGCTCGTTTCACCTCCTGGCTCGCCGGCGCCGGCGCGCCATGAGCCGAGCGCAGAAAGAAAGGATAAAAGCCGTAGGCGACGAGGATCGCCACCGCCGTCCCCGTGACCCCCGAGGTGCCGAGCTCACGCAGCGGCTTGGCGCTCGCCAGAAAGAGACTCCCGAAACCGAGCAGCGCCGCCACCATGCACCAGAACGACGCCACGAAGGTGATCCGCACCCCCTCGGCGACGGCGACGTCCGGTTGGAGCCCCGGGCGGACCCGCCGCCAGTTGGCCGTCAGGAAGACGGTGTGCGAGAGCGTCAGGACGAAGACGATCGTCGCGATGTTCGCGGTCAGGATGCCGATCGGCGTCCCCAGGAAGTGGAGCAACGCCAGGGTGAGAAGACACGCCCCGAGGCACGAGAGCAGCGTCCCGGCGACCGGCGGCCAGGAGCGGTAGAGGAGCGAGATCACCAGGCCGAAGACCACGAACGCGGCGATCGAGAACACCCGCAGGTCGCGCATCAGGTGACGCCGGATCAGCTCGACGACGAAAGGGACGCCCGAGGCCTGGAGGTCGAAGCTCGGCCGCTGGTGGCGCGTCATGACCTCCTCGACGCGGGCGATCAGGTCGCTTCCACCGGCATCGCCGACGGCGACGACGAGATGCGTCGTCCGGGGGTTTTTCGACAGCAGAAGCCGGCTCCAGATCGGGCTCTCCGCCACCACCTTGGGATTGGCGGGCCCATGGGTCAAGCTCTGGACCCCGAGCACGCCGTCCAGGGCGGCAAGCTCGTCGGAGAGGGCGCGGATACGCTCGACGTAGGTCGCCTCCTCAATGTCGGGGGCCTGGGCGCTCAAGATCAGCTGCGAGCTCGTCGGAAAGAGCTCCTCGATCCGTTTCGTGGCCTGGAAGGCGGGGTCCTCGGTGGAAAAGAAGAAGTCGCGTTCGACCCTGGGGGTCAGGTCGACCTGAAAGAGGACGGTCCACGCCGAGCTGGCCATCAACACCAGCAGGACGACGAAGGTGACCTTCGTCCAGCGTGCCTTGTCGGTTCCGGGCGTCGGATCGGGGCTCTCGGGGCTCGTCATGGCGGGCGGAGCTTATCCCAGCCTTGGCGGCGTCGCCAGACGGCCGCCGCAAAGCGCTCAGGGCGACGCGGCCGTGCAGCGCGCCACGAGCTCTGATCGGAGCTCGACGTGCCGCGTCTCGAGAGGCTCGCCCCGTATCAGCTTGACGAGCATCTCGGTCGCGAGACCCGCGGCCTTTCGAACCGGCTGGTGGAACGTGGTCAGCGGCGGCCAGGCGTAGCGCGACATGCGCACGTCGTCGAAACCGCAGATCGACAGCTCCTCGGGGATTTTGATCTCCCGCTCGTGAGCCGCTTCGAGGGCACCCATCGCCATGTGGTCGTTCGAGGCGAAGATCGCCGTCGGCCGCTCCCCGGTGCTGAGGATCTCCGCGGCGCAGGTCTGGCCCGAGGCGAAGTTGAAGTAACCCTGGTGGACGAATCCTTTTTCTTCGGGGATGTCGTGGGCCGCGAGCGCCGCGCGGTAGCCCTTGAGCCGGTCGTGGGCCGCGCCGTGGGCCGGATGCCCCATGATGTGGGCGATCCGGCGGTGACCGAGGGAGATCAGGTACTCCGTCATCTCCCGGGCCGCGTCCTCGTCGTTGGCCGAGACCCACGGGGTGTCGCAGATACCGGGACGCTGCGAAAGACGCGCATATGGGATCCCGGCCTCGCAGAGCCCGTTCAGCAGCTTCTTGTCGTCGGAGAGGGGCGACGTCAGCACACACCCTTCGACCGCCGGCTGGCGCGCAAACGCGAGGACCGTGTCGACGAGGTCCACCGCCGTGGAGCCGTAGGGGTGGATCACCAGCTGATAGCCTTGACGGCGGCAGGTCCTCAAGGTCCCTTCCTGGACCTGGATGACGTAGTCCTGCTGCGGGTTGTCGTAGAAGAG
Organism: uncultured bacterium; assembly: GCA_965371445.1. Lineage (GTDB taxonomy): Bacteria > Acidobacteriota > Thermoanaerobaculia > Multivoradales > J023 > DASWIG01. Next base: position 576 of record CBDUYN010000154.1, on the reverse strand, counting down.
GCCGATCAGCCGCAACGCCGCGTTGGGCTCGACGATTTCACGCTCTGGAGAGGCCTTGCCGCCACTGCTTGGTTCCACGCCCTGATCCTCCTCCAGACATCATAGCAGCTGACTCGGCTCCGTGTGCTAGCCGCCGTGGTGCGGCGACCGAGTCTCGGGGGGCTGAGGGGCAGGATTTGCGGTCGCTGCGGACCTTTCGGGAGGATTATCCGGAATGTGAGGCCTTGCTGGTCTATCGCGGCGCGCAGCGGCTGGTGTCTCCCGGGCGAGGAATTTCTCCGCGAGCTGCGGCCTGAACGGGGGCTGGTCCCGGTCGCGACCGCCTGAAGGTCCTCCAGTAAGCCGTTGCTCGCATCGTTATCGGCGTTCCATTTGTTGGTCCACCAGGTGCGGGCGCCGAAGAAGCCGGCGCGGTGCTTCTTTAGCACCGCCGCCCCCGAAGCTTTGCCGGGCTGGAGTTGGGCGCCGACCATATGCTATGGTCGGCATGGCAGAGGACCTTGGGGGAGGTCAAACAATATGGAGACTTGCTTTATGACCCACACATCGCTGTACCGAATGAAGGGCCTCTTGACG
>CBDUYN010000153.1:0-24941 GCA_965371445.1 uncultured bacterium | reverse complement strand
CGAGACCCGCGAAAAGCGTCATGAAGAGGGTGACCCCGTGCCGGCGGCTCAACTTTCTCAAGGCGTCGGTGAGCTCGCCGGAGACGGAGAAAGGTAGCAGCGCTCCCCGGTAGGACTGGGCCGCCGGCCGTGGCCGGTCGGTGGGCAGCTCGAGGACCAGGGGGACGCCGGCCAGCTCCTCTGTCCAATGGGCGAGCTGGTCCTCGACGGCTTCTTCGAGCCAGCGGCGCTGCCATGCGGCGAAGTCGGCGTACTGGACGCCGAGCGCGGGCAGACCGGGAACCGAGCCCGGGTCGGCGCCCCCGGCAAGCGCGTTGTAGGCGAGCGCCAGCTCCCGCGCCAGGAGGCCGATCGACCAGCCGTCGGCGACGATGTGGTGCAGGGCGAGGATCAGCACGTGCTCGTCGTCGGCGAGGCGCACCAGGGTGGCCCGCAAGACCGGCCCGGCCGACAGGTCGAAGGGCCGCCGGATCTCCTCGGCGATCCGGGAATGAAGAGCCGTTCCACGGTGCGCCGCGGCGACGTCGCTCAGGTCGAGGCGTGTCCAGGCCGGGGGCGACGGCTCCCCGACCACCTGTCGTGCCTCGCCGCCGGTGGCCGGGAAGCGGGTGCGAAGCACCTCGTGGCGGCGGATCACCACCGCGAGGCTCTCCTCAAACGCCTCGACGTCCAAGTCGCCCGCCAGGCGCAGGGCCCCCGCCATCACGTAGGCCGGGCTGCCCGGCTCCAGCTGGTCGAGGATCCAGAGGCGTTGCTGGGCGAAGGAAAGAGGAAGCCGGATTTCGTCCCGGGGCTGGGGGACGATCGGCGGTGCCGTCGGCCCCGGCGCTCGGTTCCGCGCCGCTTCGGCCTCGTGCGCCAGGCCCGCCACGGTCGGCGCGGCGAAGATCCGCCGTACCGAGAGCTCGACGCCCAGGGCATCGCGCAGCCGGGCAAGGGCTTGTGTGGCGAGCAGCGAGTGACCGCCGAGAGCGAAGAAGTCGCCGTCGACCGGCACCGTTTTGAGGCCCAGGAGCTCGCCGAAGATCCCCGCGACGATCTCCTCGACCGGGGTGCGCGGCGCGGCCACCTCGCCGCCGGAAACCGTGGACGACGGGGCGAGAGCCAGGAGCGCGCGCCGGTCGACCTTGCCGGTGGGCAAGAGCGGCAGGGCTTCGAGGACGACGAAGGAACGCGGCACCATGTACTCGGGCAACCGCCGGCGCAGGTGGGCGCGTAGCGTGCCCGGCTCCGCGGTTCCGGCCACGAAGGCGAGGAGGCCGCCATCGGCCGGCAAGACCGACGCCGACGTCACCCGCGCCTGGGTGAGGAGAGCCGCCTCGACCTCCCCCGGCTCGACGCGGAAGCCTCGGATCTGGACCTGGTCGTCGGCCCGGCCGATGAATTCGACCGCGCCGTCGCGGCGGTAGCGGCCCCGGTCGCCGGTGCGGTACTCGTCGCCGGTAAACGGCTCGTCGAGGTAACCCTGGGCCAGGTAGGGCGTGCGCACCGAGACCTCCCCAAGCTCGCCGACGCCGGCCTGTCCGCCGGCCGCGTTGCGCACCAGGAGCTGGACGCCGTCGATGCCACGGCCGAGAGGCAGGGTCTCCTGGGCTTCGTCGTCGCCGGCCACGTGGTAGCTCATGGCCTGGGGCGTTTCCGTCGCACCGTAGAAGTTGACGCAGAGCGCCCGCGGCACAAGCTCGCGGATCCGTGCCAGATCCCGCGCCAGAAGACGATCGCCGCTGAAGAAGAGGGCGCGCGGCGACGGGATCGGCGTCGAGACGCCCTCCGCCAGGAGCCGGCCCATGGCCGGCGTCAGATGAGCGACGCGGATCTTCTCGGCGCGCATCCAGCCGGCGAGCCAGCCCGGCGAGCCGATCTCCTCGGGATCGGGCACGTAGAGCGTCGCTCCGACCCAGAGGGGCGCGAAGACGTCGCGTAGGAGCGGATCGTGGGCGAGGCCGGAGAGCATGCTGAAGCGGTCCTCCGCCGTCAGCTCGAAAGTCGACGCGTACCAGTCGAGGAAATGGACGACCGGGCCGTGGCCGCCGACGATGCCCTTGGGCTCCCCGGTCGAGCCCGAGGTAAAAGCGACATAGGCGACCGTGTCGGGAACGACCTCCACGTCGATCAACGAGACCTCCGAGACGCCGCGCGGCGGCACTTCGAAAGCAAAGCCCCCGAGGCCCGCCGCGAGCTCGGGATCGACGTCGGCCCCGAGCCGTACCCAGCCCCGGGCCCGCGCCCGACGCGCCAGCTCGAAGCGTCGCCCGGCCGGGTAGGCCGGGTCGAGGATCACAAACGCCGCTCCGGCCTCGAGCACGCCGAGGATCGCCGGCACGAGGCGCCCCGAGCGGCGCGCGTCGATCGCCACGACGGCGCCCGGTCCGAAGCCGGCGGCGCGTAGCTCGGCGGCGAGCACCGAGGAGGACGCCAGAAGCTCGCCGTAGGTCCAGGTCTCGGAACCGTCGACCACCGCCGGCCGCTCGGCGGGCGTGCCGCGCTCGCGGATCCGTCCCGGGATCGTCCCCCGCCATTCGGCGGCCAGCGGCTCGCGGGGGTTGGGCAGCCGTTCGGCGGCGGCCGGAGTCACCAGAGACAGGCGGTCGATCGGCGCCCCGGCGTCGGCGGCCATCTCCTCCAGCAGCTGGCGGTACTGGGCGAGCATCTCCTCGATCCGCTCGGCGTCGAAGAGGTCGGCGTTGTAGACCAGGTGGAAGAGAAGGGCACCGTCCGGCGCCTCCGAGGCGTAGACCGTGAGGTCGAACTTCGACGGCGTCTCGACCTCCGACGCAAGCTCCAGGCGAAGGCCCGGCAGCCGCAGCTCGCTCTCGGGCAGGTTCAGCATGTTGAAGAGCACCTGGAAGAGCGGTGTGCGCGACAGGTCCCGATCCGGATGGAGCTCTTCGAGGATCTTTTCGAAGGGGACGTCCTGGTGGGCGAAGGCTCCCAGGGCCGCTTCGCGGACCCGGCCCAGGACCTCGCGGAAGCTGGGGGCTCCGGCCAGGTCGGTCCGCAGCACGAGGGTGTTCAAGAAAACGCCGATCAGGCCCTCGACCTCGGGGCGGGTGCGCCCCGCCACGGGGAAACCCACCAGGACGTCGTCCTGGCCGCTCAGCCGATGGAGCAACACCTGAAAGGCGGCGGCGAGGACCATGAAGAGCGACGCGCCCTGCTCGCGCGCCAGCGAGCCCAGCGCGGACGCCTCCCCTGCCGGCAGATGGAGGCTGCGGCGCTCGCCCCGGTAGGTCTGCACCGCCGGCCGCGGCCGGTCGAGAGGCAGCTCGAGGAACGGCGGCGCGGGCGTCAGGCGTTCGCGCCAGAAACCGAGCTGGCGCTCAAGCTCTTCCCCTTGCAAGAGCCGGCGCTGCCAGGCGGCGAAGTCCGCGTACTGGACCGGCAGCTCGTCGAGCTCCGGCTCCTCGCCGGTCACAAGCGCCCGGTAGACGGCGGCCACCTCGCGCACCAGCACTCCGAGCGACCAACCGTCGCCGGCCACGTGGTGGAGGTTCAGCAGGAAGACGTGCTCGTCGCTCGCCAGGCGCAGGAGCCGGGCGTCGAGCAGCGGCCCCCGGGCGAGGTCGAAGGCGTGGCGCGCCGCCTCGGCGGCGAGCTCCCGGGCCGCGGCTTCGCGCTCGGCCGCCGGCAGCTCGGAGAGGTCCGTCAAGGGCAAGGAAACCGCGAGCGAGCCGGCGGCCACCGGCACGGGCCGGCCACCGACCGCGTCAAAGCGGGTCCGCAGCACCTCGTGGCGGTCGACGACCGCCTGGAGGCCGCGCGTCAGGGCTTCGACGTCGAGCGTGCCATAGAGCCGTACGGCGGCAGGCATGTTGTAGGCGTCGGTGCCCGGGTCGAGCTGGTCGAGGAACCAGAGCCGCTCCTGGGCAAAAGAGGTCACCGGTTCGCCGGCCGCCGGTTCGCCGGCCGCCGGTTCGCCGGCCGCCGGTTCGCCGGCCGCCGGCTCGCCGTCGGTACGCTTCAGGGGTTCGAGCGGCCGCGAGAGGCCCGCTTCGCGGCGCACGGCCTCGACGCGCTCGGCGAACGCGACGAGTGTCGGCGCGCTGAAGAGCGCCGCCACCGGCACGGCGACGCCGAGGTCCCGGTGGACCCGGGAGACGATCCGGGTGGCGAGCAGCGAATGGCCGCCGAGGGCGAAGAAGTCGTCGCCGCGGCCGACCTTGGGCATCCGCAAGAGGTCGGCGAAGATCTCCGCGAGGACCTGCTCGGCCGCCGTCGCGGGCGCCTCGTAGCTCGCCTCCTCGACGCGGGCCTCCGGCGCCGGCAGGGACCGCCGGTTCACCTTGCCGTTGGGTAGGAGCGGAAGCTCCTCCAGCACGACGAGGGCCGACGGCACCATGTAGCCAGGCAACCTTTCCCCGAGGAAGGCGCGTAGCTCGCCGGTGTCCGGCGCCGCATCGTCTCCGACGACGTAGGCCACCAGGCGCTTTTCCCCGGGAACGTCCTCGCGAGCCAGGACCACCGCCTCCGCCACCGCCGGGTAGGCGGCGAGAGCCACCTCCACCTCCCCCAGCTCGATGCGGAAGCCACGGATCTTCACCTGGTGGTCGAGGCGTCCCAGGAAGTCGAGACGGCCGTCGACGAGGTAGCGTACCAGGTCGCCCGTGCGGTAGAGCCGCGCGCCGGCGGCCACGCTCCACGGATCGGGGACGAAGCGCTCCGCCGTCAGCGCCGGACGCGCCAGGTAGCCCCGTGCCAGGCCCATGCCGCCGAGGTAAAGCTCTCCCGGCACGCCCAAAGGCACCAGGCCGAGCGCGGCATCCACCACGTAGGCCGCGGTCCCCGGCAGCGGCCGGCCGATCGACGGCTTCGTGTCGAGCCCTTTTTCCACCGCGCACCAGGTGGAGTAGGTCGTCTCCTCGGAGGGGCCGTAGAGGTTGCGGACCTCGGCCACCGTCGGCTGTTTGTAGATCTCCTGGGCCAGGGCGTTGGGCAACGGCTCCCCGGCCAGGTTGACGGTGAGCACCGAGTCGGGCACTCCCCCCAGGCGCACCAGCTCGGTCATGGCCGAGGGCACGGTGTTGACCAGCGTCACCTCGTCGCGGACGGTGAGGTGCGCCAGGGCGAGGACGTTTTCTGCCAGGATGACCGTGCTACCCAGGCTCAGGGGCACGAAAAGCTCGAAGATCGAGAGGTCAAAGCAAATCGAGGTGGCGGCAAGAGCTCCGTCGAGCCGTTCGCCGGGAAAGGCTTCCCGCGCCCAGTCGACGAGTGCCAGGGCGCTGCGATGAGCGATGGCCACCCCTTTGGCGCGTCCGGTGGAGCCGGAGGTGTAGATGACGTAGGCCAGGTTGTCCAGGGTGGCCGTGGCCGCGGGCCTGGCCGCCGGCAGCTCGCAGCGGCCGTCCCAGAAGGTGTCGACGGCGAGCACGTGAGCACCGCCGGAATCGGCGAAGCGATCCGTGAGGTGCTTCTGGGTCAGCAAGACGGCAGTCTGGGCGTCTTCCAGCATGAAGGCGACGCGTTCGCCGGGGTAGCCCGGATCGAGGGGCACGTAGGCCCCGCCGGCCTTCAAGACGGCGAGGATGCCGGCCACCATCTCGGGCGTACGTTCCATGGCGACGCCGACCAGGACCTCCGGCCCCACGCCCAGCTCACGCAAGTGGCAAGCCAGCTGGTTGGCCCGCTCTTCGAGCTCGGCGTAGCTCAGCCGCACGACCCGGCCGCCGCTCTCGAAAACCAGCGCCACGGTGTCCGGTGTGCGGTCGGCCTGCGCTTCGAAGGGCTGGTGCAATCCCACCGCCCTTGGAATCACGGCCAAAGACAAGGGGGCGACGTTCCATTCGGCCCGGAGCTGCCAGCGCTCGGCCGGCGTCAGAAGCTCCAGGGACGCGATCCGCGCCTCGGGACGCGCCACCAGCGCCGCCAGCAGGGTCTTGAGATGTCCGGCAAGGCGGGCGACGGTGGTCGCGTCGAAGAGATCGCTGGCGTACTCGAGCGAGCCCACAAGACCCTCGGTCCCCCCGGCAGGAGGCTCGACGAGGCTGAGCGTCAGGTCGAACTTGGCGGTGCCGCTGTCGGTCCTGAGCGGCTTGAAAGTGAGGCCCTCGATCTCCAGATCCTCGAGGGGCGCGTTCTGGAGCACGAGCATCACCTGGAACAGTGGCGTGCGGCTGCGGTCGCGCTCGGGATGGAGCGCCTCGACCAGGTGCTCGAAGGGCAGGTCCTGGTGGGCGTAAGCCGCCAGCGCACCCTCGCGCACCGCGTCGAGCAGCGTGACAAAGGCCGGCGATGTCGAGAAATCGCTGCGAAACACCAGGGTGTTGACGAAGAAACCGATCAGATCCTCGACCTCGCGGACGCGGCGGCCCGCGATCGGTGAGCCCACCGCGACGTCGCTCTGGCCGCTGTAGCGGTGGAGCAGGACCTGGAAGGCCGCGAGAAGGGTCATGAAGAGCGTCGCGCCGCGTTCGCGACCCAGGGCCTCCAAAGCCTCGCAAAGCGGCTTCGGCAAAGCGACGCTCCGCTGCGTGCCGCGAGGCGAGCGCACCGCCGCCCGCGGCCGGTCGGTGGGGAGCTCGAGGGGGGCGACGCCGGCGAGCTTCTCCCGCCAGTAGACGACCTGACGTTCCAGCACCTCGCCCTCGAGCCACCGCCGCTGCCAGACGGCGAAGTCGGCGTACTGGACCGCAAGCTCCGGGAGCAGCGAGGGCGGCGCTTCACCCGAGGCGAAGGCCCGGTAGAGCACACCGATCTCGCGGACCAGGACGGCGACCGACCAGCCGTCAGAGACGATGTGGTGCTGGTTGAGCAGAAAGACGTGCCGATCGCAGGCCAGCCTCAAGAGCGTCGTCCGCAGGAGCGGACCGCCAGCGAGGTCAAAGAGACGGACGGCCTCCCGGGTGGCCCGCCGGCCCAGCTCGACCTCGCGCACCGCCGCCGGCAGAGCCGTGAGGTCGATGACCGGCAGGGGCTGCCGGCGGGGCGGATCGACGATCTGGACGGCCTCGTCACCGTGCTCGGCGAATCGGGTGCGCAGCGTCTCGTGGCGACGGACGATCTCGTCGAGGCAGCGCTTCAGGACGGCGACGTTGAGCCGGCCGTCGACGGCAACGGCCGTCGGCATGTGGTACTCGGGGTTGTCGGGTTCCAGCTGAGCGAGGAACCACAGGCGCTGCTGGGCAAAGGAGAGGGGCAACGGCCCGTCCCGTCCGAGCGGCTTGAGAGGCGGCAGCGGCTCTTCGTCTGCAGCGGCCGGGTGGAAGCGCTCGACAGCCTCTGCCAGAGCGGCGATCGTCGGGGCCTTGAAGACTTCGCCCAGGGGGATCTCTACGGCGAACGCCTCGCGGATCCTGGCGAGTAGCCGCGTGGCCAGAAGCGAGTGCCCACCGAGGTCGAAGAAGCTCTCGGCGACCCCGGGGCGAGCCAGCCCCAGAAGCTCCGAGAAGATCTCTGCCACGGCCTTCTCGGTGGGTGTTCGCGGAGCCGCCGACGCCTCGCCCTCCGGGCGTCCCCACAGCTCCTCCAGGGACATTTGCGCCAGGGCCTTGCGATCCGCCTTGCCGTTCGGCGTCAGCGGCAGCTCGTCGAGAAGGAGCCACCGTGCCGGCACCATGTAGTCCGGGAGCTTTTCCCGCGCCATCTCGCGCAGCTCGCGCACCAGCACCTGGGGATCCCACCACGTAGGGTGGGCACCGCGCACCGGTACCCCCGCCGAAGGCCGAGCCTCCTCCGGACGGTGTGCGTAGAGGTTGTAGAGGCCCGTGCCGTGCATGGCCGTCTCCTCCTCCGACGCCACCGCGAAGCCGTGGCCCTCGAGCAGACGCCTCACCGCCGCCAGGCGGCCGTCCAGGTCGTGGACCTCCACCACCACCTGGCGGACTCTTGGCCAGTCCTCGGCCGCGATCCCGGCCAGCACCTCGAGCTCGGCTTTTTCCACGTCGACTTTGAGCAGGTCGATGCGCTCGACGCCCTCCGAGCGCATCACCTCCGAGAGCGGACGCAGCTCACAGGTTACCGCCTCGCTGCGCAGGCGATCCGCCAGCAGCTCCTCCAGGAGCTCCGGCGAGGCGTCCTCTGCCACCTCGTCGCCCAGAAACGTGCGCACCACTTCCCGCTCCTCGGCGGCGTTCGCGAAGCGGCCGGACAGGATCGAGAGGTGTGGGTAATAGGTGAATTCCACCTGCTTCGCCGCATCCGAGAGACCGCAGTTGAAAAGCCGCGCGTCGACGCCCCACAGGTAGGTGTTCTGGCGCAACAGCTCGAAGACCGCCGGGATCGGCTCGAAGGCGTAGACCTTGCCCCTCTCGCCGACCTCGCGGTGGGCAAAAAGGGCGAACAGACCGATGTTGGCGCCGACGTCGAAGACGCAGTCGCCCGCCCCCAGGGTCACACCGTGACGCAGGTAGCTGCGCTCCGCGAAGATCTCCTGGTGGACGAAGTCCACCTCGCTGCGGTTGCGGTGGACGACGGGCAGGCCTTCCGGCAGGTAGTCGAGGCGCCGGTCCTCCAGCTCCCGGCGCCGCCGCAGGGCAAGCTGGCGCCGCAGGGGCAGGGCGCGCGCCTCGTCGGGCACGCAGAAAGCCACGAGGCGTTGGTCCTGGGCCGCTTCCCCCTGGCGCACCATGACCACCACCTCCTGCACCCCACCGTGCACCCCCAGCACCGCCTCGATCTCTCCCAGCTCGATGCGGAAACCGCGCAGCTTCACCTGGTGGTCGAGCCGTCCCAGGTAGTCGACGGAGCCGTCGCCAAGGTGACGCGCGAGGTCGCCCGTCTTGTAAAGACGTCCCCCGGGGACGATCCCCAGCGGGTCGGGGACGAACTTCTCGGCGGTCAGGCCGGGACGGTTGAGATACCCGCGGGCGAGGTTGACACCGGCGATCATGAGCTCTCCCGGCACGCCGATCGGCACCGGCTCCAGGGCTCGGTCCAGCAGATGGATCCCGACGTTCGAGATCGGACGGCCGATCGGCACCAGCGGCCGCGACGGCTGCCGCTCGCAGGCGTGGAAGGTGACGTCGACGGCGGCCTCGGTGGGGCCGTAGAGGTTGTGCAGCTCGACTTGAGACCCCCCATGTCCCCCCGGGGGGCGCTGCAGACCAGCGAAGAAGCGCTCTTGAAGTGGAAACGGCAGAGCCTCGCCGCTGGCGATCACCCGCTGGAGCGAGACGCACGTCCCGATCCCCGGATCCTCCAGGAAGACCTGGAGCATGGAGGGCACGAAATGCAGCGTCGTGACCGCCTCGCGGCGAATCACCTCCACCAGGTAGGCGCTGTCTTTGTGTCCCTCGGGCCGCGCCACCACCAGGCGCGCGCCGACCATGAGCGGCCAGAAAAATTCCCACACCGAGACGTCGAAGCTGAACGGGGTTTTCTGGAGGACCCGGTCCTCGCTCGTCAGGCGATAGGTCTCCTGCATCCACAAGAGGCGGTTGACGATCGCCCGGTGAGAATTCATCACCCCTTTGGGGCGGCCGGTGGAGCCCGAGGTGAAAATGGCGTAGGCCAGGTTGTCGGCTACCGTGCCGCTTATGAGCCGCTCGCGGCTCAGAGCGGCGATCGCCGCCGCGTCGGTGTCGAGACGGATCACCGTCGCCTGGTGCTCGGGGAGCGTCGCGGCCAGGTGCTCCTGGGTCAGGAGCACCGGCACCCGCGAGTCCTCCAGCATGAAAGCGAGCCGCTCCCGGGGGTAGCCGGGATCGATCGGCACGTAGGCCCCTCCTGCCTTGAGGATGGCCAGGAGCCCCACCACCAGCTCCGGGGAACGTTCCGCACAAATGCCGACCAGGACCTCGGCGGATCGGCCGACCCCCTGGGCCCGCAGGTGGCGCGCCAGCTGGTTGGCCCGCTCGTCGAGCTCCCGGTAGCTGAGCTGCTGCCCTTCGAAGACCACCGCCACAGTGTCGGGAGAGCGGTCCACCTGGGCCTCGACGAGCTCGTGCAGGCAGGGTCTTCTCGGATAGGAGGCCGCCGTGTCGTTGCACTCCCGGAGCAGCTGTTGCCGTTGCGCACCCTTCAAGATCGGCAAGCGCGAAAGGAGCGTCGAAGGATCGCTCAGGGCTCCCCCGAAAAGGGTTTCAAAATGGCCCTTCAAGCGTTCGATCGTGCAGGCGTCGAAAAGGTCGGTGGTGTATTCGATCGTGCCGCGCAGCCCCGCGGTGCCTTCCACCAGGCTCAGCACCAGGTCGAACTTGGTCGTCCCGGTCTCCAGCTCCAGGGGGGAGAGGCGAAGTCCCGGCAGCACCGCCGTCTCGGGCTCGTTCAGGACCGTCAACACGACCTGAAAGAGCGGCGTGCGGCTGCGGTCACGGACCGGTTGCAGCTCCTCCACCAGCTTCTCGAAGGGCAGATCCTGGTGGTCGTAGGCCGCCAGGGCCTCCTTGCGTACCTGTTCCAGGAGCTGCTGGAAGGAGAGGTCGGCGGCCGGCCGGGCACGCATCACCAGGGTGTTGACGAAAAAACCGATCAGTCCCTCGATCTCGGAGCGATTGCGGTTGGCTATGGGGGTTCCGAGGAGGAAATCCCGGCTCCCGGTATAGCGGAAGAGGAGGGTCTCAAAGACCGCCAGGAGCGTCATGAAGGAGCTCGTGCCGTGGTGGTGGGAAAGGACCCGGGTGGACTCGGCGACCGCTTCGGGAAAGGTGAAGCCAAGCGTCGCACCGCGCGCGCTCATGACCGGTGGCCGCGGCCGGTCGGCGGGCAGATCGAGGGTAGTGGCGGCGCCGTCGAGCTGCTTTTTCCAATAGGCGAGCTGCGACTCCAGCACCTCGTCGCGAAGCCAGCGCCGTTGCCAGGCCGCGAAGTCCGCGTACTGGATCGGAAGCCCTGGCAGCGCCGGCACCGAGTCGGCGGCGAAAGCCTGGTAGCAGGAGCTCGTTTCGCGGATGAAAACACCCATCGACCAGGCGTCGGCGACGATGTGGTGGAACGTGAGCAAGAGCACGTGCTCGACGTCGTCGAGCCGGACCAGTTGGGCCCGCAACAGAGGGCCCCGGCACAGGTCAAAGGGCCGACGGGCCTCGGCACCGAGCGTCCGGCGGGCCTCGGTCTCCCGTTCGGCGGCCGGCAGCCGTGCGAGGTCGAGGCACGGCAGCGCCAAGGCAAACGGCGCCTTGAGCCGAGCGACCGGCTGGCCGCCAGCCGCCGTGAAGGTGACACGTAGGCTCTCGTGACGCCGCACGACCTCGGTGACGCTGCGTTCGAGGGCGGCGGCGTCGAGCGAGCCGCGCAGGCGCACGGCAACGGGGACGTTGTAGGCCGGGCTTTGCGGCTCCAGCTCCGCCAGGAACCACATCCGCTCCTGGGCGAAGGAAAGGGGGCAGGCCTCGGGATCGTCTCTGCGAGGGATCGACTCCACCTCGCCCTTGCCGACCTCCGCCTCGTCGAGCAGGACCTGCCCCATCTTCGCCACCGTGGTTGCGTCGAAGAGGCTGCTGATGGGCAGCTCGGCACGGAAGGCCTTGTTCATCCGGGAGACCAGGCGGGTGGCGAGCAGCGAATGGCCGCCGAGCTCGAAAAAGTCGTCGAGGACGCCGACGCGTCCCACCCCGAGGATCTCTGACCAGATCCCGGCCAGGGCCTCCTCCGTGGGCGTGCGCGGTGCCACGTAGGCCTCCTCGGCCGGCCTGGCATCCGGCGCCGGCAGAGCGCGGCGATCCACCTTGCCGTTGGCGCTCAGCGGTAGCTCCTCCAGCACGACCAGGGCCGAAGGCACCATGTAGGGCGGGAGCTTCTTCGCCAGAAAGCTCCTGAGCTGCGCCGTTGCCGGCGGCTCGGCTCGGGCAACGACATAGGCCACCAGGCGCCGGTCGCCCTCGACGTCCTCCCGCGCTACGACCACGGCCTCCGTGATGGCCTCGTGGGCCTGAAGCATCGTCTCGATCTCCCCCGGCTCGATCCGGAAGCCGCGGATCTTCACCTGCATGTCGAGGCGTCCCAGAAACTCCACCGTGCCGTCCGGCAGGTAGCGCGCCCGGTCCCCTGTGCGGTAAAGCCGATCTCCCGGCTCACCGCTGAACGGGTCGGGAATGAAGGCCTCGGCCGTCGCCGCCGGACGCCGGAAGTATCCCCGCGCCAGGCCGTCGCCGCCGGTCAGGAGAGACCCGGCGACTCCCACGGGCACCGCTTCCAGGCTCTCGTCCACAAGGTAGATTCGGGTGTTGGCGATGGGACGACCGATTGGCACCGAGGCGACGATCCTGGTGCCGTCGCGCATCCGATGGCAACAGGTGAAGGTGGTGTTCTCCGTCGGGCCGTAGCCGTTGACGAGGCAGCCGCCGAGCTTTTCCAAGGCGCTCCGTACGTGGGAAGGCGAGAGGACGTCGCCTCCCGCCAGAAGCTGGTGAAGCGGTGCCAGACTCTCGGTGTGGGCCTCAACCATCTGGTGGAAGAGCCCCGCCGTCAGCCAAAGGGTGGTGATCTGGCGACGCCTGAGGATCGCGGCCAGCTCGTCGAGCGACAAGGGCCCTGGCGGGTAGAGCACCAGGCGGCCGCCGTTGGTGAGCGGTCCCCAGATCTCCAGGGTGGCGGCGTCAAAAGAGACCGGCGCCAGCTGCAGGAAGACCTGATCCTCGTCGAGCTCGGCGAAGCTCGTCTCCTGTACCAGACGGACCACGGCGCGGTGGGGAACGGCCGAGCCCTTCGGCGTGCCCGTGGTCCCCGAGGTGTACATCACGTAGCACAGGCTCGTGGCCGCCACCGCTACGTCCGGGGGCTCGTCGCTCTCGTTGGCGACGGCCTCCCAGTCCGTGTCGAGGCAGAGAGCCACGGCGCCCTCAGGGAGACGCTTGGCGAGCTGTCGGTGGGTGAGCACCACCGGCACCCGAGTGTCCTCCAGGAGGAAGGCGAGCCGCGCCTCGGGGTAGCCGGGGTCCAGCGGAACGTAGGCGCCACCGGCTTTTAAGACACCGAGGACGGCCACCAACATCTCCGGCGAACGTTCCAGGAAAAGGCCCACCAGGGTCTCCGAGGGGCCGACGCCACGGCGTCTCAAGTGCCGCGCCAGCTGGCTCGAGCGGGTGTTCAGCTCGCCGTAGCTCATCTCACAGACCTCGCCGCCGGGTCCTTCCCAGACCAGAGCCACCGCGGTGGGCGTGCGGGCCGCCTGCGACATGAAGAGCTCGTGGACCGTGGCGTCGCGGGGATAGGGGGTGGAGGTGCCGTTCCACTCCGCGACGAGCTGCGCGCGCTCCGCCGGCTCCAGCATCGCGAGCCTGGCGATCTCCTCCCCGGGGTGCGCCACGATCGATTCCAGGAGGTTCTTGAAGTGCCGCGCCAGGCGGGAGACGGTGGCGGCGTCGAAGAGGTCGGTCGAATACTCGATGATCTCCATGAAGCCTACCGACTCCGGCACCAGGGACACGGTGAGGTCGAACTTCGACGTGGCGCTGTCGGTCGCCATCGGCCTCAGGACGAGATCCTCGAGCTCCAGGGGCTCCACGGGAGCGTTCTGGAGGACCAACATCACCTGGAACAGCGGTGTGCGGCTGCGGTCGCGCTGCGGCCGGAGCTTCTCGACCAGCTGCTCGAAGGGCAGGTCCTGGTGGGCGTAGGCTCCGAGCGCGTCCCGTCGGACCCGCTCCAGGAGCTCGTGCCAGGCGAGCTCCCGTCCTGGCGGGCTGGGCCGCGAAAGGTCGCTGCGCAGCACCAGGGTGTTGACAAAGAATCCGATCAGCCCCTCGATCTCGCTGAGCCGCCGCCCGGCGATCGGCGTGCCCACCGCGACGTCGCGCTGCCCGGTGTAGCGGTGAAGCAGCGTCTGGAAGGCCGCCATAAGCGTCATAAAAAGCGTCGCTCCGCGCTCCCGGCTCAGGGCTTCCAAAGCCTTCCGGAGCTGCCCCGGAAGGGTCGTGGAACGGATCCTGCCGCGGCCCGAGCGCACCGCCGGCCGCGGCCGGTCGGTCGGCAGATCCAGAGCCACCGCCCCGGCGAGTTGCTCGCGCCAGTAGGCGAGCTGGCGCTCCATCACCTCGCCCCGTAGCCAACTCCGCTGCCACACCGCGAAGTCGGCGTACTGCGCCGGCAGCCCTGGAAGCGGAGACGGCTCACCGCGGGAGAAGGCCCGGTAGAGCTCGCCGATCTCGCGGATCAGGACGGCGACCGACCAGCCGTCGGAGACGATGTGGTGTTGGTTGAGCAGGACGACGTGCTCCTGGGCACCGAGCCGCACCAACGTGGTGCGCACGAGCGGCCCCCGCGCCAGGTCGAAAACGCGCACGGCGTCGTCGCCGGCCAGCCGCCGGAGCTCCGCCGCGCGCCGCGCCGCCGGCAGCGCGGCGAGCTCCACCACGCTCAGCGCCTGCTCCCGGAGCGGATCGACGAGCTGGACGCCTTCCCCGCCGGTCTCGGTGAAGCGGGTGCGCAGGGTCTCGTGACGGCACACGAGCTCGTCGAGGCTGCGCCGGAGCACGGCGACACGCAACGGACCGTCGACGGCGACCGCCGCCGGGATGTTGTACTCGGGGTTTTCCGGCTCCAGCTGGTGGAGGAACCACAGCCGCTGCTGGGCAAAAGAGAGCGGTGGCGGCCCCTCCCGCGGCTGCCGCTTCAGGGGCGGCAGCACGAGCGACGAATCCGTCCGCCGGGCCTCGACGGCCGCCGCCAGGTCGGCGAGCCGGGGCGCCGCGAAGAGCTCGCCCAGGGGCACTTCCACCGCGAAGACGTCGCGTACCCGGGAGATGATCCGGGTGACCAGGAGCGAATGGCCGCCGAGATCGAAGAAGCTGTCGCCCGGGCCGACCCGCTCCACCCGGAGCACCCCCTGCCAGATCCCGGCCAGGATCTCTTCTGTCGGAGTACGAGCCGGTGCGGCGTCGCCATGCACCTCCGGGGCCGGCAGCGCACGGCGACCCAACGCGGCGCGGTCGACCTTGCCGTTGGCCGTCAACGGGATCTGCTTGAGGACGACGCAGACCGATGGCACCATGTAGGCTGGGAGCTTGCGCTCCAGGTGCTTGACGACGTCGGCCCGGAGCTCCTCGTCCTCTTCGGCGCCGCTCGCAGCCTCGGCCGGCACCAGGTAGGCCACCAGGCGACGGTCGTCGCGGCCGTGCTCGTGCACCAACACGACGACCTCGGCGACAGCGGGATGCTGCGCCGCCACCGCCTCGATCTCGCCGAGCTCGATGCGGAAGCCACGGATCTTGACCTGACGGTCGATCCGGCCCAGGTACTCCAGCTCGCCGGACCTCAGCCACCGTGCCAGGTCACCCGTCTTGTAGAGCCGTCCTCCCCCGCCGCTCCAGGGATCGGGAACGAAGCGTTCGGCGCTCAGCGCGGGACGCTTCAGGTACCCTCGGACGAGGCCCTCCCCGGCCACGTAGATCTCGCCCGGCACGCCGGCCGGCACCGGCCGCAACCGGCGGTCGAGCACGTAGAGGCCGAGGTCGGGGATCTGACGCCCGACGACGCTGCCGGGCCGGCCCGCGAGGTCCGCCTTGGCGAGCGGCCGGTAGGTGGTGTGGACCGTCGTCTCGGTGATGCCGTACATGTTGACCAGCCGCGGGCACCGGTCGCCGAACTTCTCCAGCCACGGCGCCAGGCTCTGCGGCTCGAGGGCCTCGCCGCCGAAGATCACCCACCGTAGCTTGTGCAGCTCGTCCGCGGCGACGGCCGCCGGAATCAGCTGACGGAAGGCCGACGGCGTCTGGTTGAGCACCGTCACCTCCTCCTCGACGAGGAGGCGGTAGAAGGCTTCGGGCGAACGGCTCACCAGGTGGGGCACCACCACGAGCCGCCCGCCGCAGGCCAGGGCCCCCCACAGCTCCCAGACCGAGAAGTCGAAGGCGTAGGAGTGAAAGAGCGTCCACACGTCGGAGGGGCCGAAGTGAAACCATGGCTCGGTCTGCTCCAGGAGACGAATCACGTTGCCGTGGGTCACCATGACCCCTTTGGGTTTGCCCGTCGAGCCCGAGGTGTAGATCACGTAGGCCGGATGCTCGGGGGCAACTTCCACGGCCGGGCGGGCGACCGCCGTCGCCCTGGAGGGATCGAGGGGGATGTCGAGGCAGAGGACGTGCGCCGTCCCGGCGCTCGGCGGGAGCTTTTGCCGCAGGCTCTTCTGGGTCAGAAGGACCGGCAAGCCGGTGTCCTCGAGCAGAAAGCCGAGACGCTCGCCAGGATGGACCGGGTTGAGCGGCACGTAGGCCCCGCCGGCTTTCAAGACAGCGAGGATCGCCACCACCATCCCCAACGAGCGCTCCAGAAAGAGGCCGACCAGGACCTCCGGACCCACCCCCAGCCGCCGCAGGTGGTGTGCCAGCTGGTTGGCCCGTTCGTCGAGCTCCCGATAGGTCAGCCGCTCGGCGGGACGGCCTTCGTCCTTCAAGCTCAACGCCACGGCATCCGGCGCCCGGTCCACCTGATCCTCGAAGAGCTGATGAACGCTCGCCGCGCGCAGCACGAGCGCTCCGGGTCGCCAGGAGGTGGAGCTCCACTCCCCGGTGATCTGCCAGCGCTCGGCCGGCGTCAAGAGCTCCAGAGCCGAGATCCTCCCCTCCGGCAGCGCCAGAATCGATTGCAAGAGCGCGAGGTAGTGGCGCTCCAGGCGGGCGATCGTGGTCTCGTCGAAGAGGTCGGTGGCGTACTCGAGGGCGCCCCACAGGCCCCGCGGCTCCTGGCGCAGCTGGAGCGTCAGGTCGAACTTCGCCGAGCCGCTGTCTGTCTCGATGGGCCTCAAGGTCAGCTCGGCGAGTCCCAGGTCCCGGACCTCCAGGACCTCGACAGGCGCATTTTCGTGGGCAAACGCCACCTGGAAAAGCGGGGTGCGGTTGCGGCTGCGCTCCGGCCGGATCTCCTCGACCAGCTTCTCGAAGGGCAGATCCTGGTGGGCGTAGGCCTCGAGCGCCCTCTCCCGTACCTGGGCCAGGAGCTCTGGGAACGGGAGGTCCCCCGCCGCCGTGAGATCGCTGCGCAGCACCAGGGTATTGACGAAGAAACCGATCAGGCCCTCGATCTCGGAGCGGTTGCGGTTGGCGATCGGCGAGCCCACCAGGAGGTCTGGCTGCCCGGTGTAGCGGTGGAGAAGGAGCATGAAGGCCGCGAGCAACGTCATGAAAGCGGTGCTTCCATGGCGCACGGCGAGGGCCTCGACCCCGTCGGCCAGCTGCCGCGGGTAGACGAAGAAGCGGGTGCCTCCCAGAAAGCTCGGCAACGGCGGCCGCCGCCGGTCGGTGGGCAGCTCCAGCGAGGTCGGAGCGCCGTCGAGCTGCCGGCGCCAGTACGCAAGGAGCTTCTCCAGCCTCTCCCCCTGGAGCTCCTGCCGCTGCCAATGGGCGAAATCGGCGTACTGGATGCCAAGCTCTGGAAGGAGGGCCCTGGAACCGGAGACATGAGCCTTATAGAGAGCCACGAGCTCGCGGACGAAGAGGCCCATCGACCAGGCGTCGGAGCAGATGTGGTGCATGGTCACGAGCAGAGTGTGCTCCCCCTGCGTGAGCTGGAGCAGGGTGGCCCGGAGCAGCGGACCGCGGACCAGGTCGAACGGCCGCCGGGCCTCCTCGTCGCTCAGCCGCTTCCCCTCGGCACGGCGCCGGGACGCCGGCAGGCCGCGGAGGTCGAGGCAGGGCAGGGCCACCGCCGCCGGCGCGGCGACGACCTGGAGGGGCCGTCCACCCTGGCTTGCGAACGTGGTGCGCAGGCTCTCGTGGCGGCGCACGATCCCCTCCAGGCCGCGCTCCAGGGCGGCGACGTCCAGGGGGCCTTCCAGGCTCACGGCGGCGGGCAGGTTGTAGATCGCCGTCCCGGGCTCCAGCTGCTCGAGGAGCCACAGCCGCTGCTGCGCGAAGGAGAGCTCGGGCGCAGCGCCGGCCGGGCGTCGCGGGATGCGCGGGGCCGCGGTCTCCGCCGTCGCCTCCTCGACCGCCAGGGCCAGCTCGGCGAGGACCGGTGACTCGAAGAGGACGCGCAGGGGCAGCTCGATCCCGAAGGTCCCGCGGAGCCGCGAGACCACCTGGGTCGCCAACAGCGAGTGGCCCCCGAGCTCGAAGAAGCTGTCGTCGGCGCCGACGCTGGGAGCGCCGGTAACCTCCTGGAAGATCTCCACCAACGCTTTCTCGACGGGCGTCGAGGGAGGTCTCCGCACCGCCGCCGCGGAGTGGATCTCAGGCGCCGGCAGCCGCCGGCGGTCGACCTTGCCACTGGAGCTCAAAGGCAGGGCGTCGAGAGGGACAAAAAGCGCCGGCACCATGTAGTCAGGCACCCTCTCCTTGAGGAAATGGCGCAGCGTGTCGCGCCCCGGCGCCGTCCCGGCGTGGCGGACCACGTAGGCCACCAGGCAGACGTCGCCGGGCAGGTCGTCGCGCGCCACGACCGCGGCCCCGTCGAGCTCCGGGTGCTCGCCGAGCACCGCCTCGACCTCCGCCGGCTCGATGCGGAAGCCCCGGATCTTGACCTGCGAGTCGATGCGTCCCAGGAGCTCGATCTCGCCGGTCGCCAGGTGGCGGGCCTGGTCGCCGGTGCGGTAGAGCCGCGCCCCCGCCTCGACGTCGGTGGGATCGGGGACGAAAGTCGACGCGGTCAGCGCCGGCTGGGCGAGGTAGCCCCGGGCCAGCCCGGCGCCGCCGAGGAAGAGCTCGCCCGGCACTCCGACCGGGACGGCCTCGAAACGGGTGTCGAGCAGCAGGATGCGGGTCCCCCGGAAGGGGCGTCCGATCGGCACCTGGGCGTCGTCGGAGAGCCCGGCGGGATCGCCCTCGAAAAACGACGAGTCGATCGTCACCTCGCTGAGCCCGTAGGAGTTGACCGTCCGGGTGTCGGGGCCGGCGAGGCGCCGCAGCTGCCGGTACTCCCACATGTACCAGACGTCCGAGCCGACCACCAGGAGCCGCATGAATTCGAGTGTCTGGGCGCTCTCCTCCAAGTGCTGCGCCAGGTGGCGGGCGACCGCCGGCACGAATTCGGCGCTGTCGACCGCCTCGCGGCGCATCAGGGCGTAGAGCTCGCCCGGCGACAGCATCGTCTCCCGCGGACAGATCACCAGCCGCGCTCCGGAGCACAACGCCCGCAGCAGGTCGCCGGCGAAGACGTCGAAGGAGAAGCTCGCCATCTGCAAGTGCCGGGCGGGCGCGGCCAGGCCGTAGGACTCCTCCCAGGCCAGGTAGGCGTTGACCAGGCCGCCGTGGGTGACCATCACCCCCTTGGGACGTCCGGTGGTGCCCGAGGTGTAGATGACGTAGGCGAGGCTCGCCGGGCCGCCAAGGGGCACCGGGTCGTCGTCGCGCTCCGTCTCGTCGGCCAGGACGGCGTCGACCGTGAGGACTTCCGGGGCCAGGTCGGGAAGCTCCGCGGCGAGGGCCTCGGTGCTCAGCAGCAACGGTAGATGCGTGCGCCTCCGGCGCAACGGTACCCGCGCCACCTCGAGGAGATAGGCCAGCCGGTCGCGGGCGTGGGTGACGTCCAGCGGCAGGTAGGCCCCGCCGGCCTTGAGCACCGCCAGAGCCGCGGCGATCATCTCCGGGCAGCGCTCGGCGAAGATGGCGACGACCACCTCCGGACCCACCCCCAGACGCCGCAGGCGATGGGCCAGCCGGTTGGCACCGGCGTTGAGCTCGGCGTAGCTCAGCCGCCGCCCTCCGGAGACCACCGCGACGGCGTCACCGTCACGCGCCGCCCGCGCCGCGAAGAGCTCGTGGACCCGGAGCCCCGGCGGCCGCACGGCCGCGGTGTCGTTCCAGGCCGTCAGGACCTGGTGGCGCTCGCCCGCGTCGAGCAGCGGCAGCTGGGTGAGGGGCGTCGCCGGCCGCGTGACGGCCTCCTCGAGCAGGTTCCGCAGGTGGCCGAGCATCCGCCGGATGGTGGAGGCGTCGAAGAGGTCGACCTTGTAGTCGACGTAGCCGGCGACGGCGTCGTCCTCCTCCCACAGCCACAGGGTCCAGTCGAAGTTGGCCCACGTCGTTCCCTCCAGCTCCAGGCGGCGGATGGCGAGCCCCGGCAGCTCCAGGGGGGGCGCCGGGGTGTTCTGAAAGACCAACATCACCTGGAAGAGCGGCGAGGCGCTCATCTCGCGCTCCACCCGGAGCGCCTCGAGGAGCTTCTCGAAGGGCAGGTCCTGGTGGGCGTAGGCCCCCAGGGCCACCCGCCGCACGCGCTCGGTGAGCTCGCCGAACGCCGGATCGCCCGCCACGTCGGTGCGTAGCACCAGGGTGTTGACGAAAAAGCCGATCAAACCCTCGAGCTCGGCCTCGTTGCGGTTGGCGATGAAGGTCCCCATCGAGAGGTCGGTCTGGCCCGTGTAGCGGTAGAGCAACGCCTTCGCCGCCGCCGTCAGGACGATGTAGGGCGTCAGCCCGGCGCCGGTGCCAAACGCCTTCAGGGTCGCGCTAAGGGCGGCCGGGAAGCGCACCGGCAGCTGGGCGCCGCGCTCGCTGCGCACCGCCGGCCGCGGCCGGTCGGTGGGGAGCCGCAGCACGGGGGGCGCCCCCTCCAGCTGCCGCCGCCAGTAGCCGGCCAGCGACTCCAGGGCGTCGCCCCGGAGCCAGCCCGTCTGCCAGGCGGCGAAGTCGACGTAATGGAAGGCCGGGGCGCCCAGCGAGATCGTCTCGCCGGCGACGCCCGCCGTGTACAGCGCCTGCAGCTCGCTCAGGAAGACTCCCATGGACCAGCGGTCGAAGACGATGTGGTGGACGTTCAGCAGGAAGAGGTGCTCCCGGACGCCGCCCGGACCGTCTCCCAGGTCAAAGAGCACGGCGGCCAGCAGGGGTCCGTGGACGAGGTCGAACGCCCGGCCGGACTCGCGGGAGGCCCCGGCCAGGGCGTGGCCCTGGCGCCGCGCCGCCGGCAAGGCGCGCAGGTCCGCCACCACCAGCGGCAGCGGCAGGCTCCCGGCGATCACCTGCCGCGGGCGTCCCTCCACCACCTCGAAGGACGTCCGCAGAGCCTCGTGACGGTGGATCACCTCCGCCAGGCCACGGCGCAGGAGCCCGACGTCGAGGGGCCCTTCGACGAGCACCGCTTCCGGCAGGTTAAAAGCCGGGGTCCCCGACTCGAACTGCTCCAGGAACCACAGCCGCTGCTGGGAGAACGACAGGGGCAGCTCGCCGCGGCGGCTGATGCGCCGCAGGGGCGGCTTGCCGCCAGCGCCGGCGCTCAGCAGCTCGAGGAGCTTGTCCTTGTTGCGGCGCAGCTCGTCGCGCAGCGCCGCCGTCATAACGCCCGGTGCAGCCTTCAACCGGAGCCGCCCGCCCTCCGCCCAAATCCGGACGTCCTTCTCGCGCAGGCCGTGGAGAAGCTCCAACACGTTCATGACCGTCCTCCCGGGGGTGATGGATCAGAAGAAGAACGTCGTCTTCACGGCGAGCGAACGGTCGACGGGATCCGCGACGGAGCCGGGACGGCCGAACAGGTCGTGGAGCTCGTTGTAGACCAGGTAGAAAGCGGCGCCCGGCCGGTAGGTCCACTTGACCGCCACGTTGGCGCTCAGGTTGTCGTCGCTTTGCCATTCGACGAGCGCCCGGCCGGACAGCCGCGGCGACACGGAGTAGGTGACGTTGACCGACAGCAGGTCGACGGAAAAGTCCCCGGCGGGCAGCTCGACGTCGTTGTGCTCGTAGAAGATGCGGGAAAAGAGCCCGCGGGAGGGACGCAGCCTCCACCCTGCGACCAAGGTCGTGGCGGTGCCGTCGTAGAAGTCCCCGGTTTGGATCCTGCCGAAGAAGAAGACGGGCTTTCCCGGCACCGTCTGGAAGCCGACGAAGTAACTCTTGAAACCATACCTGCCCGGCGCGAGGACGACCCCCGGATGGATCTCGAACGGTTGCACCAAGACCTCGGTCTCGTCGAAGACCTTGAGCGAGACCGCGACCCAGTTGTTCCACACGACGTCGACGTAGAGCCGGTTGTGCTCCGTTTCCAGGTTGCCGTCCTGGTCGGTGACGCGGACGTACTCGTCCGAGACCCAGATGCCGCGCAAGCTCCCGAGCTTGGGCCGGAAGACAGGTCCGACGTAACCGCGCAGCTCACGGACTCCGAGGCGTGTGAAAAAGCCCATCTCGGGATTGAAGTCGTCGCCGATGTCGGAGTAGGAGGCCTTGCCAAAGAACCGTTCGCTCTCCCAGACCACGTCGGCGATGCCCGCCCAGTCGTCGCCCTCCGTGCCCGGCGTCGACGTCCTGGCCACGAAACCACCGCTCCTCAGGTGCTTGCCCAACCCGAAGTCCCAGTCGATCCCCGCGCCACTGTTGTCGGCGCCGCCCCTGGCCTCCTTGTTGAGCCACATGAGGCCGACGGACGATCTCTTCAAGACGTCTTTCTTGAGGCGCACGACCGTGTAGTTGGTCTGCGGCTCGAAGCGCTCCTCGCCGTCCCGGTCGCGATAGGTGAGCTCGTCGGCCGTGAGGTTCAGGAAACCGACGTTCATGCCGCCGAGCCGGCCCGAGAGCTTGGCGCCGCCGAGCACCGGGATGGTGTGCAACCGGTCCTCGGTCAGGCCGATCTGGCGGCTGAAGAAAAACGACATCTGCGGCGACCTCAGGTCGTCCTGGCGGTCTCCGAAGTAGAAAAGGCTCGCGTTCTCCAGGAAGAAATCGCGTTTCTCCGGAAAGAACAGCTTGAAGCGGGTCAGGTTGACCTGCTGGTTGTCGGCCTCCGCCTCGGCGAAGTCGAGGTTGTAGGTGAGGTCGAGGGTCAGATCGGAGGTCAAGCTCTTGCGCACGTCGATGCCCACCTCGAAGCTCTCGTCGTCCTCGCGCGTGTCGTTCTCCTCGGCGCTGGCCAGCACGTAGGGCTTGACCTCCAGCCCCCGCCCCGGTTTGAGGTTGCGCAAACCGGTGAGCCGGCCGGCCGCCGAGACCTTCAGGATCGCCAGCGACGGATTGGGCACACCGGCCGCTTTCCAGACGACGTACTCGCGCTTGTGGATGATCGAACGCATGACGTTGAAACCCCAGGTCTGGACGTCGTTCTGGGGAAAACGCAGGGTCTTGAAGGGGATCGCGATCTCCGCCGTCCACCCCGACTCGTCGCGCGACGTGGCGGAGAACCACACACCGTCCCAGCTGGTGCTGACGTCGTCGCCGTCTCCCCGGATCAGCGCGTCGATCTGCGCTCCGACCGGATTGACCGCGAAGTAGAAGGCGGTCCTCCCGTCCAGGAAGGTGTCAAAGACGAGTTGGATCGCGTCCTCGTTCTGCAACCCGGTGTCCCGGGACAGCATCACCGAGTTGATCTTTTCCGGATCCGACTCGTAGCACCGCACCCCGACGTAGAGCTTCTGCTCGTCGTAGCCGATGAGAAGCTGCGTCCTCTCGGTGGCCGGCGCCCCCGGATCGGGCTCGACCTGGACGAAGTCCTCGAGCCGCGCCGCCTCCTCCCAGACCGGCTCGTCCAGGCGTCCGTCGATTTTCGGTGGGGTGGTGAAGATAGCCACCTCGATCACGTCCGACGACCAGGCTACCTGAATGCCGAAGAGATGTCCGACGAGGACGAAGAGGGGGATGGCGACGTTTTTCTTCATCTGTGGAATCTCCATGTCATGGTCCGGTCTCATGCCGACCCGCTTTGGGTTCAGATCTCTTCCAGCTCCCAGCTCTCAGGGGCTTCCTCTTCCGCCCCGCGCCGGGTGGCCCAGCGCAGCGTCTCGACGTGCTCGGCCAGCTGGGCCACGGTCGGCGTCTCGAACAGGTCTTCCAGAGGCACCTGGAGATCCAGCTCGACGCGCAGCCGTGACAACACCTGGGTGGCGAGCAAGGAGTGGCCACCCAGGTCGAAGAAGCTGTCGTGGACGCCAATCGCCTCCACGCCGAGCAGCTCCTGCCAGATCCCGGCGATCTGTTGCTCGAGCTCGTTGCGGGGCGCGACGTAGCCCATCGCCATCTCGGGCCGGGCGTGGAGCTCACCGGCCGTCTCCCCGCCGGACGTGGCGGCGGCCGGCCCGCCGCGCTCGATCCAGTAACGGTGACGCTCGAAGGCGTAGCCGGGGAGCGGCAGTCGGTGGCGGCGCTGGTCGGCGAAAAGGAGCTGGGTGTCGAGCCGCCGGCCGGCGAGCCACAGGCGGCCAAGGGCGTCGAGCAGCGCCGCTTGATCGGCCGTTTTCGCGTCGCGCGGGTGGCGCATCGAGGCGACGACACCTGGCTCGTGCCTCTCTGGCGACGGCCGGGACAACGACTGCCGGGCCAGAGTGGCGAGGGTCTGTCCCGGCCCGACCTCGAGGAACAGACGCTGGGGCTCGCGGGCGAGCTCGGCGAGGCCGGCAGCGAAGCGGACCGTGCCGCGCAGGTGCCGCGCCCAATAGCCTGGCGCTGTGGCTTCTTCGGCGGTGATCCAGGTACCGGTCGTGTTGGAGAGGAAGGGAATCCGAGGCGGCTTGCGCTCGCAGCCTGCCACCTCGGCCGTGAAGCGTTCCAGAACCGGTTCCATCATCGCCGAGTGGAAGGCGTGCGAGGTGTAGAGACGCCGGCTTTTCACGCCGCTCTCCGCAAGGCGTCCGGCGAAGGCCTCCACTGCCTCGGCGGGGCCCGCGACGACCGAGGCTGCCGGCGCGTTGACTGCCGCGAGGTCGAGCTTCCCGTCCAGCAGAGAATGCAGCTCCTCCTCCGGCAGGGGCACGGAGAGCATTGCGCCGGGCGGCATTTCCTGCATCAGCCGGCCGCGGGCCGCTACCAGGGCGAGGGCGTCCTCCAGCGCGAAGACTCCGGCCAGCGCGGCCGCCACATACTCGCCGATCGAATGCCCGATCATCGCCTCGGGCTCGATCCCCCAGGCTCTCCACTGCTGCGCCAGGGCGTATTCGACAGCGAAGAGGGCCGGTTGGGCTACCGCGGTCTGGGTGAGTCGCTCGCGCGCCGCTTCCTCCTCGCCCGGCGGCGGGTAGAGCACGCGGCGCAGGTCGAAACCCAGGTGGGGTCGAAGGACCTCCGCGCAGCGGTCGAGCTGTGCCCGGAAGACCGGCTCCCCACCGCCGCCTGGGGAGCAATGAGGGGGGGCGGCACCGTCGTAGAGCCCCCGGCCCATACCGACGTGCTGGGCACCCTGACCCGAGAACATGAAGACGACGCTTCTCTCCCCCG
>CBDUYN010000152.1:0-25049 GCA_965371445.1 uncultured bacterium | reverse complement strand
AGGTTGCCCTCCGGCTCGCGTCTCGCGACTTACTTAAGTCGCCAGGCCGCATATCATCCTAGGTAACGGGCAAGGGGTAGTAGCTATTATGAGGCGCCTACGCGCCTCATCATCATCGCGTCTGCGAACGGCCGCCGGCCCACAAGCCTTTGGAAACAAAGACCTTGCCGTCGATCGCCGCCCTCGGCCGGTGGGTGATATTGGGCACGACTGTGCCTCATATCGCCCCAAATATGGCCTCGGCCTATTTGAGGTGATATCCGGCACAGGCGTGCCCGATACCACCTGCGTCCCAGGACGCCCTTCTGGCTGGAACTGCCTGGAAATGGAGAGGTTAGGCCATCGGCACGGCACCGATCCGGCGAGCAAAGACGGCAAAGGCTTGCCCGATATCACCCCCGGTCGGCCCAGCCACTCACCTGCCGAAGTGATATCGGGTACAGGCTTGCCCGATATCACCCGCGTCCCAGGCTCCCGGAACGGCGCTAGGCGCCCGCCAGCACTCGACTTCGCCGCACCGTCTGGCTGGTCTCGTCGGGCAAGAACGGCCGCGGCTTGCTGCATATCACCCTCGAGCCTCGTCGTCGGACCGCCTTCACCGCCTACCGAGCCGATCCTCGCCATTTTGGCGCTCATTGTGGGTTCAGCGTACAGGGTGGTGCCTCCTCCGGCAAGGGGCCAAGGCCGAAGATCCGCGAGTCTCCGAGGCCCAGGCGGTCGAGGCCGACCACTCTCGGCGAGATCTGGGTCCGAGTCGCCATCGGAGAGCGGCAGGGAGCTACGTCCGGAGTGGCTCGGTCACCGCCGTCAACGCCCGTGGGACGACTTCCCGGTAGATCGGATTGGCCATGCCGAGCCCGGCGGGGCCCGGCGCCACGAGGCCCAGTTTGAGCTTTTCCTTGAGGTCGTTCGTGAGCTCGTCCAGGGGCTTCAGGATCTCTCCCTGGGTGTCGGCTTCTATCGGCGCCGTCATGTGGAGCAGCTGGCCGCCGGGGAAACCTGCCAGTGACGCCTGTCGTCCGGGTAGAATCCCGGCATGGCCGGTAACGACATCACCGATCTCCTCGATCGCTGGAGCGAAGGGGATCCCGAGGCGCTCGAGCTGCTCATGCCGCTCGTCTTCGACGACCTGCGCCGGCTGGCCCGCAAGTTCCTGGCGGAGGAAAGCGCCTGGCACACCCTGCAGCCCACTGCGCTGGTCAACGAGGCCTACCTGCATCTCGCCGGACGGCGAAAGGTCAGCTGGGAGAACCGCATCCAGTTCTTCGGCTTCCTCGCCACGGTCATGCGCCGCATCCTGGTCGATCATGCGCGCCTGCGCGGCACGGCGAAGCGCGGTGCCGGCACGCTGCGGGTTCCCCTCGACGAGGTCTTGCGGGAGCCTTCCGCACAGGACCCGGAGATCACCGCCCTCGACGAGGCCTTAGAGGAGCTTGCCGAGCTCGACGAGCGCCAGGCCCGCATCATCGAGCTGCGCTACTTCGCGGGCCTGACCATCGAGGAGGTGGCCAAGGTCCTCGACGTCTCGGCCAGCACCGTCAAACGGGAGTGGACCACCGCCCGCTGGTGGCTGCTCCGCCAGCTTAAGCCGGACTAGGCTTTTGATCCGTTTCCCCGGTATTTTTCGCGTCACTGATCATGGCCACCGAAAAAACGACGACCACCGATGCGCACTGGCACCAGGTCAAGGACGTCCTCGACGTCCTCCTGGAGCTGCCCCACCCGCCGGACGCCGGAGAGATCTGTCGCCTTTGCGGCGGCGACAAAGAGCTCGTGCGCGAGGTGAGCGCGTTCGTCGAGGTACAGGACGGCTTGGCGGGGTTCATGGAGACGCCGCTCGTCGCGCCCTATCCCCCGGTCAGGAGAGAAGGGCGCAGGATCGGACCCTACCGTCTCCAGCAGCTGATCGGCCGCGGCGGCATGGGCGAGGTCTACCTCGCCGTACGCGAGGACGAATACGAGCAGCAGGTGGCGTTGAAGCTCCTCCACGACGGAGTCGACCAGGAGGGTTTCGCCAGACGGCTGCGCCGCGAGCGGCAGGTCCTCGCCCGCCTGGAGCATCCCAACATCGCGCGGCTGCTCGACGGCGGCACCACCGAGATGGGACTGCCCTACCTCGTCATGGACTACGTCGAGGGCGAGCGGCTCGACCACTTCTGTGACCGAGGGCACCTCGGGCTGGACGATCGCCTGGAGCTTTTCCTCCAGGTGTGCGCGGCGGTCCAGGAGGCGCATCGCAACCTCGTGGTCCACCGCGATTTGAAACCGGGCAACGTCCTGGTCACCGCCGACGGCGTGCCCAAGCTCCTCGACTTCGGCATCGCCAAGCCCCTCCATGCCGGGGAGGACAGCACGGAGTTTTATGCCACGCCGTCGGTCGACCGCATCGTGACGACGCGATTTGCGAGCCCCGAGCAGCTGCGCGACGAGCCGGTCACGACGGCGACCGACGTCTACGGCCTAGGAGCGCTCCTCTACCACCTGCTGACGGGCCGCGCTCCCTATCACCGCGAGGCGGGTAGGGACCTGGACCTGTTGATGGCCATCTGCGACAAGGATCCCATCCCACCGAGCCGCGTCGTCCAGCTCTCGGAGGACGACGTCGGGGCCGACGGGTGTCCGATTCCGCTGACCCCGAGGTCCGTCAGCCGGTTGCGGCGAACGAGCCCCGGGAGGCTCCACCGGCGGCTTTCGGGCGACCTCGACTCGATCGTGGCCCGGGCGATGCGCAAGAAACCGGAAGAGCGCTACGGCTCGGCCGACGCCCTTGCCGAGGACGTCCGCCGCCACCTCGCCGGGTTGGCGGTTCGCACCCGCGGCGACAGCTGGCTCTACCGTGCCGGGAAGCTCGTGTGGCACCGCCGCTGGACGACGGCGGCCCTCGTCTTGCTGCTCGTGGTGACCGTCGGCCTCGCCGTCTTGTGGCGGCGGGCGGTCGCCGAGCAGGCGCGTGCCGAAGAAAGCGAGCAGGCGCACGCCGTCGCCTTGTACGACCTGGGGCTCCTGTTCCTCGAGCAGGGCTCGCCGGACCAGGCCGAAGGCGCCTTGGAACGTGCTTGGGAGATCCGCCGCCGGGTCTTCGGCGAAGGTCACCTGCAGGTGGCGGCGGTGCTCGCCGCCCTGGCACGGGTGCATCACGTCCGCGGCGAGCTCGACGAGGCCGAAGCCCGCCTGCGCCGCGCCCTCGACATCCGCTGCGAGACCCTCGGTCCCGACCATCCGGAGGTGGAGCGGACTCGGGACGAGCTCGACGCCTTGACCGAGGCTTCCGCCCCGGGCACTGGCCAATAGGCCTCTAGGATTCGCCTTTGAGCTGCGCCAGTCGCTCGGTCAACGCGGGAATCACCACTTTGTAGTCCTCGACGATTCCGAACGACGCGTGCTTGAAGATCGCCGCGTCGCCGTCGGTATTGATCGCCGCGACGACCTTGGCGTCGGTGATGCCGAGCAGGTGCTGGGCGGCGCCCGAGATCCCCACTGCGAGGTAGAGCTCCGGCGCGATTTTCTTGCCCGTCTGTCCGATCTGCCACGACGGCGGAACCCAACCTTCGTCGCAGGCGACGCGGGAGGCGCCGAGCGTGGCGCCCATCACCTTGGCGAGCTTTTTCAGATCCTCGAAGGGCTCGGGACCGCCGAGGCCCCGTCCTCCGGAAACGACGAGCTGCGCTTCCTCGAGCGGGACCCCCTCCTGCTCCTCGATCTGGCGCTCGACGATGCGGACCGGTAGGGAGGAGGGCAGCTCGAGCTCGGGACGGACGACCTCCGTCTCCCGCGCCGTTGCGTCCGCCGGCTCAAAGCCCCGGGCGCGCAGCCACACCACCGCCGGCGAACGCAACAGGTCGTAGACCGCGGCCGCCCGTCCGCCGTAGGCGGAGCGGGTCACCCGCAGGACGGCGTCGCCGGCTTGAAGCGCTACGGCGTCGGCCATCGAGCTTCCGCCGAGACGGTGCGCGAGCCGCGGTACGAGCTCCTGGCTCGCGGCGTCGGCCGCGAAGAGCACCACCCGGGCTTCGAGGGTGCCGCAGACCTCGGCCAGGGCGGCCAGGTAGAGCTCCGGCTGGTAGTCGGCAAGCTCGGGAGCGTCGGCCAGGTGGACCTTGCCGACGCGTCCGCGGAGAGTCTCGGCCAGCTCCTCGCCGGGACCGACGACGACGGCTTCGAGCCCACCGCCGAGCTCGGCGGCGAGGCGTTGTCCGGCTCCGGCGACGCCCTGGGCGGCGCGATCGAAGCCGCTTGGACCCAGAAGACAGATGACGACGTCGTTCATCGCAAACCTCCTCAGGCGACCGCGGCCATGATTTCGGCAACGCGCCGCGCGAAGGCGTCGACGCGTTCGTCGAGCGAGTCGCCCTCGACCATTTCGCAGCGCCCCTCTCGCTCGGGGACCGAGAGCTCCGCGAGCTCGTAGTAGGGCTCGCCAGCGCCTATGCCGAGCTCCGAGAGATCGAAGCGGGTGATCGGCTTGCGGCCGGACTTCATGATGTCTCGGGTCTTCGGGATGCGCGGCAGGTTCGAGTCGCTGTTCGAGATCGAGACGACGAGGCCGTGTCCCCCCCCCCGATCCCCCCCGAGGGGGCCGAGCTCGGCTTCGAAGACCTCGAAGCCGACGTCGGTCTGTCGCCGCAGGCGAAGGCCGCCGTCTGTGGCCTCCAGCCGGTCGACCCAGGCGACGAAGGGCAGACCCAGCTCCTCGGCCAGGAGCCCCGCCGTCTGCCCAACGCCCCAGTCGCCGGACTCGCGTCCGAGGAGGACGACGTCGAAGCCGCCGAGCCTACGCGCCGCCGCCGCCAGCACCTGGGCGACGTGGAGCGGGTCGGGATGGGCGGCGCCGTCGTTACGCACCAGGACGGCCTCGTCGGCCTTCATGGCCAGCGCTTTGCGCAGGGTGTCCTCGGTCTCCTCGCCGCCGTAGGAGATCGCCGTGACGCGTCCGCCGGACGCGTCGCGTAGCTGGAGCGCGGTCTCCAGGGCGTTCTCGCAGAAGATGTTCGTCACCAGCTCCGCGGCGCCGCGTACGGCCTCTTTCTTCTCGGGATCGATCCGGAAATCCCGCGCGGGGATGTCGGGATCGAGGATCTGTTTCAGGCACACCAGGATGTTCATGGGCAACCCGTGGCGAAAGTCCAATCCGTTTGCGTTGAAGATGCCGGCGGACTGCGTCCACCACCGGGCAGGTCGATGTGAGCGCCGGGGGCGATGGGGGTGGAAGGGGACACGGGGCGGTCTGGATCCGGACGGTCCAATCTACGGACAAGTCGCGAAGGCCTGGGTGTCCTGGATCGGCTGAAAAGCCGTCCCCAACGGATTCGTCCAGCTCTTCGTCTCCCCGCTCTGGGTGTCGGTCACCGTGAGCTCGACCTCGACGTTGGTGAGCCCGGCAGCGAAAAACCAGAAGTGGTCGTTCGACCGGCAGCCGTCGAGCAGCTTGACGACGACCTCGACGTTGTCGCGGTTGAAGAAGTAGAAGTAGGCCGAGTCGTCGGTCAGCTCGACCGCCTGCGCGTCGCCGGACTGATCAGCGCTACGCCAGCGGGCCGTGACCTCGAAGCGGTCGTCGTTCAAGGTGGCGCCGCTTCCCGGACAGGCCGCCTGGCGCAGACGTGCCGCGTCGGCCTGGCCGACGCTGACCGCCGGAATGACGATCGTGCCGTCGTCCGTGCCGCCCATCGCCATCGGTGCGTTGCCCTGGCTGTTGCCGACCACGACGGCGATGGCGCCGGCGGCCTGGGCGTTTTTCACCTTGTCGGTGAAAAAGCACGTGCCGCGGTCGAGGAGCGCGATTTTGCCCAGGAGCTCTTCGGGGTTGGTGGCCGCGCTGCAGCCGTTGGTGAAGGTGTCGTCGGCGACGCCGTCTTCCAGACAGGCGAGCTCACCGCTCAAAGGGACGTCGCCGATCTGCGGCCCGAAGCTCGCCGTACCGATTTCGTAGCTCCCCGCGATCTCCGCCGGCGACGTGACGATGAGCTCCGGCGTGCCGGGCTCCAGGATCCCGGCGGCAGCCGCCGTCACACCCGGGCCGTTCCAGGTCACCTTGCGAAAACTGACGGCGGAGGCCGCGCGTTCCTGGTCGCTCGCCATCTGCGCCCAGGTCTGGGCGGTCGTGGTGTCAAGAGTGAAGTGGTCGTAGATCCCCGGGAGCCCCTGGAAAAAAGCGCCGGTCTCGTCGTTGGTGAAGTTGGCGAAGCCCAGGCCGTGCGCGGCCTCGTGAAGCACCACCGGCGCCAGGTCGACCTGGTTGTCCGGATCGTTGCCGTCGAGGCCGTAGTAGAAGCTCGTTCCCTGGCCAAGGCAGCCCTCGTCGATCGAGGAATTGACGAAGATGATGACGTCGCCGCCGTCCTCCTCGGGTGCCGGCGAGAGCGCTACGCCGGCGAGCGCCTCGGCGAGAGCCGAGTGGTACCAGGTGCCGGGCTCGGGAAAGGCCGGAGCGTCGGCGAAGACGAAAATCGTGGTGGCTCCGGCGAGCGCGGCGCCGCCGGTCGTGGAGCATTCGAGGGGTGTCCAGGTGACGAGCACGTCGATCGCGACGTCGCTCTTGAGCGTGTTGGCCCACGTCCCGAGCACGGCGTTGAAGAGGTTGATCCGAGCTTCGCCCAGGGTCTCCGCCGGATTGCCGGGGGCGCCGTCGAAGGGGGTCGGATCCGTGAAGCCGACACCGTCAGGGTCGAGGTTCGTGATGGTGATCGTCGACGTCCCTATCTCCCATCCGATGTCCTCCATCTGCTGGGGTGTCAGGTCGAGGTCGAGGAATCCGAGGTCGGGGTTGATCACCGGTTCCATCAGGAGGTTGGGCGTCGCCGAGGTATCCCAGTGCGAGACCGAAGAGCCCCCCACGACCGGATCGGGCGTGAAGAGCAGCAGCCTGCCGCTCGAATGAGTCCCCTGGAGACGATCCTGGTTGACGCCGATCACCACCTCGACCTGGGCCATGGACGCGGTGGCCGTCCCCAGGGCGGCGAGGAGCAGAAGGGAGGTCCATCGAAGCGTCTGCATTTCACTGGCCCTCCGGCCGGCTCGACAGAGCCGGGAGGTCGAAGAAGAGCCCGGCCGGGCCCTGTGGCCCATCGGTGCAGACGAGCGCCGAATCCGTGTCCGTGCCGTAGCGCAGGAGCGCGGCGTTGATCAGGTAGGCCGGGACGCGGGCCCGCTTCGTGCCGTCCGCGAGGACCTTGACCTCGATCTCCTCGTCCCTGCGGTCCTTCGCGTCCACCCGGCCGGCGACGAGGTCACTGAAGGCCTCCGCCATGCGCGCGGCACGTTCCCGGCTCGCGGCGGGAAGCCGGGAGGCGTCGAGCTTCCAATTCAGGGTCGTCCGACCGACGACGTAGCTGCGTTCGGTACTCCGTGGAGGTTCCTTGGCTTCGTCCCCGGCCGCTATGGCGGCCGAGGCGAGCAGGGCGAGGGCGACGGAAAGCCACGTCGCCCGGCGGCGAGCCTGCCGCGCCCGGGAGGCATCGGCATCGTTGCGGGCTGATCGTGTCGAGGTCATGAGCATCTCCTGTTCCAGGTGTCGGGTGAGCCAGACGAGGCGATAGAGCTTTCGCGATGGGGCTAGCCCAGCTCGGCGATCAGGTCGTCGAACTTGGCGTCGAGCAGGTCGAAGACGTCGGAGATTTTCTCCAGACGCTCGTCGAGCGTCTCGGTCCAGTGCTCATGCCTCTCGGTCTCGATCCGCAAGTTCGAGAGCCGGTAGCTCGGGGCGTCGAAGCGAAACGAGGTCTCGCCGGTCGTCACCTTGGCGGAGAGGATCTCGGCGTCGGTCTCGATGAAGTGCAGCAGGTCGTGGAGAACGCCGCCCGAGATGGTGACGTGGGTCTCGGAGGTGCGGAGCTTGACGTAGCCCGACTCCGGCTCGATGGTCAGCTCCATGTCGCCGACGAGGTCTTTCAAGAAGCGGCAACCGAGGGCCGACTCGCCGGGCTCGTGGCTCTCGAACACCTCGCTCTGGTACTCGGGGAGCTCGCGGTCGGTCCACGGCGCCTTGGGCTGGGCGTCGAGGCCCAGGCGCCGGAGCTGCTCGAGGACGATCCCCAACTGACTCTTGGCCGCCGAGGCGACGTAGAGCACCCGGCCGTCGATCGCCCCTTCGACGATTCGGGTCGTGGGGCTCGTGGCGACCAGGATCTCCTCCTCGGCGAGCGTCCGGAGCTCCTTGCGCTTTTTCGGCCCGACGATCTCGGTGCCGGCGTCGAGCTCGGCGCGCACCAGCTCCCGGTAGCGCTCCCGCACCTGGGTCGGGTCCGGGCGCAGCTGGTCGATGCGCACACGAAAGGCCCAACGTCTGTGACCGAGCTCGTACTCGGCCCCGGGCTCCATGGGGATGAAGCCCTTGCTCAGCCGGAGCTCCGAGCCCGGCTGGATCTCCTGGAACCGTGCCTGCTCGAAGTCGAGCTTCTTCGGCATCTTGGTGAGGTTGTATCGGGTGACGCTAACAGATCCGCTCATCAGGCCCATGCAGACAGTCTCCTGGACGTGGTCATCGGTCCCAGTGGTTCATAAGGTGCAACGAAGCTTAACACAGAGAGAGGGTACGGACGGGAAATCAAGATCTCGGAATCACTGGCCGGCGGTATAGAGGTCGTGGAAACGGGGCGGGAAAAGCGTTTCGTCGATCCGTAGATCGGTCTTGAGGCCACGTCCGATACGAATCTCCTCGGCCACTCCTTCGAGCATCCAGCGCTCTTGCTTGCCGCCGAGGACGTAGAGAGACCAACGCGCCGCGGCGCGCAGCAGGAGGGCAAAGGTCCTTTCGCGCGCATTGGGGAAGCCCAGGTCGTCGCCGGCCCGTTGCAACACGAGCTCGTAGTCGCCCGCGACGTAGGCCTCGGCCACCTGGCGCAAGGCTGACGACGGGTTGGAACCGGCGGCGCGCAGGAGGCTCCGGGCCGAGACCTGGCTGAGCCTCGTCCGCTCGGAAAGCCGTTGGCCTGCAACGATGGTGACCTCCACCTCGGCCGATTTCTTGCGCGGCGGATAGCGGAGGCTCAATCGATAGGTGCCGGGCTGGAGGGCAAGGACGAGCGGCGTCGTGCGCGCCGTCGGCAGGGGTTGCTCGACGCCTTCACCGTCGACGACTCTTTCGAGCTCGCCCCAGGGCAAGGCGTCGAGCGCCAGGTAGCCTGGGGCCATCTCGGCCGGCGCCACTTCCTCGACCGCGATCCCGCCCTCGCCGGCCGGGGGCTTCAAGACGCCTTCGCGGGACAGCCAGAAGCCGGCCCCAAGGCTCAAGGGGATGATCACGACGACCGCCGCCAGAAAGACAACGCTCGTTGAGGAGCGCTTGGCCGGGAGCGGTTCCTCCCAACCCTTGAAGCTCTCTTCGTCGTCGTCCGGGCCAAGCGTCAGGCCGTCCAGGGTCCCGACCTGCGGATCCCGGAGCTGGGGGATGCCACGTAGGGTCTTTTCGTCGAAGTTGCGCTGCGGCTCCACCAACGTGCGGCCAGGTGCCTCGGCTTGATCGGCGGCCGCCACCGGGTCGAGGACGCTGGTGGCGGTGGTCTCCTTGTCGAGGCTCGGGGTAGGAGCCTCGGTGGCCGGTACTCTCACCGCCGGTACGGCCTCCGTCACCGCCGGTAGGATCTCCGTCTTGGCGGCGGAAGCCTGCTGCGTCGCTTGAGAATCGGTGACGCCGGGCCCCGGTGCCGGCTCGCCGGGGGGCTCTGTAGGAAGGAGCGGGGTGGGCTCGACGGCGGTGCCGACGGCCTTGATGGCGACCGTCGCGAGGGCGCTCCTGACGTCGGTCACGGCCTCGCTGGCCTGTAGCTCCGGCGACGGCTCCTGGGCCGTGCCCTCCTGGAACGTGGGTTCTTCGGCGGCGGCCGCGAGGGCGACGGTGCGCTCGTCGAGGTCGCGTGCGATGCGGCCGCGTACCGCCTCGTAGCGTAGGTCGGCAAGGTCCGGGCGCTCGCCGAAGCGCTGTGTGGCCTCTTCCAGCTCCTGGAGGGCCTCGACGCTGCGGCCGCCGTGGATCAGGTCGCGGATTCCGGCGACGGAGCTCGTGACCTCGGCCTCGCTCCGGGTTTCCTCGTGGCGGATTTCGAGGCAGGTCTCGACCGAAGCCCGAAGCGCCAGGCCCTCCGGGTGATCGGCGACGAGGCCGAGGGCCTCGCGCAGGAGCTCGGCGGCGGGCTCGAAGTCCTCCGACTGGGCGAGTCCGCGGGCCTTCGCGACGAGCTCGTCGGCCCGCCGCCGCCGGCCGCCGCCGGCGCGCGGCTCGCCGAGGTGTTTTTCGACCTGGGCCTTCAGGTTTTGGAGCACGATGGTGGGGCCGGCGGCGTCGAGGGCGCCGGGCAGGCGGCGCGAAGCCGCCTCGAGGTCGCCACGTTCCACGAGGCCGCGGATCTCGGCCTCGGCGGCGCGCTTCGCGGCCTCACGCCGGACCTTGTCGCGGCGCTCGGCGAGCTCCTGCTCGAGCTCGAAGACCTGGAGCTCGACGAGCTTGTTGAGCGGCGCTTCCTCGCGCAGCAGGAGGGTCTCCTCGAGGGCTTCTTCCAGCCGGCCGTCGCCGCGCAGCGACTCGACGTGCTCCAGGGCCTCTTCCAGGCGGCGCTGCCGGTCCCGGCGACGGCGCTGACCGTCGAGCCTGGCACGTAGCGCCTGGAGCCTTTCGATCGAGCCCCAGGTCCGTTCCGCCTCGTCGAGGGCTGCCGCGGCCTCCGCGAGGGATTCTTGAACGAGCAGGCCGTCGATCCGCGAGCAGGTCTCGGCGATCTCCACCTGGCGCTCGCGGCGCCTTTGACCGTGCCGTAGAAGGTGGGCGACGCGCTGCTTTTCCTCCTGCACCACCGGATTCGTGGGATCGATCTGCTCGGCGCGTTCCAGAAGCTCGTAGGCGCGTTCGTTCTGTGATTCCCGGGCCAGCTCGTCGGCCTCGCGGACGAGGCGGCGGACCTCGGCGGCGTCGCGGCGGCGCCGGGCCTCGTCGAGGCGTGTCGCGAGCCGTTCCCAGGCCGCCTCCTCGCCGAGCTCACGGCGTGCCTCCGCGAGGGCAACTTGCGCCGTCTCGAGCTCGCCGGAGGCGAGGAGGCCTTCGATGCTCTCGCTGCGCCGGGCCACCTCGTTGCCGTGCCGGCTCCCGACGGCTTGCTCGACCTCGGCGTCGAGCCGGCGTTGGCGCTCGTCGAGCTCGCGCTCGTCGGCGTCGCCGGATTCGCGGGCGCGGCCGATCGCCTCGCCGGCCTCCTCCAGGAGGCCTTCGGCGAGCAGGCCGTCGATCTCGGCCAGGACCGCGTCGAGCCGTCGCCGGTGCTCCTCTTCTTCCAGCTTGTCGAGCCGCTTCCGCAAAGCCTGAAACGGCGCTTCGGCACCGAAACGGCGTTCCGCGTCGAGGAGCAGAAGCTTCGCCTCCAGGCGCTCGTGCGCCTCGAGCTGAGCCTCGATCTCGGCCGCCGTGGCGGTGAGGTCGCGCTCGCGCTCCAGCGTGTCGAGGCGCTTGTCGAGGGATTCCCAGCGTTCGTCGTGGCCGTAGCTCCGCGGCGCCTGGTAGAGCGCTCGGGCGGCCTCTTCGAGGCGACCCGAAGCCAGGTGCTCCTCGATCTCGTGGGCCCGCTCCTCGATCTGGGCGCGTTGCTGCTCCTCGGCCGAGTGGCGGCGCGCCGCCCGGCGGGTCTCGGCGAGGAGGCGGCGGACCTGGTGGTCGTCGCCGGCGAGGCGAATCGCCTGCTCGAGGGCTTCGAGGGCCGAGGCATAGTCCTGCCGGGAGGTGGCCTCCTGAGCGATGCTCAAGAGCTCGCCGACCTGGGAGCGACGCGAAATCTCCTCCGTCTCCTGAAGACGTCCGGCAAGCTCCATGAGCTGCGGCGTGTCGCCGCGCTCGGCTCGAGCCGCGTCGAGCTCGGCGCGGGCGGCGCGCAAACGGCCCTCGACCAGGTGCCCTTCGATGCGGGAGAGGAGCTCGCCAAGCTCACCGTCTTGGCGGTCTACCACCAACGTCGTCGGGACCTCCCTCGGCGCCACGCTGGGGATGGCTGCCCGCGTCTCTTGAGCGGCGAATTGGTGGTCGAAGCGGCTCTGGGTGGTGTCGTGGGTCTCGTCGTCGAGCTGCGGCCGTTCCCGCGGCTGGCTGACGAGGTCGAGGAGCCGCTCGGTCTCCGCCGCCGTGGCGGGGTAGCGCTCGGCGAGCGGCACGAGCGCCTCGGCGAAGATCTCGGCCGACGGGTAACGTTCGTCCTTCGACTTGGCGAGGGAACGCTCGACGACTTGCCGCAGCTCCGCCGGGATCCGACCTGTGGGATCCGTGTCGTCGAACGACAAGGGGGAGCGGAAGAGGTGCCCGGCGATCAGCGAAGAGGGGCCGCGTCCGACGATCGGGTACCGGCCGGTCAGCACCTCGTAGAGCACCAGGCCAAAGGAGTAGAGGTCGCTCCACGGACCGACGGGGGTGGCTCCCTGGCCGAAGTGCTCCGGCGAGGCGTACTGGAACTTTCCCAGGAACATCCCCGAAGCGGTGAGCGTCCCGGTCCCCTCGGCGGCTTTGATGAGGCCGAGGTCGATCAGCTTCACCGCCGCGGCGCCGTCGACGTCGCGGGTGAGCATCAGGTTGTCGGGCGAGATGTCGCGGTGCACCAGACCCTTCTTGTGGAGATGCCCGATCGCCTCCAGCCCCTGACGTGCGATCTCCAGGACGCAGCCGACCGGCGGCAGCTCGCCCCGGTCGACGAGCTCGGCCAGGGTCCAGCCCTCGATGTACTCCATGACCATGTAGGCCCGCCCCTCCTCGTCGAGGGTGAAGTCGTAGAGCTGGGCGATGTTGGGGTGGCTCAGCTGGATGGCGGCCTTGGCCTCGCGGTGGAAGCGCTTGCGCAGCGACTCGTCGCTCATGAGCTGCGGACGCATGACCTTGACCACACGCAGGTCGCCGAGCAGGCGGTGGCGGACCTTGTAGATAGCCCCCATACCGCCCACCTGGAGTTGCTCCAGGATCTCGTACTTGCCTTCGAGCTGCTGCAATGAAGCCGTGGCCACGGCGGCCTACCCCTCTATCGCTTGCGAAACGCGTCGATCGAGATCACCTGGGCCTCGCGCGGCGGCTCGTCTTCCACCGGCGGCGCGTCCTCGGTCGTCGCGGCTTTTGCCTCGGAGCCCGCCCTGGGTACCGCGACCGGCCCTCGCGCCGCGGCGGCGGCTTCGTGCTCGTCGAGCTCCTCGGGAGGCGCGAAGCGCAGGCCGAACTCCGCCGGCGGGTCCGCGAAAGAGACCACCGCGTCGAACGGGATCTTGAGCACCTGCGGCAGCGACGAGAACGAGAGCCCTACCGAGAAGCTCTTCTCGTCGACCGTAAGGTCCCAGAACTGGTGCTGGAGCACGATGGTCATGACGTCGGGATACGCCGCGACGAGCTGCGACGCCACCTCGACTCCGGGGTGCTGCGTCCGGAAGGTGATGTAGAACGAGTGTTGGGGCGGCAGGCCCTCCTCCGCACAGAGCTCGAGGGCGCGGCGTACCACGCCCTGCATCGCCTCGTACATCAGCCTCTTGTAGTCGATCGTGATGCTCATGTCTTCTCGGGTAAATCCCTGATATCTTTCGCGGCGACAAAGGTACGCTCACCCTATCACCACCCGCCGCCAGAGACGAGGAATCGCGCCGTTGAGGCGGTGTCGACTCTCCCCGGAGAGCCCAAGGAGAAGAGACCATGCCGAAAACCGTGACCCGCCGCCTGTGGACGCCTCTTGTGGCCGCCTTCGTCCTCATCACCCTCCCCCCGGCCTTGGCATCGGCCGCCGCCGACCCCAAGGCCGACGCCGTCGCCGAAACAACCCTCGAGGCCATGGGCGGCCGCACCGCCTGGGAGGCGACCCGCTACCTGCGCTTCAACTTCTTCGGCTTCCGCCTCCACCACTGGGACCGCTACACCGGCCGGCATCGCCTGGAGGGCGAGACCCGCGAAGGCCAGGCCTACGTCGTCTTACACAACGTCCATTCCCGCCAAGGCCAGGTGTGGCTCGACGGCGAGCTGCAGAGCGGGGAAGCGAAGGCCGAATGGCTGGAGCGTGCCTACAAGGCCTGGATCAACGACACCTACTGGCTGCTCATGCCCTACAAGCTCCGCGATCCGGGCGTCGACCTCAGCTACGACGGCGAGGAGGAGATCGACGGCACCGTCTACGACCGGCTGCACCTCGCCTTCGAGGGCGTCGGCGTGACCCCGGGTGATCAGTACTGGGCCTACGTCAACCGCGAGACCGGCTTGATGGACCGCTGGGCTTACCGCCTCCAGAGCTACGAGGAAGGCCGGGAGGCGACCCACTGGCTGTGGCTCGACTGGAAGAGCTACGGCGGAATCCGGCTCGCCGCAGTGCGCCGCGGTCTTGAGGACGGCAACGAGCGGGGGCTCGGAGAGATCGCGGTCTTTGATCACCTCGACGACGCGGTCTTCACCTCTCCCGAGCCGCCCGGCGGCGACTGAGCCGCTCAGGGGTCGTCCGTCAACGGGGTGACGGTTGCTTCGCCCGGATCGTCCAGGACCGAGCGCGGGAAGACGTGAAACGCCTTCTCGCGAAGGCGGACGCGTACCGGCGCGCCGACCTCGAAGCTCGCCGAGGAAAGCAGACGCACCCGCAGCCGTACGCCGTCGCCCAAGTCGACCTCGTCGATCAGGTCGTGGCCGAAGAAGTGACGCTCGAGGACCCGCCCTGGCCGTCCTTTCTCCGCCGGCCCTTCGGGACGAAGCGCCAGGTCCTCGGGACGCACCAGCAGGAGCCCATCCCCGTCGTCCGCGTCGCAGGGCGTCCGGCCGAGGAGGCTTCGCGCCTCGCCACCCGAGACCTCACAGGCGACGAGCTGGCCCTCGCCCAGCAAGCGGGCCACCTCGATCGTCGACGGACGGTGGTACACCTCGTCGCTTTCCCCGGCCTGGAGGACGTGTCCCTCGGCCATGACGACCAGGGTGTCGGCGATCGACAGCGCCTCCTCCTGGTTGTGGGTCACCAGCACCGCGGTGGCACCGGCTTGGTGGAGGATCGAGCGGACCTCGTCGCGTAGCCGCCGGCGCAGGGCCTCGTCGAGGCTCGCGAAGGGCTCGTCGAGCAGCACGAGCCGCGGCCTCGGCACGAGCGCCCGCGCCAGCGCCACACGCTGCTGCTCGCCGCCCGAAAGCTCGTCGGGAAAACGGTCGCGGCGCGCCTCCATGCCGACGAGCCGTAACGCCTCCCAAGCCCGCTCCTCGCGGTCGCGCTGAGACTTCTCCAGCCCGTACAGCACGTTTCGCCAGACATCGAGGTGAGGAAAAAGCGCTCCCTGCTGGAAGACCATGCCGACGCGGCGCTTCTCCGGCGGCACCCAGATGCCGGGTCCTGCCACAATGTCGCCGGCGATGCGCACCGTCCCCGCCTTCGGGACCTCGAAACCGGCGATGGCCCGCAGCAGGCTCGTCTTGCCGCAGCCGCTCGGTCCGACGAGCACCGTCAAGCGTCCGGCCTCGACGTCGAGGTCGACGCCGTGCACCGCGCCGTGCTCGCCGTAGGCCACCTCCAGACCGCGGAGCTCGACCGTCCCCTTGGGGGGATCGCGGGGGGGGACTGCTGGCGCCGTCATCTTTCGTCCTCCCTTGCCGCCAGAGCCGGACGGATGTTCAAGTAGTAAAGCGGCGGTGCCGTCACCAGCAGGAGCACCAGCGCCGGCAGTGAGGCCCGCGAGTAGATGGCCTCCGAGGCGTGGAGCCAGATCTCCGTCGCCAGGGTCTCGAAGCCGATCGGACGCAGCAGCAGCGTCGCCGGAAGCTCCTTCAGGGTGGTCAGGAAAACGAGCGCGCCGCCCGCCAGCATGCCGGGCAGGATGAGCGGCAGGACGAGGGTGCGGAGCACCGCCAGGGGGCCGCGTCCGAGGCTGCGCGCCGCCTCCTCGAAAGCCGGCGCCAGACCGGCGAGCGTTGCTCGCGTCGCTCCGGTCGACTGCGGGAGGAAGCGGATCAGGTAGGCGAGGACGAGAAGCGTCACCGTCTGGTAGAGCGCCGGGGCGACGCGCACCGTGAAAAAAACGAGCGCCAGCGCGATGACGAGCCCCGGCAGGGCGTAGCCTGAGTAGGTGAGCCGCTCCAGAGTCCGCGAGACGCGGCTCGGGTGGCGGACCGAGTAGACGGCGATGGGCAGCGAAAGCGCCATCGCGGCCACCGCCGCCGCAGCGGCGACACCGAGGGAAGCGAGGACGTCACCGCCGACGGAGCCGAGGTCGCGTCCGGCAAGGAGCGCCCGGACGCCCCAAAAGCCGACCACCCCCACCGGAATGCCCAGGGTGAGGGCGACGAAAGAGCCCAAGCCCAGCGTCGCCGGCCAGCGCCAGCGTCCCAGGGCGACGCGGTGCGGAGGACGCGCCGGCCCCCGGCGGTGGGGACGCAGGCGGCGCGCCAGCGCCGCTTCGGCGGCGATCAAGCCGAGCGTCAACACCACCAGCACGGTCGAAAGCGCCGCCGCCGCCGTACGGTCGAAAAGTCCCCGGTAGGCGTTGTAGATCGCCAGGGTGAAGGTGTTGTAGCGCACGATCGAAACCGCTCCGAAGTCGGAGAGGGTGTAGAGCGCCACGAGGAGCGACCCGGCGTAGATCGGACCCCGCAGCTGCGGCAAGACGACGGTGCGAAAGCTCCGCCAGCGCCCGGCGCCGAGGCTGCGGGCGCTTTCCTCCAGCGCCGGGTCCTGGTGGGCCAGCGCGGCGACGAGCAGCAGGTACACGTAGGGGTAGGTGTAGAGCCCTAGCGCCAGGAGCGCCCCACTATAACCGTAGGCAAGCTCCGGCAGCCGTTCGACGCCGAACGGCTCGAGAAGGCCCTGGAGATGGCCGCGCGGTCCCAGGACCGCCACCAGGCAGTAGGCGGCCACGTAGGACGGGACGACGAGCGGCAGGGCGAGGGCGACGGCCCAGGCGCGGCGGCCCGGCAGATCGGTGCGCACGACGAGCCAGGCGGCGGGCAGCGCGACGGCGACCGCGAGGACGACGGCTCCCGCCACCAGCAGGATCGTACGCTTCAGGAGGGCGGCGACGAGCGGCGTCCACACCGTCGTCCACCAGGCTTCGAGGCCGTTCTCTCCGGCGCGCAAGAAGATGTAGACGAGCGGCAGGTTGACCAGCAGCGCGGTGCCGAGCGCCGGCACCGTCCACACCGCCGGTGCTCGGCGTGGCCGCTGTCCTCCCGAGAGCATCCCTACTGGAGGACCCCCGTCGAGGCGATCAGCTCGAGGGTCGGTTCGAGCGCATCCGACACCGCGCCGAAGTCGATCTGTCCCGACATCTGCTCGCCCAGGGGCTCCAGGTCCACCGACGCTTCGACGCCCTCGACCAGGGGGTATTCGTAGGTCTCCTCGGCGAAGAAGCGTTGCGCCTCGTCGGAAACCAGGAAAGCTACGAGGTCGAGCACCGCCGGCCGGTCGTCGATGACACCGGCGCCCGCCAGGTTGACGAAGCTTGAGACCTCGCCCTCCGGCATCAGGTAGTTGGCCCCCGGCGCGTCAGGGTCCTCTTTCAAGGCCCGCCACAGGTAGTAGTGATTGACCAGGCCCCAGTCGATCTCGCCCCGGAGGACTGCCTCGACGATCGGGCTGTTCTTCGGGTAGCGCTGCGGCTCGTTGGCGGCGATCGATTGGAGAAGCTCGGTCGTCGCCTCGGCGCCGTGGACCGCGTAGTAGACCGCCATGTGGGCCTGGAACGACGCATTGACCGGCGCGATGCCGAAGCGTCCGCGATAGCGCTCGTCGCCGACTTCCTCGAGGCTTTGCGGGAGGTCTTCGACTCTGACCCGCTCGGTGTTGTAGACGACGGTGCGGGCGCGGCCGGAAAGCCCCACCCAATCACCCTGAGGCGACGCGTAGCGCGCCGGGACGCGGGCGAGGACGTCCTCGGGAAGCGGCTTCAAGAGCCCGCGGGCCGAGAGCGCGCCGAGGGCCGCCGCGTCCTGGCCGATGAACAGATCGCAGGGCGTTACGTCGCCTTCCTCCAGGAGCGTCGCGGCAAGCTCCGCCGTGCCGGCGTAGCGCACCTCGACCTTGGCCCCGGTGTAGCGTTCCAACAACGGCCCGATCAGGCTTTTGTTGCGTCCGGAATAGACCACCACCACGTCTTCGGACGGCGCCGCGGCTGCCGTGGTCTCGGAGGCGGGCTCGCCGCCGTCCTGCGGCGGGGCGCAGGCTCCCAGGAGCGCCAGCAGGACGGCGAGCGTC
This sequence comes from uncultured bacterium, assembly GCA_965371445.1. Lineage (GTDB taxonomy): Bacteria > Acidobacteriota > Thermoanaerobaculia > Multivoradales > J023 > DASWIG01. The sequence goes on along the minus strand of CBDUYN010000152.1, from coordinate 6,903 downwards.
CAGGCTTGTTTCGTCATCGTTTCCCCTTGCTGTGAAGTCCTCGTTGAAATTGAGATCGCATCTCAATAGTAAGGGACACCATTCTCCGGGGTTGGACCGGGGATTGTCAATGCCCTACGAAAGACTGTGCGAGGATAGAGCCATGAGTCAGGACGCACCGTCCGGGGAGGAACCCGTCCGCTGGCTCCACCTCTCCGACTTCCACTTCGAAGCCCGCGAACGCTGGGACCGCCGGGCGACGCTCCAGGCTCTCCTGCGTCACGCCGAGAAGCTCCGCGACGAGGGGCCGCGTCCCGACTTCGTCTTCGTCACCGGCGACGTCGCGCACTCGGGCAAGCAGAAGGAGTACGAGCAGGCCGAGCGCTTCTTCACCGAGCTTGCGAAGACGTTGGAGCTGGAGCCACGCGACGCTTTCTTCTTCGTCCCCGGCAACCACGACGTCGATCGAAGCGATCGGTGCCGCCGACGGCTACATCACCGCTGGCTTGAAAAAACAGGACGCGATCGAAGAGATCTTCGACGAAGCCAAGGCCATGGACCTCATCGGCCAACGCCTCGAAAGCTTCTACGCCTTCACCGAGCGCTTCCTCGGTCCGGCCCGCGGCTGGAAGCGGGCGCGTCCGTGGCGCGTCGACGTATGCGAGCGCGGCGGCGTCGAGGTGGCGGTCCTGCAGCTGAGCTCCGCCTGGACGTCGGGCACGGACGACGAGAAAGGCCTTCTCGTCGGCCTGTCCCAAGCCCGTTTGGCCCTCGAGGAGGCCGCCGACGCCAATTTGCGGATCGTCCTGGTGCATCATCCCCTCGACGACCTCCGCGCTTTCGACCGCACGCCGCTCCGCGCCCTCCTCGGCTCGGGGGACGTCCACTTTCTGCTGCGTGGGCACCTGCACCGCACGGAGACGAGCCAGCTCGTCTCTCCCGACGGCTCCTTCGTCGAGCTGGCCGCGGGCGCCGCCTACACGAGCGACCGCTGGCCGCGCCGTCACCTGCTGAGCGAGGTCGACTTCGCCGCCGGTGAGGCCCGCGTCCACCTCTTCCGCTACAGCGACGAGGGCAAGGGCTTCTGGGCCAGGGACACGCTCGCCTACGAGAACGTCCCCGACGGCCTCTGGACCCTGCCCCTCGACCGGACGCTCCGCCTCGACACGGAGACCCCGGCGCCCGCGGTCCTGACCGACGCCCGCCGGGCGACGCTCACCGCCCGTTACCGCACGGCCGCCGCCGCCGTCCACGGGAGCGTGCGCTTCGTCGGTTTCGCGGACCATCGTCCGCGCCCCAACGTCGGCGTCCCGGAGCTTTTCGTCCCCCTCCGTTTCGAAGTCGACCAAGCCACTCTTCCTCTTCCTCCGGAAGCCCTCTCCCCGGCTGAACCGGTGGATCTTGAGAAAACGGTGGACCGGGGGAGAGGGCCGGCCGGGAGCGGATTGGGTGAGGGGTCCCCACAAGCAACTAGCTGGACGACCTCTCATCTCCTCCAACATCTCGCCGCCAACGACGCCCCGGGACGAGTCGTCGTCCTCGGCGACCCCGGAAGCGGCAAGACGACGCTGACGCGTTTCCTCACCGTGGCCGTGGCCGGCGAGGCGTCCCAGGACGACGTCGAAGTCCCCGAGGACGTCCTTCCCCTCTTCTTGCCCTTCCGGGAGTACGTTCGCGAGTGCCGCGAAAAGGACGACGTCTCGCTCGCCGACTTCCTGTTGAAGAGCGCGGACGTCCAGCTCCAGCTCCCGATCACCAAGCCCTTCCTCGAAAAGGCCCTCGAAGAAGGACGCGCCGTCCTGCTCCTCGACGGCCTCGACGAGGTCGGCTCGGCCGCGGACCGCGAGGAGATGCGTGAGCGCGTCCAGGGGTTCTGCCGTCTCTACCCGAAGGTCGGAGCGCTGGTGACGAGTCGCGTCTCCGGCTACACCGACGCGCCCCTGCCGGGGACGGGCTCCGACGCCTTCGTCCACCTGAAGCTCGTGCCCTTCGACGACGACGACCTGCGCCGGTTCGTGACGCATTGGTACGCCGTCCAGGAGCCGACGGATCCGTTGGCGCGCGACCGCGGCGTCGCGGACCTGATGGCGGCGATCGAGGCCGACGTCCACGTCCGCGAGCTGGCGCGCAATCCCTTGCTCGCGACGCTGATCGCGCTGGTCCACCGCTACGAGGCGCACCTGCCGGGTGAACGGGCGGCACTCTACGACCTCTGCGTCAAGACGCTTCTGGAGACCTGGCCTTCGGCCCGGCGGACGACGTTCGCCGAGATCGATGCGGGACTCCAGCGCGTCTACCTCGAGACGCTGGCGTACCGGATGCAACGCTCGCGCTCCAAGAAAGACCGCGACGTCACGATTGAGCGCGGTCCGCTCGTCGAGGGCCTGGTCGAGATCGTCCGGGAACGCGAGGGCCAGTCGGCTTCGCCCGAGAAGACGCGGGGGCTCGTCGAACGGTGGGTTCAGTTCCTGGAGAAGGGATCCGGGCTTCTCGTCGAGCAGCGGCCGGGGGTGTTCGCGTTCTTTCACCTGTCGCTCATGGAATACCTTGCGGCCCGCGGCATGGACGAAGCCGAAGTCGCCGAAGAGCTGATCGCCGAACGCTTCAACGACCCGACCTGGCGCGAGGTGTGCCTGCTGGCGGTCGGGAGCAAGGCGACGGAAAAGCCGTTCCTCGACCGGCTCTTCGACAAGCTTGGCGGCGAGAAGGGCGGCTGGTCCTTTCTGTTACGTTGTCTGCGGGAGGAGGCGGCGTTCGACGAGGAGCAGCGGGCGGCGATCGTCCTCGGGGCGGGGCGGGATTTACTTAGCCTGGAACCTTGGGAATGGCAAGCCGACCAGCAGACGCTCGGCGAAGTCCTGCGTTTTTCGTTCCGACACGCCGAGTGGGGGGCCTCCTGGCTCCGACACCGGCTCGGCTCCGAAAGGGCCGAGAGCCTGCGCGGGCTCGTCGCCCTGCGGCTGGAGGACAAGGAGATCCTCGACGGCCTTGCCCGGCGGACGGACGCCGCCGAGAGCGCGGCGGACCTCCTGGAATACTGGCCGGGCACACCGGTGGGTGAGCAGGCCGCCCGGATCGTTTCCGCACCCGCGGCCTTCGACTGGGGACGGACGAGCCCCGCCGACCTCCTGCCGTTGCGGGCGCTCGCCGTCGACGACGGGATCGCGCGGCCGGCGGCCGGTCTCCTCGTCGGCTTGTTGCGGACGACGGGTGCGCACGCGTCGATGGCCCACGACGCGGCGGCGGCGCTCGCCGAACGAGAGCGACCGGAAGGCCGTGGCTTACCGACGACGCTCGGGCTCGAGCCGGTGGGCAACCGTCTTGCCGTCTTGCCAATTCTGTCCTCGCGAATCGTCCATGTGACAGACTACGATTTCTCGCGAGATTTCTCGCTAGTTTTCTCCTCGGAGGGAAAAGCGCTGGCCGCCCCGGCGACGCCACAGACGTCTCCCGACCTGAATGCGTGGGCCGAGGCCCGGCAGGCCACGGACGAAGAGAGCTTCCTCCGCCACTTCACCCGAGCTTTCTCAAGATACGCCGGGGAGACCTGGATCGGTCTCGCGGCGACGGCGGGCCGGCCCGAGGACGAACGGCGCGCCTACATGAACCGCCGCGTCCAGAACGCCTGGCTGCTTCACGTCTGGCCGGCGGTCGACCGTCGCTTCGCGGGAACGTCGGTCCCCGAGCGGCAGGCGCTCTACCTCGCGCTCGGCTTCAGCCAGGCGTCGACGACGTGGCAGTGGCCGTACTCCGAGCGGTGGAAGGAGCTGCTGGGCGGTCCTCCGCCGCCGCACTGGCTGCCGCGTTCGATGTGGCACCTGTGCTGGCGTCTCTATACCAGCAATCTCCCTGAAGGGACCGGTGACGACGAGGTCCACCGTCAGGGTCTCGACGAGGCCCTCGACGAGGGACTTGCCGACGCCGAGCGTCCGGGTGTGGCGTCGGCATTGCGGGAGCTGATCGTGACGTAGGCAGACTCTGCCCGGCCTTCGGCCCTCTCCAACTCCACCACTCCGAGCTGCCGATGAAAGAGAAAGGCCCGCAGATCCATCATCCCGGACCGCTGACAGAGCTGAAAACCCTCCAGCTCCATCGTCCGGAGCCGTTGATGGAAGAAAAGGGCTCGCAGATCCATCACCGCGGGTTTCTGATGGAGCTGTAGAGTCCCCAGTTCCATCGGACGGGGCGACCGATGGAAGAGAAAGGACCACAATTCCATCAGAACGGGCTTCTGATGGAATTGTAGGATTCCCAATTCCATCGGGCGGAGCGACCGATGGAAGAGAGAGGGTCACAATTCCATCAGAACGGGCTTCTGATGGAATTGTAGGGTTCCCAATTCCATCGGGCGAAGCGACCGATGGAAGAGAGAGGCCCGCAGTTCCATCATCGCGAGCCTCTGATGGAACTGGAGAGATTCACCTCCGTCGTCCGGAGCCACTGATGGAAGAGAGAGGTCCGCAGCTCCATCGTCGTGAGCTGCTGATGGAGCTGGACTTCTCCGCTTCCGTCGTCCTGAGCCGCTGACGGAAGAGAAAGGCCCGCAGCTCCATCGCCGCGAGCCGCGGACGGAATTGCAGCTCTCCGGCTCCGTCCTCAGGCCGCCGCTCCTAGAATCCACGCCCGCGGCGGCGAGAAGCGCGGACGTGCGTCGGATTGCCGCAGCGTTGCAGCAGACACCACCTGCGGCTCTTGTACTTGGAGTCGTCGTAGAAGATCCAGCCGCACTCCGGGTTGGCGCAGAGCTTGAAGCGGGTCCAGTTGCCTTCGTTGAGCGCCGCGACGAAGCCGCCGACGAGGACGCTAGCGGCGTCCGCGCCCACGGTGCGGAGCTCCGGCGCCTCGGCTCCGGCGCCGATCTGGAAGCGGAGGGCGCCGATCTCGGTGTTCAGCCGTTCGACGTCCAACGGCGCGCCATGGCGGGCGAGCACGAGGCCGCGGAGCCCGTCGCGGACGGCGAGCACCTGCTGAAAGAGCCCCTCGTCGATCGGCGTTTCCTCGGCGAGGAGACGGCGCTCGCGCAGCCACGTCTGCATCGCCTCCGGCTCGGCGAGCTCGTCGAGCCCGGTCTTGGAGTTGCGGGTGAGGATCAGGGCGTGGGTGATCCCCTTGCTGTCCGGAGCGAGGGGGGGACGCCAGCCCGAGGAGCGGTAAGCGGGGCTGCGAGATGTTGGGCTCATGGAAGATGGCGCCCTCCGGGCTCCGAAGCCCGGAGGGCGGTATGCAGAAGGGCCTGGAGCTTCGATCTACCGGTCGCCCACCTTCACGTAGGGCCGTTCCGTGGCCCCGGTGTAGATCTGGCGCGGACGGTTGATCCGAGTCCCCGGGGTCTCGCGCATCTCCTTCCACTGGGCGATCCAGCCGGGCATGCGTCCGAGGGCGAACATGACAGTGAACATGTTGGTCGGGATGCGGAGCGCACGGTAGATGATGCCCGAGTAGAAGTCGACGTTGGGGTAGAGCTTGCGCTCGACGAAGAACGGGTCGTGGAGCGCCACCTCCTCCAGGTGCTTGGCGATGTCGAGGAGGGGGTCCTCCAGGCCGAGGTCTTCCAAGACCTCGTCGCAAGCCTTCTTGAGGATCCGGGCGCGGGGATCGAAGTTCTTGTAGACCCGATGGCCGAAGCCCATCAGGCGAAACCCCGACGCCCTGTCTTTCGCCATGTCGACGTACTTCTGGTAGTTGTCGTCGTCGGCGTGGATACGCTCTAGCTGCTCGATGACGCGCTGGTTGGCGCCGCCGTGGAGCGGTCCCCAGAGTGCGCTGACGCCGGCCGCGATCGAGGCGTAGAGGTTGGCCTGCGACGAGCCCACCATGCGCACCGTCGAGGTGGAGCAGTTCTGCTCGTGGTCGGCGTGGAGGATCAGCAGCAGGCTCAAGGCCCGCTCGACGACCGGGTTGACCTCGTAGGGCTCGGCCGGCACGGCGAAGAGCATGTGCAGGAAGTTCTCCGTGTAGGAGAGGTCGTTGCGCGGGTAGATGAAGGGCTGGCCCACCGACTTCTTGTAGGAAAAAGCGGCGATCGTGGTCGCTTTCGAGAGCAGGCGGATGATGTTCAGGTCGACGTTCTCGGTCAGGCTCGAGTGCGGGTAGTAGGCCGAAAGCGAGGTGACCATGGAGCTCAGGATGGCCATCGGATGGGCGGTCGGCGGGTAGCCCTCGAAGAACTTCTTCATGTCCTCGTGGAGCATGCTGTGGAGCGTGAGCTTGCCGACGAACTTGTCGAGCTTCTCGCGGCTCGGAAGCTCGCCGTAGATCAGGAGGTAGGCCACCTCCGGGAAGCTCGCGCCGCCCTCGACGATCGACTCGATCGGGTAGCCGCGGTAGCGCAGGATGCCCTGCTCGCCGTCGATGAAGGTGATGGAGCTCTGACAGCTGCCGGTGTTGCCGTAGCCTTGGTCGAGGGTGATCGCACCGCTCAAGCCGCGCAACTTGCTGATGTCGATACCGACTTCGTCCTCCGCTCCGGCCACCACCGGGAGCTCGTACTCCTTGCCGAGAAGGGTCAGCTTGGCGGTGCTCATTGGGATCGTCTCCTATGTCGGGTGATGTCGAAAAGCTATGCCGCACAAGCTTCTCGCGCGGCGTCTGGGTGCACGACGCACCGCGGTGAAGTCTATCCAGCCGGGGCGTCGTCACGCAAGGCGGCGAGGTCTTCGGGAGCGTTGAGATTCCGGAAAATTCGCGTCGCGTCGCCGAAGCGGCCAAGCTCTCCGGGACCGAGCCGACGGACTCGAAGCCCGGCGCCGGAGAGGCGGTGCAACGCGTAGGTGCCGTTTGCGACCTGCTCCCGAAGCGCCGCGAGGCAAGGTGGACGGTAAATCGCGCAGAGGGGCTCGAGCCGCTCCTCGCAGAGTGTCTCCCCCCCCTGATCCCCCCAAGGGGACAGTGTCTCCCCCCCTTGATCCCCCCAAGGGGACAGTG
>CBDUYN010000151.1:0-25070 GCA_965371445.1 uncultured bacterium | reverse complement strand
ACCCCGGCCAAGAAGATGGCGATGGCGACGGCGTCGGCGATGTCTGCGACAACTGTGCCGCTGTCGCCAACCCCGGCCAAGAAGATGGCGATGGCGACGGCGTCGGCGATGTCTGCGACAACTGCCCGGCGACGCCAACTCCGAGCCAGGAGGACGGTGACACCGACGGCGTCGGCGACGCTTGCGACAACTGCGCCACCACGCCGAACCCGGACCAATCCGACGGCGAACCCGACGAGGTGGGCGACGCCTGCGACAACTGCCCGGACGACGCCAACACCGACCAACTCGACATCGACGACGACGGTCGCGGCAACGTCTGCGACGACTGCCGCGGCGACGACTCGATCGGTGACGTCGACGACGATGGAATCTGCGCCGACCTCGACTGCGACGACGCCGATCCGTCGAACGCCTGCGAGATCTTCGCCGACGGCTTCGAGTCCGGAGATACGAGCGCTTGGTCCTCCTCCGGGACGTAGGCCTGAGCTAGCGATACCATCTTCTCTAGGCCGTCCGCTCCCGGCCGGCCCGAAGACAAGGGCAAGCGCTGCGTGCGTTAGCTCGCTGGCGAGCGTCAGGCCGCGGTGACCTAGAGACCGTCTGGGTGGCAAGCCCCTCCACTCCTGTTCGATCCGGTCGCCTAGAATCGCGCCATGGCCATCCTCCAATCTCAGCTCACCACGTCGACAGAGCGGGCCGAGCGTCAGAAGAACCGCGAGGAGATGCTCGCGCTGGTCGAACGGTTCCGGCGCCTGGAAGCCGCCGTACGGGAGAATTCGGCCCGCTCCGAGGCAAAGCTCCGCAAGCGCGGACAGCTCCTGCCACGCGAGCGCGTCGCCCGGCTCCTCGACCCAGGCGCCCCCTTCCTCGAGCTCTCGACGCTCGCTGGCTACAAGATGCATGCAAGCCGCCGCGCTACGACGCCGAGGAGGCCCTGGAGGTCGTCCCGGTCGACTACCGACAGCCCTACGACGTACGCGAGGTGATCGGGCGCCTCGTCAAGGGCCGAAGAGCCCTAGCTGGGCCCCCGGACGGCGAAACGCCTTCACCGACAGCTCGGGCTGGTGGCGATCGAGGCCGGCGCGGCGGCAGGCGAGGCGGTAGAGGCTCTTGATCTGCTCGGCAAAGGGACCCGAGCCGCGCATGCGGTGGTAGAAGCGCGCTTCCTTGAGGTTTCCGCCCCGCAGCTCGTGCAGCCGGCTCAGGACCTTCTCCCGCCGCTCCGGAAAGTGAGTGGCCAGCCAGTCGTCCATCAGCCCCTCGACGGCGCCCGGCAGGCGCAGCAGGACGTAGCCGGCAAAGCTCGCTCCGGCGGCGGCGGCCGCATCGAGGACCGCGGGGATCTCGTGGTCGTTGATCGCCGGGACGATCGGCGCCACCAGCACGCCGACCGGAACGCCCGCCTCGGCGAGGCGCGAGACCGCCTCGAGACGGCGCCGCGGGCTCGACGCCCGGGGCTCCAGGCGGCCGGCAAGCGTTGCGTCGAGGGAGGTGAGCGTGATCGCCACCGAGGCGGCGTCGTAGCCCGCGAGTTGGCTCAGGAGATCGGCGTCGCGGGTGACGAGGAAGTTTTTTGTCACCACCATCACCGGATTTCGAAACTCGACGAGGACCTCGATCGAGCGGCGGGTGACGGCGAGCCGGCGCTCCACCGGCTGATAGGGGTCGGTGACCCCGGAAAGCGCCAGCGGCTGGGGCTTCCAGCGCGGCGAGAGGAGCTCGCGGCGCAGCAGCGCCGGGGCGTCCTCTTTGACCAGGATGCGGGTCTCGAAGTCGAGACCGGCGGAGAAACCCAGGTACTCGTGGGTCGGGCGGGCGTAGCAGTAGGGGCAGCCGTGCTCGCAGCCGCGATAGGGGTTCAAGCTGGCGTCGAAACCCACGTCGGGGCTCGTGTTGTAGGAGATGACGGAGCGCGAGCTGTCGCGCAGGAAAAGCGTCTCAGGGCGCGGGATTTCGTCCGGATCGAGGTCCGGGTCCGGCTCGACGGCGATCCGCTCGAAGCGGCTCAGGGGATTCGAGGAGGTACCGCGCCCGCGGGGGGGCTTCGTTTCTCTCATGGGCGACCCACCGTCGTCGACCGTAGGGGCGATCCTTGTGATCGCCCTAGGGCAGCCACGTCTCGTGGACGTGGTACCACTCGACACCGTTGGGCGTGCCATGCACCAGCCGGAACAGCGCCGTCGACCTGCGGACGCGGACCTCGCCGCGAACCTCGTGGCGCTCGTCGTAGACGACGAGGGCGAGCGGTCCTTCGATGAGCTGGAGCCGGAGGTTCTCGATCCGGATCGATCCCGTCCCCGGCTCCTCGCTCTCCGGCCCGCGCCAGCGGCCGTACGCGCCGCGCAGGCGCTCGAGAAGCACCGCGCGCCGGGTCGTCTGCGCGTCGGGACCGATCATCGTGAAGCCGGGAGCGAGCACGTCGGCGAAACGCGCGAAGCTCTCCTCGGTAGGTTCCAGGGTCGCGTTGAACCAATCCTGGAAGAAACGGTGGAGGTCGACGACCTCCTTGTAGCAACGGTCCTTGAAGGTGGGGTCGTGCTCGCTCATTTCGGGCTGGCGGTAGACATGGATGCTTTCAAAGGTGGTCTCGAGCTGAAGGCCCGGGAAGGCGGAGCGCTGATGACCGACGAGCAGCCGCGCCCCCGGATCGAGCTCCGCGGCGATTTTCTTGCGCAGACGGTTCTGCTCAAAACTCGTGAGGTCGAAGTAGAAGATCACGTCGTACCCTGACCACGAGGATTTGAAAAAGTCGCCCCGTTTGAGGTGTACCCGGTCCCGCTCAAGGAGGTCTTCGAGCGCTTGTAGCGCCCGGCGGCTCGTCTGGAACATCTGTTTGTCGTACTCGATACCGCTGGCGTCGGCACCGAGGAGGGCGGCCAGGAAGACGACACGACCGTCGCCGCTTCCCAGGTCCAGGAAACGAACGCCCGGCTTGAGGTAGAGCTCGAAGGCCGACAACAGGTCCTCTAGAAGGAAAGGGTAGAAGCGGCCCTTCTCGAGCATGAGCACCTGGTCCAGGAATTCCTCCTGCTCCTCCGGCACTGCCTCGACTTCGGCCGGGATCTCGGCCTCGGCGCCGGAGGTCAGCCCGGCCAGCATCTCCGGCGTATAGGCCCGCAGGCACTCGCGCTGGATGCGGTCGACGTCGTCCTGGGAGGGAGTCGTCTGCGAAGCAGCCGCGAGCGCCGTCATGAGCGCCAGCAGGAGAGAGAGGAATCCCGGGGAGGGTCCGATCGGGGGAGACGGATACGCTGGCTGGCCGGGATGCCTCATTCGATCCTCCTCATGCCTGTTTGTAGACGACGGATGCACCACCCTAACATACCCGAAACCCTGCGGCGCTTGACCTCGGAGATCTCCAGCCGCTATCTTGGAGGCGTCCCGTCCATCGGCCACGACCAAGGAGAGATCCCATGGCGGAACCCAAGATCGCCGACACCAGGCCCATGGTCCTCGAGCTCGAGCCCGGGACCTACTTCTGGTGCAGCTGCGGACATTCGTCGAACCAACCCTACTGCGACGGCTCCCACAAGGGGAGCGAGTTCACCCCGATGAAGTTCGAGGTGGAGGAAACGAAACGCCTGGCGCTTTGTCTTTGCAAGCGCACCGGGGGCTCTCCGATGTGCGACGGCAGCCACAAGGGCCTCACCTGACGACGTCCCCGGGGCCATGGACGGCCGGAGCCTTCTAGGCTTCGCGCGATAGAATCTCAGGCGATGCCGCCGACCGTCCTCCTCGAGGTTTCCGATCTCGCCGTCAGCTACCGCGACGGCCCGGGATCGGTCGTGGCGCTCGACGAGGTGAGCCTGCGGCTCGGCGAGGGCGAGGCCCTGGGGATCCTCGGCGAGTCGGGATGCGGCAAGTCGACCCTGGCGCTGGCGCTTCTGGGCCTGCTGCCGCCGGCAGGGATGGTCGACGGCGGCTCGATTCGCTGGCGTGGACGCGAGCTTTTGGGTCTCGCCGAGCGTGACCTGCGGCCGCTGCGTGGCGCCGAGATCAGCCTGGTCTTCCAGGAACCGAGCGAGGCCCTCCATCCGACGCGCTCGATCGGCGCTCAGGTCGACGAAGTGCTCCGTGCTCACCGCAGAGGGGGACGTCGCGAGCGCCGCGAGGCGGCGCGAACGCTCCTCGCCGAGGTCGGCCTCGACGCACAGCTCGCCGACGCCTATCCGCATCAGCTGAGCGGCGGCCAGCGCCAGCGCGCGGTCCTCGCCCAGGCCCTGGCCTGCCGGCCCGCCCTGCTGGTGGCCGACGAGCCCACCGGATCGCTCGACGCCACGACCCAACACGAGATCCTGGCTCTTCTAAAGCACCTGCGGCGGCGCTTTGGGATGGCGTCGATCGTGATCAGCCACGATCCGCAGGTGCTCCGGGAGACGGCGGACCGGTTGCTGGTGCTCTACGCCGGACGGCGCATGGAGGAAGGACCGCGCGACGCGGTCTTTGCGGCGCCGCTTCATCCCTATACGGCGGCTCTGCTGCGCTCCATGCCGCCACCCCTCGGCGAAGGGACCGACGGCGAACGCCGGCAGCTTCCGGTCCTCGAGGGGCACGCACCGATCCTGCGCCGCCGGATCGCCGGCCGCCGGATCGCCGGCCGCCGGATCGCCGGCCGCCGGATCGCCGGCCGCCGGGGCGGCGGCTGCCGCTTCGCGCCGCGCTGCGCGCTGCGCCTCGCGCACTGCGACGAGCGTCCGCCGGTCGCGGTCGAACCCGCCGAAGGACACGTCGTGGAGTGCTTCCGCCATGGCGGCTGAGGCGCCAACCGCTCGGCCTCTCCTCTCAGCCGTTGGGCTGACGAAGGTCTACCAGCGCTCGGGCCGGAAGGGCGAGGTGCGAGCCCTCGACGGCGTCGACCTCGCCGTCCCCGGGGGGGCGAGCGTAGCGGTCGTAGGCCGGTCGGGAAGCGGCAAGTCGACGCTGGGGCGTCTGCTCACCCTCCACGAGGCGCCGAGCGCCGGCGAGGTCTTCTATGCCGGACGTCCCCTTGGCGCCCTGACGGCGCGGGAGCGGCGGCGGCTTCGTCCTCGCCTGCAGCTCGTGCACCAGGACCCGGCGGCGGCGCTCAATCCGCGGTTTCAGGCGGTCGATGCGGTCGCCGAGCCGCTCCTCGTCCAGGGCCGCGAGCGCGCCGCGGCCCGCCGGCAGGCGCTGGAGCTGATGGCGGAGGTGGGCCTGCGCCCCGAGCTCGGCGAACGCCGCGCGCCGGAGCTTTCCGGCGGCCAGAAGCAACGCCTCACGATCGCCCGGGCTCTCGCCGCCGAGCCGCGTCTGCTCGTCCTTGACGAGGCGTTCTCAGGCCTCGACCTGTCCCATCAGGCGCAGGTCGCGAATCTCCTCCTGCGTCTCCAGGAGCGCTTCGCCCTGGCCTACGTCCTGATCTCCCACGACCTGCGCCTGGTGGGGCACCTGGCCGACGAGGTGGTGGTGATGGCGCTGGGCCGCGTGGTGGAGCGCGGCGCGCCGCGCGAGCTTTTCACGTCGCCGACCCACGAGGCCACTCGGGCGCTCGTCGACGCCGCGGGGCCTGGAGCCGGGCCCGGTCAGCTCTGAGCTTGCCGTTCGGCGACGGATCGAGTATCTTCCCCCCAGCCGGGTCCGTACCCGGCCACCGGAGCCTGCCTGGGCCCGGGTTCCGCAGCTCCCTAGGACACGAGCCGGCTCGTGTCCGCCCATCGACTCTCCTGACGACTTGAAAGCATCCATCATGAAGACCTGTGTCGTTCCACGCGGTTGGTCCATGGGCACCTTGGCCCTGCCCGGGAGCCGCCGATGAAGACGGCTGTCGTGACCGGAGGAGCCGGCTTCCTCGGCTCCCACCTCTGCGACCGTCTGCTGGCGGACTCCCACCGGGTGGTGTGCGTCGACAACTTCCTGACCGGTAGGTGGAAAAACATCGCCCACCTGCTCGACCGCGACGACTTCTCGATCGTCGAGCACGACGTGTCGATCCCCTTCGAGCTCGAAGGTGACGTCGACTACGTCCTCCACTTCGCCTCTCCGGCGAGCCCCATCGACTACCTGGAGCTGCCGATCCAGACCCTCAAGGTGGGCTCGCTCGGCACCCACAACACCCTGGGCCTCGCGAAGGCAAAAAAAGCCCGCTACCTGCTCGCCTCGACCTCGGAGGTCTACGGCGATCCGCTGGTCCATCCGCAGCCCGAGACCTACTGGGGCAACGTCAATCCCGTGGGTCCGCGCGGCGTCTACGACGAGGCCAAGCGCTTCGGCGAGGCCATGGTCATGGCCTACCACCGCTACCACGGCCTGGAGACGCGGATCGTACGGATCTTCAACACCTACGGTCCGCGCATGCGCCCCAAGGACGGTCGGGTGGTGCCGGCTTTCATCCAGCAGGCCCTGACCGGCGAGCCGTTGACCGTCTTCGGCGACGGTGGCCAGACGCGCTCTTTTTGTTTCGTCTCCGATCTCGTCGAGGGCATCGACCGCCTGCTCCTCTCCGACGTCTCCGCGCCGACCAACATTGGCAATCCCCACGAGATGACCATCCTCCAGTTCGCGGAGCATATCCTGAAGCTGACCGGCAGCACGAGCGAGATCGTCTACGAGCCCCTGCCGTTGAACGATCCCAAGACCCGACAGCCCGACATCACGAAGGCTCGGACCCTCCTCGACTGGGAGCCCAGGGTTCCCCTCGACGAGGGGCTGGGAAAGACCGTCGAGTACTTCCAATCACTGCTCAAAGAAGCGGAGGTCACCGCCTGAGATGGACCCCCAAATCGAGAATCTCCATGCCGCCCACGAGGCCCTGCTCTTTGCCGTCGAGAACTATCCCGAGCGTCTCGAGGTCGTCGCTCTCGAGGACCTCGTGACGGACTCCGCCCGCCAGAACGCGCGGCGCTCGGCCTACGTCAAGCTGGCGGTGCCCGACGAGGTGGTGAAGTCGCTTCGCGGCCCGGCCGAGCGGCGCACGGACATGCTGGTGCTCGTGTCGATCCCCAAGGACGTCCAGGAGCGCTCGAAGAGCTTGATCGTCCTGCCGGGCGAGGTTTGAGGAGGACCCAAGATGGCACAGGACGTTCTTTGCAAGCGCTGTGGCACCGAGGCGCCGCCGAGCTCTGACGTGCTCTACGGCGGAAAGTTGGGCGACGAGATCCGCGACCACGTCTGCGCGGCATGCTGGGACGAGTGGCTCAAGATGGAAGTCATGGTGATCAACGAGCTGCGGCTCAATTTCATCGACCCGGAGTCGAGAAAAGTCCTCATGAAGCACCTCCGGGAGTTCTTGAAGCTCGACGAGGAAGGTTGAGGCGGAGAAGGCCTTGACGCAGCCGAGCGAGCAGGAAAAGAAGGCGCCGTCGCGCGGCATGTTCGTGCGGGTGGCGATCTTCGCCGCGATCCTGCTAGGGGGTTTCCTCGCCCTGCGGTATACGCCGCTCGCCGAGTACATGACCGAGGAGAAGATGCAGGCGCTTTTCGAATCGCTGCGCAGCTTCTGGTGGGCGCCTCTCCTCCTGCTGCTGCTCTATACGGTGCTCGCCCCCCTTGGCATGCCGATGACGCCGCTCTTAATCGCCGGCGGCGCGGTCTTCGGCTTCCTTCACGGATCCGTTTATAACTGCCTCGGCATGATTTTCGGCGGGACGCTGTCCTACCTCCTGGCGCGCTCCCTGGGCCGCGACTTCGTCGTCCACGTCACCCGCGGCAAGATCCGTCTTGCCGAGGCGGTCTTCGACCGTCACGGCTTCTGGCCCCTGGTCCAGACGCGGTTCATGCCGATCCCCTACGCCCTCGTCAACTTCGCGATGGCGCTCGCCGGGGTCCGCTTTCCACTCTTCCTGGCGACGACGGTCCTGGGCATCATCCCGGCGGGGACCATCTACACCTATTTCTGGGCGAAGATCATCCGCTCGTCAGGTGACGAGCGTTGGACGACCATCGTCGAGCTCGCCGTCGTCATCGTGGTCATAAACGTCATCGTCGGTTTCCCTTCCATCCGTGCGGCGCTTCGCGCCCGCAAGAAGAGGAAGGAAGCGGCCGACTGAGGTTGGGAAGATGACCGGGCGCCTCCCGATCTCCGATCCCGTCGGTTTCTTCAAGGTCTCGGGAGCCGGGAACGACTTCATCGTCGTCCTGGTGCCGCCGGGCA
Organism: uncultured bacterium; assembly: GCA_965371445.1. Taxonomy (GTDB): domain Bacteria; phylum Acidobacteriota; class Thermoanaerobaculia; order Multivoradales; family J023; genus DASWIG01. The sequence goes on along the minus strand of CBDUYN010000151.1, from coordinate 16,957 downwards.
AGGAGCCGCCGGACGAGGCGATCCGCACCTGGTGCCGGCGAGGGGTCTCCCTCGGCGCGGACGGGCTCATGACGCTCGTGCGCACCGACCGCGGCGGGCGCATCGTCCACCGCGAGCCCGACGGGCGCCGCAGCGAGCTCTGCCTGAACGGCAGCCGCTGCGCCGCCCAGCTCGTCTTCCACCTCGGCTGGCAGAGCTCCACCCTGGAGCTGGAAACCGACGCCGGGACGCTGCGCGCCCGCCACGTCGACGACGTTCGGGTGGGCCTGGAGCTGCCGCCGATCGTCACGCGGCCGCAACGGCGTGTCCTTGTGGTCGACGGGATGCGTCACGAGGGCTGGTACGTCAGCGTCGGTGTCCCGCACTTCGTGCTGCCGTGGACGTCGCCCGAAGGGTCACCGGCGGGGCTGGGCGGGGCACCCGTCGAGCGTCTGGGGCCGCGCCTGCGCTCGCACCCGGACCTCTATCCTCAGGGCGCGAACGTCGACTTCGTCCGCTTCACGGAGCGTCGTCGGTTCGAAGTCCGCTGTTTTGAGCGTGGCGTCGAGGGCGAAACGCTCGCCTGCGGAACGGGGGTTGTGGCGACGGCGGTGGCGGGCGTCGTGGCGGGCGAGCTCGAGCTGCCCTCCGTGGCGTTGACGGCGGGCGGTTTTGAGCTCACCGTCGACGGCGAGCTCAAGAGCGGCGAAGTCCGCCGGCTGGAGCTCGCAGGCGACGCGCGCGTCGTCGCCCGCGGCGAGTTGTTGCCGGGGGCGGCCGTCGTGCCGACGCGTCCGCGGTGGAGCTCCTGAGGCCCGCCTCACGAATGCTGGGAGCGCGGGCGTCCCGCCCGCCCCGCGGGCGACGCCCGCTGGGAGCGCCGCCACAAGCCTCCCGAGCTGATCGCATCGACGGTTATTGAAGTGGACCGAAATAGAACTTGTTTTCTGCCGGATTGAACCCCGAGCAGATCCGAGAGAGAAAACCCAAATAACCGACGAAGTTCCCTTGGGGCCAGTCCGGGCTCAGGAAGATCGTGGACTCGACGTCTAAAGCCTCGCCTTCTTCCGCCAGGATAGTGACCGCGCCTCGATAGAGCTTTCCTTCGAACCGTCCTAGCCGGGTGCTGAGAGAGTAGGCTCCCGGCAGCTCTTCGAGGTGATCCTTGATGGCGGAGCCGATCCGTGGCTCAAAGATACACCAGGGCGCGCCGGTGTCGACCATCGCGAGGACGTCGATGCCGAGATGAGCCGGTTCGACGCGGATGAAAATCCGTGGCTCCGTGTCGAGAAGCTTCGGCTCCGCGGAGTCGTAGTACGGAGCCGCTCCGACGGTGAAGGGACGTTGCTCCGGGGTCAGGAGCGTCGCGCCTTCACTCGACACGATGAACGAGGGGGTGTGCCGCGAGACGACGGGCGCGGACCTCGCGAAGCACCTCGTCGAAGGACTCGCTGCTCGCGATCAGCTCGTCTTCCATCAGAGCGACCCACTTGCCGCGGTACTCGTCGCGATGACGGCGGAGCCACTCGTACTCCTTCCGGCGGTCCAGATGCTGATCCCTGGCGGGGACCACGGAAACCTTGCGCGGGTTGAGCACGCGGTCGGCCTGACGTAGCCAGGAATCACCGGGGAAGAGCTTGGCCCCTCGGGCTGCCTCCCGCATCGCGGCGACAAGCTTCTGACCGTCCAAGAGAGAGCGGATCTTGCCCGCGAACTCTTCGGCGGTCAGGGAGTCCGGTCCGGTATGGACGGCTGTTGAGGCGGTAGCGCTCATCGTGATGGCTCTCCTGAGCCCTTCATTGTATAGAATCCCGCCATGCTCGGCAAACCGGCGCTTTCCCCTGAAGACGGTCGGACTCCTGATTCCAGTCCTGTTCCTCCTTGCCTCCGGCGTCCCCGCCCAGGACGTCGAGCCGGCCCTCGACGCCGTGGTCCGGATCTCCGGGAGGCGCAACGAGACCCGGAGAGCTTCAAACGCCGCTGCTCGCCGACGCGACGCTCACCTATCCCGACTTCCCGGGCGTCGAGGCGGTGAAGATGGCGAAAGAGGACTTGGTCGACACGTCGAGGCCGCGTTTCGCACGGACCACCGGCTGACGCTCTGGGAGCAACTCTACCACAGCAAACGCTGGAGCGTCGTCGCGGTGATCGTGGCCTGGCCTCTGGCGACGTCCTTCGGCGTCTACAAAGTCTGGCAAGAGTTCGGATGACGCCACCCGGAGACGCAGCTTGCGGGAAGTGAACCGGCCGCATCACTGACCCGACGTCGTCACAGACCAGGCGCTGACGGAGCCGGCCTCGAAACCGTCGGCGAAGATCTCCGCGGTGTGGCCGAGCACGGCCACGTCGTCGACGGCCCAGTACTCTTCCCAGTTGGCGTTCGAGTAGCGGAGCTCCACCTGCAGATTCGCGGCGGCAAAGGCGGTCAGGTCGACGATCTCCATGCCGGTCGCGTCGCCGCCGGTGTAGGTCCTTACGGTGACCCATGCCCCTCCGGTGGCGCCGGAGCGAACCCTGACTTCGGCTCGCTCCTCGAGGCCGCCTCGATACTGCTTAAAGTCGTGGCTGAAGACGAGCGCGAGGCAGATCATCCCCGAGGCGTCGAGCTGCGGGCTGATCAGCTCCTCGTCCATGAGGCCGAACCCGTTGTAGAACGAATCGACGAGGGCAAAGGGTGCGCTAAGCCCCGGCGGCTGCCGGCGGCCCGGATTGGAAAGAGTCCAGGTCGGTAGCTTGCCGCCGCCATGGGTGGAGCCGTCACCGCCGTTGATCACCGTCCAGCCCGCAAGCGACGAGAAATCCTCGTAAAGCGTCACGTTCGCACATCCCGAGGCGGCGTTCGTCGTAGGGACCAGAAGAATCGTCACGACGAGGGCTGTGATCCAGGCCGCGGAACGGCCGGAGTGGTACGGCAAGAGAAAGGATTGTCGGCTCATGGTTCTCGTCCTCTCACGGGATGGTCGGGGAGTCGTCGCCGCTTGGCGGCCGGTAGACGAAGTTCATGACCTCGCCGTGACAGGAGAGATTACAGCGGCGCTGCCGGTTGCCGGTGTTGATCCACCACTCGGGCTTCGCCCGGCCACCGGTGGGCGTGACGTCGGGAGAGAAGTTGATCAGGTGCGTCTTGAAGCCGGCCGGCGGCGAGTCGTACACCACGCCGTCGACGTTGTACTGGGTGTTCGCCGCGGTGCGGTTGCTGTGGACGTTGAAGTGGCAGTTCTTACAAGTCGCCCGCGTCTTGCTGATGCGGTCCACGAGGTGGAGCTCGTGCAGGTTGTCCCTGCCGTCGATGTCGTCGAAGAAGTTGGTGCGCGCCGGCGGGTTGTCGTCGAAGCGGCGGGCCTCCACCAGCCTCGCCGGGTCGTGACACAGGAAGCAGAGCTCGAAGTTGGCCGGGTCATAGGCGGTAGGCCCCTGCGCCTCGAGATAGGTGGCCTGATAGGCCGCGCGGCGAATCGCCGCGTTCGTCGAGCCGTGAGGACCCTTCGGCGAGGCCGTGGAATTCGACGCCGGCCCCACGGCGTCGGCGGTGGCCTGGTTGTTGTGGCAGTCGGTGCAGCGAATCGTCGACGAGGTGCCAAGCCCGCCAAGCAGCTGGCTCGCCAGGTTGGCGGACTGGTTCTGTCCGGCGCCGGCGACCGGATGAAAGGCGCTGTTTATGGTCTGGAAGTCGAGCCGCTTGTTGCTGGTGCCGGGGCGCGAGCTGTTGAACGTGTCGCCGTGGCATTTGAAGCAGACCTCGGACTCCGTCACGTCGCGGTCGTTGCCCGTGCCGGGGCCGACGGCGGCGCCGGCGAGGTCCACGCCGGTCGCTCCGGCGTGCTTGTTGTCGGGCCTGGCGCGGTGCGGGTTGTGACATTCGACGCATTCGACCGAGCGTCCCGGCGTCTGCTCCGAGTCGGCGACGGGGTGGTGGAAGATGTCGGTGCCGTTCGTTCCCTTGGCGAACTCGCCACGGATGTTGGTGAGCGCCGGCGAGCCGTCGTGGCAAGTGAAGCACAGGTCCTCGGCGTCGTCGGGATCGGTGCCGCCGGACGTGGTGTCGTAGCGCTCCACCCACAGCCGTGAGTAGTCGTCCGTCGGGCTCGCGTCGTCGGGCCAGCCGTGGGGCCAGTGGCAGTTGACGCAGAAGCCGCGCTTCTCGGCGCTGTGCGCCGGAAAGCTCGAGCCGTACTGGCCCCCCGGCCAGAGGAGCCCTGTGACGGGGTTGAAGTGGGAGCCGCCGGCGCGGTCGGCGAGGGTGTGGCACTGGTAGCACAGCTCGCCGATCGGCTGGCGCAGGACGTAGCCGTCGGACGAGCCCGTCGTCGCCGGATTACCGCCGGGGAAGAAATGCGGCGCGTGGCACGTCATGCAGCGCACGTTGGCGCCGGCGTCCAAGGGGAGCTGGGCCGGCGGCTGGAAGGTCGCCTCGGCGGGGATGGAGATCCCCACCGGGTGCGAGCCCAGAGCCGACGAGGTCACGTTGCGAACGCTGTGACACGTGGTGCACATCTGGTTGACGTCGTTTGGTACCCGCTGATAGTGCCGGCCGTCGCCGGTGCCGTTCCAGCCGCTGCCCGGCCCGGTGAAGGGCGGCGCAGCGGGGTCGAAGGGCTGATTGTCCTGCCAGTGCTGATTGTGGCAGACGGTGCACACCACCTTCTCGGCGCTGCGCTGGAAGCGGTTGGCCATGTCCCTTTCGAAGAAGTCGTTCGGGTTGGGAGCGCGAATGTCGCTGCGTACGTAGAGCGTCCAGGTGTCGCCGGCGAGGAAGCTGGGTGACGCCGGAGCGTCGAGAAACGTCAGCGTGAGGCCCGCGTTCAGGGGCACGGACTCCCCCGCGGTGCCGGAGCCACTGCCGCCCGCCGAATCGGTCCAGGCAAACGTCGCCGTTCCCGCGTCGCCGCCGCCGATGATCGTGATCGTGTAGGTGCGCTCGATCCGGCCGTTGAAGGCTCCTGCGGACCTGATGAGGCCCGGCGAGGTGTTCGAGCCGGCCGGCTCCACGTGACCGGAGGGACCGGAGTCCCAGCGGTGGGAGGTGCCGTCGAGCCCGGGAAAGGCCTGGTCGCCGTCGTTCAGCGGCCGGTTCGCGGCCAGCCCGGTGCTGTTGTGGCACGACTGGCAGAGGAGAGGGACGGTCTGCGCCTGGATGATGGACACGCCGTCGGCGTGATGGGGCGTATGACACGCCAGGCACGGCGCATCAGGGAGCATCACGTCGGAATGCGGCGGGTCGACGAACTGGGCGTGGACCCGGCCGAGGCCGGCCAGAAGGAGTGCCGCTGCGAGGAAGAGGGCAATTTTGCGTCGTTCCAATGTCGCTGGTCTCACGGTAGGTCTTTCTTATTTCCCGCAGTCCGACTGCGCCGCTTCGTTCACGAGACGTTGCCGGATCTCCTGGTCGAGCGGCGGACGAGAGATGTCCCGGACGCGCCGGGTGACACAGGAGACGTATTGACCGTGGTTCTTCCACTCCTCGCCCGGTGCCGGCCCGGAGCAGGGGCAGAGCTGATCGAGGCTGCAGCCCACGTCGTCGACCGGGGCTCCAGCGGGTGTCCCGGGGCAGAGGTCGGCGCCGTCCGCCACGCTGTCGCCGTCCGCGTCGGCGCTCGGAGCGGCGATCACGGTGAGAGGAGCGAAGCCCTCGAGCTCGAGATCGCCGAGCCGGCCGCTGACGCGCACCGTGCCTCCAGCCGGCGGCAGGGTGGCGGCCACGGCGGCGCCGTCGAAGGCCACGCTGAGGTCGGCAACGTGGTCGCCGTCCGCGTCGCCGGCGACGGCGGTCCCCGGCACGGCGGCGACGCCGTTGGCCGCGATCGTCTCGGGCGCGATCAGCCCGAGGCGGTATCCGGGTACCTCGACCACGGCCGTGACCGTGGCGCCGGCGCCGAGCGGGTCGAGGGGATCCGGACCCAGGTCGACCGCCGCCGGTACGAACCGCTCCGGATCGCTGTAGCCGTCGAGGCCGAAGATCTCGAGGCGGGCGGTGGTGCCCGAGGTCACGACGAGACGGCCGGAGGGATCGATGACGACGTCGCTCGGAGTGGTGAGCCGTCCGGGGCCTACGCCGACGTCGGCGACGTCGCCGATGAACGACACCGTCGCTCCCTGGCGATCGACGACGTGAACCCAGCCTTCAAAGGCGTCGGTGACGAAGATCCGGCCGAGGTCGTCGACCCAGATTCCCTGCGGCATGTTGAATCGGCCGTTGCCGCTTCCCTTCTCCCCGATGCAGGACTTCCAGTGGCCCTGACGGTCGAAGATCTGGACCCTCCCGTTGAGTTGGTCGACGACCAGCACCTCGTCGGCGGCGGCGTCGATGAAGATGCCCGCCGGAAACTCGAACTGGCCGCTCCCGGTGCCGCGCTGGCCGATCGAGAGCCGCCACGTGCCGGCGGAGTCGTACACCTTGACCTGATGCTCGACGCTGTCCGTGACCCAGATGTCGCCGGTCGCCGGATCCAACGCCAGGTCGCCGGGAAAGGCGATCTCGCCGTTCCCCTGTCCCAGGTCGAAGAGCCGCTGCCAGTCCGGGGTGTAGGCGCTCACCCGGCCGTCGATTCCGTCGCCGACGTAGATCCGGCTGCCGTCGGCTACCGCGGCGATGCTGGTGGGAGAGCCCAGCCCCTCGGCCCGCATCACGACGTGGCCGTCGGCGGCACGCACCAGGACCGTACCGTTCGCCGGATCGGCGACGTAGATCTGGCCGAGGGAGTCGACTGCAAGACGACTCGGAGAGTTGAACGAGGCGCGATAGCCGCGCAAGTGCTCCACCACGGGTGGGGGCAGCGCCGAGGTGCCGCCGACGGCACACGGCTGAGCGACGGCGCAAGGCGCGGTCGCGTAGGCCGCGAGCAGGAAGAGGGCGAGAGGCCGCAACGGCGTCCAGCCGGCACAACGTCGGGTCATCGCCGAGCGCCTCTTTGGGTCAGAGTTTTGAAGCCGTTCACGGTTCTTGCGCTCCTCGGGTCAGGGCGTCGGCCGCGCCTGGTGGCAGCGGGGACAATTGGTGAAGCCAATCTGCCAGGCGATCTTTCCGTTGTGGCACTTGGCGCAGTAGAGACCGGCGCGCATCGCGTCCATGTTGATCGGGTTGGCGCCGGCCTTCATCTCGAAGACCCGCGGATGGCAGTTGGCGCACTTGAGGCGGACGCGGTGCAACCAGTGGGGAAAAGTCGCCGGGGGCACCTCGGGCTGCTCGACCGGCGCGCCCGCGACTTCGTGCGGGTCGACGGCGACGGCGCTCGGGGAACCTCCGTCGTCCTCATCGTCCCAGAAGCCGCCATCGTCGTTGCCTTCTTCGGTGGCGTCGCCCCAGAAGTCCTCGCCACCGCCCACCTCGAGCACCTCTTCCTCGGCGTCGTCGCCCCAGAAGTCCTCGCCGGCCTCCCCGGGCTCTTCCTCCTCGGCGGCATCGCCCCAGAAGCTATCGCCGCCGCCGTCGGATTCCTCTTCCTCGGCGTCGTCGCCCCAGAAGCCGTCGCCGTCGTCCGCCGCCAGATCCCCGTTAGTACCCGTCGCGCCGTTTTCGTCGGTCGCCGCGGGCCGCTCGAAGAAGATGTCGCCCTTGACCGCGAACGGCGCGGGCGCCTGTCCTCGAAAGGCGGAGACGAAGCTGGCGACGGCCCAGATCTGCTCGGTCGCGAGGGTTTCGCCGAAGCCCGGCATGGGCGTGCCCCCGAGCCCGAGGCTCACGGTGCGAAAGATGTCCGTGAGGGCGGTGCCGCTCTTCATGGGCCGGCCGCTCGTGAAGGGGTAGGGACGGATGGGTTGACCCCAGTTGTCTCTGAAGGCTCTTCGCGGACGGCCCGTCGCCCCCGCCGGTGTCTCCGTGACAGGAGTTGCAGCCGGCTTCTTTGTAGACGCCCTCGCCCACCTGCCGCAGCTCGGCGGTGAGGACGGGCGGCTCGGGGATGATCAGGGTTTCGCCGGCCTTCTCCTCGACGAAGTAGTCGGAGAACGTCTTGACATAGTGCACCAGGGCCCAGCGCTCCTCGAAGGAGAGCGAAGTCCAGGCAGGCATCGAGGTACCGGGGACACCGCGGGTGATGGTCCGGAAGAGGTCGAGGTCGCTCGGCAGGGGGCCGAGGACCGACTTGAACTTGTAGGTTCCGGGGGTGAAGTCCCGCGGTTTGGTGGTGAGCCAGCGGGCAAGCCTCCCTGCGCCGTCTCCCTGCTCGCCGTGGCAGAGGGCGCAGTACCGGCCGTAGACGGCCTGGCCGCGCGCCAAGAGCTCGGGGCTGGACGCGAACGGCTCCTGGCGTGCCCGCTCAAGCTCCGCTAGGACCAGCTCCTCGGCCGGCGGCACCAGGCTCTGGTGACAGCGCGGACAGCCGGTCTCCGGCGCGAACGACACCCGGCCGTGACACTTGCCACAGGCACCGCCGGCGAGGATCGCCTCCATCGGCACGTCCCAGTCGCGGACGCCGGGGTGGCAGCTCGAGCAGGCGAGGAAGAGGGTGTGGCTGGAGTGGGGGAAGGTGGCCTTGAAGATCGGATCGTCGCCCTGCGACATCATCTCGACGGTGAAGTCGAGGAAGGGCGAGCTGGGTTGCTCCGCGCCGCTGGCGACCAGGGTGTCGAGGGTGAAGGGGGCGCTCGCCTCGGTCTCGAGGACGAGCTGGGGGACGCTCAGCCCCTGCTGAACGGCCGCCACCCAGTCGACCCCTCCGACCACGTCGAGGGGAAGGATCCGCAGCGCTTCCTCCCAGGTGGAGGTCCTCTCCAGCGCCGCGCCCGTGGCATCCCAGTCCCCCGCGGTGATCTTCGGGACCGGCCGCAGGGCGAGCTCCTCGATGGTGGCAAAGCCTCCGGCGCAACGTCTTCGTGTCGGACTTCAACTCGGATCCGACGGCCCTCGGAATCCGCCTGTTCAACGACAACGCCGGCAACATCTCGGCCGGTGCCGTGCCCAACGCCACCGGCATCGAGTGCACCTCCTGCCACGGCGTGCACAACGAGCGCACTCTGGTCTTCGGCATTCCCCTGCTGCGAGGCACCCTGGGCGGCTCGGGCACCGGTCCCGGAGCCTCCTACATCTGCCAGAAGTGCCACGACCGAGGTTGAGGACAAAGCCGGGAAGCGTTCTCCGAAGGGTGAGCTCGTGCGAAGGATGCGCTCCACCGCTTCGGAGAGACCGGCCCGGCGCCGCGTCCGTGGCGCCGGGCTTGCCGTTTGGATCGCCCTGGCTTCTCCTCTCGCCGCCCAGGACTTCTTCGTCTTCGGCCCCTGGACCGGGACCGCGGAGCTCCACTTCGGCCTCCAACGGCAGGAGTCCTCGCTCCTTGTCAGGGGCAGCTCGCTCTTCGAGCGCGAGCTCATGGAAGAAAGGCTCCTGCTGCGCAACACGCTCACCGTGGTCGACACCGATTTCCTCCTCGTCAACTACGGGTTCAACCTGGGTCTGCTCCGGAGCCAGGTCACCACCCAGGAGCAGGAAGGCGCGGGCGACGGCAGGCTGGTGGGCCTCGACCTGTTGGCGACGTTCCTGCCGGTCTCACCCCGCCGCGGCGGCGAGCTTCGATCCTCCTCTTTTTTCCTCGACGAGGATTTGCGTCTCCAGCACCGCAAGAGCCTCTCGAGCAGCTTGCGCTACGTGGGGCAGCAGCGCGAGAGCTTCTCGGGTCCGCCCACCACGTCGCAACGGGGGATCCTGGGCCTTCACCACCGCCTCTACCAGAGCCTGGAGACCGACCTGACCGTAGAGCGGGCGCGCTCGTCGTCGCGGGCGGGTACGAGCTCTTCCGAAGAGCTCGGCCTGAGCTCGACCTACCGTAAGAACCTCCCAGGCCGCGGCCGGCTGACGGCGCGGTTCACCGGCAGGTACGAGATGCGTGACAGCCTGCGCGGCGACGGCCAGGAGCTCTTGACCGAGGAACGCCACGTCGCCCACTTCGGCGTTCCCTCGCGCCTCGAGCGCCCCGGGGTGATCCCCGGAAGCGTCGTGGTCACCGACGAGCCGCGCACGACGGTCTACGACGAAGGGGTCGACTACGAGCTCGCGGAATTTGCCGAATTCGTGGAGATCGTCCCGCTGCCCGGCGGCCGGATCCGCGACGGAGACATTTTGGTCGTCGAGTACCGGGTCACGGCGCCGAGGAACAAGACCTCGGCCATTCGAAACGCCTTCGAGGTGTCGCTCAACTACGCCTGGGTCGAGCCGTTCTGGGGTTTCCGCGAGGTTGACCGCGAGGTCTTCGAAGGGGCCTTCGATCCGCTGCAGGACGACCAGAAGGACAGTTTCGCCGGCCTGCGGCTTCCAGGGTAGGTGGGTCGTGGGCAAGATCACTGTGCTAGCCTCGGTGGAGGGCTGGACGCGGAGCCGCGAGCTCGACAAGGTGGTGATCGAGGAGCTCGAGGGCCTGACCGCCTCGTTGCGGATTTCGCGGCGCATCTTCCCCGGCCGGCTCAGCGCCCCCCGCCGGCGGCCGAAGCCCGAGCCCTGGCCGGTCGACCTTCCCGGCCTCTGGTCCCAGCCCGACCCGCAGAACGAAAACGGTTTATAGGAGCAAGGCTCATGCGTTCGACCCTGATCGTCGTCTCCGCAATCCTCAACGTGGCCGTCGCCCTGGCTCAGACCGACTCGTACGAAGAGGGCGAAGTGAAGGACGGTGGCTCCGTGGTCGGCCAGGTGACGTTCACCGGCACTGCTCCCCCTTCTGAGAGGCTCGTCGTTTCCACGGACACGGAGGTCTGTGGAAAAGAGACCCTCTCCAGGGCTCTTCTCGTCGGCGCCGACGGAGGGGTCAAGAATGCTGTCGCCAACCTGCGGAGGATCCCGCGGGGGAAGAAGTGGGAGGATCGCGAATACACCCTCGGACAGTCGGCTTGCCGGTTCGAGCCCCACGTCCTCCTCTTTCGCGACGACGCGGACCTTCACATCTTAAACGGCGACCGCATCGCCCACGGCGTCCGCTCGTACGGCAGGGATTCCGTCTTCAACGTCGGGCAGCCGAAGTTCGTCGAGAAGCTTCTCGTCGAGAACTTCACCGCGCGGGTGTCGGAGCAGAAGGTGATCCGAATCGGCTGCGACCTTCACCCGTGGATGAAGTCCTACATCGTCTTGCAGAAGCACCCGTACTATGCCTTGAGCGACGACAGCGGCTCCTTTCAGCTCACGGACGTCCCGCCGGGGCAGTACGAGCTGGAGCTCTGGCACGAGACCCTGGGCGAGAGGGTAAAGAAGATCACCGTCGAGCCGAACGGCGAGACCGCGGTGACCTTCGAGCTCGGGAGGTGATCGGCCTTATTCGTCTCCCAGGCTCCAGACGTAGTCGCGAAGCGCCGCGATCACCGCGTCGGCGTCGTCGAGGAACGCCTCCAGCTCCTTCTCCGAGCCCACGAGCTCCATCATGCGCGCCTTGGGCTCCGCGAAGAGGGGCGCGTCGAGGGCGCCGGTGAAGGGCGAGACGAAAACCCCGGGCCGCGACTCGATGAAAAAAGTCGGCATCATGGTTCCCGGAAGCCAGCTCTGGGGGTCCTTGAGCCACAGCGCGATCCACTCGTAGCGCAGCCGCCGGCTCGCGAGCCCGAGCGGCGGACCGAGGCTCGCCGCGCCGAGAGCCAGCGCGTCCGCCGCCGAACCCTTCGGATGGCAGCGGCCGCACGGCATCAGGTCGAACGCCTCGCGGCCCAGGGCGAGGCTTCGCGCCGTGGGCGCGGCGGCCGGCGACAGCGCCACCTCCCCTTCTTCCAGGGCCGCGAAGTAGGCGACGGCGGTGCGGATCTCCTCCTCGGAAAAGTCGAAGGTGGGCATGCGGACGGTGAGCCAGGAGCGCAGCCGGACGCCGGCGGGATCTTTGAGATAGGCCCGCAGCCACGCCGGCTGCACCCGCGAGCCCTCCCCGTTCAGGTTCGGCGGCAGCAGGCCCGGATCGTCGATGGTGGCCTCGATGGCGTGCCCTCCGCCTTCGAGCAGGTGGCAGCCCCGGCAGCCGTAACGGGCCACCAGCCGGCGGCCGGCGACGAGCGCCGCGTCGCCGGCGGCGGACGCCTTGCCGGTGGCCGTGCGGATCGCCTCGAGCTCGCGGACGGAGAGCCGGAAGTCGGGCAGCCCATCAAGGCCGTGGCCGGAGAAGCCGTCCAAAGACGTCCATTCGCCGGCCGGCCGGCCGGCTTCCTCGAAGCCGGCGATCGCGTGGCAGCCGTAGCAGCCGTAGAGGGCGATCGCTTCCCGTCCGGCCTCCACGTCGCCGGCGCCGCCGAGCGCAAGCTCTGCGCCCTCTTTATCGGGAGCGCGGCTCGCCATCAGGAAAGCGACCAGGTCCGCTGCCTCCCGGCCACTCAAACGAAGGTCGGGCATCCGCGTCTCCGGGGCGTACCGCCGCGGGTTCCGGAGCCAGGCGAAGAGCCAGGCAGCGTCGACCTTGCTGCCGAGGTGGATCAGGTTGGGACCCTGCAGACGGTAGGGCTCGGGAAAGTCGTGGCGCTCGGCTCCGGTCTCCCGGAGGTGACAGCCGGTACATCCGACAGAGTGGAAGAGCTCCTCGCCGCGCTCGGCGTCACCGGCGGGAGGGGATGGATAGTCGACCGGCTGCGACTTGTCCCACAGGTAGGCGACGACGGCGTGGGCCTGGGTCCGGTCCGTCTCGTCGAAGAAATGCGGCATCCAGGTCGTGGGACGGAGTTTCCTGGGATCGGTCACCCATTGGAGGGTCCAGCTCGGATTCGTCTTCGCCGCGATGCGCCGCAGGTCCGGGCCCGACTTGCCGAGATCGGCGAAAGCCGGATCGGTGATCGTATGGCAGCCCGGACAGCCCAGCAGGGTGACGAGCTGCCGTCCGGTCGCCGCCTGTGGGCTCTCCTGCTCTTGCGGCCGGGCCCGCCAGGCGGGCGCCGCGAGCAGCAAGAGGGTGACGGCGAAGACGATTCCCGAGTCCCGCACCCGTGGACGACCCTCGTGGCTCGCCACCGGTTCCTAGACGGTCTCGAAGGCCACCGACTCCGCCAGACGCGGATCCCGCACCGGGACGAGGGCCTTGCCCTTCAAGCTCCGCGCGAAGACGGCCAGGAAGAGCCCGCCGATCCCGACGAAGGCGCTCAGGTCGACCCACGCCGGGTGAAAGCCGTGGCTCTCCGGGAAGTTCGGGAGCACCAGCCAGTAGATGTCGACCGCGTGCATGAAGAGCAACCAGCAGGAGGCCAGGGTCAGCGACCAGCGCCGGCGCTTGAAGTCGGAGGAGAGCAGAAAGAGAAACGGCAGGGCGAAGTGCCCCACGGCAAGGAAGATCGAGACGTGCTCCCAACCGCCGTGCCAGCGGTGGTCGAAAAACGACGTCTCCTCCGGGAGGTTGGCGTACCAGATGAGCATGAACTGCGAAAAAGCGATGTAGGCCCAGAAGACCGTGAAGGCGAAAAGGAGCTTCCCGAGGTCGTGGAAGTGCTCCCAGGTCACGACGTTGTGCAAGAGACCGCCGGCCTGGAGCTGCAGGATCAGGAGGATCAACGTCGCCAGGATCGCCACGACCGTGCCGGCGAAAAAGTAGACGCCGAACATGGTCGAGAACCAGTGCGCGTGAAGCGACATGATCCAGTCGACGGAGGCGTAGTTCAACGTCAGGGCGAAGAGGATCATGCCGACGGCGCTAAAGGTCCGCAGGCGGCGCGAGATCGCGACGTCGCCGCTCTCGTCCTGGCGCATCGACTGCCGGCGGTACCAGGAGGAGAGGACGATCCAGACGGTGAAGAAAATCACCGCACGGACAAAAAAGAACGTCGGATTGAGGTAGGCCGCCTTGTGCTCGATCAATGCGTCGCCTTCGGCCTGAGACCACGCGAAGATGTCGCCAAAGCCCCAGACGATGGGGAGGAAGAGAAACGCGAAAAGCGGCAGCGTCGCCGAGACGTGCTCCGCCACGCGCCGCACCACGACGCTCCAGCCCGAACGGGCCAGGTGGTGCAACAGCACAAAAAAGAGCCCGCCCAGGGCGATCGACAGGAAATACAGGAAGGCGAAGAGGTACGCGTAGAGGAAGCGTACCTTCTCCTCTCCGGCGCCCAGGGCAAAGGATACGACCAGGCCCAAGACGCCGACGGCGGCGGCCAGGATCGGCAGCAGCTTCGTCCAGGCGCTCGATTCCGGAATCTCCACCTGCTCCGAGGGTAACGAAAATTCTCTTTCCACCGTGAAATCCTCTTCAGGCTGCGACCGTCTCCACCTGGATGGCCCCGAGCTCTTTCAGGAAGGCGGGGGTCTGCTCGGCGTCGTAGCGCGGATCCGCCGCCTCGATCGAAACCAGGAAGCCGTCGTCGGAGGCCTTCTTGATCACCTTCGTGTTGAACAACGGATGGTGGTGCTGCGGCAGGCGCGCCAGGATCAGGAAACCCAGGATCGCCCCCGACGCGCCGCCCAAAACGCCGCACTCGAACATGACCGGCACGAAGGCCGGCCAGCTGAAAAGAGGCTTGCCGCTGATGACGAGCGGATAGGCGATCTCCGCCACCCACCACTGCATGAGCATCCCCAGCACCGCCCCGGAAAGGCCCATCACCAGGACGAACAGCGAAACCCAGGAGCGCCGCACTCCCATCGCCGCCTCCAGGCCGTGGAGGGGAAAGGGCACGTGGGCGTCCCAGCGCTTGAAACCCTCGTCGCGGATCTGCGTGCAGGCGTGAAGCAGCGCCTCGGGACCGTCGAACTCAGCCAACAGGCCGTACGTCTCGCTCGATGGGTTTTCTTCGGGCATCGTTTTCCTCACCTACTCTTCCCGGTGGTGGACTTGAGCCTCGGGCAGCACGTACTTGACCTCCGACATGGCCACCATCGGCAGAAAGCGGACGAAGAGCGTGAACATCGTAAAGAAGAGGCCGAAGCTGCCGATCAACGTCGAGATGTCCCAGAACGTCGGCCGGAAGTAGTCCCAGCTCGACGGCAGGAAGTCGGCGTGAAGCGACGTGACGACGATCACGAAGCGCTCGAACCACATGCCGACGTTGATCAGGATCGAGGCGACAAAAAGCGTCGGGATGTGAGTGCGCAGCTTCTTCGACCAGAAAAGCTGCGGCACCACCACGTTGCACGTGACCATGGTCCAGTAGGCCCAGGCGTACTGACCCCTCGCCCGATTCGTGAACGCGAAGAGCTCGTACTCGCTGCCGCTGTACCAGGCGATGAAAAACTCCGTCGAGTAGGCGAAGCCCACGATCGAGCTGGTCACGAGGATCAGCTTCGCCATGCGGTCGAAGTGCAGGAGGTTGACGATGTGCTCCATCTTGAAGACCACGCGGCAGACCACCATCAGGGTGATCACCATGGCGAGGCCTGAGAAAATGGCGCCCGCCACGAAGTAGGGCGGGAAGATCGTCGTGTGCCAGCCCGGGAGCTGCGAGGTCGCGAAATCAAACGACACCACCGAGTGGACCGAGAGCACGAGCGGCGTCGCGAGGCCCGCGAGGAGCAGGTAGGCCTTCTCATAGTGCAGCCACTGGCGAAACGACCCGCGCCAGCCGAGGGCGAAGATCCCGTAGGCGAGGCGCCGCGCTTTGGTCGCCGCCCGGTCGCGCAGCGTCGCCAGGTCCGGGACCATGCCCAGGTACCAGAAGAGGAACGAGACCATGCCGTAGATCGAGACCGCGAAGACGTCCCACATCAAGGGGCTCCGGAACTGAGGCCACATCTCCATCTGGTTGGGCAGCGGCGCCATCCAGTAGGGCAGCCACGGACGGCCGATGTGGATCCCCGGAAAGATCAGCGCGCACATGACGGCAAAAATCGTCATCGCTTCGGCGGCACGGTTGATCGACGTGCGCCAGCGCTGCCGGAAGAGGAAAAGCACCGCGGAGATCAGCGTCCCGGCGTGGCCGATGCCCACCCAAAAAACGAAGTTGATGATCGGCCACCCCCAGGCCACCGGGACGTTGTTGCCCCAGATGCCGGTGCCCTCCCAGAAGAGGTAGCCGATGGAGATGCCGAAAAGAGCCAGCATCGAGAGCGAGATCCCCAGGGTGACGTACCAGCCCATGGGGGCCTTCCACTCCGTCGGGGCGGAGACCGCCTCCGTGACGCCGTGGAATCCCGGCGCGTGCTCGATCAGGACGGGACGGTGCTCGATCGGGTCGATGCGGTCTTGAATCGAAAGTGCAGCTACGGCCTCTGCCATACGTTCTCGCCTCGTAAGCTTACGGGTTCAATCGGACGGGCGATGTTTAGCATGCGACAGCGCCTCCGTCAACTTCGGCGACCGCCGCGCCGCGCCTACGGGCGAGCCGCGTCGCGGCCGCCCGGGCGCTCCGGATACAGTCCGGCAGGCCGACGCCGTGATAGGGGCTGCCGGCGACGAGGACGCCCTCCGGCAAGGCCGCCTCGATCGCCGCGACGCGCTCGCCGTGTCCCACCTCGTACTGCGGATAGCCGCGTGGCCAGCGGTGGAGACGCGCCGCAAGCGGCGGCGCCTCGATCCCCAGGATCTCGCGCAGCTCGTTGACCGCCAGCTCGACGAGCTCCTCGTCGCCGCGCTCGAGCACCTCGGCGTGGTGGGCGCCGCCCAAAAAGACCCGCAGCAGGACGTCGTCCGGCCCGGCGCGGTGGTCGTATTTGACCGACGTCCAGGTCGAGGCCAGCATCTCCCGGCCCTCGCGGCTCGGGACGAAAAAGCCGAAGCCGTCGAGCGGATGGGCGACGTCGGCGCGGCGGAAGCCCAGCGACACCGTGGCGAGCGACACGTAGCGGATCGCCGCGAAGCGCGCCGCGAGCTCCGGGTCGATCGACTCGACGAGCTCCGCCGCCGCGAACGACGGCACCGCGAGCAGCAGCCGCTCGGCCGAGATCCGGCGCCCGTCCTCCAGCGTCAGCTCCCAGCTCGGCGTCCGGCCGGCGCCGTGGCGTACGAGGCCCACGGCCCGCTCGCCCAGGTGGAGCGCCTCGGGCGGCAGCTTCTCGACGAGCGCCGAGACGAGCTCCTCCATGCCGCCCTGAAGCGAGTAGAAAAGCGGCCCGGCCGGGAGCGGCCCGGCCGGGAGCGGCCCGGCCGGGAGCGGCCCGGCCGGGAGCGGCCCG
>CBDUYN010000150.1:0-25470 GCA_965371445.1 uncultured bacterium | reverse complement strand
TCGACTTGCATGTGTTAGGCACGCCGCCAGCGTTCATTCTGAGCCAGGATCAAACTCTCCAGTTTAAATCCTGAACCACCACCGGCCCGAAGGCCCGTGACGGTGTGTTATCCGTACTGTGTGTACGTCGTCGCTTAGCCGACGCAGCCCAGCGTCAACTTCGCAGTTGTCGTTGGCTGCCTCTCTATCCAGTTTTCAAAGAACCAACACCGACCCGCTGACGGAGAAGGTCACGAAGGACCCCTTCCGAGGCGGCAGTCATGTAGTCTACGCGACCCTGGGGGCCGTGTCAACTACTTTTTTCGATCGTCTGCGTCCCGCGGGCCCTGTCCTGTCGGACCCGGCGCCAGCGACCCTCGGAGCAAGCCGTCCGGCCCGTCGGCCCTGCTGGAAGGCGCTCGGAGCGCCACCCTGCGGGACCGCCGCGAGGGAAGGCGTACTATAGGGACGCCGAATCCGGGTGTCAACCCTCCGTCGCAGATTTTCTTGAAGATTCTTCATCGGGAGCCCTAAGTCCTTGAGAGACAAGGACTTAGGGCTCTTCGCCACCCTGGAAGAGCCGTCCACGGCGCCTCAACGGACCGACGGTGGCGGACTCTCGGCGCCCCTCACGCGTCGACCGCTGGCTCCCGGCGCCCTCAGGAAGCCGCGGGCGACGAGCGAGTCGACGACCGCCAGGCCGACCTCGGGCAGGCTCGGGAGGAGCGGGACACGGCGACGCGGGAGCTGCGCGCCGAGCTCATCCCGGTACGCGACGTCGCGGTGCCTCTGCTCGGCCAGGCTCAGGCCCACCAACTGGGCTTCGCCCGCCGCATCCGGAGAACCGACGACCCTCCACGAGCACGGGGCGACGCTACTGCGCCAACTGGCCGAGTGGAAAGCCGAGCCCCGGGTCCGGGGCTTCGGCGTCGACAAGTCGAAGCTCCTCAAGCGTCTCGGAGCCCGGCTCGTGCGCCTCGGGACTTCGATCGACGAGGTCGAGCTGCACCGTCGCATCACCGAGCGGGCTCTTCTTTGGCGAAACGACGCCGCCGAGGCCTACGGCCGCACCTTCCTGGGCTGCGCACGGACGATCGAGGCGCTCTTCCTGCTGCCGGCCTGACTGAGCAGGCGGCCCGGGTGCGTCCGTCGGGACGGCGCCGGGGCCTGACGGTGAAGGTGGCCAACACCAGGCCGGAGGGCTCCAGCCAGGACGGCGGCGGCGAAACGGAGCTGCCCACGGACGACGGCGAGCAGGCGATCGTCCAGGGCGAGGGCCAGGAAAGTGAGGAGGCCCTACGTAGACTTGGAGGCGGAGGACGAGGAGCGCTTCCAGGCCGAGCTCAAGCAAGAAGCCAACAAGGAGGTAAGCGACATGGTGATCACCTTGGACGAAGCCATGGCGGAGGCCAGAGGAAAGGCCAAGGAGGCACGCGAGGCCACTCTCCTGGTGGTTCGCGGTCACCGGAGACGGAGATGACGAGCAGGCTGGCGAAGCCGAGGGGGGGGAGCCTCGTCCGCCGCGGTCGCAAGGGTGGCACCTCAGAGGGGGGCGCCCTGCCCCAACAGGGCCTTTACCGCACGCCGGAAGGGAGCTCTCGTCCGCGATCCTCGAGAAAGTCCGGCGCATACTTTTTGACGGTCCGGCGAAGCGCGGAGAGCTCTCTCTCCAGGGCACAGAAGATGTCGTCCAGCGTCTCGACGTGACCCGGCCGGGCTTCGATATCAGCGCCCCACCAGACCCAGGTCGGAGGTACCGTGCCGTCGTCGATCCGGGCGTAGACGATCAGCCGACCAAAGTCTTTGCGGAAAACGTCTTGGATCCGAACCGAACTTCGCGATCGACGGCAACGTGGGACCGTTCCAGGATCTCCATGATCTGCTGTCTGAACAAGCTTTTCACGATTCCGTCTTGCCAATAGGCAACGTCGAGCCCGCCGCCCTTCTTGAAAAGAATACTCGCCGCCAGAAACAACTTTCCCCTTGCCCTTGTCAAGAAGGCACCTGGAGGGCCAGGTGTCGGGCATCTCGCTGATCGCGTCGAGCGCGCGGTCGAGCTCGCCGAGGAAGGAGTCGGCAATCGCCATGGAGGCTTCTCGCTCATACCAGGCATGAGCTTCTTCGACTTCCTCCGAGGCGGCCGGGTGAAGCTCAAGCCGAAATCCGCAAGGAAAAAGCTCGCCCGCCGTCCCGCAGGGACGAGAGGAAGTACTCCGAGGTCTTGAAGACGTCCTGGTAGAGCGTCTTTTTCACCCCGTACTCGTCGGCGGCGGTCGACGGCGAGAGCAAAACGCCTCAGACGCTCTCCGCCACCCATCGCCCGAACGTCGGCACCGGACGGGCGTCACCCAGGCCACGGTAGGCCGGCAGGGAGCTGTAGCACCCGGTCCCGTAGCTCGACACGTAGCGATCGTACACGCCGCCACAGAGGTGACTTGCGGCGCAGCCCTCGCACTGTGGCACACGAACCTTGTGAACCGAATTGAGACACGTGTCGTAGTCCTCGATGAGATGGCCGTGGAAGAGCATGCGCTCCTTGCGGGTCCCCGCCAATTCCACGCACAGCTCCTCGAAAAGCCGTACGGCACAGAACGGGAAACCCTCGAGCACGACCTCCTGACCGGCCGCCTGGCAGGTCCGGACCGCTTCGATCAGGTGAGGCAGGACCTCCTCGTAGCTGATCACCAGGTCGTCCCAGTTGAGGATGGCAAGCCCGCCCGGACAGAGCCCCGAGATGTCGACGATGTCGACCCCGGTGTCGATCAGGAGCTCGGCGATCGCCCTCAGTTGGCGAAAGTTCTGGCGCGTGACGACGGTCATCGTCTGCACGCCCTGTCCCAACTCCTTGACGTTGCGGATCCCGGCGAGGGCCTGGTCGAAGCTTCGACGCCGCTCGGTGATCGAGTCGTGGGTCTCGGCGTCCGCGCCGTGGAGCGAGATGTAGAAAAGGCCGACGCCTGGCTCAACGAGCTTCTCGGCGTACCAGCGATTGCGCAAGGTACGGCCGTTGGTGAACATCTGCACCCTCGGATAGCCATACTCGCGAATCAGCTCAAGAACCCTCGACAAGTCCTTGTAGAGCGTGGGTGCAGGCAACGTTCGGCATGACCGGGCACGGCGCAGCGGGGAAAACCCTCGAGCGTGGCGACGGCACCGCGCCGCTCGGCGACCTCGAGCGCCCGCCGGACGTAAGGCTCGACCTCCCGGTAGGTGACCATCATCGACTCTTCGGCGGCCGAGGCCCGTCCCGTCGGCATAAGGCCCGAGAAATTGACGTGCGCGGCGCCCGCGCCGGTCACCAATTCGGCGATCGCGTCGAGATGGACGTAGCTCGAGCGCACGATGACCGAATTGGTTCGTATCTTCTGTCCCAAGGCCCGGACGTGCTCCATCCCCTCCAGAGGCCTTCGCAGGCTCTCGGGGTGGCCTGACAAGACGTCGTGCACCTCCGGCGTCGGCCCGTGAACCGAGATGACGAAAAGCGACACCCCGGCCTCCATCAGCCGTTCGGTGAAGCGCCGGTTGGCGAGAGCCCAGCCGTTGGTCTGGATCGACACCGTCGGAGATCCCAGGTTCCGAATCTTTGCCAGCAGACCGAAGAGGTCCCGGCGCAAGGTCGGCTCGCCGCCGTGGAGGTTGACGCGCTCGAAGCCGCGATCACGGTTCTCGCGCAGGAAGCGTTCCAGGTCACGAAGCGGCACCGGGTCGCCGGCCTGTACCAGCGTCTCCCCCCAGACGCAGAACTGGCAGCGGAAATGGCAAACGTCGGTGATGTGCAGGCTCAGCTCCTTCATGGCGCCACACTCCTCGTTTCTCTTGGCACCCTGGTTTTTGACCCGACGTGCCGTGTCCTTCCGTCAACTGGATGACGTAGGAACGTCAACCCATGGACACGGCCGAAGCGCTGGCGCGCGCTCCCAGGAACCGGATTTGTTCCTGGGAAGAAGGCTCTGCTATCAGCTCGCAGCCGCCGTATGCCGCCGAATTCTTCGATCATTCTTCTGCTTCGAGGAGCTATCCTGCTGAAAACAAACGGCTTACGGATGTCCCAAAAGAGCCGCACCCAAATGGATTTCGCGTTCCGGGCGGCTCGGAGGCCGCGATCCAGAATGGATTTCGCGTCCCGGGCGGCTCGCAGGCCACGATCCAGAATGGATTTCGCGTCCCGGGCGGCTCGCAGGCCACGATCCAGAATGGATTTCGCGTTCCGGGCGGCTCGCAGGCCACGATCCAGAATGGATTTCGCGTTCCGGGCGGCTCGGAGGCCGCGGGGTGCCTCATAGGTGATATGCGGCCATCCGTCCATTCCGCGCTCCTACAATCGATCGGACGAAGGAGTACAAGGCCCGTCGCAAGGGGATCCACTTCGAGAAGTACGATTTCGCGACGCGGTAGACGACTCGCCGGAGGAGTATCGAGCGATGATCGCCAAGCTCCTTTGGGAAATCGAGGAAGAAGCCAAAGGACTTCTAAACGGGTGGCACCTCAGGAGGGGTGGCGACACTCTATGACGCTTCTGGAACTGCCCATCGCTGAGCCAGCTGCCGCCTGGAGCGGCGCTTCGCGGTGGCAAGGTCTAGCGCCGGACGCCGTTGGACGAAGGAGTGCAGCCCTGTGCCTGAACCATCTCCGAGCCGTGGTCGTACCTCTCTTCGACAGGCGAAAAGCGTTCGTTATTACGATGTCGCCACCCGAGCAGCAGCATGGAGCTCGACGGAACGATGAATGCGTAGAGACCTCGACCGCCCCATTCGACGGCGAGCGGTTCGGCGCGACAGGCAACGGAGAGCAAGAGCTCCCTGGGCGCTGCGGCTCTTCGCTCTCGCTGGCGCGGTGGTGTTGACCGCGGCTTGCGCCACTCGCTTCGCACCGCCCGACCTCGGTGACCTCTACAACCGCACCGCACAGCACCCCGGCCCCGACCGCAACCCGATCGTCGTCATTCCGGGGTTTACCGGGTCGACGCTGCTGGACGGCGCCAGCGGCCGCGTCGTCTGGGGTGCGTTCACGGGGGACTACGCGCGGCCCACGCGCCCCGATGAGCTCCACCTCATCGCGTTGCCCATGCGGCCCGGGGCGAGCCTGCGGGAGCTTCGCGACACCGTGCATCCGGCCGGCGTGCTGGACCGGGTCAAGGTCCGGATCCTGGGCGTCCCTCTGGTGGTCCGCGCCTACGTCGAGATTCTGGCCGCCCTCGGGGCCGGCGGCTACCGGGACGAGAGCCTCGGTCTCTCAAAAGCCGTGGGTTACGGCAGCGACCACTACACCTGCTTCCAGTTCGACTACGCGCTGCGTCTTGAACATCTGAATCGGGATCCTCGGCACGAGCTTCGGTGAGCTCCGGCACGGCCTCTTTCGCTCTCAGCTTGCCCAAGGCGTCAGCGGCGGACCAGCGGACATCGACATCCTCGTTGGAGCGCAGAGCCTCGCGCAGGTCTGGTACCGCTTCCTTCGCACCCAGATCACCCAAGGCTTCGGCGGCGGACCGGCGGACGCCGGCAATTACGTTGGAGCGCAGGGCCTCGCGCAGGTCCGGCATCGCTTCCGTCGCTCTCAGATTGCCCAAGGCTTCAGCGGCATACCCGCGGACGCCGGCATCCTCGTCGGAGCGCAGGGCCTCTCGCAGGTCCTGGATTCTGGCATTCCTGAGGATGTCATCGTCATCATCCTGCCCATAGCTTACCGGCGCAAGAGCGACGAGAAGCGCCACGAGAAGGGACTGAGGTCGTGCCATCATCTGCCAATCCTACTACTGCTCGTCGAGCTCGGCCCTCGAACCTTTGTGCAGTCCCTTCAGGACTGGGGATTCGCGGCCTCGTGGGCTTTGTGTCGGACCGCGTTGGGGTCTAAGAAGGCAAGAAAGGCAAGAAGAGTAGGCGGGACGCCAACGCTCCCAGCGAGGGATCCTCCGATGGCGGGGGAAAGCTTGAAGCGTCGAGCGCGGCTCAGCGATAAGCGCCACTGCGATGGACGATCCGCCAAATGGCGACCTTCATCTCGGAGTCGTCGATTTCGTACAAAACCCGATAATCGCCAACGCGCACCCGCCAGTCCCGATCTCGGCCGGAGAGCTTCTTGACGCCGGACGGCCTTGGATCTTCCTTAACGCTCTCAGCACCGTCTTGAAGCGGGACCGGATCTGAGGGTCAAGGCGTTTGAGCTCTTTCGACGCCGTCGCGATGACGACAATCCGGTAGCTCATGCGCCATGGCTTTCGCTGGAGAGGACGACGTCGAGGTCCAGCGCCTCCTCTTTCTCGAGGCGAACCTGATCGATCAGCATACGGTCGATGGCGTCCCGGAGGTGTTCCGGCAAGCTTTCCCAGTCCGCCTCGGCGGCGAGCGACCTCAGATACGCCAGGTAGTCCTCGGCTCGGACGATGACCTCGATGAGCTTGCCGTGACCGTCGTAGACCATCTTGGGGGGAGCTTGCATGAGTACCATCGTCGGCCTCCTTGGTCGTTCTCTGCTGACCTTGGCGGAGTGTACTACGTGGAGGTGGGGGCACCAACCTCGCCGCGACGGGGGCTGTGGCGCGATTCCTGACGGAGCGGGGTAGAATCCCGCCATGCCCGAGTTACCCGAAGTCGAAGTGCTGCGTCGGAGCCTCGAGCCGAGGCTCGGAGGACGCCGGATCGAGAACGTCGAGACGGCGACCAAAACGCTGCGCGAGCCGCTCGACCTGCGCACACTCCGTCGCCTGCTCAAGGGCCGG
Organism: uncultured bacterium; assembly: GCA_965371445.1. GTDB lineage: Bacteria > Acidobacteriota > Thermoanaerobaculia > Multivoradales > J023 > DASWIG01. The sequence continues at coordinate 18,776 of CBDUYN010000150.1, read as the reverse complement.
CGGATCGAGGGTCTCCGTCGCCGGGCCAAGTACCTCCTGATCGACGTCGAGGACGACGGCGTCCTCGTCGTCCACCTCGGTATGAGCGGCCGGCTGACCGTGGTGCCGGGCGAGGAGGAGCCGGCGCCGCACGAGCACTTCCGGTGCTTCCTCGACTCGGGCGAGAGGCTCCGCCTCGTCGACCCACGGCGCTTCGGGCTGGTCTTCGCCCTGAAGCGCTCGCGGCTCGCCACGGACCGGCACTTTGCCCACCTCGGGATCGAGCCCCTGGCGGGCGAGCTCGGCGGCGCCTATTTGAAGGCGCAGGCCCGCTCGCGGCGCGGCCCGGTCAAGCCGTTCCTGATGGACGCCCGCCTCGTCGTCGGGGTGGGCAACATCTACGCCAGCGAGTCGCTGTGGCGCGCCGGGGTCCATCCGCGGCGCAGCGTCGCCCGCGTCGCTCAAACGACCTGGGACCGTCTCGCCGAGGCGGTGCGCGAGGTCCTCGCCGACGCCGTCGAGCAGGGCGGGACGACCTTGAACGACTTCATGGATGGCGAGGGCAACGCCGGCTACTTCCAGGTCTCGCTTTCGGTCTACGGACGTGAGGGCGAGGCGTGCCCGCGCTGTGCCGCGCCGATCCGCCGGCTCGTCCAGGCGGGGCGGAGCACGTTTTATTGTGCGGGCTGCCAGCGCTGATCTTTACCCTTGTCAGGACCCGAATCTCCGATAGAATGACCTCCAGCTCTTGAGGAGGGGCCACGGCACGCTCGCGTACCGTGGCCCTTCTGTATTTCCAGGAACTTGATCAAGGAGTCAACCAATGATGCGCCAATCTGTCGTCGTCGGAGCCCTCGCCCTCCTGCTGCTCGCCGCCGTGCCGGCCGCGGGCCAGCTCGGGGAGCGCCCCGGTCTTTCCAACGACACCTCGGACGGCCCCATGGACTTTTCGGGCCTGTCGATCAAAACGCCCCGGGTGCGGGTGGTCCACACGACCGAGCCGGAGCTTGTGGGCGGCTCGATGTACCTCCAGACCTTCGATCCTTTCCTCGCCTACAAGATGGGCAAGGACTTGACGCAGCGCGAGCTGCGTCCACGCGACGGCGTGTTTGCCGCCGGCATCTCGAGCTTCAAGGGGACGCTCTTCGACGGCAAGACCCCGGCGATCGTCGGCAACGACCAGGTCTCCTGCGGCGGTTGCCACAACATCCCCTACCGCGACGCGGGCGGCGGCACGAACTTTGCCAAGCAGTCGGGTCCGGGTCGAAACGCTCCGCATTTCTTCGGCTCCGGGATCCTCGAGATGCTCGCCTGGCAAGTGCGCCAGAAGATGATGCGGCAGGTCGACACCAACCGAAACAACTGGGTCGACGCGTCGGAGATGAACGCCCGGCGGATCCTCGTCGAGCCGGCGCTTGGCGCGCCGGGCATCGACTACGGTACAAGCGGCGACGGCGACGGCGACGGTTGGCCGGATTTGAACAACATCTTCCGCGTCTGGTTCGTCGACGCCGCGGGCCGCCACGTCGAGGCGAGGAGCCTCACGGACGAGGGCGTGGCGGGCTACAACTTCATCCTCGAGGTCTTCGGCTGGGGCGAGGAGCGCTTCAACCTGAACACCACGAACCGGATCTTCGTCTGGGACCCCTGGAACGCCCACACAGGCTTTCAGGCCCACGACCCGACGACCGCCTACGACCCGGACGGCGACGGCTGGAGCCAGGTCTCGAACGCCGGTTTCCAGCAGAGCTGGGTCGGTCACGTCCCGCCCGACGCGGGGACGTCCGTAAACAGCGTCGGCATCTCGCTCGACGACCCGGACGGCGACGGGATCCTGCACGAGGTCTCCGAGGGCGACCTCGACGTCGCCGAGTGGTACTTGACGAACAGCCCGCGTCCCGGCCTGGGCCGCCAGACCGAGGAGACCGAGCGCGGCAGGGAGCTTTTTGCCGAGTGGGGCTGCGAGCGGTGCCACGTGCAGACCTGGAAGATCGAGGCCGCGGATCCCGACCACCCGGACCTCCACCAGCGCTACCTCGGCGACCTGCGCTTTTTCGACTTCGAGGTCGCCTACAACGACGAGACCGCGCGCCTCGAAGGACGTCTCGTGCTGCTCTACGACGTCGCCGCCGACGGCTCGTACGTCCGTCACCGCGGCTCGTTCATGGTGGAGGGCCTGGGCTCGGACTTGAAGCACCATCCGATGGGCTCGGCGCTCGCCGACGTGCGCTACGACGGCAGCGTCGTCAACGCCTTCCGCACCGCGCCGCTGTGGGGCAACGGCGCGACGGGAATGCCCTGGAGCCACGACGGGCGCTCGATGTCGCTCGACGAGGCGATCCGCCGTCACGGCGCCGCGGCGCGGGGACCGCGCAACCGCTACGCCGCCGCGCCGGTCAAGGACCGCGAGGCCCTCCTGGCGTGGCTTCGGAGCCACACCCTGTACTCGACCGAGCTCGTTCCGGCCGACATCGACGGCGATGGCGAGATCGCCGAGCGTTTCGAGGTGCGGGGCCGAAACACCGGCGTCGAGCGCTTCAACGCCGAGTGGCTCTTCCGGGAGCCGGGCAAGATCGAGGGGCTACGCCTTGGGGCCGAAGGGCTTCGGCGGCGCTCCTTCGCTCTGCGCAACCGCCGCGACGCCTACGGCCTCGACCTGCCCTACCTCGTCGACAGCGACCTCGATGGCTTTGCCGACGTCCAGGACGAGTGCCCGACTTCGGCCGGATACGCCGACGGCTGCCGCTAGGTCGGCCCGCGGGGCCGGCGGGTCCTTTCTACCGTCCTCCGGCCTCTGCTAGAATTCTCGCCGTCTGTCCCGGTCCGGTATTTCTCGATGGTGTTACGTACCTTCGGCCGGGTCGGGAGCCAACCCATCTCTAAGCCAATGGCCTACACCGTCGTCGAGTTCAAAGCGGGGGAGACGATCTTCCGGCAGGGCGAGCCTGGGACGCTGATGTTCCTGCTGCAAGGGGGCGAGGTGGAGGTCCTCCAGGAGCTGGGTAGGACCGAGGCACAAATCGCCGTGCTCCAGCGCAGCGACTTTTTCGGCGAGATGTCGCTGCTCGAAGACGAGCCGCGGAGCCATACGCTGCGTGCCTTGACCGACTCCAAGCTGGTGCGGATCGACCGCCGTACCTTCTCGCACATGCTGAGCCGCAACCCGGACATCGCGGTGCGCATGGTGAGGAAGCTCTCGGCGCGCCTCGCCTCGACGGAAGACATGGTGATGCGGGCCTACGACAGCCTGGAGGCCGCCAGCCGCGGCTCGACCGAGCGGGTGGTGGCCGGCCACGCGCGGCTCGTCGCCTTGACCTTCGACCTCGAGTTGGTGCTCCCGAAACAGCACGAGGTGACGATCGGACGCCTTGACCCGGCCCACGACATCCACCCCGACGTCGACCTGACGCCGATCGACCCGCAGATCTCGACCAGCCGGCGCCATGCCAGGATCTTCCGCCGCGCCGACGTCTTTTTCGTCCAGGAGGAGAAGACCACCAACGGTACCCTGGTCAACGAGAAGCGGATTTCCGCCGAGCGCTCGATCGAGATCCGCCACGACGACGAGATCACCTTCGGCGCCGTTCGGATGCGGTTCCTCGTCGAATGAGCCCGGCGGCATCCGATCTCGTCCGTGCTCCGTATAGATGGAGACGTCGAACCGAGGTGGCCCGGGTCTTTTTCCCCCGGGCGGCCCTTTCCCACTTACCGCAACAGGAGTGAAACGCATTGATGGAGACCGAAGCCGCCCCCGGCCACACCGAGACTGCCGTCAAGGACCGTTACGCCCAGGCCGCCCAGGCGCGGGAGGTCCAGCTGTGCTGTCCCGTCGACTATGACCCGTCCTACTTGAAAGTCCTCCCCACCGAGGTGATCGAACGCGACTACGGCTGCGGTGACCCCAGCCGTCACCTGAGGCCGGGGGAGACGGTGCTCGACCTCGGCAGCGGGACCGGCAAGATCTGCTTCATCGCCTCCCAGGTGGTGGGTCCCGAGGGGAAGGTGATCGGGGTCGACATGACGGGCGAGATGCTCGAGGTGGCGCGCCGCGCCGCGCCAGAGGTCGCCGAGCGGATCGGCTACGGCAACGTCGAGTTCCGGCGCGGCCGGATCCAGGACCTGGAGCTCGACTTGGACCTCCTCGAAAAGCGCCTCGCCGCCTCTCCGGTGTCGAGCGCCGAGGGCTACCTCGAGCTCGAGCGGCTGACCCGCGACCTGCGCTCGCTCGAGCCCCTGGTCGAGAGCGACTCGATCGACGTCGTGGTCTCGAACTGCGTCTTGAACCTGGTCGCGAACGCCGAGAAACTCCAGCTCTTCCGCGAGATCTACCGGGTGCTGCGGCGCGGCGGACGCGCGGTCATTTCCGACATCGTCGCCGACGAGGAGGTACCCGAGGAGATGCAGATGGATCCGGAGCTGTGGAGCGGCTGTATCTCCGGGGCGCTTACCGAGCACGGCTTCCTCGCCACGTTCGAGGAGGCGGGCTTCCACGGTATACGCATCCTGGAGCGCCAGGCCGAGCCCTGGCAGACGGTCGCCGGAATCGAGCTCCGTTCGCTCACCGTCGAGGCCTTCAAAGGAAAGGCTGGGCCGTGCTGGGAACGCAACCAGGCGGTCGTCTACCGCGGTCCCTTCAAGGAGGTGTTGGACGACGACGAGCACCGCTACGAGCGCGGCAAGCGCCACGCGGTCTGCGACAAGACCTTCCACCTCCTCACGAGCGCTCCCTACCGCGAGCATTTCGACCTGGTCGAGCCGCGCCAGGAGGTGCCGCTCGAGGAGGCCGAGCCCTTCGACTGCTCGCGGACCCCTCTGCGCCATCCGCGCGAGACCAAAGGCCTCGACTACGACTCCACGACCATTGCCCAGGGGACTTGCTGTGAGCCCGGCAAGTGCTGTTGAGAGCCGGCCTGCCGAGTCGCCTTCCCTGAGGGCAGCGGACGCCGCCGTGCCGGGCCCCGGCCTCGAAGCCGATGCGCCGCGCGTCGAGCTGCGCTCGCTCGACATCCTCTGGTTCCAGGTGGCGGGGACGGTGTGCAACCTGGCGTGCAGCCATTGCTTCATCTCCTGCTCGCCGACCAACCACACCCACGAATTCCTTTCCCTCACGACGGTCGCGGGCTATCTCGCCGAGGCGGTGGAGTTGGGCGTCAAGGAGTACTACTTCACCGGCGGCGAGCCCTTCTTGAACCCCGACATGGAGGTGATCCTCGAGGCGACGCTCGCCGTCGGGCCGGCGAACGTGCTGACCAACGGCCTGCTGCTCGACGCCGAGCGCGCGGCGCGCCTCGCGGCGATGGCCGAGGCGTCACCCTACACGCTCGACCTGCGCATCTCGCTCGACGGCTACTCGGCCGAGGCCAACGACCCGATTCGCGGCGAGGGGACGTTTGAGCGCATCCTCGCCGGCGCCTTGAACGTCGCGCGGGTGGGGCTCAACCCGGTGCTGACCGTCACCGAGGTCTACCGCGAGAACACGTCGAACGAGGGCCGCGAGCGCTTCCTTGAGCTGCTGCGCGAGCGCGGCATCGAGCGGCCGCGGTTGAAAGTCCTACCGGTTTTTCAGATCGGTGCCGAAGCCGAGCGTTCGGGGGCCTACGAGAGCTGGCAGCGGCTCCGGGACGACGATGCGCCCGACGGCTGGGACCACCTCCAGTGCTCGGCCTGCCGCATGGTGACCGACCAGGGCGTCTGGGTCTGCCCGATCCTCGTCAACGAGCCCGGCGGGCGCATGGGCGAGCGGCTGGCCGACACGCTCGACAGCTTTCCCCTGCAGCATCCGGCCTGCTGGACGTGTCACGTCTACGGGGTCACCTGTACGACATGAGCCAGAGGATTCCCGAAGACGAAGCCGTCAAGCGGCGGCGCGCCGCCGAGCGGGCACGGCTCGCCGCGCACCGCGGCATGGCGACCTGGGGCGAGAAGCTCGTGCCGCTGGACGAGTTTCGCCAGGCGACCCAAGGCTACGGCCGGACGCTCGGCGAGGCCGAACGCCGCCGCGAGGTGCAACGGTTCCTCGCAACGCCCGGCGACGAGACCCGCGTCGAGGGTCCCTACGGCAAGGTCGCCGTTTTCGGTGGCGTCTACAACAACTCCTACGGCCTCGAAGCGCTGCTCGAAGACGCGATGCGGCGCGGCGCCGAGGCGATCTACTGCCTGGGGGACTTCGGCGGCTTCGGCCCGAGCCCCGAGAAGGTCTGGCCGCTGCTTCTGGAGGGCGGCGTCCTCTCGATCCAGGGCAACTACGAAGAGTCGCTCGCCGCGGGCCGCGAGGACTGCAATTGCGGCTACGCCGATCCACGCGACAACCACTTCGCCGAGATCTCCTACCGCTACACGGAGCGGAGCTGCTCCGACGCCTTCAAGGCCTACATGGGGAGCCTTCCCCGCCGCCGCCGCCTGCGCGTCGCCGGCCGCGAGCTCCTCTTGGTCCACGGCTCGCCGCGGCGCATCAACGAGTTCCTCTTCGAGTCGACCTCGCCGGCGCCGTTCCTGGAGGTGACGTGCGAGCAGAACCGTGCCGACGCGGTGCTGGTGAGCCACACGGGCCTCCCCTGGCACCGGCGGCTGCCCTCGGGGCGCGACGTCGTGAACGTCGGCGTGATCGGGCGTCCGGCCAACGACGGCAGGACCGAGGTCTGCTACGCTCTCCTTTCCGCGGCGGCCGACGGCACGCTCGGCGTCGAGATCGTACCTCTCGCCTACGACCACGAGGCCCTGGCCGCGGAGATGCGGCGTGAGGGTCTACCGGTTGAGTTCGTCGAGACGATCGAGACCGGCTGGTGGACGACCTGCCTGGAGATCCTTCCGGGACGCGAGCGCCGGGCGTCGAGGTTCTAGGAGTCAAAGACCATGGCAGAGGCGAGTCCGGCAGTGTCTCCCCCCCTGAGTCCCCCGAGGGGGACAGTGGCGAATCCTAGAGTTGCCGTCCTCGGAGCGGGCCCTACGGGGCTTGAAGCGGCGCTTGCCGCCGCCGAGGCAGGCTTTCCCTTCAACGTCTACGAGGCGGGGCGAAGCGTCGCCGGGCACGTGCGCGAGTGGGGCCACGTGCGGCTCTTTACGCCGTGGAGCCTGAACCTTTCCGCGCGCATGGGCCGGGCTCTCGCCGCAGCCGGGGTGGCGGTGCCCGAGGGCGACGTCTGCCCGACGGGGGCGGAGCTCGTGGCGCGGCTCTTGGAGCCCGTGGCACGCTTGGCGCAGGTCGCCCCGCACATGCGCTACGGTGTCGAGGTACGCGGCCTCGGCCGCCGGGGCCTCCTGAAGCACGAGGAGATCGGCTCGGCGGAGCGGGCGTCGCGTCCCTTCCGGCTGCTGCTCACGAGCGGCGGGCGGGAGTGGAGCGAAGAGGCCGACGTGGTGCTCGACTGCACGGGGTCGAGCCGGCCCAAGGCCCTGGGCGACGGCGGTCTGCCGGCCCTCGGGGAGACGAGCCTCGACGGCCGCCTCCACCGCCAGGTCCCCAACCTGGGCCGCGATCTCGACGCCTGGGCCGAGAAGAGCGTCTTGCTGGTCGGTGCCGGCCATTCGGCCCAGACTGCCGTCGTCGACCTGGTGGAGCTTGCGGACGAGAACCCGGCGACACGTGTCGTCTGGGTGCTGCGCGGCGCCCGGGTACCGGAGCCGATCGAGGACGACCCGCTGCCCGAGCGTGCCGCCCTGACCGGACGCGCGGCGGCGCTTGCCGCCGCGGCGCCGGAGTGCCTGAGGGTCATGACCGACGCGGTGGTCGAGGAGCTGGCGGCGGAGGGCGACGGTGTCGCCGTCGTCTTGGCCCGCGGCGACGGCAGCCGCGAGACGTTCAGCGTCGACCGGGTGCTGGCGTTGACCGGCCGCGTCGGCGACCACCTCCTCTACCGCGAGCTCCAGGTCCACGAGTGCTACGCCACTTCGGGTCCGATGAAGCTCGCCGCGGCGCTGCTCGCAAAGAGCGGCGCCACGGGCGGCGACTGCCTGGCGCAGACGAGCCAGGGTGTGGAGACCTTGAAAAATCCCGAGCCCGGGTTCTTCATTCTTGGACAGAAGTCCTACGGGCGGCGCAACGACTTCCTCATGCGCGTCGGCTGGCAACAGGTCGACGAGGTGTTCGAGCTGCTGCGGGGGTAGGCGTCTTGCGCTCCACCCTCGCCGTCCTCCTGGTTTTGGCGCTCGCCCTGGCGTGCTCCCGGGAGTCGCCTCGTCCTCCCGACGTCGTCCTGATCACCGTCGACACGCTGCGCGCCGACCACCTCGGCGCCTACGGCTCGACGGTAGCCAAAACCCCGGTGATCGACGCCCTGGCCGCCGAGGGGCTCGTCTTCCTGAACGCGGTGGCGCCGTTGCCCGAGACGCTGCCCTCCCATCTGACGCTCCTGACGTCGCTTTACCCGCGCGACCACGGTGTGCTCTCAAACGCCGCACCGCTGCCCGGCGATGCCGTGACGCTCGCCCACCGATTCGCCGCCGCCGGCTACGCCACGGCCGCCTTCGCCGCCTGCGGCCTCTTCCAGGAAACGGACGGCGAGGTCCTGGGCTTCGAGCATTTCGACGTTCCCGAAAAGCCCCAACGGGGGGCCCACGAGGTGGTGCCGCGGGCCCTCACCTACCTGGCCGAGCGCGACGCGGCGGCCGAGGAAAGACCGCTTTTCCTCTGGCTGCATCTTTTCGATCCGCACATGCCCTACGCGCCGCCGCCGCCCTGGAACGGCGGCGCGGATCCGGCGTTGGTCGAGGAGATCCCGCATTTCGCCTGGCCGCGGCTCCTGCGAATCGCCGAAGCGAACGGAGGCGACCTGCCGCGCCGGGTCTTCGACCGTGCCCGCGAGCTCTACGCCGGCGAGGTGGAGCACGTCGACTACCAGATCGGACGGTTCCTGGAGGCGTTTCGCCTCGACAAAACGGTCCTGCTGCTGACCTCCGACCACGGCGAGTGCTTCGAGGGCGGAGTGTTTTTCGACCACTCGCAGTGCCTCGGCGAGGGAGCGCTCGCGGTGCCGATGATCCTGCGCTACCCGCCGGGAGTCGCGGCCGGCCGCGTCGAGGAGACGGTGGAGCATCTCGACGTCGCGCCGACGCTGCTCGCCCTGGCGGGTCTCGAGGTCCCGGGAGAGATGAAGGGAATGGGCCTCCTTAAACGCCGCCTGGCGGAATCGACGACCGCTTTTTTCCAACATCCGATCTACCGCCGCAGCGACGTCGAGGGCCGCCAGGAGGTCCTCGACCAGCTGCGCTCGGTGGCCGGTGAGCCGACGAGCCGGATCGTCGGCGACCGCGGCCAGGTGGGGGCTCGTCGCGGCTCCTTCAAGTACCTGCGCCGCGGCGCCGAGGAGGCGCTCTACGACCTTTCCAGCGAGGGCGGCGAACGCGTGGACCTGGCTCCGGAGGGCCCCGAAGAGCTCCGGGAGCTGAGGCTTGCGGTGAGGCGCTTCTTGAGGGAGCATCCGGTTCAGGTCCGCGATGTCGGGGACCTTGATCCCGAGCTCCTCGAGCGCCTGCGGGCGCTGGGCTACCTGGGGCCGGAGGAAGACGATGACTAGTGGCTTGGTGCTTAAGCCGCTGACGTCCACTGTGGCTCTCGCTCTCCTCCTCGTCCTGCCCGCCGGCTGCGCCGAGCCGCCGCGTCCCAAAAACGTCCTCCTGCTCTCGGTCGACACGCTGCGTGCCGACGCCCTCGGCTTCGCGGGGTACGGCGCGGCTCGCACGCCGGTCGCCGACCGCCTGGCGGCCGAGGGGACCGTCTTCACTCAGGCGATCTCGCCGATGCCGCGCACCACGCCGGCCCTGGGGTCTCTCATGACAGGCCTCTGGCCCCAGAATCACGGCAGCCGCGAGGTCGGCGACCCGATCGGCGAGATGCCCACCCTGGCCGAGATCCTCGCCCGGCACGGCTTGGCGACCCTGGGCGTTTCGGCCAACTCGACCGCGGGGCCCCGGGAGGGGCTCGGCCGGGGCTTTCGCGAGCTCGTGACCTACGAGGAGCTCGTCGAGACGTACGGCGACGGCCTCTACCGCGACCTGACCGACGTTACGCCCGACAAGATCGGTTGGGCCGGCGCGGTGACCCACGAGGCCCTGCGGCTCGTCGCGGCCCTCGGCGAAGACGAGCCCTACTTCCTGTGGCTCTTTTACTTCGACCCACACCTGATGTACCGGCCGCCGGCCCCCTGGCAGGACGTCGAGGCCGGGCGCTGCTGGGAGCTCTACGAGCACTTCACCCGTCACCCTGGAGACGTCGGGCAGGTCTTCGCGGACGTCGGCGGAGTTGCGTCGCGGGCCTTGGAGGCCTGCCGGCGGCTCTACGACGCCGAGGTCGCCTACGTCGACCACGAGATCGGCCGTCTCCTCGAGGAGCTGGACGCCGCCGGCCGGCTGGAGGAGACGCTCATCGTCTTCACCGCCGACCACGGCGAGAACTTCGGCGAAGGGGGGCTTTTCTTCGAGCACGGCGAGAACGCCCACGACGCCGGGCTCCGGGTGCCGCTCGTCTTCCACGGGCCGGGAGTCGCCCGCGGCCGCCGCGACGACGCGGTCGTGAGCCTCGTCGACGTCTTGCCGACCGTGCTGGCGCTCGCCGGCGTGACGGACGAGCCGCCGCCGAGCGACGGCCTCGACCTCTCGCCGCGCCTCGGCCCGGAGGGCGCCGCGCCTTCGCGGCAACGCGTCGTTTTTGCGGAGAGCGCCACCGCTTTTTGGAACGAGGCGGTGAGGCAGGTCACGACCGGGCGCGCCGGGTCCAGGGTCTGCATCCACGGCGAGCGCTTCACCCTGTGCGAGGAGCCGGGCGGCGCCACCCGGCTCTACGACCACCTGGCCGATCCAACCCTGAGCAGCGACGTCGCCGCCGAGCACCCGGAGGCCGTCGAAGCCCTGCGTGAGGCCTGGAAGAGCTGGCCGCCGGAGAGCGCCCGGCAACGCACCGCGCGCAGCGACCGCTTCAAGCTGGTCCAGCTACCGCTTCTTGAAGGCGGCTACGAGGCGCGCCTCTACGACCTCCAAGCCGATCCCGCCGAGTCGGTCGACGTCGCCGCCGAGCACCCGGAGGTCCATCGCCACCTCCTCGGGCGTCTCGAGGCGTGGAGCGCCGGCATCAAGGCCGGCGTCGAGCGGCCGTTCGACCCCGAGCGCGAGGCGCGGTTACGCGCCCTGGGGTACCTGAAGTAGGGAAATCCGTCATTTTTTTTGAATTTTCTCTTGACGAACGATGGATGTGTGCATAGCATTTGCTCTGGCGCCATCCGGACCGTCCTGGATGGGCGCGCACACTCAGGCAACGGACAAAGGAAGGGGAGCGCCATGGCCTTCGTACACAAGATTCGTCAAGTCCAGCTCGTGGGACCAAAGATTCGTCAGCTGCGCAAGGAGCGCAAGATGACGCAGACCGAGCTCGCGGCCCGGATCGGCGTCCAGCAGTCGGACCTGTCGCGGATGGAGAAGGGGGAGTACCGTGTCAGCCTCGACACGCTCTTCAAGATCCTGGCGGAGTCGGACGTGACGATCGGCGAGTTCTTCGACGACATGCACAAGGAGAACCTCTCGCCGCGGGAGGTCCAGATGGTCAAGGAGCTCAAGGAGCTCTCGCCGGAGGACCGCCGCGAGGTGCGGGCGTTCATCAAGTTCAAGCGCGCCCAGGGCGACAAGTCGATGCTGGCCGCCGAGGCGGCGGCCAGGAAGATGGCGGCGGCCGAGGGGTGAGCCGGCGCGAGCGGAGCGCGGGCGTCCCGCCCGCTTTTCTGGCCCTCCGGGGTTGGAGCCCTGAGCGCCAGGCGGTCGTCCCTGCGGGACGAAGAGCAGGCGAGACGCCTGCGCTCCCAGCAGGACGCAAGACCCGCCATGGCGGCCTCGCCGCCGGCGGCGGGTTTTTGCATGGGCTTTACAGCCCCGGCCTTCCCGGGGCGAGCCCCCCTCCGCTATGCTCCGGCCGCGCCGGGAAGCCTTCGGCCCGGGCCCCCTGGAACAAGACCTCACGTAAAAAGGAGCTCACTGCAATGACCGTTTCATCCCGAGCCCGTGTGTTTGCCCGGTTCCCCGGAGCCGTCCACCTCCTGCTGGGACTCGTCCTGGCCTTCGCGGCGGCCGCGGCTCCCGCGCGCCAGGCCGCCACGGCCGGGCAGGAGGGGCCGGCGGCGGCGAAGGCGAGGCAGCTCGCCGAGCAGGCGGCCAAGGCCCAGGCCGCTGCCGAGGCCGCGGCCAAGAACGCGGTCGAGGCCCAGGCCGCCGCCGAGGCCGCGGCCCAGGAAGCGGCCCAGGCCGAGTCTGCCGCCAGCGAGGGCGAAGCCGAGAGCGAGCCGGAGCGGGACTGGTTGGTCGACTTGGAGGGCCGGAAGTACTACGTGGAGAAAACCGCCAAGCCGGCGATGTGGAAGCGCATCGACGAGGAGACGGTGCGGCTGCGTCACGGCATGATCCTAAAGCTCGCCGACGAGGACGAGCAGTACTTCTACTACAAGGTCTTCGAGCCGCGGAAAGTGGAGCCGAGACGCCGGCCGCCGACCGAGGAGGAGCTGGCGGCGGTCGCCGCCACCTACCAGGCGGAGGAGCTTCCAAGCGGCGACAAGCTGGAGCTCGTGCCTTTTGACGAGGGCCTCCCCCGAAGCGGTCTCTGGCGCCACGGCTTCGACGTCGCCGACATGAACGGCGACTCGCACCCCGACATCGTCCACGGCGCGCCGCGCAAGTATGACGGCGTGCCGCCGAGGATCTTCCTGGGCGACGGCCAGGGAAGCTGGAGGCTCTGGGAGGAGGCGACGTTTCCGCAAGAGCCCTACGACTACGGCGACGTCGCGATCGCGGACTTCAACGGCGACGGCCACCGCGACCTCGTCCTCGGGATGCACGCCACAGGCCTCCTGGTGCTCATCTCCGACGGCCAGGGCGGCTTTACGACCTGGAGCGAAGGGATCGAGATCGAGTATCCCGGCCACCGCGACGTGCCCGCCTTTTCCTCGCGCCAGGTCGAGGCCGTCGACTGGAACGGCGACGGCCGGACGGACGTCGTGGGGCTCGCCGAGGGGCCGCGCGGCATCGAGCATGTCGAGCTGCCGGGTGCGACCGGCATCGTCGTCTACCTGAACCAGGGCGACGGTACCTGGACGAAGCTCGAGGAAGAAGAGCCCTTCATGTTCGGCTACCACCTGGAGCTCGCCGACATGGACCGCGACGGGCGGACCGATTTCGTGACCTCCTCGAGCCGCTACGCCACCCGCGACCTCGTCCAACTGCACCAGGAAGACCACACCTGGGAGAACCGGTGGATCGACCAGGTCCGGCCGAAAGGCTGGATCTGGGCGGTGGCGGTCGACGACTTCGACGGCGACGGCCGACAGGACATCGCCTACTCCTACCTCAACCAGGAGCTCGGGGTGCAGCGCTGGGGCCTGGAAGTGCTCCTCGCCCGCGATCCGAAAACGCCCGAGGAGGCCCGGGAGATCGAGCAAAAAGGAGCGTTCGCCGTCTGGGAACGGCGCGTGCTGCTCGCCCAGGAGACCTCGCTGGGACGCACCGACATCTTCTCGATCGACACCGGCGACCTCGACGGCGACGGCCACGTCGACCTCGTGGCCTCGACCGCGGAGGGTCAGCTCCTGATCTTCCGCGGTGCTCCCGACGGCGGCTTCGAGCGCGAGGAGGAGCCCGAGTGGGCCGAGCCGCGCCCGAGCTGCCGGGGGTATGGCCTCCTGCTCGCCGACCTCGACGGCGACACCCGTCCGGAGGTCGTCGCCTCCTACTCGGGCGAGGAGTGCCGTCCCGGCGGCGGCGCGATCTATGCGCTGCGCGCCGTCCCGCGCTCCGGCGCGTCCTGAGTCGCCGCGCCGCGCGCGGAGAGCTTTCCGCGCCCTCTGGGAGCCCCCACGGGGGTTTTTTCAGTGGGCGCGCCCGTATCTAGGCTATGCAGGCATCGAAGGCCAGCCTACCGAGGCATATTTTTTTGAAAAATCCCCGATTCATCGCTTGACACCACCTGACAGGGGGGCTATGCTGCCCCCATAGTTAAGCGGACGAGACCGAACCTCATGCAGTCGACAGGCTCAAGAACGTGGATCTGGAGAACGTATGAGAGGGCGTCGCGCCGCGGGACCTTGAGGAGATACGGGCCGGCCGGGGCCGGCCGTGGAGATATTCCGAACCAGGAATCGCGACTCTTTCAACAGGAGGTGATGTCCAGCGTAGTCGTGAATCGACTGCAGACTCAGTTTCAAGAGCCCGAATCCGCATAGGGCGGATTCCCCGTTACGGAGAATGGAGATACTCTCGACCATGAAAAGAACGATCACTGCGATTGCGCTGGTCAGCTTGCTGGCCCTCACCGGCCAGGCGTTCGGCACCATCTGTGCCATCGACAACGTCCCGGCGGCGACCCTGCTGATCCCGTACTTCGAGGTTGCTGGCTGTGACTCGACCGGCGCCACGACCTTCTTCTCGATCAACAACGCCTCGGCCACCCCGGCCCTGGCCCACGTCACCCTGTGGACCGACTGGTCGGTTCCCGGGATCGACTTCGACGTGTACCTGACCGGCTACGACGTGCAGGTCATCGACGTCCGCGCCATCTTCTGCGACGGCCGTCTGCCGGCGACCGGCTCCCACCCGGACATCAGCCCCACGGGTCCCTTCTCGATCTTCAATACCTTCCCGGGCTGTAACGCCTCCAACGTGGCCGGCGATCCGCCGGTCTACCCGGATCCCGCCATCAGCGCCAACTTCCGGGCGCACCTGCAGGCCTGGTTCTCGGGTCAGGCGTCTCCGACCACCCAGGACTGCGCCGGTTCCGGCAACCGGGGCGGCAACTGGATCGGCTACATCACGGTCGACAGCGACACCGCCTGCAACGTGAACTTCCCGTCGGAAGCCGAGTACTACACCAACCTCTTCCTCAGCCTCGACAACCAGCTGTGGGGCGACTACGTCTACCTCGACCGGGCCGGCAACCTCTCCGAGGCTTTCGCCGCCGTCCACCTCGAGGCCGACGCTTCCCTGACCGGCCTGCAAGGCGGCCCGACCTTCTACGGCCGCTACAACTCGACCATCCCCGGTTTCGAGTACTCCGACGGCCGTGAGCCGCTGCCGACCACCTTTGGTGGCCGTTACGCGGTCAGCGGTTCCCTCGGCGGCTCGATCGCCGGCACGTGGTTCTACATCTGGCGTGAGGCCGACGCCTCGGCCACCGCGGTCGCCGACTGCACCGTGCCGGATTGGTGGCCGCTCGACACGACCGGGATCAACGCGCTGGTGGCCTTCGACGAGGCCGAGAACCCGGTGACCACCATCGAAGGTCCTTCCGGTGAGCCGCTGCCGCCGGACGTCAACATCCCCGACGAGGCCAACTGCCTCCAGGTGGGTGTCGACCTCCCGACGCCGTGGAACGTGGGTTGGTACTACATCAACTTCTCCAACACCGTCGCCCCGACGGCGTCGAACTCGGCGGGCCAGGCCTACATGACCATCGTCCAGCGCCAGAACGATCCCGCCGGCGGCGGTCAGTTCAGCGGCGGCTGGGATGCGGTCGCTCTGAGCCTGCAGTGCCCCGCGACCACGGTCTTCAGGGCGCGGCCGGTGAACACCGCGAACCCCATCGCGCAGTAACCTCGGTCACCTGACCATTGTAGAAGGCCGGGAGGTTTTCCTCCCGGCCTTTTTCTTGGCCAGGACGGCTCTGGGAGTGAAAAATTTCACTTGCATTCACTGGCGCCATATGTTCCTATAAAATGCGTTGTTGGAGATGGGTCTCCGATGTTGGAGATAGGTCTACGATGGTGTTAGACTGTCGAGTTGGTAGGAGCAGCCAGGGCCAACGGAGCCCGCGGCTTGATCCTGTCCAACCTCGAGGGAAGCAAAGGAGCTGCTACGATGCCAAGAGTGAAGACCGCGAAACCCTGCCGAGCCGTCACGCCGGGGTTGCTGCTGATCACCTTCTTACTGGCCGGTCCGGCCTTCCTGGGGGCGGCCTCGGGAGACCGCGAGGTGACGGAGAAGGTCTTCGACCCCACACGCACACCGGCGCTGTCGGTCCCTTCGGACCGCTGGGGAGACCTTCAGCCCGTCCAGCTCACCACGTGCGCCAATTGCGTGATCGGAGATTCGACCAACACCGTCAACCCCGAGCCGGGCGACACGCCGTTTTTTCACGACCTCGCGATCGAGGGCAACTTCCTCTTCACCGCCACCGGTCAGGGGATGTTGGTCTACGACATCACCGATCCTCTGGCACCGGACGCTTTTCCGATCGCCGACGCCTCGACGCTTGCTCCCGAATGGGCGTTTTCCGACAAGAACTTCTTCATCACCTCGATCTCCGTTCCCGACGGGAGCTCGAACATCGCCGTGACCGGGGCCGAGGACTTCGGCCTGATCGTCTGGAACACGTCGTCGAAGGGCGGGATCAGCGCCCATTACCAGGACAGCGGCATTTTCGTCCGCACGGTCTACGCCGCCGGGATCGGCGCCCGGGACTTCGCCTTCGCGGTCGACGGCAAGGACCTGCGGCTCTACGACCTGACCGCCGCCTCAGGCTACTCGAAGTGCCTCCAGTCCAACGGTTGCTCCGGGGTCAGCAAGGGGATCCTGACTTCCGGCTCGTCGACCAGCGCTCACGTCAGCGGGACGGGCGACTACATCGCCTACCGCAACCTCCTGACCGTGACGATCTACGACGTGTCGAACGTCGCTTCGTTTCCCGGCACCTTCCCGTCCGTGAAGCTCCAGGCGACCTTTTCCGGGATCACCAGCATCGGCGAGACCGAGATGTGGGAGTACGGCGGCAAGCACTTCCTGGCGGTTGCCGTCGGCAACTCGGCCCGGCAGGGCGAGCTCCGGGTCTACGACGTGAGCTGCATCACCCAGTCCGGTCAGTGTGCCCTCCCGAATCCGGTGGTCTACTCCACGCCCGACGCCTCCAACACAGTGGTGCCGCTCAACGTCGACGCCTCTTTCGCCAGCAACGGCAAGCCTTACCTCTACGTGGGCACGACGGTGATCGGTGTCGCCGCCAATCCTGTCTGCGTGGCGCAGCGCGAGTATTTTTTTGACGCGAGCGACATCTCGAACATGGTCGACCTGACGCCGAAGACCCACTTCGACGGCTACTGGGGCTGGTACTACGAGCCCTGCTTCGGCTACAACGCCATGGCTCCCCGGCACGCCAGGCTGAAGGGCAACGTCCTCTACCGGGCCGCCTTCAGCATCCTCGACTCGCATCAGATCGGCGGCTCGGCCTGCGCCGCGCCCCAGGCCGACTTCACCTGGACGTGGGCGACGGGCACGACGCTGCCTGAAGCGGGGGCCGAGGTCACGTTCAAGGACCTGTCGACCTGCCAGCCGGACCAGTGGTCCTGGCAGTTCGTCCCGGACGGCGACGCCGTGAGCGGGACGACGTCGAGCAGCCGGGATCCGATCGTCGTCTTCCCGAGCGCGGGCGACAAGACCGTCTCGCTCGTCTCGACGAACAACTTCGGCGCGAGCGAGAACCTGTCCAAGACGGTTCCGGTCGCCGACCCGCCGAACCCCAACCCGGTGGTCGAGTCGGTCACCTCCAACCTCTCCGAGGTCTACGTCTGTTCGGCGGTGACCTTCACGGCCACCGGAGTCGGAGGGAAGCAGCCCCTCGCTTACGCCTGGCAGACCGATCTCGTCAAGCCCTGGGCGGAGATCTTCGACGACTCACTCGAGTCCGGCTCGACCCAAATGTGGTCGAGCACGTTTTCGGGCTCGGCGTTGGAGACGGCTCCCGAGAAGACCGCGAGAAGGGCAGGGAGCGTCCGGTCCCCGGCGCTCAAGACGACCACCAACCCCTACACCTGGAACATCCCCTCCGACACCGTCCCCGGGACCTACACCGCCACGGTGACGGTCTCGAACGAGGTCGACCTGACCGGGGTGACGGCGACGAGCAGCCTGGTCTCGGTCCTTCCCCTACCGCCGCTCGACCTCCCCGTGGAGGCGACCGCGGACACGACGAGCGCCACGGTGCTCTTCCACGTCGACGCGGTGGGAGCGACCGAGTGGCTCTGGGACTTCGGTGACGGCGAGACGAGCGGCTGGCTCACCGATCCGGTGACCGGCCCGAGCCCCAGCCACTCCTACGGCGCCGGCGGCTCCTACGACGTGAGCGTCCAGGTGCGCAACTGCAACGAAGGCCAGGTGGAGCCGTTCACGACGCGGACGATCACGATCAACGTGCCCGATCCCATTTTGCTCGAGATCACCTCGTTCAAGGCGAAGTGTGACTTCGGATTTTGCGACTTCTCCGTCGGCGACACCATCGATTTCAACCTCTCGGTGGCCGGCGAACCGGAGCTCTACCAATTCGACTGGAACAGCACCGACGGTGTGTTCCGCAACGTGGTCGAGTCGTCGCCGACACCGGTGACGAGCCACGTCTACAACGCGGCGGGCACCTACAAGCCGGTGCTGCGCGTCGTGCGGGGCGTCGAGACGGCGGAAAAAGCCGACGGCAACTCCAGTGCCCTGATGGTGTCGGGAACCGCGCCGCCGCCGCCACCGCCACCCCCACCACCCCCCCCCCCGCCCCCGGGCGACCACCACGGCGTCGCGTTTCAGGCCCCGAAATGCGTTGGGGGCCAGTGCTTCTTCGACGTCGGCCAGACGATCAACTTCACGGTCACGGTCGAGGGACAGCCGACGAGCTATCAGTACGACTGGACCAGTACCGACGGGGTCTTCGGGAGCATCACACAGTCCTCGTCGAGCCCGATCACGGCTCACGTCTACAACGCGGCGGGTAACTACAAGCCGGTGCTGCGGATTGTCAAGGGAGCGGAGTCGGCCCAGAAGGCCCACTCCTCCACACTGTATGTTTCGGGTACCTC
>CBDUYN010000149.1:0-26057 GCA_965371445.1 uncultured bacterium | reverse complement strand
CTACACGCTACGGCCTGCCTGAAACTCTGGAGTTATTCTTTCGCCAGCCCTTAGGGCCTGTTGTGTTTCATTTAGCAATTCCTTTGCCTGGGAAAAATCTAGATTTCGGTCATGGGCGAGCATGCTTATCAACTGGCGAGAATGCTCTTTGTCCATTGCGCGATTTACGTATAGCGTGCCGACGACATCAAACACGATAGCCTTGATCTGGTGGAACACCTTCACTGCCTCTCAGGTGGCGAAGTCAATGGTTAGTTTAAGGAGCTGTGAACCCTTCGATATCGAGGTCTTCAAAGGAGCACATTCACGTTCCGAGAAGTTCCGGGCGTCGTTTTCAATAACACCTGGTCCACTGATCACAAATGGCACCGCGGCTGCAGAATGTCTGCGCAAGCAGCAGGGCGTTGCATGGTCAGCCGTTATGACTATTATAGATCGATCAACAACCCTAGGCACGAGTGATCCAAGCAGGTCGGTGTCTATCTTCTCCAGGCAGGCTACTTTTCCGGCAAAATCTCCATCATGGCCGAATTCGTCGGGTCCTTTAACATGGGCTATGGTGAGTGTGTCCGGCAGTGCTAATTTCTCTATGTTAAGGCTGAGCCCTTCGAGTTCTTGCGAAATCTTTTGGCCGCAAGGAATATTTCTAAATTTACAGCCAGCGACTGCAGCTACACCGCGTTCGATGGAATTACTGGCGAGAAAGGTAGGATCTAGCCCAAAACGCTCTCGGAGAGGTCTTAGCCGAGGCAATGAAGAACCAGGTCCACGTGTCAATATCGCGTTCGCAACCATCCTACCGTCGGACCGCCTTTGCCGGTTCAGCGGGTGCGACCGCAGAATGTCTTCGGCCCGGGTTACAAATTGATTCAGATAGGCCGCGGTAATGCGTGCCCTCTCATTGTCGGCCAAGGGTCGACATTTGATGGTCTCATAGCCTCCATCTCGAATCGTCGGTCGGTCTTCCACAGGATATCCCGGGTCTGTATTTGTGATCGCATCTGATAGTTGAATACCCTTGGCCTTGATCACCGTGCAAGCGCGGTAGCTCCTTACTGGAAACATCCTGACTCTAAAATCTAATTTTGCCTCATTTACTCCCGCTTCGACACTCCCGCATAGAGTCTTTCCGTCTTCGGGATTCAGCGAACGGCAGACTCTCCGATCGACGATCAGTCCTGTAGTTTCGTCGCGAGTGCCAAAGTTGACCCTAATTGCAAGATCTCCAGGGTCAAAAGGAAGTCCACAGCCAAGCGCCTCGATTGGTCCGCGTGGTACTTCAGGCGGCATGACTGGATAACCAAGGAGATTTAGTATTCCGGAATGGGATTCTGGCTCCACGGTCGGACCTATCGGACTCAAGAGGCCAGCGTGCCCTCGCTTAGTCAGCTTGTTAAGCCAGGGCGTTCTTGCCACTTCAAGAGGAGTGGCTTGGTAAGCAGTGCAATTCGGCACATCAGCAGCGCCATCGAGGATAATCATTACTATAGGTTTCGTCACTTCCTTATCCTCTTGCAGCGAAGCAATCTAGTAGAGCTTAGACTAGACTAGACGTCCTCTGAGACGATCGAATCATCAAGTCCGTACTCCTTGATTATATCTCTCAGGAGCTGCGACGTTGCGGCGCCTGCGGCTGCGGTGTCATCAAGCTCCGCGAGCACTTGCCGCTCCAAGGTATCAAATCGGAGTGTCGGGTTATTGATGACTATGCGAATCAGGGCTCGCGAAACCAAGTGCTTGAGAGCGAACGCGCGGGTTCGTTCATAGTAATTCTCGAACATGGAAAACAAGGAGGGTTGACCCTTGAGATTCTTGAGTACTATGAGGTCGGAAGAGAAGCCATAGTTCTCATCGGTGTACTCTCCAACGTACATCAACTTCTCGTCAATATTCACAATCCGAAAAGCCGGCGACAGAGGGTGCGGCACAGTCGTAACATCTGGAGGTCCCTTATGTTGCTCAAGCCTCTCCTTGGCTAGTAGCATCGTATTAATATTGCGTTTAATGTCGACATGCGTGCGGTGTTGCGGTGCGCTTTCCGCAAGGTTTCGTACTGCCGCATCACACGTGGAGTCGAGGTGGACTACATCGATCCTTTTGGGATGCTTCAACTCTATTGTCGCCTCGACGCGCTCATCGGTCAGAATGTTGACTGCTGACATCCCAAGAAAACGGAAATCGCTATCGGCATTGCTAGGCCGGTCACAGTTCCTGTTCCCCTGTCTAGTGATGACATCTACTATGCCGAGTCTGCGCAGAATCCGGTCAGATCGAATCCAAAGCCATCCAAGGTACACCGTAGAGGCTGATAGCAATGCGAGGCTTATCAGGAATGCAAATCGATCTGGGAAGGCTAACTGAGTTATAAGGATATAAGAACCGAGGAGGGATAGGAACGCGCTGATGAGACCGGCTACAAGCCAATCAAATATTCGCGCGCGGAGTTTTGTGGGAGCTGGATTCATCGGTGCGTGACCTCATGATCGTTTATTCGGTTCTCTGGAGTCCTTCGCTCGGACTTGAAAGATTGTTCTGTAGGTTCCAGTCGGCGAATGGATCTTGCGAAATGCTGCTCAGGTTGCGGGGGGATCCAAGGCAATGCAGAAGGCGAGAGTAGGCATCGGAGGAGGCGTTCGTTACTCCGATGCTGTGGAGAGTGAGGCGTGGTGTCTGGACCTTCTAGGACCTCTGCCCTCTTGAAGAAGTGTCTTCCGCTGAATTCGTGGGTGAAAAACCTCGCTCCAGTGCCCTCTCTGATCCTGGAACGGCCAGATTCTAAGCGGACGGCCTGTGGCTGACGGCCAAATCCCACCCACAGGTTCTGCGGAAGAGGCGGGAGTGCTTCGCTGTCGTCAGGGCTTTTCATGGTAGAGCAAGCATAACTGAGATGCTGTCCTGCTGGAAAGGCGGTGGGTACCTGAGCGGCTGAGAATGGGATCGGCCTGGCCAAATCGGGTCGTCCGGGGTCCCAGGGACGTCTCGGCCCGCTCACCGCGTTTGAAGTCGCCTTCTGGCGACTGAGTATACACGAGAAAACGCCCGGATGGGCGCCCGAATCCACAAACCGCCTGAGCGGCTTGGGCACGCCGGGCTTGGGGGTAACGAGGCGATCCAGCTATGGCGGATCCCGGCGATGTCGGGGCCGACCTTAGGGATCTTCGGGTCCGCCCAGAACATCTTGACGTCGTCGTAGACGACAATGTCGTCACGTCCTGGAGACCTTCTACAAGGGGCGCTTTATTTGGCCCCGGGTGCTGGTCCTGATATGCTCGACGCCCATCGGGCTAAAACCTCCATGACGGGAGCCTCCATGGACGAGCCGAGCGCCGATGTTGCCGCGCCGTCGAGGACCGCCTGGGTCCTGCCGGCGATCACCCTCCTCTTCCTTCGGCGCTCCGGCGTGCCGGCTTGGCGGCTGAAACCGCGGGATGGTCAGGCCCTCCCCTCCGTTTTGACTCGCGGATCGAGAACCTCTATCATGGCAGGACAATGAAGAAAACGGCCAACCACCTTTCGCTCCTTCTTTCCACGCCGACGTAAGCGAGGCGCGAACGAGTTTGCAGGAAAACGGCCTCGCCCCGCGGCGAGGCCGTTTTCTCTTGGAAAAGGATCGCCGCGGTGCTCGGGCCAGAGGTGAACGCCATGAGCACGAACACAGCCCTCCTTAAAGGACCTGCCGAGAGAAGACCCCGCACCGGCGCCCGCGACGCCGCGGCCGGACGGCTCTACGACCCGGGGATCGTCGAACCCCTGTGGCAGGAGGTGTGGGACGAGCGGAAGGTCTTCCGCACTCCCGACGCCTCCGACACCCGGAAGAAATTCTACGTCCTCGACATGTTTCCCTGCCCCTCGGGAGCCGGCCTCCACGTCGGCCACCCGGTGGGCTACACCGCCACCGACGTCGTCGCCCGGATGATGAGGATGTAGGGGCTCAATGTCCTCCATCCCATGGGCTGGGACGCTTTTGGCCTGCCCGCCGAGCGCGCCACCCGGCGGAGATCACACGCCGCAACGTCGACAACTTCCGGCGCCAGATCCGGCGGCTCGGCCTGCGGGAGCGAGGCACCGGTCAACTACTGCCGGCCCTGGGGACCGTCCTCGCCAACAAGGAGGTCAAGGACGGCTAAACGTCGAGACCGGCGACCCGGTCGAACGGCGCTCGATGCGCCAGTGGATGCTCAAGATCACGGCCTATGCCGAACGGCTCCTGGAAGACCTGGAAGAGCTCGACTGGCCCGAGCACGTCAAGCAGATGCAGCGCCACTGGATTGGCCGTTCCGAGGGCACGGAGATCGTCTTCCGCGTCGCCGGGAGCGACGAGCGCTTCGAGGTCTTCACCACCCGAGCCGACACCCTCTTCGGCTGTACCTGGTGCGTGCTCGCCCCGGAGCACCCCCTGGTGGAGAGGATCACGGCGCCGGACGAGCGCGAAGCGGTCGCGTCCTACGTCGCCGACGCGGCCCGGAGAAGTGACCGCGAGCGGGCTCAGCAGAAGACCGGCGTCGCGACGGGCCCTGGGCCGTCCATCCGGTGACGGGAAAGCAGGTCCCGATCTGGGTCGCCGACTACCTGCTGAAGGGGTACGGCACCGGTGCGGTCATGGCGGTCCCGGCCCACGACGAGCGCGACCACGCCTTCGCCCGGCGTCATCAGCTGCCCGTCGTCGAGGTGGTGCGCGGCGGCGGCCCGCCGATCGCCGAGGAGGCCTACACCGGCGAAGGCGAGATGGTTGGCTCGGGCTTTCTCGACGGCCTGAGCTCCGCCGAGGGGCGTTGGAGGATGACCGAGTGGCTGGCGGAGCACGGCGCCGGCGGTCCCAAAGTGGAATATCGCCTGCGCGACTGGCTGTTCTCGCGTCAACGCTACTGGGGCGAGCCGTTTCCGCTGATCCGCACGGACGACGGCGAACTCGTCGCCGTCGATGCCGCCGAGCTGCCGGTGGAGCTTCCGCACGTCGACGAGTACCGGCCGACGGCCGACGGACGTCCACCTGGCCCGCGCCGGCGAGGAGTGGCTCCGCGTCACGGTGCCCGACGGCCGCCGCGGTACCCGCGAGATCCACACCATGCCGCAGTGGGCCGGCTCGTGCTGGTACTACCTGCGCTTCCTCGACCCGGCGAACGCTACCGAGCCCTTTTCGGCCGCGGCGGAGCGTTACTGGATGCCGGTCGACCTCTACGTAGGCGGCGTCGAGCACGCGGTCCTGCACCTGCTCTACGCCCGTTTCTGGCACAAGGTGCTCTACGACTGCGGCCTGGTCCACACCAAGGAACCTTTCGCCCGCCTCTTCAACCAAGGCATGGTCCACGCCCTGTCCTACCGCGACGACGGAGGCCGGTACCATCCGGTTGCGGACGTGGAGGAGGACGACGGACGGCTCTTCGCCGACGGCCGGGAGGTCACGGCGAAACTCGAGAAGATGTCGAAGTCGAAGCTCAACACCGTCAATCCCGACGACGTCGTGGCCTCCCACGGCGCCGTCGCCCTGCGGCTCCATGAGCTCTTCATGGGTCCCCTGGAACAGCCCAAGGCCTGGCAGCAGGAGGGCCTGGAGGTTTGCTACCGCTTCCTCCAACGCGTCTGGCGCCTGGTCGTCGACGAGCGAACGGGACAGGTGAGCCCGCGGCTGGTGGACACCCCCGCGGCGAGCGAGCCGGGGCTCGAACGCTCGATCCACCGCACGGTGAGGAAGGTCACGGCCGACGTCGAGGCTTTGCAGCTCAACACCGCGGTGTCGCGGATGATGGTCTTGGTCAACGAGGCGACGGCGAGCGAGACGCTGCCGGTCGGACCGTGAAGACCTTCCTGCGCACGCTCTCGCCCTTAGCACCGCACGTCGCCGAGGAGCTCTGGCACCGGCTGGGCGAGGACGGCCTCGTCGCCGAGGCGCCGTGGCCGGAGCACCACGAGGCGCTCTGCGCCGAGGACGAGATCACCGTCGTCGTCCGGGTGAACGGCAAGAAGCGCGACGAGCTTCGCGTCGCCCCCTGGGACCGACCGCGCCGGCCTGGAGCGGGCGGCCCTGACGTCGGAGCGGGCGCGGGCGCATTTCGGCGGACGCGAGCCGACGAGGGTCGTCATCGTCCTAGGACGGCTCGTCAACGTCGTGGTGTAGGTGTCGTCGAGGCGAAGGAGGACTCGGGCAAGTGGCAGCTACGGCCGAGCTCTCATCTCGACTTGAGGCGATCACGCCAGTATCCGGGCTGACGGCTCATATGCATCTTTTCGATGCCTTCCTCGAACCGTGTGTAGAAGGCATGGGCCAGGTCGTTGGAGATCTCAGAGTAGTAGGTGCAGGCCTCAAGAAGCTCTTCGGCGGCTTCCGGATGGAATCGGTAGATCACCGTCCGACGATCTTCCGGGCGCGTGCCATGACGACTTCTCCGTCGAGTGTTTCGACTCGCCCCGAGAGGACCTCGTCTCTACGTAGGCAGGCGACCTCCAGATGAGCCCGCTCAAGCTCCGGCTCCGTGGTCGTCTCCAAATAGGCGACCAAACGTTCCGCGAGCAGAGCTTTGGACTCGTCGGGTAGGGCCATCGCGGCTTCGTAGATTTCTTCGGCGGTCATCTTTAGCTCTCCTCAGCGGCTTCGAAGCGAGAGCTCGCCATGGCTTCTCAGCATTGGCTGCCACTCGATCGTCATACCCCTAGCCTACTAGAGCACGCGCCTCGCACCAAGTCGGACCGGGGCCGGGGGGCCGGGGGGCCGGGCAGGTCGCCCTTCGAGCTCGCCTCCGGGCCGGTCCTGGTGTAGAATTCCCGCTCCCGTCGCGTAGAGGGAGATCACGAGCATGGCCAACGAAGCAGAGATCCGCGAGCTGGTGCGTCGCGTCGTCGACGAGGTGACCGAGCGCGAGGCGGCGCCGCCGGGGCACGGCACGGTCGCCCTGGGCGCCGACCACGGCGGCTTCGCGCTCAAGGAGAAGCTCGCCGCCTATCTCGGGGAGCTCGGCTACCGCGTCGAGGACTGCGGCACGTCCTCGAGCGCCTCGGTCGACTACCCGGACTTCGCCCACGAGGTGGCCCGCCGCGTCGCCGACGGGCGCTGCGAGTGGGGCGTCGTCGTCGACGGGGCCGGGATCGGCTCTTCGATGACGGCCAACAAGGTGCCTGGCATCCGGGCCTCGCTCTGCTACGATGTCTCTTCGGCCCGGAACGCTCGCGAGCACAACCACGCGAACGTCCTGACGCTGGGCGCGGGGCTCGTCGGCGAGGGGCTGGCGCGCCAGATCGTCAAGGAGTGGCTCGCGACGCCCTGGGGCGGTGAGCGCCACGCCCGCCGCGTCGCCAAGATCATGGAGATCGAGGGACGCTATTCGAAGAGTTGAGATGAGCAAGAACGACCAGCTGATCGAGATCGTCACCCGCGAGGTCCTGGCACGGATCAGCAGCCCCGGCGACGGCTGCTGTGCCGCTTTCCCTTCGGGGGGATCGAGGGGGGAAGTCCACTGTACCGGAGCCTGTGCCTCGTGCTGCTCCGAGAAGGTGCGCGGCGTGGTCGCCGCGGGGGCCGGCCGGGTGAGCTACAACGGCCGCGCCGCCGACGTGCCGCGCGACCTCGCGAGCTACATCGACCATACGCTCCTCAAACCCGAGGCCTCGGCCTCGGACATCGACCGCATCTGCGACGAGGCGGCGCAATACCGCTTCGCCGCCGTCTGCTTCAACCCGGCGTGGATCCGCCGCGCCGCCGCGAAGCTGCGGGGGACCGGCGTCGCCGTCGCCTCGGTGGTGGGCTTTCCGCTCGGCGCGTCGACGCCGCGGATCAAGGCCGCCGAGACCCGCCAGGCCCTGCGCGACGGCGCCCGCGAGATCGACATGGTCTTGAACGTCGGCGCTTTGAAGAGCGGCGACTACAAGAGCGTCGAGCAGGACATCGCCGGCGTCGCCGACGCCTGCCGCGAGGTCGGGGCGCTTTGCAAGGTCATCCTGGAGACGGCGCTTCTAAGCGACGAGGAGAAAGTCGTCGCGAGCCGTCTCGCCAAGGCCGCCAAGGCCCATTACGTCAAGACCTCGACCGGTTTCAGCTCGGGGGGCGCGACGCTCTACGACGTCGCCCTGATGCGCGAGGCCGTGGGTCCGCAGATGGGGGTGAAGGCCTCGGGAGGTATCAAGACCGTCGAGGACGCCCAGCAGATGATCGCCGCCGGCGCGACCCGTATCGGGGCGTCGGCCGGCGTGCAAATGGTTTCCCCCCTCGGTTCCCCCAAGGGGACGGGGTGATGACCGGAGGTAAGGCACGTGAGTCGTATTGACCTGAGGTCCTACGTCTTCCTGGACAGTCTCCAGCCGCAGTACGCGGCGTTTCTTAGCACGGTGGCGCAGGGCTTCCTGCCGCTCGCCCACGACGCCTCGCTTTTTGTCGAGATCTCCCCGGGCATCGAGATCAACCGCTTGACCGACGTCGCCTTGAAATCGACCAAGGTGCGTCCGGGCATGCAGATCGTCGAGCGCTACTACGGCCTCCTGGAGGTGCACTCGGACTCGCAGGCCGAGACCCGGGCGGCGGGCGCCGCGATCCTCGAGGAGATCGGGCACGTCGAGAGCGACCGGAGAAAGCCCAAGATCCTCTCGAGCCAGGTGATCCGCAACGTCGACGGGCACCAGGCGCAGCTCATCAACCGGACCCGTCACGGCCAGATGTTGATCCCGGGCCAGACGCTCTACGTCCTCGAGGTGGAGCCGGCGGCCTACGCCGCCCTGGCCGCCAACGAGGCGGAGAAAGCGGCGGAAATCAACGTCCTGGAGGTGCGGGCCTTCGGCTCGATGGGCCGCGTGTACCTGGGGGGCGAGGAACGTGACATCGACGTCGGCTACCGCGCCGCCGTCGCCGCCATCGAAGGCGTCGAGGGCCGTGAAGACGACAAATGACTCATGGAACGTAGGGCAGGCTCTGCCTGCCAAGGAGAATGGGAATGGCTGAAGCCCTGGGAATGATCGAAACGCGCGGCTTTGCCGCCATGGTACAGGCGTCCGACGCGATGGTGAAGGCCGCGAAAGTCGAGCTCGTGAGCTACGAGCGGATCGGCGGCGGCTACGTGACGGCGATCGTGCGCGGCGACGTCGCGGCGGTCAAAGCCGCGGTCGAAGCGGGTGTGGTGGGCGCCGAAAAAGTCGGCGAAGTGGTCTCGAGCCACGTCATCGCCCGTCCGCACACGAACATCGACCAGGTCCTGCCGCTGGGACGCCAGGAAGAGGCGGCCGGGGAATGATCCTCGGACGGGTCATCGGTACTCTCGTCGCCAGCCGCAAGGACGAGAGCCTCGAGGGCCAGACCTTCCTCGTCGTGCGCCAGATCGGCACCGACGGCCACGACATGCAGTCCTTTGTCGTCGCCGCCGACGCCGTCGGCGCCGGGGAGGGCGACGTGGTGCTCTACGCCTCGGGGAGCTCGGCGCGCCAGACGGTGCGCACCAAGGACCGTCCCTGCGACGCGGTCGTCATGGCCATCGTCGACTCCTGGGAGGTCGGTGGCAAGGAGGCCTACCGCAAGACCCCCGCTGACGGGGAGTGGGCGAGCTAGACGTGATCGAGATCCGCGACGACGAGATCCAGGCCGTCATCCGGCGCGTCAGGCAACGCGTGGGACCGGGGGACACTGTCCCCCTGGGGGGATCAAGGGGGGGAAACACGGTCCCCCTGGGGGGATCAAGGGGGGGAGACACTGTCCTCCCGGCGAGCCCGCCGCCGCGAAGCGCGGCGCCGTCGGCGTCCTACGGCGACGGCATCTTCCCGACGATCGACGCTGCCGTCGACGCCGCCTGGGAGGCGTACCAGCGCTACCGGGACCTGGGTCTCGACGCCCGGCGGGCGATCATCGACGAGATCCGCTGCACGATGCGCGAGAAAGCGGCCGAGCTCGGCCGCATGGCCTGGGAGGAGACCGGCCTCGGCCGTCCCGAGGACAAGCGCCGCAAGAACCTCCTGGTCGCCAACAAGACGCCGGGGCCCGAGGACCTCGAAGCCGACGTCCGCTCCGGCGACTTCGGGCTGACGGTCACCGAGTACGCGCCCTACGGCGTCATCGCGGCGATCACGCCGACGACCAACCCGACGGCGACGATCATCAACAACACGATCGCCGTGGTGTCGGCGGGCAACACGGTGGTCTTCAACGTCCATCCCAACGCCAAGCGGGTCTCGGTCGTGACGATCCAGGAGATCAACCGGGCGGTGGGACGCGCCGGCGGTCCGCCGAACCTGGTCACCAGCATCCCGGAGCCGACGCTCGAGTCCGCTCAGGAGGTCATGGCCCACCCGCGGGTGCGGATCCTGCTCGTCACCGGCGGACCCGGCGTGGTCCAGGCGGCGCTCGCGACCCGGAAGCGCGCCATCACCGCCGGGCCGGGCAACCCGCCGATCGTCGTCGACGAGACGGCGGACATCGAGGTCGCGGGCCGCGAGATCGTGCGTGGGGCGTCGTTTGACAACAACGTCATCTGTACCGACGAAAAAGAGGTCTTCGTCGTCCGCGAGGTGGCGGAGCCCCTGCTTCAGGCGTTGCAGAAAAACCACGCCGTCCTGCTGAAGGACTACCAGGTGCGCCAGCTCGAAAAAGTCATCTTCCGCGAGCTCGGAGAGCCCGGCAAGCCCGGCAAGATCAACCCGCAGTGGATCGGCAAGAACGCCGGCGAGATCCTCGGCCAGATCGGCGTCCAGGCGGGCCCGGAGGTCCGTCTGGCCATCGTCGACGTCCCCAAGGAGCACAGCCTGGTGTGGACGGAGCAGATGATGCCGGTGATGCCGGTCGTACGCGTCGCGAACGTCGACGAGGCGATCGATCTGGCGGTGTGTGCCGAGCACGGCTTCGGCCACACGGCGGCGATCTACTCGCAGCGGGTGGAGACGATCACCAAGATGGCGCGGGAGATCAACGTCTCGATCTTCGTCGCCAACGGTCCGACGCTGGCCGGGCTCGGCGAAGGCGGCGAGGGTTATACGTCGTTCTCGATCGCGAGCCCGACGGGCGAGGGGCTGACGCGTCCGCGGACGTTTTCGCGCCTGCGCCGTCTGACGGTCAAAGACGGCCTGAGGATCGTCTGAAGCGATGCCGGCCCTCGCCCTCCTCGAGCTGTCCTCGATCGCCGTCGGCATCCGGACGGGCGACGCCATGGCGAAGCGCTCGCCGGTGCGGGTGATCCTCGCCGGGACCGTCCACCCTGGGAAGTACCTGGTGCTCGTCGGGGGCGACGTGGCGAGCGTCGAGGAGGCGGTCGACGCCGGCCGGGAAGCGTCAGGCCCGGCGCTCGTCGACGAGGTCTTCTTACCCCATCCCCATCCGGACGTCGAGGCCGCGATGCGCGGCGAGCGGCGCGCTGGCGAAGGCGAGGCCCTGGGCATCGTCGAGCTCAAGACGGTGGCGGCGCTGCTGGGAGCGGCCGACCGCGGCGTCAAGGGGGCGGAGGTGACGCTTCGGGAAATGCATCTCGCCGACGCTCTGGGCGGCAAGTCCTACTGTCTTTTTCAGGGCGGCGTTTCGGAAGTCGAGGCGGCGGTCGAGCTCGCGGTCGACGGGCTCGCAAGCCCGGACCTTCTGCTCGAGCGCGTCGTCATCCCGCGAATCCATGACGAGATGGACGCCAACCTCGTCGCGGCGCCGAGTTTCCGGGCCAGGATCGACGGAGGCTAGACGATGCAGCTCGGACGGGTCATCGGCACGGTGGTGGCGACGGTGTGCTACGAGGGTTTGGAGGGCGTCAACTTCCTGCTCGTCCAGCCGCTCGACAAAGAGCTTCAGCCGTCGGGGGAGCCGGTGGTGGCGGCGGACGGCGTCCACATGGCGGGCCCTGGCGAGCTGGTCTACTACGTGGCGAGCCGTGAGGCGGCGCTGGCGTGTCCGGAGACTTTCGTCCCGGTGGACCACGCGATCGTCGGCATCGTCGACGCGGTGGAGGACGCCCGGGGGGCCGGCCCATGAAGATCGGACGCGTCGTCAAGACGGTGGTGTCGACAATCCACAACCCGTTCTTTGACGGACGGCGGCTTCTACTTTGCGACTACCTCGGCGTCGACGGGAAGCCGACGGGCAAGTACACGATCGCGGTCGACAACGTCGACGCGGGGGCGGGCGAGGTGGTGCTGATCTTGGACGAGGGGAGCTCGGCGCGTCAGATGCTGGCGGAGCCCGACGGTGCCGTGCGGGCGGTGGTGGCGGGGATCGTCGACGAGCTGGTGGTCGAGGGCGAGGTTGTCGTCCGCTACGGGGATGTCCTAGAATCGTCGTAGGGCAGGCTCCGACCCGGGGCGCGTAGCCTGCCGTCTTACTCGGCGGCAAGGAGACACCGATGATCGAGAGAATCGAGCTCAGGAACTTCAAGAGCCACGTCCATACGGCGGTGGATCTTGGCCGTCTGACGTTGTTGGTAGGCCCCAACAGCTCGGGAAAGACCAGCCTTCTGGAGGCGCTGCACCTTCTCTGTAGTCGCTACGATTGTCGAAAAGATAATCTCTTTGGAGATTTTATTCGTGCCGGGGAAGATACTTCTTCAACCGAAGTCCACAGCACTTTTCGGGCAGAGGAAGTCAAAATCTCAACCAGCTTGAATCGAAACGCTCCCGACTATTCCTATAAGCACTTATACAGGGAAAGTGAGGCCGTACTGCCCACGGCCATGACTCAAGGCTTGATCAAAGAGGTGAAGCGGACGGTTCATTTAAAGCTTTCTCCGCGAAGGCTGGCAGCGCCCTATTATTCCGAAGACATACCCCCGAAAGTAGGTAATTTCGGTGACGGTCTCGCTCCGGCGCTAGCTTACCTCCTGACTTACGAACCGGAAAGGTTTCAGGATCTAATGAGCCTCGTCAGATCGGTCTTGCCATTCGTCAAGGCCATCCGAGTGCGACCGGCAAAAGTTCACCGTCCCAGCCAAAAGATCCTGTCGGTCGACGACAAGTCCGTTCCTATAGACACATCACTGGATGTCGTAGGACATGAGATGCTCTTGGACGTCGATGGCGCCCGGGGGGTCCCGTCACACGCCGTCAGCGACGGCACTCTGCTGACCATCGGCCTGCTGACGATTTTGACAGGCCCCTCCTGCCCGTACCTGATCCTCCTCGACGACATCGAACAAGGCTTACACCCCAAAGCCCAGCGAGAGCTCGTCGGCGTCCTCAAGCGGCTCTTGGAAAAGCGCCCCGAGCTCCAGATCGTCGCCACCACGCATTCCCCATACGTCGTCGACGAGCTCGACGCCTCCGACGTCTGGGTCCTCGCCGCCAACCCGGCCGGCGAGACGACAGCCCGTCGCCTCTCGGACCACCCGGACGCCAAGAAGGCGCTCGAAGTCCTGACGACGGGCGAGTTCCTGAGCGCCGAAGGCGAGGACTGGGTGCTCGAAGCCACTCCTGCCGATGCTTGAAGCGCTGATCCTCTGCGAGGCGGGTGCGGACTACGAGACCGCGACCCAACTCGCCCGGAGAGTCGTGGAGGAGCGAGGCTCGCTGACGGATCCCCTTGAATCCGCCCTCCGCTGGCGCGGCGTCGCGCTAGGGACCGCCTACACGGCGTTGTCGAGCCTCAAGAGAGAGTTGAAGGCCGCGGACCTCAGGTTGCCGCGATACCTCGGCCACGTCAAGGGCGCCCCCCAGAAGCATGACGCGGCGCTGGCCCGCAGAGGTGTCCTGATCGCCCGGCAGTTGCGGGGAAGTGGGCCGGAGCAGGTCGCTTTGTTGTTCGTACGGGATCTCGACTCCAGGCCGGATCGTTTGCAGGGTCTCGAGCAGGTCCGCGAAGAAGCGAAGGACCAGGAATCGAGATGGTCCTGGCGACCCCCGACCCTGAGCGCGAGGCTTGGGTCCTTGGCGGATTCGTCCCCGGGAACCCGGAGGAAGAGAAGAGGCTCAAGAAGGAAGTCAAGCAACTCGGGTTCGACCCCTGCGTCGAGTCCCATCGCTTGCGGGGGCGGGCGGGCAAGGCGGCTGGCCAGGAGAAGCGAGACATCAAGAAGATCGTGAAACGGCTCACCGGTGGCGACTGGGACCGCGAGAAGGCCTGCTGGGAGATCACCCCGCTCGAGCTTCTCGAAGAGCGTGGCCGAGCCAGTCGCCTTGCTGCGTACCTTCGGGAAATCGAAGAACGACTGTTACCACTCCTCGTTTCGGGACCGAGAGGCCATGAGAAGAGCCATCAAGGACTTTGACAGGGTGCTAGAGTCTTCGAGAGGAGGCACCATGGCCCAACCGGACCCGGCACCACGCTACACTCCCGAAGCGTACCTGATCCTGGAAAGAGCGGCAGCGACGAAGAGCGAATACCTCGACGGAGAGATCTTCGCCATGGCCGGGGCGAGCCGCCGCCACAACCTGATCACCGGCAACGTCCTCGGCGAGCTTCGCGCTCAGTTGCGCCATCGACCGTGCGAAGTCTACCCCAGTGACATGCGAGTCAAGATCCCGGCCACCGGGCTCTACACCTACCCCGACGTGGTGGTGGCCTGCGGCGAGCCGCGATTCGAAGACGCCGTGCTCGACACCTTGCTGAACCCGACACTTCTTGTCGAGGTGTTGTCGGAGTCGACGGCCGGCTACGACCGGGGGGCCAAGTTCGACCACTACCGTTCGATCGAGGCGCTGCAGGAAGTGCTCTTCGTCGCTCAGGAGCGCATCCATGTCGTGCACTACGTCCGCCAGGACGACGGCACCTGGACCCTCTCAGAGATGCAGGATCCGGAAGGCCTTCTTCCCCTACCGTCGATGGAGGCGGAGCTTCTCCTCGCGGAGGTCTACGCCAAGGTCCGTTTCGACGATCCGGCGGCCCCGCCCGGGTCTCCCCTCAAGTCGTTCCGAGGCTCCGGAACGCGTTGATCCGCGAGGAAGAAGTCCCCGGCGCCGATGCTCTTCTTCTCGAAACGGCCGGAGATCCGCCGGGGCATGGCCAACGACTACAAGGACTTCGAAGACGAGTACATGTTGGGGGCCGCACGCATGATCGAGGCCGCGGAGCGCGGGTATCGAACCCCGTCGCTTTATCCCCGACGGGAGCTTGGTGCAATTTCTCTGGCGATTTTCTTTGCCGAGGTGTCCTGGGCAGAGAAATCGGAGTGGTCATCGTCTTGCGGTGATTGTACCTCAGGGGTCGGCGGACGACCACGACGACAGGTCACCGGACTCGAAGCCGTCGGCAAAGACCTGTGCGCCAAGCCCCTCGGCCCACAGCTCGAAGCCGGCGTCCGGGTCGCCGGCGTTGAAGAAGACTCGGCCGCCGGCCGGCGTGAACTCCCGCGGGCTGGGCCGAAGAGGGTGGTACCGGTGGGGGCGGCACACAGCCGGCCCCCGAATGGCCTCAACCGGCCTGGCTCCGAGCTTGTCCGCTTGAGCCCGACAAGCTCAGGCTCAAGAGCCTCCCAGGCTGCGCACCAGGGACCACAACGCCGCAACGTCGCGACGGTACTCGTCGCGCAGCCGGGCGATCTCTTCCTGGTTCATGACGATCCCCTCGGCCAGCAGGCGAAGCTCGCCGTCAAGCTTCTCGACGAGGGTCTGGGTCCTGTGAAGCCTCCGCTTCATCTCCTCCATCTGATGGTTCGTCGGAGTCGGCGAAGATTGATCGTGACCATTCGGGCTCGACATTGCACTTTTCCTTGATTTCTCGTTCCACTCCCTCGAGCATACGGATGCTGGCCACCCCGCTGGACTCAGACCTGTCCAGATTTTCTCTCCGGAAGATAAAATCAGTCCCCAGCTCTTCAGCGTGCCCCTCAAGAAGATACCGCACTTCCAGCGCCCACCCCTTGAAGCTACTCTCCAGCCTTACGCCTTTTCCGTAACCGTACGCCAGGAACAGGGCCTGAACAAGAAAACGGCCGAAGAACTCGGGCGACCATTTCATCCCGTCGAGAAATTTCCTGAATTTGCCATGCGAGATTTTTTGCTCGCCGGTCTGCCACAGGTAAATCGTCGTGACAGAGAGCCCGCTCCGAGTCGCTGCCTCCTTGTTGGGGATGCGCAGCTCCTCCAGAGCCAGCCTGATTGCCAGTCCTCTGAGGTCGTATCTGTCGTGGTATTTCTTCTCGCTGGACTCCATGAGAAGGATCATAGAGAGTGCTTTCGAGTTTTGCAAGTGTCTCTGAAAACGTGAAAAAATCTCTGTTTTACGCAACTTTTTTCAGTAATACAGAGATTCGGGCCTCGTAGGCCTAACGTCGTGTCGCCGGCATTAGGTCTGGCGGTCCCGACTCGCTATCCGTTCAGCGGAAATTTTTGTCGATGGAGTCCTCGACTGGCACAAATCCGGCATCAGAAGACGGCCGGCCTCATCCGTCCCGCCTTTCCTGGACGCGTAATGACCGGCTGGGATACCCCGGGCCTCCTGTCTCAAGCTCCCGCAAAGTCGTCCCTCGCCCCGCCGTCCGTCGCTGAAATTGCGCCCGGCACGGCCCAGGCTCGGGCTGCCGCGGCGTGGCGGTCACAAAGAAGCTCCTCTTCATGGCCGAGGCCGCGGACGACCGGAGCCAGGCGCCCTCGCCCGTGACGGCCTTGTCGCGACGAGCACAGGGACGTCGTGCTACCATTCAGGCGGGGGTGCCGCGGAGTGCCTCCGCGTGTGCCGGAGGGGTCCTGAGCTTGCGAATACTGAGTCTGACGTCTGTCTCGATCCTCGTGGCCGTCCTCTCCTCGGTCGCCGCCGTCGCGGCGTTCCCGGGAGGAGAGGCGGAGCCGCGCTTCGAGCGCTTTACCGCCGAGGACGGCCTCACCCACGACGCCGTCTATTCGCTGGCGCTGGACGAGACGGGCTTCCTGTGGCTCGCCACCCAGGGCGGGCTCAACCGCTACGACGGCTATAGCTTCAAGACTTATCTCCACGATCCGCTGGACCCGTCGTCTCTGGCCGAGAGCGCGGTCAGCCAGATCCTCCTCGACCGTGACGCCACGCTCTGGCTCGCCACCTGGGGCGGCGGCCTCGACCGCCTCGATCCATCAAGCAGCGGCTTCGTCCACTTCCATGCGGACTCCTCCGATCCCCAGCGCCTCGCCGGCTCCCGGACGCAGTCGCTCTACGAAGACCGGCGAGGCATCCTCTGGGTGGGCACGTTTGACGCCGGCCTGAGCCGTTTCGACCGTGCGTCGGGCACCTTTCAGACCTTTCGCCACGACGACGCGAACCCGGCGAGCCTTGCCGACGACCGGGTGTGGGCGATGGTCGAGGACGCCGCGAACCGGCTCTGGGTCGCCACCGGGAACGGCCTCTCGATCCTCGACCGCCAAAGCGGTACCTTCGCCGTTTATCGCCACGATCCGCAAGACCCGGGAAGCCTGAGCCATGACCTCGTGCGGACCCTCTACGTCGACCGGACCGAGACGCTGTGGGTGGGGACCGAGGACGGTCTCAACCGCTTCGATCCGGCGCGCGGCGGCTTCGTCCGCTACCTGGCGGATCCGGCGGATCCGTCGAGGCTCTTGAGCGGCGTCGTCAACGTCGTCTACGAGGACAGCCTCGGCCAGCTCTGGATCGGGACGGACGGCGGGGGCTTGAACCTCTTCGACCGTGCCACGGGCGGGGTCCGGCGTTTCCTCTACGTTCCCGGCGACCCTCACACCCTCGCCGACAACGACGTCCGGGCGATCCTCGAGGACCGCTCCCAGGTGCTTTGGATCGCGACCCGCGGCGGAGGCGTCTCGAAGCTTGACTTGAAACCTCGCAGGTTCCGTCATCTCAATCACCGGGCCGAGGACGAGGGCAGCCTCGTCTGCAAGGAGGTGCGGGATTTCGCCGAGGACCACCGCTACCGCCTATGGGTCGCCACCGAGAAAGGGCTCGACCGATGGGACGAGGAGTCCGGCAGCTTCCTCCACTTTCGGCCGCACCCCGGTGATCCGTCGAGCCTCCCGGGCACCCGCATCGTGCGTCTCTACGTGGACCGGGCCGGAGTCCTGTGGACGGCCTCGTGGCGGGACGGCTTGAGTCGCTATCTGAGCGACGAGGCCGGGTTCAAGACCTTGCGCCACGACCCCAGTGACCCGGAGAGCCTGCCGAGCGACCTCGTCTCCTTGATTCACGAGGACCGCGAAGGCAACTTCTGGATCGGCACCCAGAAGGGTCTGTCGCTGTTCGACCGCCGGCAGGAGAAGGTCACGGCCCACTACAACGCGGCGCCGGACGACCCCGAAGGCCTTGCCGACACGTTTTTCTGGGCGGTCGTCGAGGACGAGATGGGCGACCTGTGGATCGGCACCGACCGGGGCGGCCTCCACCGCTTCGACGTTGGTGCGAGACGCTTCGAGCGCTTCCTTGCCGACCCGGACGATCCGAGGCGTCTGCGCCACAACCGGGTCTATACCCTCCACCAGGCGGCGGGACGGCTTTGGGTGGGGACCGCCCAGGGCCTCGACGAGCTCCGCGCCGACGGTACCTTCCGCCGCTACGGCCCGGGCGACGGCCTGCCGAACGTCCCGGTGACGAACATCCTGAGCGACGAGGGAGGAAACCTCTGGATCACCACCGACGCGGGGCTGTTGCGCTTCGATCCGGCGAGCGGTGCGGTCCGCACCTTCCATGTGAAGGACGGCCTTCAGGGGCTTCAGTTCCGTGCCGGCGCTTCGCTCGCCCGCCACGACGGGGAGCTCCTCTTCGGCGGCGACAACGGCTTCAACGCCTTTCATCCCGCCGGCGTGCTCGACAATCCCCACGTGCCACCGGTGGTGCTCGTCGATTTCAAGGTCTTCGGCGAGAGCCGCGCCGTCCCGACGTCCAGGGAGATCGAGCTGGGCCCCGGCGACGACCACTTCTCCTTCGAGCTCGCCGCCCTCGATTTCACGAGGCCGTCGGAGAACCGCTACCGCTACGTCCTGGAGGGCTTCGACGACGACTGGATCGACGCCGGGACCGAGCGCGTCGCGACCTACACCGACCTCGCCCCCGGCGACTACGTCTTTCGGGCCCAGGGCTCGAACAACGACGGAAGGTGGAACGAGGACGGCGTCACCGTCCGGGTGCGGCGGCATCCTCCCTGGTGGCGGACGGCCGGTTTCCTGGCCTTCGTCGCCTTGTCTGCCGCGGCTTCGGGCGTTCTCCTGGTGTGGCTGCGCCGACGCCGGGCGAGCCGCCGCGAAGCGGAGCTCGAACGGCGCATCGAGGAAGGCTTGATCGAGCTCAAGCGTAGCGAGAAACGCTACCGGCAGCTTTTCGAGCGGAACCTGGCCGGTGTGGTTCGGGCGCGTTTCAACGGCCGGCTCCTCGACTGCAACGACGCATTCGCTCGGATCTTCGGCTACGCCTCGCAAGAAGAGTGCTTGCGCGAGCACCGGCTGACCGTGGGTCATAAAACGGAGGTCCATCGCGAGTTCCTCGCCAGGCTCCGCGAGACCGGGATGGTGGAGAGCTTCGAGACGTCCGAGCGGACGAGCGACGGCTCCGAGGTCACCTTGCTGTGGAACGCCAACCTGGCCGAGGAGTCGACGGGCCTGGGCATGGTGATCGAGGGCACGGTGGTCGACCTCTCCCAGCGCCGGGAGATCGAGGAGCGTATGCGCCAGGGGCAGAAGCTGGAGAGCCTGGGCATCCTTGCCGGCGGGATCGCCCACGATTTCAACAACCTCCTGGTAGGTGTCCTGGGCAACACCGAGCTGATCCGGCGCAAGCTCCCGAACCGCTCCCCGCTCCACGAGAACCTCGACGAGATCGAAGCCGCGGCCCAGCGCGCCACGGCGCTGTCGCAGAAGATGCTCGCCTACTCGGGCAAGGGGCGTTTCGTCACCGCGCACGTCGAGCTGTCGCGTGCGGTCGAGGAGATGGCGCCGCTCGTCGACGGCTCGATCGCGAAGCGTTTGACCGTCCGCTACGAGCTGGCGGAGGACGGCCCTGCGATCAAGACCGATCCCAACCAGCTGAGCCAGGTGATCGTCAACCTCGTCACCAACGCGGCGGAGGCGATCGGCGAAGCCTCGGGCGAGATCGTCCTACGAACGGGCAGCACCCATTGCGAGCCGAGCGACCTCGCCGCCGCCGCTTTCTTCGACGAGGGCCTGGCCGCGGGGACCTACGCTTTCCTCGAGGTCAAGGATTCGGGCTCCGGCATGGACCGTGAGACGCTCGACAAGATGTTCGACCCCTTCTTCAGCACCCGCTTCCCGGGCCGTGGGCTGGGGCTGCCGGTGGTGCTGGGGATCGTCCGCGGCCACGAGGGCGCGATCGTCGTCGAAAGCGAGCCGCAGAAGGGGACGACGATCCGGGTGCTCTTCCCGGTCGCCGAAGCGCCGGCAGAGGCCGAGAGGGCGGCGGTCCAGGAGGCCGACGACGGCTGGAAGGGAAGCGGCCAGGTGCTGATCGTCGATGACGAGGCAATCGTGCGCAAGATCGGCCGCCAGATGATGGAGATCCTGGGTTTCGAGGTCCTGACCGCGGACGACGGCCGCGAGGGTGTCGAGATCTTCCGCCGCCATGCCGGCGAGATCGTGCTCGTGCTCCTCGACCTCACCATGCCGGAGATGGGCGGCGAGGAAGCCTTCGCCGAGATCCGCCGGATTCGAGCCGACGCCCGAGTCGTCATCGTCACGGGCTTCGACGAGCAGGAGACGTTGCGTCGCTTCGAGGGCGAGGACCTCTCGGGCTTTGTGCAGAAGCCGTTCCGGATCCAGGTGCTGCGCGAGAAGGTGCGGACGGCGCTTCAACCCGAGGGCGGGTCGTAGGGGCAGGCTGCGCGCCTCGGGCACAGCCTGCCCTACTTCGCCGCGCCGCGCTCCAGGTAATCGACGAGCACCCGCGACATGAGGCGCATGCCGACGCGGACCGACTCGTCGTCGGCCGTAAACGTCGGCGTGTGATGGCCGCCCGAGGTGGTGCCGGGCTTGACCATGCCCAGCCGGAAATAAAAACCCGGCACCGCGTTGGCAAAGATCGCGAAGTCCTCGCCGCCGGTCGTCGGCTCCAGCTCCTCGACGTTCTCCTCCCCGAGGACCGCGACGAGCGACGGGATCGTGAGCCGCGACAGCTCCGGGTCGTTGATCGTCGCTGGCGAGCCGCGGTCGTAGTCGAGCTCGTAGGTGCCGCCGCCGGCACGGGTAGTGCCGTCGAGGATCTCGTCCATTCGCCGCTCGACCGTGTCGCGCACGTCGGCGTCATAGGTGCGGACCGTCCCCTCCAGGTGCACCTCGGCGGGGATGATGTTGAAGCGCTCGCCGCCGCGGATGATGCCGACCGTGACGACGCTCGGCGCCAGCGGCGGCAGGTTTCGCGAGCGGATGGTCTGGAGCGCCATCACTGCTTGGGAAGCCATCACCACCGGATCGACCCCGTAGTGGGGATAGGCACCGTGCGACTGCTTCCCCCGGACCTTGACGATGAAATGGTCGACGGCGGCGAACGCCGGTCCAATCGTGTAGCCGACTTTGCCCACCTCCATGTCCGCGAAGGTGTGGAGGCCGAAGATCGCCGAGGGACGCGGGTTCTCCAGCACGCCTTCGGCAAACATCAGCTCCGCGCCCCCCTCCTCGCCCGGCGGCGGACCCTCCTCCGCCGGCTGGAAGATGAACTTCACCGTCCCGGGCAGCTCGTCGCGCATCGACGAGAGGACCGAAGCCACGCCGAGCTCGACCGCGGTGTGGACGTCGTGGCCGCAGGCGTGCATCACGCCGACCTCCTTGCCCAGGTAGCTCGTGCGCACCGTCGACTTGAACTCGAAGGGCGTATCCTCGGTCACCGGTAGGGCGTCCATGTCGGCGCGTACCGCGACGACCGGGCCGGGGCGTCCGCCTTGGAGGAGGGCGACGACCCCGGTGTGGGCGATGCCCGTCGTCACCTCGAGACCGAGATTTCGGAGGTGGTCCGCGACGAGCTTCGCGGCCTCGTGCTCACGGTTGCCGAGCTCGGGATACTGGTGGATCCGATGGCGCAGCTCGATGATCTGGTCGGCGTAGCGGGCGACCGCTTCGTCGATCGGGCCGGCAGCGTAGGCCGCGGCGGTGTGGAGGACAAGGGCGAGGGCGACGGCACAGGTTCTTGGACGCATCAGGGCTCCCCGAGCTGGTTCATGGACGGAGCAGCGACGATACCACGGCCGCCCCGACCGGGAAATCGGCCGGAGACGTGGTGGCATCGAGCACGGCTCCGAGCTCAGGCGACGGTGACCGTGAAGGCGCGGCAGACGTAGGGCACGTCGATCCGCTCGACGCCCGCCAAGCGCTCGGCGATCTCGTCGAGGAGGACCGCCATCGCCTCGGGGCCCGCCGCGGCGTTCAGGAGGTTGTGGCTGCGCCAGAGGTCGAGATAGCGCTCGACGCTCATCTCGACGACGTGCGCCACGGTGAGCTCGTAGGGAGCGACGAAGTGCGAAGTCGAGGTCAAGACCTCCGACCAGTCGCGGTTGCGGTAGCCCTCGTCGAACTCGGGGACGATCCGCTCGATCGCGTCGCGGGTGAAGCCGAGGACCTCTGAGGACTCGATGTCGCGGTTGTTCCACAGCACGGTCAGGCAGCAACCGGGACGCAGGACGCGCCGGAGCTCGGGCAGGGCGCGCTGCGCCTCGGCCCAATGGAAGGCCTGGGCCGCGACGATCCAGCTCTGGCTTCCATCCTCGAGGCCGGTCTCCTCGAAGGCCCCGGCACGCTGCTCGACCCCGGCATGCGTCCGTGCCCGCGAGCGCATCTCGGCGCTAGGCTCGATGGCCGTCACCTTCAAGCCGCGCTCCGCCAGCGTCGCGGTGAAAAGCCCGGTCCCGGCGCCGATCTCGGCGATCGAGTCGCCTTCCCCGAGCTCCATGAGCTTGAGCAGGATCGTCACCATCGCCCGGGGATAGCCGGGCCGGGCCCGGGCGTAGGCGTCGGCCTGCGGGGTGAAGTCTCCGGGACGTGTCGTCATCGTGCTCGGGGTCGCTTCTCTTGGAGAGAGCCCCTCCGGCCCTCCCGTTCTCCTCAATACGGCGGCGGCGGGCGAAAGATCTGCGAATCGCACTAGAATTAGGGACATGCGGATCGTTTCGTGGAACGTCAACGGCCTGCGGGCCGCCGCCAAGAAGGGCTTCCTCGACTACCTGGAGACCTGCGGCGCGGCCATCGTCGGCCTCCAAGAGGTGCGTGCCCGTCTCGACCAGCTGCCGGAGGAGGTGGCTTCCCCGGCGGGCTGGCACGTCGACGTGGTGGCCGCCGAACGAGGAGGCTACAGTGGTGTGGCGCTGTACTCGCGCCAGGCGCCCGACGCGATCCAGAGCGAGATCGGCGAGGACTCAATCGACGTCGAGGGACGCCTCCAACTCGCCCGCTTCGGGCGGCTCCTCGTCGTCAACGGCTACTTCCCCAACGGCAACGGCAAGAACCGCGATCTCTCGCGCATCCCCTACAAGCTCGACTTCTACCGCAAGCTCTTCGACGTCCTGGAGCCGGCCCGCGAGCGCGGCGAGCCGATCGTCGTCATGGGGGACTTCAACACCGCCCACGAGGACATCGACCTGGCGCGGCCCAAGCAGAACCGCCAGACGAGCGGCTTCCGCCCCGAGGAGCGCGAGGAGCTCGACCGCTGGCTCAGGAGCGGCTGGATCGACTCCTTCCGGGAATTCGAAAAGGAAGGCGGACGCTACACCTGGTGGAGCCAGCGCAAGGGCGTGCGGGAGAAAAACATCGGCTGGCGCATCGACTACCAGCTCCTCTCGCCCGGCGCGCGTCCTTACCTCCAGGGGGCCGCGATCCACGCCGACGTCGAGGGTTCGGACCACTGTCCGATCTCGATCGAGCTCGACGACGGGAACTTGAATCGCTAGTGGCTCCGCTAGGGACCTTCAAAGAACGCCCGCAGGATCGCGGCCACTTCCCCCGGCGCCTCCGACGGATTCTTCGCTATGCTCGCCGGCCAAGGAGGATCCAAGCCATGGACGACAAGTCCCTCCGCCGACACCTGGTCGACCTGCTCACGGGCCGCAACGCCCACGCCGACTTCGAGACGGTGGTGCGCAACTTCCCCGAGGAGCTCCGGGGCGTCCGACCCGAGGGCCAGGCGCACAGTGCCTGGCGACTCGTCGAGCATCTGCGAATCGCACAATGGGACATCCTGGAGTTCAGCCGGGACGCCGAGCACGTCTCCCCGCCCTGGCCCGAGAGCTATTGGCCGCCAGAGGACGAGCCCCCGGACGACGGCGCCTGGGAACGCAGCCTCGCGGCCTTTCGCCGGGACCTCGAGACGATGTGCGAGCTGGTCAAGGACCCGGAGCGTGACCTCGGCGCACCCTTCCCTTGGGGCGACGGCCAGACGCTTCTGCGCGAGGCGCTTCTCGTCGCCGACCACAACGCCTACCACGTCGGCCAGCTCGTCACCTTACGCCAGTTGCTCGGTGCTTGGCCGCCGGGGGGATAGCCCCCTTCGTACGGCTGTGGGTTGAGGATGCCTATAATCCTTCTATGACGCAAGACCCCGTCCACATTGTCGGCGGCGGCCTCGCCGGGAGCGAGTGCGCCTGGCAGCTCGCGAGCCGGGGAGTCCCGGTGGTGCTCCACGAGATGCGCCCCGTACGTTCGACGCCGGCCCACAAGACCGGACGCTTCGCCGAGCTCGTGTGCTCGAACTCCTTCCGCTCCGACGACCCCCACCACGCCGCGGGCTTGCTGAAGCGCGAGATGGAGTCGTTCGGGTCACTCGTCCTCGGCGCGGCCCGCGACGCGGCGGTGCCGGCGGGCGGCGCCCTCGCCGTTGACCGCGAACGCTACGCCGAGAAGGTCACGAAAGCCCTCGAAGAGCTGCCCTGCGTCGAGATCCGGCGCCACGAGGTCACGAAGCTTCCCGAAGGCGACGTCGTGCTAGCGACCGGCCCCCTGACGTCGGAGGCGATGTCGTTGGTCCTCCTGGGGCTCCTGGGCGAGGAGTACCTCTACTTCTACGACGCCATCGCCCCGATCGTCGAAGCCGAGAGCCTCGACCGCACGAAGAT
This sequence comes from uncultured bacterium, assembly GCA_965371445.1. GTDB lineage: Bacteria > Acidobacteriota > Thermoanaerobaculia > Multivoradales > J023 > DASWIG01. The sequence continues at coordinate 1,209 of CBDUYN010000149.1, read as the reverse complement.
GTTCGCCGCCTCGCGCTACGGCAAGGGCGGCGGCGACTACCTGAACGCGCCCTTCACCAAGGACGATTACCTCGCTTTTCACCAGGCCCTGGTCGAGGCCGAGGTCGTCCAGGGGCACGAGCTCGAAAAAGACCTCTTTTTCGAGGGCTGCCTGCCGATCGAGGAGATCGCGCGGCGCGGCGTCGACACGCCGCGCTTCGGGCCGATGAAGCCCGTCGGCCTGGTCGCCCCCGACGGACGCCGGCCCTACGCCGTCGTCCAGCTGCGCCAGGAGGACCTGGCGCAGAGCCACTACAACCTGGTGGGCTTCCAGTCGCGCCTCACCTGGGGCGAGCAGAAGCGGGTCTTTCGCACGATCCCGGGCCTCGAGGAGGCGCGTTTCGTCCGCATGGGGCAGATCCACCGCAACACCTTCGTCAATGCGCCGACCCACCTCGACAAGCTCTACCGGCTGAAGACCGAGCCGCGGGTGCGGCTCGCCGGACAGATCACCGGCGTCGAGGGATACCTGGAGTCGGCGGCGACGGGGCTCGTGATCGCGCTCTACCTCGCGTTGGAGCGTCGAGGCTCGTTCTTTCAGCCGCTGCCGGCGACGACGGCGCTGGGAGCGTTGGCCCGGCACCTGACCGAGTCGTCGGCGGAGCATTTCCAGCCGGCCAACGTCAACTATGGGCTTTTTACGCCGCTCGATCCGGGCAAGAGACTGAAGCGGCAGGAACGGCGGCAGGCGTTCGCGGAGCGCGCCCTGAAGGAGCTGGGACGCTGGCGCGAGAGTCACGACCTGGGCTCCGGTGAGGTATCCGGGACGGTGACGACGAAGTAGGGCAGGCTGTGCCCGGGGCGCGCAGCCTGCCGATTCCGGATCTTAGTGCTAGCATGTGGGCGGCGAAGCCGTCCTCCGGCGGCCTGCCGTCCGGATCATGGCCGAGCATGGACATCCACGCAGCAGCCCATTTCGAGCGACTCCGCTGTCTTGGGTTGCGACAGCGATTCTCGCCGTCCTGACGACCGCCCCCCTGGCGGCCCAGCCGGGAGAGCTGCGCTTCCAGCACCTGAGTGTCGAAGACGGCCTCTCGCACAGCACGGTCTACACGATCCACCAGGATTCGATCGGCTTCCTCTGGGTCGGCACCCAGGAAGGGCTCGACCGCTACGTGAACTTGTCTTAGTCTGTCCACCACTAGGCGGGGGGTTATTCCTGACGCCCTC
>CBDUYN010000148.1:0-26428 GCA_965371445.1 uncultured bacterium | reverse complement strand
CGTCAGGAATAACCCCCCGCCTAGTGGTGGACAGACTAAGACAAGTTCACCTACCGTGACCCGAGTATCCCCTGAACGAAGTCTCCGGAAGTGAATGGCAAGCCTCGAAAGGTGGGGATGGCTCGGCTTGGCCTTGTCTTCGCTCGGCCGTCGGCCGAGCGCGCTTTGCGCGCTCGGACCAAGGCTACGCGCCCCGGGACCAAGCCGAGCCCCGTAGAGCCCATTGAGCCAGGGCCGTCGCTCTACCTCGATTCATCGTCTCCGTCTGCTTGGCCTTGCCACCCAGAGCCTGGGACACCTACAGCCTGGGACACCCAGAGCCTGGGACACCCAGAGCCTGGGACACCCAGAGCCTGGGAGGTGGGGTAAGCTTCCACCATGCCGGCCTCGAGCCCCGTCGTTCCCCTGACCGCCGCCGCCGTCAGCCATCTGACTGCGGCCTTCCACCCCACACCGGCGGAGCCCGAAGGCCCTGATCTCCCCTACCACGCTCTCGGCGGCCCCGGCCTGGAACGGCTGACCTTCCTCCTCCTCCAGGCCGACGGCAAAGTCCCGCAGTACTTCGGCAAGCCCGGCGAAGAGCAGTACGGCATCGACGTCCTCGTCCACGACGGTGAACGCACCGTCGTCTACCAGTGCAAGAACTGGAATAGCTTCGCCCGTAGGCACCTGATCGGCGTCCTCGACAAGTTCCGCAAGGCCTGGCTGAGCCGGCCCGACTTGCCCCGGCCCGACGAGATCGTGGTCTGTTGTCCCCTGGAGCTGCGGGCGCGAGCCGCGAGCGAAGAGTGGGAGAAGATCCGCGGCGACTTCCAGGACGACCACGGCGTCGCCGTCGGCTTCTGGCATCGGGAACACTTCGACGAACGCCTCCGCAAGGCGCCCGACGTCGTCGCCGACGTCTTCTCCGAGCGCATGGCCGAGGACTTCTGTCATCCCCTCACCTGGCGCTACGACGTCTTCCGTCCCGTCCACCCCGCGGCCCCGCCGGACCTCTTCCTCGACGGCTACCACGACCTGTGCCGGCAGGGTCACCTGGTGATCGACGAGACGCGGGCCGAAGCGTTCACCGAGATTCTGCGCCGCGACGGTACCGTCCTCGTCCGCGGCGCGCCGGGCACCGGCAAGACGACGACGGTGCTGGCCCTGGCCCAGACCGTGGGCGCGCGCGGGTCTTCTACGTCAACCTGCGGCGCTGCCAGGCGTCGGAGGACGTCCTCGTGGAGGGAATCCGCCGCCGCCTGACGCGGCCGACGGTCTTCGTCCTCGACGACTGCCAGGAACGCTTCGCCGAGCTCGCGGGGCTCCATTACCAGGCGAGCCGCTTGTTGCGCGGCCGCGGCTGGATCGTCCTGGTGGCCCGGACGGCGTCGGGCGGAGAGAGCGGACCGCGTTTTGAGGGCTCCGAGCTCGAAGACGAGCTCGTGACGGCCGGCTCCGCCGTGGTCTTCGAGAATACGCAGGCGTTCTTCCAGCAGGTCGTCGAGCGGCGGCGGCCGGAGCTGAGCGGCTTGTCCGAGGAACGGATGAGCCGGCTTTTCGAGCGCTCGGCCCACGACCTGGCGCTCCTCGACGCCGTTCTCGCTTCGGTCCGCGAGCCGGCCGACGTCGACCGCCTCGACTCTGAGCAGATCTTCGAGACGGCGCTCAAGCATTACTTCGACAAATTGCCCCTCAAAGCCGATCGCCTTTTCGACCTCGCGGCTCTGGCGCAGTTCGAGCTGGCGCCTACGGCGGACTGGCTACCCCTCGACGATCTACGCCGCGAGGCACCGCGGGCCGAGGCGCTCGTCGCCTACGTGGGAAGCCCGCCGCGGGCTCTTTTCGTCCACGCTTCGGCCGCCGAGCTGATCGCTCGTTCTCTGGCGTTGCTTCATGGCCGAGACTACAAGAAGGACTCGGTCGCGAGCCTGCTTTGCTTTCTGCATCGCCCGGGGGCTTCTGACGCCGTGCGCGTCGAAGATCTGGTGGCGTTGCTGAGGCACAGACTGCAGATCGCGGAGCCGGGAGAAGAGGCATCTGTCAAAGGGGCGCGCTTGGGGACGAGCGAACGTTTTCGTTGACCGAAAGAACCTTCGCTCGGCTTCCTCTGAAGGTCGTCGCGACAACGCTGGCGGACTTTGTGGAGAGCGGTGACGATTTCAGGGATCGGTATCAAGATCTCGTCGTCGCCAAGGCGGAGAGCGGTCTCGTGCTTCAGATGCTGCGTGAGCAGCCGTTTTGGGACTGTACGTTCTTTCTACATCAGGTTCGGTCTCACTATCCGGAGATCGCTGATAGGCTTCGAGAGCAACTGCTGGAGGATCTTGACTCCTGGGTGGCAGGTGCCGACGTACAGAGCTTCTTCCATGTTCTGGGTTATCTTAGCGCGACGGATCACCGCCGGTGGAGAGCGGCGATCGAAGCGTTGCCAGAGAGGCTTGTCGACGAGTTGATGCAGAGGACGTCGGGTCGTTCGATCGGGACGTTGGACCTGGCGTTGCGGGAGCTGAAGCAGGTCGACGAGGAGCTGCTTGTGCGCCTCGAGGAGAAGATCGGCGTAGATCGAATGTGGCAGATGATCTTACAGTCCGGTGACTTGATAACTTTCCAAAATACTGTCCAGCACACTAGCTGGAAGTTTGGCCAAAGCTTGCTCAGCATTCTTTCGACGACCCCCGCCGGCCAAGTCGCCGGGTTCCTTTGCAAAGGCGGCATTCTTCCGGTCTGCCAGTTCCTCCGATGGAGTGGACGTCGCCTTGCAAAGACCGTGGCGGCCAGCTTCGTCGACGACCCCCGCCCGACGCTCCGAGACCTCATCTCCCAAGCCGACTGGCCTACCCGGGCCAGGGCGGCCTACCAGTTGGCCAACGCTCCGCCGTCGTCCTTGAGGGACGACATGACGGCCTTGTTCTGGAATTACCTTGAAGAGGTGGATCCGGCATCTTTAGAGGCCACCTCCGTTCAGGACTGCATGAATTGCTTGGGTCACCTCGTCGCGGCGGACCCCAAGTCGAGAAAACAGGCTCTTGCCGTCGTCGAACGGCACGTCGGCCCGCCGGACGGGTGGACGAAGACCCCAGGCTTTCTGAGATGGAACCGTGCCGTCCTCTATATGATGACGGACCCCGCCGCTCCCGAAACGAGAGCCCGCGAAGCCCTCCGCGTCGGCTGTAGCTCCGACGTTGCGCCGTGCTTCCCGGAAGCGACGACGCTCGACGCTTTTCTCTATCTCTGGAACCTCTACGCCCTGTGGTTCCAGTGGCGGGAGGACGACCTCGAAGACTTCCGCGAGGCGCTCCACGCCGACGTCAGAGCCGAGGCCGTCCAGTTGTGGACACGGCGGGGTACGACCCACGAGAGTGGCCAGGATCTTGCCAACTGGTTGGCGCTGGCCGGCGTCCTGTCCTTCACCGGATTAGCGGAGCTTACGCCGCCGGACTCGTCCGTCCTGCCGGACTCCGACGGCCTCGCGGGGATGTTGGAGGACGCTGGCTTCGTATCCGCGGCGCTGGCGGTTTTGGGGCTGGAGGCCTGTACGGGGCGTCCCTGTGAGGAGAACCTGCGGCGGGACGTCCTCGCCTGGTTCGACGACAGGTCGGCGGCGACCGCGGCGATGCGGTTCCTGCGGGCATCGTTTCGTTCGTCGTAACGGTGGGTGGCAAGGTCAAGCACCGAAAATTTCTTGAACGAAGCCTCAGGAGGTGAATGGCAAGACTCGGAAGGTTGTTATGGCAAGGCTTGGCCTTGTCTTCGCTCGGCCTCAGTCGAGCGCGCTTTGCGCGCTCGGACAAGGCCAAGCCGAGCCGCCTCGAATCGTCGCGGTGAAGGCGATGCACTCTGCCTCGATTCTTCGTCCTCGTCTGCTTGGCCTTGCCACCCAGAACCCACCCAGGCACCCAGAGCTGCGCGATCTGATCAGAGGGAGATCGACCGGTCACCGTCCATCACGAGCTTCACGTCGTCGTCCCCATCCCACCAGCGGGCACTCGACCACTTCCACTCCGACGGATGACGAACCAAGCCCCGGCGAACCGGGTTGGCGTGAATGTATCGAATGGTCGACCAAAGGGCGTTCGGCGAGATGACGTTGCGGTCGTATCCGCCACCGTCCTGCCAGAAATGACATCTGACCTTGCCCCCCGGTTGACGAGCCGTCAGCTTTTCGAGCCACCGGGGGTCGTGGCGGCGCAAGAAACGCGTCGCGCGCCGTGAAACCGCCTGCTTGATCGACTTTCGAATCTCACCCATGTTGTACGTCTCGCGCTCCGGCAAGAGGACCACGTGCGCATGCTCAGGCATGAACACGTAGGACAGAAGCAACAGGTCATGGATTCGTCGCGCCCGATCCAAAGCGTCGACGAGCCACTGCCGCGTCCGATCCTTGGAGAGGAGCTTGTAGTCATGATAACAGGAGAAAGTCAGACCGTGGGCGTGGCCTGGATAGTTGAGGTCTTTCCTGAGATGGCGAAGGGTACCGTCTTTCATGATCATGGTGCTTGCCTCCGTCGTTTGAGCATGGTTTTATTTTAGTGTAGTGAGTGTGGAAGTCAATGATTTTTCGTAATTTTTCGACGATGGTTCAATCCAGAGTTAGTGAGGTCTCTGGGTGGCAAGGCCAAGCGCCGGGGCCCTCTGAACCAAGCCTCCAGAAGTGGATGGCAAGCCTCGTTGGTTCGCTATGGCTCAGCTTGGCCTTGTCCGAGCGCGCGGAGCGCGCTCGGACGTCGGCCGAGCGAGGACAAGGCCAAGCCTAGCCTCGTGGAGCCATTGAGCCAAAACCGACCGCTCTACCTCGATTCGTCGTCCTCGTCTGCTTGACCTTGCCACCCAGAGCTTTCTTGAATCCCTTCCCTATCTGGAAGCTACGCTCGAGGTGGCGGCCCAAGTGTGAGATGCTTGAAGAACATCTCGCTATCGATTGCGGCGCCTACTTGCTTCGGGACCGGCTACTGCAAGACGATCCGCTGGAAAAGCGTCTTCACCTCCTGGCGCTTCCTACCCCACTCGGCAAAGGTCTCGATGTCCCAGGGACGAAGCGCGAGCTCGCCGAGCGGCGGCGTGCCCTCCGGCGGCGGATCCTCGATGAAGGGCGTGTGCATCCAGCCCTGGACGACGACCGTGCGGGCCTCGCCGAGCAGGTAGTCGAAGAGACGGCGGGCCAGCTCCTCGTCCTCGGTTCCCTTGAAGATGGCGAGCGGCGACGGAATCACCAGCGCCCCGTCCTCCGGGATCACCGCCTCGACCGAAGTCATGCCCTTCGACCTGGCCTGGAGGACGTTCTCGAAAAGCACCATCCCCACCGGACGCTCCCCCGACTGGAGGCGCGAAAGCGTCGAGCCGTTGCCGCCCGCCGCCAGGACGTCGTTCGACCGGAGGCCCTCGAAGTAGCCTTCGCCAAAGGCGTGGTAGAGGTAGAGCGCGGTCGTCAGCGCGCTCCCCGACTCCAGGGGCGACGGCATCGTGAGGCGTCCCTTGTACTTCGGGTCCAGGAGGTCCTCGAAGCTTCGCGGGACGTCCTCGGGCACGACCTGGGCCGTGTTGTAGGCCAGCACCATGAGCGGGAAACGGTTGACGGCAAACGCGCCGCCGGGATCCCGGTACTCCGCGGGGACGCTCTCGAAGACCGGTCCCCGAAGCTCCAGGAGAAGGCCCTGCGCGGCCAGCTCCTGGTAGAAGAAGAGATCGGACGTCATCAGGAGGTCGGCCTTGGTGCCGCCGCCTTTCTCCTCGGCCAGGACCTTGGCGGCGATTTTTTCCGAGCCCGCCTGGTACCACTTGACCTCGACGCCGGGAAAGGCTTCCCGCAGGCCGGGCTCGTAGAGCGGATAGACCTCTTTGTAGAGACTCGTGTAGATCCACACCTCCTGGCGCCCGGCGGAGCCGCCGCAGCCGAGGAGGAGCAGGAGGAGAAGGACGGAAACAGGCCACGTCGCTGGGCGCAGGGATCGCATCGCTTCCTCGCGGGTCGGTGGATGGACGTTCGCGGCTCAGACGCCGCGATCATAGCACCCGACGATTCTCGGGATAGAATCCGGAGATGAGCAACACATCTCAACCCCTTCTCCGGATCCCACGCGGTCAGGCTGTGGCCGGCATCCTGCCACTCGCAGGGCTCGTCTGTGCCATCGTCCTGCTCCCTGGCTGCGCGCCCGACACGCCGGCTCCACCCTCACCGCCCTCCGTCGTCTCACTGCCCTCCGTGGGCTCACTGCCCTCCGCGCCGCAGCTGCCGGGCATACCCGCCGAGTTGCAACGCCTGGTCGACCTCAAGGACACTGCCGAGCAGCTCGCTGAGATCCTCCAGGAACCCTGTCTCGGCAAACAGACGTCGACGAATTCGGTGTACCACATCGAGATGAGCTCGCCGCAAGTCCGGACCGTCCAGGCCTACGGCAGCTCCTCCGGTTCCGACGTCCCCTTCCAGGAGAACTTCCAGCGCATCGCCGACATCATCAATTCGGGCAACGGCCAGTTCTCGCAGCAGGAGGCGAAGCAGATCTGCGACGAGCTCAACGCCGTGATCGACGAGGTCGAGGCGATGGTCTCCGAAGCGACCTCCGGACCGGGCGGTCTGGGACCGGGTGGTCCGGGACCAGGTGGGCCGGGACCGGGGCCAGGTCGCTAGACAAATCCGCGGAAAAGCCCGCAGGAAGTCTTGACGCTCAAGCGGCGAACTTCAGCAACTCAAGCGTCGTCCCACGGCTCAGTGCGTTCTCGGCGCGCTTCAGTAGGGACACTCGGAAGAGACGTACTCCTCGCCACAGTTGTCGCAGACCCTGGCGGGGACTTCCTTGAAGATCAGCGTCGCCTCTCCCCGTTCCAGGATCACCGTCGTAGAACCGTCCGTGAGCTCGCCGTGCCGGCAGATGACGCACTTCATAACCGTCTCCTCGTGAAATCTCCGGACCATCCCGCTCGGCGGCTTCATAGTCGGCCTGGCGGACGACAAGGCCGTTGCAGAGACAGCATGGCTGCTAAAGTCCGGACATGCCAGAAGCAACGACTCCCCCCTGGACCGACGAGGTCCATGCCGTAGCCCGAGGGATCCGCCTCCGGGTCCTCGAGCACACCTTAAGAAACAACGGCGGCTACCTGAGCCAGGCCTGCTCCGCCGCCGAGCTCCTTGCCACCCTCTACCTCCGGGTCATGAAGCTCGGACCGAGCACGGCGCCTCCGCTGCCGCCGCCCTTCGCCGGCGTCCCCGGACGCGGCAACCCCGCGGTGACCGGCGCCGCCTACAACGGTCCTCGCGGTCCGGAGCTCGACCGCTTCTTCATGTCCCCGGTCCACTACGCCCTCGTCCTCTACGCGACCCTGATCGAGGTCGGACGCATGGACGCCGAAGGCCTCGCGGCCTTCAACCAGGACGGCTCGACGGTCGAGATGATCGGCGCCGAGCACTCGCCGGGCCACGAGGTCACCGCCGGCTCCCTGGGCCAGGCGCTGAGCCAGGCGGCCGGCATCGCCCTCGCCCGGCGTCTGAAGGGCGAGAGCGGACGCTCCTGGATCTTCATGTCCGACGGCGAATTCCAGTCGGGCCAGACCTGGGAAGCGCTTCAGGCCCTCGCCTTCTACCACCTCGACCAGATCTCGATCTACGTCGACGTCAACGGCCAGCAATGCGACGGCGAGATGAACGAGGTAATGGAGGTCGAGCCCTTGGACGCCCGGCTCGAAGCCTTCGGCGCCCGGGTCCGCCGCGTCGACGGCCACGACGTCGAAACGCTCGCCGCCGCCGCCGAGGAAGAGGGCGACGGCCGGCCTCTCGTGGTGCTCGCCTACACCGACCCCTGCCGCGGCGTCGAATGCCTCGCGGAACGCCGGCCGAAGCTCCACTACGTACGCTTCAAGGACGACGAGGAACGCGGACGTTTCCAGGCGGTCCTCGACCGCTTCAGGGAGGGATGAGAATGGAGCTTCTCCAGCGCGTCCATGCGCGCAACCTCGTCGCTTGGGCCCGGGAGCGTCCCGAGGTCGTCGTGCTCTCGGCGGATCTCACCAGCTCGACCGAGATCGACCTTTTTCGCGACACCTACCCCGACCGCTTTTTTTCCATGGGGATGGCCGAGCAGAACATGATGAGCTTCGCCGGCGGTATGGCGCGCGAAGGCTTCTCACCCTTCGTCCACACCTTCGGCGTCTTCCTCTACCGCCGCGCCCTCGACCAGATCTCGATGTCGATCGCCTACCCCAACCTGCCGGTGCGCATGTTCGGCTTCTTGCCGGGGATCACCACCCCGGGCGGCGCCACCCACCAGGCGATCGACGACGTCGGCGTGCTGCGGGTGATCCCCAACCTGACGATTCTCGAGACCGGGGACGCGACCGACGTCGAGTCGGTCCTCGACGTCGCCCACGCGGAGCCGGGGCCGGTCTACGTCCGCATGATCCGCGGCGAGATCCCGCGGCTTTTCGATCCCGACGAGCCCCTACGGCTCGGACGCTCACGGCAGCTCTCGGACGGCGACGACGTCGCGGTCTTGAGCTCCGGCATCTGTACGGAAGAAGCGATGCGGGCCGTCCGGGTGCTGGCCGGGCGCGGCCTCGGCCTCCGCCACCTGCATGTCACGACCCTGAAGCCCTTCGACGACCCGGCCGTTCCGCAAGCGATCTCGGCGGTCCGTCACGGCGTGGTGACGCTGGAGAACCACACGATCGTCGGCGGGCTGGGCAGCGCCACGGCCGAGGTCATGGCCGAGGCGGGGCTCGGCAAGCGGCTCCTGCGCCTCGGTCTGCGCGACCGTTACGCTCACGGCGCGAGCCGCCGCTACCTGATGCGCGAGAACGGCCTCGACGCCGCCGCGCTCGTCGCCGGAGTGGAGGAGCTCACCGGGAGCCGCTTCGACGTCGGCCAGGAGGAGCTCGACGCGGTCGAGATGCCGGCGTTCGAATCGTCCGGCGACGCGGCGCCGGCCGTCGTCGGCGACGCCAAGGCAGAGGACCTCTGATGGTCCTCGGCGGCTCGCTTCAGCTCTCCGGCGAACGCTTCGCCGTCCGCTACCGTCTGGCGGGCAGCGAAGCCGAAGCCCGGCAGCGGGCGCGGGAGATCACCGTCGAGCAGACGATCGAGTTCCCGGTCGAGCTCGTCGCTCCCGGCGACATCCACGACCACGTCCTGGGACGGATCGAAAGGTTTCAACCGGCCGCGACGGGCGAAGGCTGGGAGGTGGTCGTCAGCTACGCGGTGGAGATCGCGGGGACGGAGCTGACCCAGCTCGTCAACGTCGTTTTCGGAAACATCAGCCTGATCCCCGGCATTCGTCTGGAGCGTCTGGAGCTTTCGCCGTCGCTTTGGAAGCGCTTTCGCGGGCCGCGCTTCGGCCGCCGCGGCCTGCGGGAGATGTTCGACGCGCCGGAGCGACCGCTTCTGGCGACGGCGATCAAGCCGATGGGGCTCTCCGCCGCGGATCTCGCCGGCTTCGCCCATCGTTTCGCGCTGGGCGGAATCGACATCGTCAAGGACGACCACGGCCTGACGGATCAGTCCTTCGGACGCTACCGGGAGCGCCTGGAGCGTTGTGTCGAGCAGATTGCACTGGCCAACCGCAAGACCGGGGGCCGGTCGATTTTCATGCCCAACGTCACAGCCGACGGCGACGATGTCTTCGAGCGAGCACGTCTGGCGCGCGAGGTGGGCGCGGGAGGGCTACTCGTCGCGCCGGGCCTGGTGGGTTTCGACACCGTCCGCGCCCTGGCCGAGGACGACTCGATCAACCTGCCGATCCTGAGCCATCCGTCCTATCAGGGTGCCTTCGTCGTCGGCCGGGAGAGCGGTATCTCGCACTACGCGCTCTTCGGTCAGCTGGCGCGGCTCGCCGGGGCCGACGGCAGCGTCTATCCCAACTACGGCGGACGCTTTGCGTTTACCCGCGACGACTGCCGTTCCATCGCCGAAGGGACGGCGGTCGAGATGGGCGACGTGAGACCGATCTTTCCCGCGCCGGGCGGCGGGATGAGCCTCGACAAGGTCCCTGACATGCTGGCGACTTATGGCCGGGAGCTGATCTTCCTCATCGGCGGCGCGCTCCATCGGGGCGAGGACCTGGTGGAGACGAGCGCCTATTTTCGTCGGTTGGCGGAGGAGATGTAAGCGCTGCCGCTACGTTTGAAAGGCGGCGTTCCTGGGCGACCGCCCGGGAACACGTATTGACTCACCCTCGGCGGTCTTTGGCTTCCTGACACGGTCAAAGAGGACGGCGAGAACGCCGCGAGACGAAAACGAACGCCGCGAAAAGCGCCACGCATAGCACCGCACCGCCGGCCGGCGACAGCGCCGGCACCGCGGTGACGCCCAGGCGCAGGACCATCGTCGCATCGTTGTCCGCCGGGTTCGACTCGGCGTCCTGCTGCGCCAGCATCCGCCAGTCGATGACGATCGGATCCGCCGACGCCGAGGCCGACGGATGGACGCGGTAACGCATCTCGCAGGTCCTGCTCTCGCCGGGCGCCAGCTCCTCCACCCAGACGTGAAAGTAGGCCTCGTCCGCGCCGAGCTCCTGGTATCCCTCCAGGATGCAGCCGCCGACCATTTCGAAGTCCACCAGAGGGACGCCGTCCGAGGACGGAATCGGCAGCTTCGACGAATAGCCCACCAGACGCCGGTCGCAGTCGACGGGCAAGGTGCCCGCGGTGTCGGGTCCCTGGTTCGTCACCGTGAAGAAGACCGTCCCTTCGCTTCCCGGCGCCACCGACGCCGGGGCGTAGTCAAGCTCCAGGCGCAGATCCACGTCGCCCGGGTAGTAAGGCGGTTCCTCGGGAATCGAAAAGCAACCTCGTTCGAAAAGAAAGACCTGGTCCCGCCTCATGCTCAACAGGAACGGGTGGCCGTCGGCGTAGAGCCAGCCGTGGACGTAGAAGCCGCTGGTGACGCTCAGGGTCGCCGAGCCGGAGACGTCACGAAAGAATCCCTGCCAGAAGTAGCTCGAGCCCTGGGGCGAGAACTTCCAGAGATCGGCGACGAACGTCCCGTAGGGCGGCAGCTCGATCTCGAGCTCGGCCGTGGCCGTGCTGAGCGTCTCAATGTTGACGTCGACCGGGTAGGCGCTCAAGAAGTGCACCGGCGGGTAGTAGACGACGGCGTTCGCCCCGACGTCGTCGAAGAGGGGAACCGGCTGGGCGGAGAGAGACGAGGCACACGCAACGAGGGCGGCGATCAGCCAAGCCACAAGCCGAAGGAAGCGTCTGACAGACATTTCGGAACCTCCATAGTGCTTGGCGGCAAGCCTACCATGCTACAAGACGCAAGTAAAGGCGGATTTGTCGTGTTCGGGGCTCCTTTTGCCTCCGCGATGCGGCCCTGGGGCTCGTGCGCCTCCACTTGAAGCGCCTCCTCGACTGGATCTGGACGACGCTGCCGAAGCTCGAGGTCCAGGAACGGCCGCGGGGCGTTCGCGGCTGGACGTCGCGGTCCTGTCATCCGGTGCTCCGGGTCTTGCGCCACCACCGGTTGACAGCCCTGCGGGACGAGCATAGATTGGGCGTATGGCGACGACTACGACAGCCGTCTCTCTCGACGAGGCTCTTCTGACTCGGATCAACACGCGCGCGAAGGAGCTGAAACTGTCCCTGAGCCGGCTGTTGGCGGTCGCGGCGGAGGAGTATCTGGCCAAACGGACCGCGCCATCCGTTCGCGGCGAGGAGACGGCAAGACTCTTGGAGGAGATCAACGCGGCCTGGTCCGACGGCCTCGATCAGGAGGAGCAAGCTGTTTTGGACGGGATGCGAAGAAAATACCGTGAGGTTGTGAAGGATCCGTGGTGATCAAACAAGGGGACGTCTACTGGCTCGACCTGGGAGAGCCTGTAGGCTCGTCTCCTGGATATCGGCACCCTCACATTGTGGTCCAAAACGACGTTTTCAACCGGAGTGGTATTTCGACGGTCGTCCTTTGCGGAATCACCTCGAACCTGAAACGAGCGAGATCCCCCGGCAACGTTTTGTTGGATGCGGGTGAGGCCAATCTGTCGAAACCCAGTGTCGTCAACATCTCTCAGATCTACACGGTCGACAGGTCAGAGCTCGTTGAAAAGGTCGGTTCCTTGTCGTACGAGCGGCTGCGGCAAGTGATCGACGGCGTGCAATCGTTCGTGGAGCCCGTCGCCGTCGAGGACGAAAATCCTCCTTAGCAACCCGGAGAACGAAAGACATGGCCTCTGAAGGCCGGCATCCGCGTCCCACGAAGGGGGGCGGCCCGGCCCCAGGTCCAAGGGGCGCCGACCTCATGCGCGCCAACCTCTGGAGCGCCAATCTCAGGGGCGCCGACCTCGTGGACTGCAACTTCGCGGGCGCCGACCTCAGGGGTGCCAACCTCGTGCGCCACGGCGGATCTTGCCGGCACGTCGGCAAGACTTGCCGCTTGAAGGCCAACCTGTCCAAAACGCGGCAAAGTTGGCACACCAAGGCGCTGTCTTGCCGGCAGATCTTGCCGCTCTCTTGCCGGGTGCCGGCAAGATCTGCCGGCCCCGCGGCAACACCTCGCCACGAGCACGTCAGTGCTGCCGCGGTTTTGGGGAATCGAGGCGGACAGGGCTTGCCGCAAAGCCGGCAGATCCTGCCGGCATCTTTTAGATCGTCGGATCGAAGATCAGCTCGGGGCGAAAGGCAGCAGCACGCGAAAGCCCCGAAGCCCGAGTTCAGAGTCCCAGAAGGCCCGATAAGCCGCACGCGTCCTGCGCGCATGGTCCCAGCAGCAACCGCCGCGAAGCACGCGAACGCCGGGGGGCGCAGCAAGATCTGCCGGCTGGGTGGCAGGATCAACCGCAAACGGCCCCTCCTGGGGCCGCTTTTCGTACTCTCCCCTGCTCCAGACGCTGGCCGTCCACTCCCAAACGTTGCCGTGGACGTCGTAGAGGCCCCAGGGGTTTGCGCTCTTCCCACCGACCCGGTGGGCGCGTCCGCCAGAGTTGCCGGAATACCAGCCGACCCTGGCGAGCGCTTCCTCGTAGTCGCCGCTCCAGTACGGCGTCTCGCTCCGGGCACGGCAGGCGTATTCCCACTCCTCCTCGGTGGGCAGACGGGCGCCCTTGAATCCACGCTCCGCCAGCCAGCCACAGAACGACATTGCCTCCTCCCAGCCCACGTCGACTCTCGCGTGGCTCTCCAACTGGTTCTTCGGGACACTTTTCCATTCCTCATACGACTTCTTGGGATCGAAGGCGGCGTACTGGGCGTTCGTCACCGGCACGGATGCCAGCCAGAAGGGCCGGACGATCTCCACCTGGTGACGCGGACCCTCGCGATCCTTTCGGTCCTTCTCGGAATCCGGGCTTCCGATCCAGCCGATGCCTGCCGGGATCTCGCACCACAGAGGCTTCAGCTCCCCCTGAGGCGTGCGAAAGGAGGAAAAAAGCTCGTCCTCCAGCGGCAGGGCGCGGCTCTTGGGCTGTGGTTTCCGCGATCGTGGCTTTTCGACGACGGGGTCCTCCTCGACGACCGTGGTGTCCACCACCGGGTCCTCCTCGACGATCGTGGTGTCCACCACCGGGTCCTCCTCGACGACCGTGGCCTCCCTGATGGCCGTCACGAAAGCGCCGGCCGACGCGAAGCGCTGCTCCGGATCCGCCACCGTCGCCCGGGTCAGCACCCGTGCGAGAGACGGAGAACATCCGAGGCTCGCGATCGCCGGGCCCGGATTGCGGTAGTACCCTCGCGGTAAAGGACCGCCGAGGAGGGCGAAGACCGCCGTCGAAGCGAGCGAGTAGACGTCGGCGGGCGGACCGGCGTCCTTGGGCGACTCCAGGGCCTCCGGAGCGGCGTAGCTCAGCGTCCCCAGCATCGCCCGGGTCTGTGTGAACCCGGTCGAATCCTCGGCACGCACCAGGTCGAAGTCCGTCAGCTTGGCGACGCCGTTGCCGTCGAGAAGGACGTTCGCCGGCTTCACGTCGCGGTGGATCACCCCCCGCTGGTGGGCAAACTCCAGGACCTCGGCCATCTGAGAAACGATTGCGAGCTTCTCGTCGTCCGTGAGCGTACCGCCGAGGACCGCCTGGCCGAAGTCGCCGCCCGCCACGAGCTCCATGACGAAAAAGAGCCAGCCGTCGTCCCGGCACTCCGCTGCCAGCACCCGGACGATATTGGGGTGGATCAGCTCCGCCATCTTGCGGGCACCGCGGAAGAAGCGTTCGCGTCGCGTCCGGTCCTCGGAGTGCTGGCCGTGGAGGACCTTCACCGCGACCAGCTTCCGACACTGGCGATCGTACGCCTTCCAGACCGTGGCGAAGCCGCCCTGACCCAGCGTCTCGACGAGGCGGTAGCGTCCTTCGAGGAGGAACTCACCGGGCTGAAGCTGCGGTCCTTTGCGCAGCAGGCGCCGCACGTCGAGGATCTCGCTGTCGAGCGCGCGGGTGTCCTCGGCGGCGATGGTCAGCTGCTCGCGCCGGACGTAGAGGTCCTCGAGCTGGGTGGAGAGGCGCTCCGTCTGCGGGTCCTTGAAGGTGGGCTGCGACAAAGAACCGAGCCGGGCCTCGATCTCCTCGATCTCTTTCTTGAGCTGGAACTGCTCGGGCGCGTTCGCAGCAATGGCTTCCCTCTTGCGAAAGAAGGCCCGTTTCTCCTCCAGGAGTGCCCTGAGCTCCGCGTCGGACGAAGAAGCGTCGGCCGGCATGGACGGAGTATATCGCCGTGGCCGGTTTCTTCTTCTCTTCTCTTCGTCGCCGCAGCGAGTGACTGAAGTCCGAGGGGCCGGCCTACCGGCTTCCAGCTGTCGTCCCTGCGAGACGAAGAGGCCGACACAGCTGCACCAAACCGCTCTTTTACCGGCAGATCTTGCCGCGAGCTTGCCGGGCGCCGGCAATATCTGCCGACGCCGCGGCAACACCTCGTCACGAGAGGTACAGCATTTCTCAGGTTTTGGGAGTTTCAGGGCGGACAGGGCTTTGCCGGGAACGCGGAAGATCCTGCCGGCTTGCCGGGTTTCCCTACACTCTCGCCTGATCGAAGGTCAGCTCGGGGCGAAAGGCAGGAGCACGCGAAAGCCCTGAAGCCCGAGCACGATCCCAGAGCCCCCGGAGCTCCGAGCAGCCGCACGCGTCCCGTCCGCAGAGACCCAGCAGCAACCGCCGCGAATCACGCGAACGCCGGGGGGCGCGGCAAGATCTGCCGGCTGGGCGGCAGGATCAATCGCAAACGGCCGGTCCTGGAGACGCTTTTCGTACTTTTCCGCGTCCCAGACGCTGGCTGTCCACTCCCAGACGTTGCCGTGGACGTCATAGAGGCCCCAGGGGTTCTTCGGCTTCTCGCCGACTCGGTGGGTGCGGTAACCGGAGTTCTTGTCGTACCAGCCGACCTCGGCGAGAGCTTCCTCGCTGTCGCCTTTCCAGTACGCCGTCTCGCTCCCGGCTCGGCAGGCGTACTCCCACTCTTCCTCGGTGGGCAGGCGGGCACCGGCGTAGCCAGGCACCTGGACGGCGAGCCAGCGGCAGAACGACATCGCCTCGTACCAGGTGACGAGAACCCTCGGATGGAGGGACAGCTCGGCGTCAGAGACACCGTCCCACTCCTGAGGAGCCCTTCCCGGATCGAAGACGGCGTATTGGACGTTCGTGATCGGAACCGCGCCGAGCCAGAACGGTCGGGCGATCTCGATCCTGTGCCGAACCTCGTCGGCCTCCGATTCCAGGCTGCCGATCCAGCCCTCACCCACAGGAATCTCCCGCCACAGCTCCACCAGGGCGTCGAGCGGCGTGTAGATTTTGCGGAAAAGGTCCGAATCCCCTGGCGCCGGAATGTGGTCGAAGAAGCGACCGTGAAGCTCCCGGACACGTCCGCTGTACGCCGGCCACCGCTTGGTGACCACCGACGCCGCCGAGTGGAGGAAGAAGAGGTCGTTGCCATCGCGCTTCCTGGTACGCAATCCGTCGATGAGGGCGAGACAGGACTCGGGCTCGTCGAGCTGCTCGGGGATGCTCTCGAAGACCTTCCGGCGCTCTTCCCAGTCGTCCGTAAGCCCGAGGACCGTCTGTAACGTCTCGGGCTTCAGACCCTGAGCCGTCGCCAACGCGCGCAGACCCAACGGACGGTTCTTCTCCACCAACCGGGTCACCAGGTAGTCGGCGTCGTCGAGGCGGCCGGCCAGGAGCGAGTAGGGCTCCGCCCACCGGCCCAGGTCGCCCTCGATCGTCTCCACCTGGGCGAGGACGGCGGCCTCTCCCTCGACGCGGTGGACCTCTGCCAGGTGCTCGGCCGTCAGCGCCTCACGAAATGTCCGGTGCCAGAAACGCCAGCCCGAGCGCGGACCGTCGTGGGGACCCAAGATGTAGGTGCGTTCGTGAACCTCGTCGAGGAAGGCGCGCAGGTTCTTGTCCCAGACCGTGTCCAGTCGTCGTCGAAGAGCTTCAAGCTCCGGCTCGCGTAGCCGCTGCTCCAGACGGCCCGGTTCTTCCGCGGCCAGGTCGTGGAGGGTCAGCGCGTGGGCCAGATGACGCAGCGCCAGGTGTACGTCCTCGGTCGCACGAATCGCCACCGGCGGATCTTTGTGCCGGCCGTGGAGCAGCAGCTCGAAGATCTCGTCGTAGAGGGCACTGCGACGCGTCGGCGCCTTCACGCCCTTCTCCCACAGCACCGTCAACAGCGTCAGGTGCAACGGGTTGTGCGACAGCTCGCGGAGTCCCCGTTCGCCGTCGAAGTGACGCGCCGCGTCCGACGCTTCAGCCTTCGGATCCGTCGTCGCACGGCTGCGGAACCACTTCTCGAGAAAGCTGAGGCGTTGCTTCTCGTCCAGGGGCTGGAGCAGCAGCTTACGAAAGCCGAGCGGCGGCTCGCCGAGCCCGATCGGACGGCTGGCCACCACCAGGAGACTCTCCGGCCAGTCGCGATCGAGCTTGCTCAGGAGCTGCCGCGCCCGCTGGCGGCGCTCGGGCAGCACCTCGTCGTAGCCGTCGAGAAGGACGAGCAGACGGCCTTCGCGTCCGGCCTCGTCGAGGACCTCCGGGAGCTTCTCGCTGAGGAGGGGGGCGATCTCCTCGGACAGGTAGTCGAGAAGGTTCCGGAGGGGCTCTACAAGGCGGGGAAGCGACACGAAGACCGGGATGCGCCCAGGGTTGCCCTCCTTCGCCAGGCGTCCCGCCAGGTGACGCAACAAGGTCGTCTTGCCAGAGCCCGGGTCGCCCTCGACCAGCCAGCGGCGGGTGACCCAGGAGTGCTCGGTAGCCTCGAGGGCGAGGAAGTCGTCGAGAGTCGTGCGGGTAGAGAGGTCCTTCTCGGCGATCCGAGTCGCCTCGTCCAAGGAGAGCTCGAGGCGGACCCAGGCGCGTTCGAGGTCGTAGAGCTCGACGGGGCGTTCGAAGTGGTCGGCGAGGCGTCGGTGGTCGTCGGCGACCTGGGAGAACCAGCCGTCGAGTGGGGTGGAGTCTGCTTTGACAGCAGCTTGTCCGGGAGGCGACGGATCCTCGCCGCTGAGAGTCGACGAGAGATTGGCGAGCATCTCGAAAGCAAAGGCGGCGGCGTGCTGCGAGGCCCGCTCCTGGGAGCCGCCTTGGTCCGCCGCCGCTTTGCCCTCGATCAGGTCCGAGATCCCGCGAACGACGACCGCCTGGGTGTCAGAGCGGGCGAAGGCCGCTTTGAGGAAACCGAAGCCTTCCATCTCGACGGCCACCGCGTCGCCGTACTGCTCGCGCAGGAACGCCCGGGTAGCCGAACGTTCGGAGGTGACAACTTTGGCGCCCGCGGCAATCGGTTGCACGAGAACGCGTGGTTTGGCTCCCGGTCCCGGAAGACGATGGAGCCAGCTGTCGCGTCGGGCGTCGCCGCGCGCCCGCTGCACGAGACGGTGGGAGCTTTGACCCACTTCGGGACGCGGCAGGAAGCGTCTCTCGGCTTTGCCGTACTCGTAGCCGTAGATCTTGGTGGCGACCACGACGTCGCCGAGGTTGACGTCCTTCAAGCCTCCGGCGACTCCGATGAAGAGCGCCACGTCGGGCCGGTAGTGGCCCAGGGCGCGGTCGGTCTCGACGGCGGCATTCTCGTTGCCAGGACCGATCTCGGCGACGGCGACGCGCCAGTCACCGAACTGGCCCACCTCGTAGAGGGTGCCTGCCGACCCCCACTCCTCGCGGCGCTCGTCCAGGTGGTCGAGCACGGCGCTGCACTCACAGCTCAGAGCGGTCAGGACGACGGCAGTCGGCATGCCGAGGAGTCTATAGGATGAAATCGGCTGCCAGGACGGCGGTTCCGGGGGATCGTGGTCGACCTTGTGGCGGTACATCTTCGCCACCGGCTCGTCGACCTCCACGCCGTCGGGGTGGACCAGGAGCTCGATGCGGTCCGGATCGCGCTGTAAGCGCTGCCGCTTCGTTTGAAAAGGCGGCGGTCCTGGGCGACCGCCGGGAACACGTATGGACTCACCCTCGGCGGTCTTTGGCTTCCTGACACGGTAAAAAAGGACGGCGAGAACGCCGCGAAACCACCACGAACGCCGCGAAAAGCGCCACTCAGCCAAGCCACAAGCCGAAGGAAGCGCCTGACAGACATTTCGGAACCTCCATAGTGCTTGGCGGCAAGCCTACCATGCTACTAGACGCAAGTAAAGGCGGATTTGTCGTGTTCGAGGCTCCTTTCGCGCCTGGGGCTCATCGCCTCCACTTGAGACGCCTCCTCGACCGGATCCGCACGACGCTGCCGAAGCTCGAGGTCCAGGAACGGCCGCGGGGCGCGCGCGGCTGGACGTCGCGGTCGCCCTCGATCGTCCTCGACCAGCCAGCGACGGGTGACCCAGGAGTGCCCGGTAGCCTCGAGGCCGAGGAAATCGTCGGCGTTCTCGGAGCAGCGCCTCGGCTACTTCATCCCTCGAGGGCAAGCAGTACGAGGTCATCTCCCAGGTGGCCCGCGAGGACCGCGACGAAACTTTCGACCTCAAGGAGCCTCTACGTACCGGAGCGCACCGAGCGGCGAGAAGGCTCGCCATCGCGGCGACGCTCTAGCGAGAAGGGAGTCGACGCGGCTACGCTCCATCGGGCTCGTCGCTGAGCTCATCCCAGAACGTCTCGTGGTCGATTCCTCCGGTCCCGCGGATCTCCTCCCGAGACTTTCGCAGCACCTCCTGGAAGCGCGGCGAGTGGGCCAGGATCAGTCGCTCCAGCTCCTCGTCGTCGTCGCCGACGGCAATCATCACCACCGCCGGCCGGCCGTTCTTCGTCACCACGACCGGACCGTCCTCGGACGCCTTGACGTACTCGCTGAAGCGCGCCTTGACCTCGGCAACAGGTGCGATCTTCATTTCTCGACCTCGCTTCCTCCGATTCGTAACCGGCTGCCTTCCTTCTCTCCGATGGCCAGAATCGATACCCTTTTTCCCGCCCGGTCGACGTCATAGAAGACCCGGAATCGGTTGCTCGACCCGAAACGGAGCTCCCACTCCGCCTCGAGAAACGGGCCGTGGAGCGGCTTGCGGTTTCGCGTTTTGATGTCGGGCTCGTACCAGAGCTGCTCCTCGATCGTTCGTCGGATGAAGGAGTGGTGCTTGCGGTCGATCGCCTTCAAATGCTCCTTGACCTGGGGAGCGTAGGCCAGTTTGAAGTGGTCCACGGCCATCCTGACTAGAATTCTAGTCAAACCCGGTGCGTGCCGTCAAGGCTCTGCACCACAAGAATGGATCGAGGTGGCCTGACCTCGACGAGCCGAAGGGCACGCTGAAACGCCGGGTCCACGGAGCCGATCCTCTCCCATCCCGCCTTCAGGCAGATGATGGCCGACGCCCAGGCTCGGCTGCGTGACGGCAGGCAAAGTGATGGCCTCGTCTAGATCGCGAAGCGATCGAGCTCCCGCTCGAGGGCGACGAGCTTCTCCTCGCTCGACATCCCCATCCCCCGGCAGGTGAACTCCTCGTAGCGTGGCGCGTCGGGATTCCAGAAAAAAAGCCCGATCGGCATGCGTTCCTTCTGGTCGGCCGCGGCGCGCCCCGCCGCCAGGTCCCGGGGATCGTGGTCGACCTTGTGGCGGTATATCTTCGCCACCGGCTCGTCGACCTCCACGCCGTCGGGATGGACCAGGAGCTCGATGCGGTCCGGATCGCGCTGCAGATCCGCGAAGAGGTCCGGCGTGAAGGCCGGACAGCGCTGCAGGATCTGGACGAACGAAAGACCCTTGTGCTCATAGGCTCGGCGTAGCGTCTGATAAAGGTGCAGCGGGTTCCAGTCGATGGTCCGCGCCACAAAAGAGACGTTGGTGAAGCCCAGCGTCGTCTGGATGACGTTCATGGGCGGTAGCCAGGCCCCGTCGGGGTGGGTGTTGGTCTTCAAACCTATGGGGCTGGTCGGCGACGTCTGCTTTTTCGTCAAACCGTAGACGGAGTTGTCGAAAAGCATCACCGTCATGTCCATGTTGTAGCGCAGGGCGTGGACCCAGTGGCCGGCGCCGATCGAGCAGCAGTCGCCGTCGCCGGTGGCGACCCAGATCGTGAGGTCCGGACGGCGCGACTTGACGCCGCAGGCCACCGGCAGCGCCCGGCCGTGGAGCCCGTGGAAACCGTAGGTCTTCATGTAGTGGGGAAAACGGCTCGAGCAGCCGATCCCCGAAACCGCCACGACCTTTTCCGGCGGCAGCTGCTCGTCGCGACAGATGCGCTGTACCGCCGTGAGGACCCCGTGGTCGCCGCAGCCGGGACACCAGCGGGCCACGCCGCCCTCGTAGCTCTCGAGGGTGAAGTAACGGTCAGGGACGTCGAGGAAGTCTTCAGTCTTCAGGCCGAACACGGTATTTCTCCCACTTCTGCGGTGGCTTTCGGTGCCTTCTTCTCGGCGGCGTAGGTCTCGAGGCGTTTCTTCAGCTCACGGGCGACGAAGCTCGGCGGCAAGGGCTGGCCCGGGACGGTCGAGAAATCCTCGATCGGCAACAGGGTCTGCTGTCGCAGCAAGCTCGCGAGCTGGGCCCGGCGGCGGTAGCGCGGATCGACGAAGCCGCTTCCCTCCGGATCGCTGTAGTTGATCTCCACCGTCATGACCCGTTGGAAGCGCGCGAAGATCTCCTCCAGCCCCGGCTCCATGGGCGAGAGGAAGCGCAGGTGGAGCGAGGAGACGCTGTGCCCCTCGGCGCGCAGCTGGTCGACGGCTTCCTCGATCGAGCCGAGCGTCGAGCCCCAGCCGACGACCAGGAGGTCGCCTTCCGGGTCGCCGTGGACCTCGGGCGGCACAAGGGTCTTCTGGAGCGCCGCGAGCTTCTTGCTCCGCATCTCGCAGCCGATCTGGTTCGAATCGGGATCGTAGGCGACCTTGCTCTTGCTGGTGTGGGCGAGGCCCGTCAGGACGTACTCGCCGCCTTTTTGCCCGGGGATCGGACGCGGTGAGATGCCGGTCGCTTCGTCCCAGGCAAAGGGCTCGACGCCCTTCTGCCAGTCCGACTGGTCGACCGGCGGCGCGAGCCACGCGGCGTGCGGACGCGGGCGCGGGAACGAGGCCACACCCGTCGCCAGGTTGGCGTCGGAGAGCACCAGGACCGGGGTACGGAAATCTTCGGCGAGCTTGCGGGCGAGGATCACGAAGTGAAAGCACTCCTCGATCGTGGCGGGGGCGATGACCACCTTCGGAGAGTCGCCCGGCGCGGCGTAGAGCGACGCCAGGAGATCCCCCTGTTCGACCTTGGTCGGAAGACCCGTCGAGGGACCGCCGCGCTGTACCACGAAGACCACGAGCGGCACCTCGGCCATCACCGCGAAGCCCAGGAATTCGGTCTTGAGCGCCAGACCCGGACCCGAGGTGACCGTGCACGCCGTCTTGCCGGCGTAGCTCGCGCCGATCGCGAAGCCCACCGCGGCGATCTCGTCCTCCGCCTGGTGGACGACGCCGCCGACCTGCGGGAAAGTGCCAGAGAGGTAATGGGAGACCGAGGTCGCCGGGGTGATCGGATACATGGCGACCATCTCCATGCCCGCGGCCATGACGCCGAGGCCGGCGGCCTGGTTGCCGTTCATGACCACCTGGGGCTCGTCGGTCGGCCAGGGTGGGATCGTAAACGCGAGGTCCGGGAAGTGCTCCTTCGCGTAGCCGTATCCGCCCCGGATCAGCTTGACGTTGATATCAATGACCTCTTCGCCCTTCTTTCCGAAGAGGAAGCGCACCTCTTCGAAGGCTTTTTCGACGTCGATCCCGTAGATGTGACAGAGCATGCCGACGACGAACATGTTCTTGCCGACCCGAAGCCCCGGGACGATCTCCTGGCAGGCTTTCTCCAGGGCCACCTCCCGGACGTCGTAGCCAAGCTCGATGAGCTCCTGCAAAGCATCCTCGTAAAGTTGACGAATCTCCTCGCCCGCGTCGGTAGCCCACTTGCTCTCCAGGAGGACGACGGTCCCGCTCTTGTAGGCTTTCTGGGCGATGCGGCCGTAGAGCACCTGCTCGTTGAAGCCGATGACGAGGTCGGCCTCGTCGCCCATGTTGGTCATCGGGCGCGAGCCGGCCCGGATTCGGATGCCGCTCGCGCCGGCCCGCGAGCGCGCCGGCGGCTTGATCTCGGCGGGGATGATCTCCACCGTCCAGACGCTGTTGCCCATCTTGGCGCACACCGTGCCAAAAGTCTGGCCGGCTTTTTGGGCTCCCTCACCGGAGTCGCTGACGATCTCGACGATGTGCTGTTCGACCGTCCGGCGACGGACGGCGCTGCCGGCATTGCTCGATCCTTTGCTGTCCATGTCTCCCTCGTTCTCACTTGTCGACGCGGCGCACGGCGCGTCTCGGAAAGGCGGCGTTCGGCGGGGCTTTACTCAGCTGCCTTCGCCGTAGTCGGTGTTGAAGACTTCGGTCATGAACTCGGTCTCGCGCACCTCGTGGTCGCGCAGGCGGCGTGCCAGCAGCGAAACGGCGGACCGGAGCTCGGCGACGGGTCCTTCGAGCACTTCCCTGGCCTTCGCGTGGAGGGCGTCGACCTCCTGGAGGAGCTCCTCGTGCTCGGCGAAGACCCGCTCGAGGCCACCGAGCAGGTAGGGAGCGGTCTTCGCGACGTCGTCGCGAATGCCCTCCGCCTCCTCTTCGCCCTCGAAGTGGTGCTCCAGGAGGCCCCGGAGCTTCTCCAGGCGGGGGAGGAGGACCTTCGGGTCGGAAGTCCTGTCGAGGCGTCCGAGATACTCCTCCAGGGCCTGGTGCTCGTCGGCGATCTTGTCGAAGGCGTCTCGGGACGGGTTGGTTCGGGACGGTTGGGTCATGGTGCGCTTCCCCCTTGAAAATCCAAGACGAACCCTACAAAGCCGCGGTCGGCGGCTGCGACACCCCAAGGGGTGGGAAAACGGGTCTTAAGGGGTAGGACGCCGGCTCCCGGCCGACGTGCCATAATCGCCGCCGACCCGGGCCGATTCGCAGGTCGGCCCCAAACCCCGGAGAACGCCATGGTATCCGAGATCTTCGACCCTGAGAAGTGGACCGCCGTCCCCGGCTTCGAGCTCACTGACGTCACCTACCACCGGGCCAGGGACCACGGCACGGTCCGGGTGGCCTTCGACCGTCCCGAGGTGCGAAACGCCTTCCGTCCGCGGACGGTCGACGAGCTCTACCAGGTGCTCGACCACGCCCGCGCGACGAGCGACGTGGGCTGTGTGCTCCTGACGGGCAACGGTCCCTCGCCCAAGGACGGCGGCTGGGCCTTTTCGGCCGGCGGTGACCAGCGCATCCGCGGACACGACGGCTACAGATATGAGGGCGGGGGTGAGGGCGAGGGCGGCGTCGACCCGGCGCGGTTGGGGCGTCTGCACATCCTGGAGGTACAGCGCCAGATCCGCTTCATGCCCAAGGTGGTGATCGCCGTCGTCCCGGGCTGGGCGGTGGGGGGTGGGCACAGCCTGCACGTCGTGTGCGACATGACGCTCGCCAGCCGCGAGCACGCCGTCTTCAAGCAGACCGACGCCGACGTCGCCTCCTTCGACGGCGGCTACGGCTCGGCGCTCCTGGCACGCCAGGTCGGGCAGAAGCGGGCCCGCGAGATCTTCTTCGTCGGCCGTGACTACTCGGCCCAGGAGGCCTACGAGATGGGCATGGCGAACGCCGTCGTGCCGCACGCCGAGCTCGAGGACTTTGCCCTCGAATGGGCCCGGGAGATCAACTCCAAGAGCCCGACGGCGATCCGCATGCTGAAGTTCGCCTTCAACGCGTGCGACGACGGCCTCGTCGGCCAGCAGATTTTTGCCGGTGAGGCGACGCGGCTCGCCTACATGACGGAAGAGGCCAAGGAGGGGCGCGACGCGTTCGTCGAGAAGCGTCCGCGGGATTTCTCGCGGTTTCCTTGGCACTACTGACGGGGGCCTCTTTCGCTGGGAGCGCCGACGTCTCGCCGGCCCCGCGGGCGATGCCCGCGAAAATCGAGGATTCCCCCTCACAGGCTGGAGGGAAAGTGTCGAAAAAAGCCCGATTTCGCCCTTTGTCAGGAGAACCCCATTAAAAATCGCACCCTGATCGCCGGCGGGACAAGATTTCCGGCGAAAAATCTCGTCCTCACGTTCGGCGGCAGCCGTCGGCCCCACCCCTCCCAGCCCCCGATGGCCGTCGGGACGAGATTTCCGGCCAGAAATCTCGTCCCCACGGAAGGCGGATCTCGTCTGAGGGGGCTGAAAACCACCGGCTCCTCCGGTGGGCCGAGATTTCTGGCGAAAAATCTTTGTCCGGGCGAAGGTCTCACGAGGTGAGCGGGGAGAAATCCTGACAGGCGAAAAAGTCGGGACGGAATTTCAAGCAGAAAAAGCGTCCCGGCGAGCGTCTTCGGGCGCCGAGACGGGGGTCCGTTCCCTGGGGCGCTTCGTCAGGCACCGATTTTCCTCGAGAAACCTCGAGTAGAGTAGACGCCACCCCTGTCCTCATGGGAGGAGCCATGGCGTCCCCTTCGATCACCGTCCTCCACCTCTCCGACGTCCAGTTCGGACGCCACCACCGCTTCGGCTCCGACGAAAGCTTCGACACCCTCTTGAAGCGCCTCGAGGACGACCCCCGCGGCCTCGCGGACGACCATGACCTGCGTCCGCAGATCGTCGTCGTCACCGGCGACCTCGCCGAGTGGGCACGCCCGAAGGAATTCGACGAGGCCCTGGACTTCCTCGAACGCCTCGAACGCTTCCTCGACCTGCCCCGCGAACGGATCGCCGTCATCCCCGGCAACCACGATGTCAGCCGCGCCTTCTGCGACTCCTACTTCAAGGAATCGGCAACTTCGACGTCTTCCGTATGCCCTCCTCGGTGGGACGGCGACGCGCCTGACGCTCCACTCCGCCGGCGACGTTCCGTCGGACTTCACCCCCGACGACGAAGCCGTGCTCTTCACCTCCGCACGGCTCGACACGGCGGCGAACGCCCAGTTCCCCACCGACGCCCTGCCCGAGCTCTACAGCGTGGCGTTGGCCGGCGGACGCCCAAACCAGGTCCTCACCACCCCGGCCGGCAACGCCCGCTTCACCGGCACCGGCGGCAGCTTCACCTACCACGATCTCAAGAGCTACGAGGACCCCTGGCGCAAGCATCAGACCTCGTCGGTAGCCTCGGACCTTTGGCTCTACGACCCAGCCGAGGGCGTGCACCGGCGCCTCACCACGACCGTCCACGACGAACGCGACCCGCTGGTCCGGGGCGAGAGCCTCTACTTCCTGAGCGAGGAGAGCGGGACGTTCAACGTCCGTCGCTCGACGCTGGCGGATCCGTCGTCGAGCGAGGCGCTGACGAGCTTCGGGAACCACCCGGTGCGTTTCCTGAGCGCCTCCGCCGACGGCGCCACCCTCTGCTTCTCCTGGGACGGCGAGCTCTACACGCTCGTCCCCGGCGGTGAGCCGCGAAAAGTCGCCGTCGAGATCGCGACCGACGGACGCCTGCGTGAGAAAGCCTCCTCAAGGTCTCGGGCGACGTCACCGAGATGGTGCTCTCGCCCAACGGCAAGGAGCTTTCGCGAGGCGGAGAAGTACTTCTTCAACTCGACGCTTTTGAAGGAAGAGGCCGTCCTGGAGTCCGAAGCCGAGACCTTCCAGCCGAGCTACTCCCCCGACGGCAAGGAGGTCGCCTACCTCGAAGCTCGCAACACGCTCAAGGTCATAAACCTCGAAAGCCGCGAGATCCGCACGATCTTCCCCGAGCATATGAGCTATTCCCACACCGACGGCGACCAACACTACGAATGGTCGCCCGACTCGCGGTGGTTCTTCGTCGAGCTCCTTCAACCCGGTGTCTGGAGCCCGGAGGTCGGACTGGTCTCGGCCGACGGCTCGGGCGAGGTCAAGAACGTCACCATCAGCGGCTACGGCGACTTCGCCCCCCGCTGGATGATGAAGGGCAAGATGATGATGTGGCTCTCCGACCGCGACGGCCTCAGGAGCCACGCCCGTACCGGACAACGCGAGGTCGACGTCTATGCCCAGTTCCTCACCCGCAAAGCCTACGACCGGTTTCGTCTGACCCAAGAAGAATTCGAGCTCCTCGAGGAGGACGAGGACGAAGACGAAGACGAAGACGAAGACGGCAAGAAGAAAAAGAAAAAGAGGAAGAAAGAGGAAGAGGAC
>CBDUYN010000147.1:0-26460 GCA_965371445.1 uncultured bacterium | reverse complement strand
CCCTGACATCGACCTGTCTCTGCCAGGAAGGGACTTCACAAAGCCGGATACCTGCGCCGAGCGGTGTCCCGAGGTCCAGGATTGCCAGATCGTCGGCTGCCCCGGCGGTGAGCCGGTCGAAGTGGTCATCGACGGTTCCCTGAAAGGAGCGATGAACATGAGACCGAGAGATCGACTCCGGCTTTTTTCTATCTTGTTGAGATATGGTCTCCCCTGCGTTTTGGTTGCTATCTCCTGTAAGACAGCATTGGCGCAGCCGGCACCCGTAGGCGATGATTTCCAAGTCAATACATACACCACTCGCCATCAATTCGTGCCGTCGATTGGTGCCATATGTGATCGTTTTCTTGTGGTCTGGTCCAGTAATGGTTCCTTCGGTGGCGACACTTCTTTCCTGAGTATCCAGGGAAGGTTTGTCAATACATCCGGTATTGGTATTGGCGCGGAATTTCAAGTCAACACATACACGACAGGCGGTGCCCTATGGCCCGAGATCTCAGCCCTTTCTTGCTCATCGTTTGTTGTCGTGTGGCAAAGTGACGGCTCATACGGAAGTGACAACTCCCTGACGAGCGTCCTTGGCCAACGTTTTCGCGCAGATGGAAGCACTCTCGGGCCAGAGTTTCAAATAAACTCGTATACGACAAATAACCAAAGATATCCGGGCGTCGCAGTAGAGGCCGACGGCAGCTTCCTCGTGGTCTGGGAAAGTGACGGCTCGAATGGAACGGATACCAGTGGCAAGAGCATCCAAGGCCAACTCTACGCGTCCCACGGCGCCCCTTTAAGCGGCGAGTTCCAGGTCAACACTTATACGACAGGGCAAGTAGCGCACCCTGCGGTAGCCTCCTTTCCCGGGAAGGGTTTCTTTGTCGTATGGACAGGTCTTGACGGTAGCGTTAGCGGAATCAAAGGTCGACGATTTGGGCCCGACGGCACGCCGACCAGTCCCGAGTTTCAGATCAACAGCTACACATTCGGTTTTCAGTCATGGGTTGAAGTCGCCATAGGAAGGCACGGAGACGCCATGGCTGTCTGGAATGGAGGAGCCGAGATTCTGGGCGACCCCACCAGCCTGAACGTACGAGCACAACGATTTGACTCTGCCGGGAATTTCTCCGGGAGTGAGTTTCTCGTCTCTACCAATACATCCGTTTTGAACGGTTTCGCTGACGTCGCTGCCATTGGCCGGGATGAGTTCTTTTTTGTCTGGCAGACCTCAGACATCGTTACCATAAATACCGACATCGGAGGACAATTCTATTCCGGTGGTAACCTGCTGCCGGAGGATCTGCTCGTGAGCTCCTACACGACCAGAGATCAAGTCGCCCCGCGGATCGCGAGCTTGCCGACCGGAGAGTTTCTGGCAACTTGGCATAGCACTCAATCTTCTCCTGGGAATGATAGTTCCTTTTTTGCCGTTGTAGCCCGACTCTTCCGGGTCTCCGTACCAGAGCAGGCGATTCCTGCGCTCGGCGGAATAGGGCTAGCAGTTCTTTCGGGTCTTCTCTCCGTTCTTGGTATGAGATTCTTGCGCTCTCGGCGCAGAGGAGACTAAACGTATCAGCTCGTCCAAGTGGTCATCGACGGTTCCCTGAAAGGAGCGATGAACATTGAGACCGAGAGATCGGCTCCGGCTTTTTTCTATCTTGTTGAGACATGGTCTCCCCTGCGTTTTGGTTGCTATCTCCTGTAAGACAGCATTGGCGCAGCCGGCACCCGTAGGCGATGATTTCCAAGTCAATACATACACAACTAACAGTCAGAGCTTGCCGTCGGTTGGAGCTTTATGCGATCGCTTTATTGTGGTCTGGTCCAGTAATGGTTCCTTCGGTAGCGACACTTTCTTCCATAGCATTCAGGGGAGATTTGTCGACACAGCGGGAATTGGTATTGGTGCGGAATTTCAGGTCAACACTTACACGACGAGCTTTGCGATATGGCCCGACACCTCAGCTCTTTCTTGTTCAGCGTTCGTCGTCGTGTGGCAAAGTGAGGGCTCATACGGAAGTGACAACTCTCTGGCGAGCGTCCTTGGCCAACGTTTTCGCGCAGATGGAAGCACTCTCGGGCCAGAGTTTCAAATAAACTCGTATACGACAAATAAACAAAGATATCCGGACGCTGCAGCGGAGGCCGACGGCAGCTTCCTCGTGGTTTGGGAAAGTGATGGCTCGAATGGAACCGATACCAGTGGCAAGAGCATCCAAGGACAGCTCTACGCGGCCCACGGCGCCCCTCTGAGCGGCGAGTTCCAGGTCAACACTTATACGACAGGGCAAGTAGCGCGTCCTGCGATAGCCTCCTTTCCGGGGAGGGGTTTCTTTGTCGTATGGACAGGGCTTGACGGTAGCGTTAGCGGAATCAAAGGTCGACGTATTGGGCCCGATGGCACGCCGACGAGCCCCGAGTTTCAGGTCAACAGCTACACCTTCGGTTTTCAATCGGCGGTTGAAGTCGCCATAGGAAGTCACGGAGATGCGATGGTTGTCTGGAAAAGAGGAGGCGAGATCCCCGGCGACCCTAGTAGCGTGACCGTACGAGCTCAGCGATTTGACGCTGCCGGAAACTTTTCCGGGAGTGAGCTCCTGGTCTCTACCAATACATCCGTTTTGAACGCTTTCGCTGACGTCGCTGCCATGGGTCCGGATGAGTTCTTTTTTGTCTGGCAAGCCGTAGATATCGTTACTGGAAATAACGACATCGGAGGCCAATTCTACTCCGGTGGCAACCTGCTGCCGGAAGATCTGCTCGTGAGCTCCTACACGACCAGAGATCAAGTCGCCCCGCGGATCGCGAGCTTGCCGACCGGAGAGTTTCTGGCAACTTGGTATAGCACTCAATCTTCTCCTGGGAATGATACTTCCTTTTTTGCCGTTGTAGCCCGACTCTTCCGGGTCTCCGTACCAGTGCAGGCGATTCCTGTGCTTGGCGGAATAGGGCTAGCGGTTCTTTCGGGTCTTCTCTCCGTTCTTGGTGTGAGATTCTTGCGCTCTAGGCGCAGAGGAGACTAAACGTAATCTGCTCGCCGTCAGCCCGGGGCCGCGCGCTTCGCCTTCGCCTCTTCCACCAGCTCGAAGAGCCGGTTGGGCGAGAGCGGGATCTCGCGGATCTCCAGGCCGAGATCGGAGAACGCGTCGTCCAAAGCCTGGGCGAAAAGCGGCCCGACGGGAATCGCCCCGGCCTCCCCGGCCCCCTTGACGCCAAGCTCGTTCCAGGGCGACGGCGTCTCCACGTGGTCGCCTTCGATCGTCGGCACGTCGGTCGCCGTCGGCAGCAGGTAGTCCATGAAGGAGGCGTTCATCAGCTGGCCGTTCTCGTCGAAGTGGAGCTTTTCGTAGAAGGCGTTGCCGATGCCCTGGGCCACGCCGCCCTGGATCTGTCCCTCGAGGATCATCGGGTTGATCACCCGGCCGCAGTCGTGGACGACGACGTAGCGCTTGATCTCGACCATCATCGTCTCGGGATCGACCTCGACGATCATCGCGTGGACCCCGCTCGCCGTCGTGCCGCCCTTCGGCCCGAAGTACATGGTCGCCTCCAGCCCCGGCTCGGTGCCGGGCTCGACTGAGCCGCGCAGCGGATTCGCCTGCACCGCGAGCTGCCCCAGGGGGACGGCGCTTTGCGGTGCGCCCTTGACCCGGGCCGTGCCGTCGACCAGCTCGATGTCGTCCTCGGCGGCCTCCAGGACCTCGCTCGCCAGCTTCAGGACCTTCCCCCGCACCGCGACGCCGGCGGCGTGGCAAGCGTTGCCCGCCACCACGGCGCCGCGGCTGGCAAAGGTGCCGCAGCCCCAGTGGAACTGGTCCGTGTCCCCGGTCACCACACGCACGTCGGCGACCTCGACGCCCAGCTGATCGGCGACGATCTGGGCGAAGGAGGTGAAGTGTCCCTGTCCCTGGGTACCGATACCGGTCGCAACGCTGACCTTGCCGGAGGACTCGACCGTCACCCGCGCCCCTTCGTAGGGTCCGATGCCGGTCCCCTCGACGTAAGAGACGATGCCGAGCCCGACGATCTTGCCCTCGGCTGCGAGCCGCGCCTTTTCTTGGGCGAACTCCTCGTAGCCGATCATCTCGGCGGCTCGCCGCAGCGCCGGCTCGTAGTTGCCGCTGTCGTAGGTCAGGGGGGCGAAGTCCTGGTAGATGATCTTGTGGTCGTGGGGGAACTGGTCCGGCCGCAGGTAGTTGCGGCGCCGGATCTCGACGCGGTCGATCCCCATCTCGCGCGCCGCGACGTCGAGCAGCCGCTCCATCACGAAGACGCCGTGCTGGCGTCCCGCGCCGCGGTAGGGGGTCACGATCGGCTTGTTGGTGAAGACCGCCTTGAGCTCGCTCCAGTAGTTGGGGACGTCGTAGGGACCGAGCAGCGTGCACTGGCTGTTGATCGGAACCGTCAATCCGTAAGGGGCGTAGGCGCCCGTGTCGTGGAGGAAGGTGTCGCGCACCCCGAGGATCTTGCCGTCGGCCGAAAGCGCCATCTCGGCGCGGTGGACCTGGCCGCGCTCCTGGGAGGTGGAAAAGAAGCTCTCCTGGCGGTCCTCGATCCACTTCACGGGCCGCCCGAGCCGCATGGCCACCCAGGGCAGGAGCACCTCCTCGGGGTAGAACATCATGATCTTGGGACCGAAGCCGCCGCCGATGAAGGGGGCGACGACGCGCACCTGCGATTCCGACAGGCCAAGCATGGCGGCCAGGCCCCCGCGGATCGGGATTGGCGCCTGGGTGGTGTCCCAGACGGTGAGCTGCTGGGCGCGCTCGTCCCAGCTGGCGACCACGCCGCGGTTCTCCATCGCCGCCGCCGTGCCGCGGTCGTAGCGGTACTCGCGCTCGATGATCCGGGCCGCCTCGGCACGGGCCGCTTCATAGTCGCCCTTCTCCTGGACGACGTGAGCCGCCAGGTTGTCCTCGAGATCGTCGTGGACCTTGGGAGCGCCCTCGTCGAGGGCGCTCTCCAGGTCGACGGCGGCGTCCAGGGGATCGACGTCGGCCCAGACGTCGTCGCGGGCGTCTTCGGCCACGTAGCGGCTCTCGGCAACGATCACCGCGAGGGCCTCGCCCGCGTGCCGGACCTTGTCTTTGGCCAGGGGAACCTGGGTGCGCTGGTTGAACACCAGGCCGTCGATCGGCGGCGGCGGCACGAGGAGCGGTCCCGGCTGCCAGTAGTCGCCGAGGTCCTCGGCGGTGTAGACCGCGACGACGCCCGGACGCTTCTTCGCCGCCTCGACGTCGATCGAAATCAGCCGTCCGTGGGCGAAGTCGCTGCGTACGATGGCGACGTGGAGCATTCCGGACAGGTCGACGTCGTCGACGAACAGCGCCCGTCCAGTCAGGAGCCGGGGGTCCTCGTTGCGCAGGATCGACTTTCCGAAGGTTCGTGTCGACACGTTCGGATCCTCCTCAGCTCCGGGCGGCCTCGGCGGCCCGGCGGACCGCCTTGACGATGTTCTGATAGCCGGTGCAGCGGCAGAGGTTCCCCGAGAGGGCCTCGC
The DNA here is from genome assembly GCA_965371445.1 of uncultured bacterium. Lineage (GTDB taxonomy): Bacteria > Acidobacteriota > Thermoanaerobaculia > Multivoradales > J023 > DASWIG01. The sequence goes on along the minus strand of CBDUYN010000147.1, from coordinate 20,969 downwards.
GGATCTCCTGCTCGCTGGGATCGCGGTTCTCCTCGAGGAAGGGGAGGAGGCTCATCAGGATCCCCGGCGTGCAGAAGCCGCACTGCAGGGCGTGGGCCTCGCGGAAGGCCTGCTGTAAGGGGTGGAGGTCCTCGACCTCGGGGCCGGTGGCGAGATCCTCGACGGTTCGGACGTCGCGGCCGGCGGCCTGGACCGCAAAGAGCAGGCAGGAGCGGACGGCGCCGCCGTCGAGGAGGACGGTGCAGGCGCCACAGACGCCGTGCTCGCAGCCGACGTGGGTGCCGGTCAGGCCGAGCGTGTGGCGCAGGAAGTCGCTCAGCAGGAGCCGTGGCTCGACGCTCAACTCGTAGCGCCGGCCGTTGACGTGGATGGTGATCGCGTGGGTCTTGGTCATCTCGGGCCGATCATAGCACCGCCTCGTCCTCTAGGGGCGCACGGCCTCCATGCCGACTCCCGGAGCCCGGTGGAGCCCCCCCCGGCTCCTCCGCAGGCCTGTCCCGAGGAGCCGGCTGGCCAGCCGCCGCTCGCCCGCTCCGGTGACGGCCGATCGCCGTCGCCCATGACGCGCCGCGCACCGCCTTCCCTTCCCGGGGCGTCGCGGCCTCGGCCAAGGAAGAGAAGTCTCTGTTATACAGAGGAATCTCTGTCATACAGAAACCATTCTCATGTTTATTGCATCGTAAAGAAAACCGTAAAGGTTTCGCGTAAAGATTCAGCCCTGAGTAATCCGTTCCTCGTAAATATTTCCGCTTTCTGGAGAAAACTCGTGGCCAATAAGTATTTCACCTTTTCGCCTGGCGCGGATTGACCCCGGCCGCGTCGTGGATATACTTCTCCCATGAAGAAGAAAAAGGCTCTTGGGAGGGCTGTTGAGCAGCTCCTCGGCGATGAAACCCAGGTCGCGGTGGCGAAGCGGGCTGGTCTTACCGAGACGGAGGTTTCACTCTACAAGACCGGCCAGCGATATCCTCAGGACAAGAACCGGGAAAAACTCGCCAGGGGGCTCAGTTGTACCTTGGCGCAGCTGGACGGACTGGAGTGGCAGTATCGCACCGGTGCCGTGGACGGCCTCGGAGAGATCGAGCTCAACGGAGAGAACGTGCTCCTGGTCGATGGTCTGGAGAAGATCGACGACCCGAAGCTGCGGACGATCCTGGAAGAGGCCTCCATGGCCTCTCGCCACGCCGCGGCATTCACCGACAGCATGAAGTCCGTGACCCGGCAGCTCGTCGTCTACCTGGCCGGTCAGGTCGTCTCCGAGAAGAGGAACGGCGAAGAGCCCCGGCAGGAGGGGACGTCCCGCAAGCGTAGGTAGAGGCGACCGGCGTCTTCGGCTACGCCAGTGTGTAGCAAGCGCTCGCCACCCCGCCCGCCCTACGGGGTAGCCGCTTCTCCACCCCGCCGTGCGGACGCGACCAGCGCCGGGGAGCGTTTGCCGCGAGCTCTCCGGTAGGAGAAGATAGAGGTCCAACGTCAGGGCCTCGACGCCGAGGCCACCCCAGGAGAGCCCAGATGTCCGCTGCCACCGCCTCATGGCCCACCGTTTCCCTCGACCGTGACCTGATCTACAAGTACGACGGTCCGGGACCCCGCTACACCTCCTACCCCACGGTTCCCAACTTCCGGGACTTCGGCCCCGAGGAGTATCGAGGCCTGCTGGAGAAAAGCGCCCAGGGCGAGCGGCAGCTCTCCCTCTACCTGCACCTGCCCTTCTGCCGGACCCTCTGCTTCTACTGCGGTTGCAACGTGACGATCTCGCAAAGCACCGAGCGTGGCCGGGTGTACCTCGACCTCCTGAAGCAGGAGATCGCGACGACGGCCAAGCTCCTCGGTGCCGAGCGCCGCGAGGTGGTGCAGATCCACCTGGGGGGCGGGACGCCCAACTTCTTTCCCCCCACCGAGCTCGGCGAGCTCTTTGCCCACCTGCGCGGCTCCTTCCGGCTTCACGAGGGCTGCGAGATCGGCGTCGAGATCGACCCGCGCACCTGTAGCGCCGAGCACCTCGACGCCTTTGCCGAGGCCGGCGTCAACCGCCTCTCCGCCGGGCTCCAGGACCTCCAGCCGCAGGTCCAGAAGGCGATCAACCGCCTGCAGACGGCGGCGGCGACCCGGGCCGTCGTCGACGGAGCCCATGAGCGCGGCATCGAAAGCGTCAACATCGACCTGATCTACGGCCTCCCGCACCAGAGCGCCGCCTCGTTTTCCGACACCCTCGACGAGGCCCTCGACATGGGCTCGGAGCGCTTCGCGATCTTCAACTTCGCCTACCTGCCGAAGATGCTCCGCCACCAGCGGGTGATCGACCCCGAGTCCCTACCCTCGGCCGACGAGAAGCTCAACATCCTGGAGACGGCGATCCGCAAGCTCACCGCGGCCGGGTACGTGATGATCGGCATGGACCACTTCGCCCGCCCCGAAGACCCGCTCTCGCAGGCGCTCCTGGACCGAACGCTCACCCGCAACTTCCAGGGCTATTCGACCTGGGGCGAAACCGACCTCGTGGCCTTCGGTGCCTCGGCCATCGGGCTTCTGGGCGGCGGTTTCGCCCAGAACCTGAAAGACGTGCCCGCTTACGAGGAGGCGATCACGGCGGGCCGCTTCGCCACCTGCAAGGGCTACGTCCTGACCGCGGACGACCACCTGCGCCGCGACGTGATCCAGGAGCTCATGTGCCACCTGCACCTGGACTTCGCCGAAGTCTCGAAGCGCCACGGGGTCGACTTCAGGGTCCATTTCGAGGCCGAGCTCGAGACGCTCGCCCCGCTGGCCGACGACGGTCTTGTCGAGCTCGACGACAAAGGCATCACGGTGACGAGCGTTGGCCACCTCCTGGTGCGAAACGTCGCCATGGCCTTCGACACCTACCTCCCCAAACACCGCGAGACGATGAGCTTCTCGCGCACCATCTAGCCGGCGGGACGAGGGAGCGTGGCGCGCGTCGAGGTGGACGAGGTCCTGGCGCCGCTGCGGGCCCTGCCCCGCTTTGGCACGCCGATTGGCCTCGGCCGCGTAGGGCGTCTCGCCCGCGGCGCCGTCGCCGGCGACTGGCTCGCCGGACTCGACGCGATTCGCGTCACGGGCTCGAACGGCAAGGGGTCCGTCGCCGTCATGGTGGAACGGATCCTCGACGCGGCCGGGGTCGACGCGGGCCTTTACACGTCGCCTCACCTCTTCGACTTCCGCGAACGAATCGTCCGCGGCGGGCAACCGATCTCGGCGGAGGCGCTTCAAGCGTCCGCCAGCGTCGTCGTCGAGGAGCTCCGGCGCCACGCTGCCGAGCACCCGGCCGAGCAGGTCGGCGCTTTCGAGGCCACGACGGCGCTCGCCCTGGACTACTTTCACCGCGTCCGTCCCGAGACTGTGGTCGCCGAGGTCGGCCTCGGCGGACGCTACGACCCGGTCCGTCTCTTCCAGGGGCGCTGGAACGTCCTGGTGTCGCTCGACCTGGAGCACACGGCCCTTCTCGGGACGACGCTCGGGGAGATCGCCGACGACAAGGCGCAGCTGGCCGAGCCGGGCTCGGCGCTCTTTGTCGGCGTGGTGCCGCAAGCGATCCTCCGCCGCCTGCGCGAGGACGGCGAGCCGCGCGGCGTCGAGGTGGTGGCGGCGTCTGAGGTTTGCACCGCCGAGCGGACGAGCTACGAGGACGGACGCATGCGCGTCGACCTCACCTACGGGGGCGAGCGCTGGGACGGCGTCGAGGTGGCGCTCCTGGGCGAGCATCAGGCGCGCAACGCCGCGCTCGCGGTGGCCGTCGCCGGGCGGTGGCTTGAGCGTCACCGGCCGGGAATGGATCGGACCGAGCTTCTACGCGCGGTCCGCCGTGGGCTTGCCGCGGTGCGCTGGCCGTGCCGGCTGGAGCGTCTGGGCGAGGACCCGCCGGTCTACGTCGACGCCGGGCACACGCCGGCGGCGCTCGCGGCGCTCGCGGAGTCGGTCCGCAAGCTCCTGGCGGGAGAGAAGGTGGTGCTCGTCGTGGGCGTCTCGGCCGACAAGGACGTCGCCGCGATCGTAACGCCGCTTCTTCCCCTCGCCCGGCGGGTGATCGCGACGCGTGCTCGTCAGCGAGGCGGGAGCGCGGAGGCGGTGGCGGAGGTCGTACGCAAGCACGCACCGGAGCTTCGCCTCGACATCGGGGACGACCTGGGGCGGGCGCTCGCGGCGGGACGCGACGCGGCGCGGCGCGAGGGGAGGACGGTTCTCGTCGCGGGGGGGCTCTTTCTGGCGGCAGAGGCGGCGACGATTCTGCAAGACCGTGCGCCGATACCCGATGTTCCTGCAGAGCATGGCATCAACCGCCGAGCTCTTCCTCCAGCACCCCCGGCACCGCCGCCAACATCTTCGCCATGTTCTCCGGCTCCTTGCCCCCGGCCTGCGCGAAGTCTGGACGCCCGCCGCCCGAGCCGCCGACGATAGGCGCCAGGCTCTTGACGAGCCGTCCGGCGTTGACGCGGTCCGTCAGGTCTTTGGAAACCGCGACGATCAGTGCGACCTTGCCGTCGTCCTCGGAGCCGAGGACGACGACGCCGGAGCCGAGCTTGTCGCGCAGCGTGTCGGCGAGGTCTCGAAGCTCGTTGCGCGGTGCCCGCGGCACCTCCCGCGCCACCACCTTGACGCCTCGGACCTCGCTCTCGCCGCTTCCCTCGGCCTTACCGGCGACGAGCTCGCGCCGTAGCCGGGCGACCTCGCGCGCGAGCTCTTTCAAGCGTCCCTTGAGCGTTCCGGCCTCGGTCGCGGCGCGCTCGGGATCGACACCGAGCTCGGCGGCAACGGCGGCCAAGGTCTCCCGGTTCTGCTGGACGCGTCCGAGCGCCGCCTCGCCGGTCACCGCCTCGATGCGGCGAACGCCCGAGGCCACGCCGCGCTCGCCGGTGACGAGCAGCAGGCCGATCTCGCCGACCGTGCGCACGTGGCAGCCACCGCAGAGCTCCAGGCTGACGCCGGGGATGCGGACCGTCCTGACGCGTTCGCCGTACTTCTCGCCGAAGAGCGCCATCGCCCCGGCGGCCATGGCCTCGTCGCGGCTGCGCCAGGTGACGTCGGTCGCCGTCCCCTGCTGGATCCAGCGGTTCACGAGGTACTGGATGCGCCCCAGCTCCAGCTCCTCCAACGGACGGTTGAAGGTGAAGTCGAAACGCAGCCGATTCGGCGCCACGAGCGAGCCGGCCTGCCGGGCGCCTTCGCCCAGCACCCGGTGGAGCGCCGCGTGCAGCAGGTGGGTCGCCGTGTGATGACGCTCGATCGCCCGGCGCCGCTCCTCCTCGACCTGCAAGTCGACCTTGAAGCCGGCTTCGAGGTGTCCCTCCGTGACCTCCAGGAAGTGGTAATAGACGCCGGCGTCTTTCTGGGTGTCGAGCACCCGGGCCGAGCCTCCCGGCCATTCGACGACGCCCTCGTCGCCCACCTGGCCGCCGGCCTCGGCGTAGAAGACGGTGCGGTCAAAAACCGCGACGCCGTTTCGGCCGGCTTCGAGGGCGTCGGCCGCCGAGGCGCTGCCGTCGGCCGCGGTTGCCGCCAAGCGCAACACCTTGACGCCTTCCAGGCGGTGCTTGTCGTAGCCCTCGAAGGGCGTCTCGCCACTCCCTTGCTCACTGGCTTGCCCGGCCTGAAGCGCCTCGCGCAGGCTCGCCATGCGCTTCTGGAGGTCCGCGGTCACGGCCCGCGACTTCTTGCGGTTCTCCTCCACGAGACGCTTGAAGCCCTCGAGGTCGACCCTGAGGCGTTCCTCCTCGGCGATCTCTATCACGGTCTCCAGCTCCTGGCCGTAGGTGTCCTGCAGGCGGAAGACCTCCTCGCCCGAGAGGACGTCGCTCCCCGCCGCGCGGGTCCGGTCGATCGCCTCCTGCACCCGGCGCGCGCCGGCGGCGAGGTTGGCGAGATACTTCACCTCCTCCTCCTCGACGGTGGCCTGGGTGGCGTCGCGGGTCTTGCCGAGCTCCTTGTAATGCCCGCCCATGACCTCGTCCAGGACCGGGACCAGGCCGTGGAGGAACGGCTCCTCGAAGCCGATCCGCATGCCGTGGCGCACGGCCCGGCGCAGCAGGCGCCGTAGGACGTAGCCGCGTCCGTCGGGGCCCGGGATGACGCCGTCGGCGAGCAGGAAGGCCACCGCCCGCAGGTGGTCGGCGATCACCCGCAGCGAGACGTCGGTCTCGTCGCTCTTGCCGTTCGCGGCCCGGCCGCCCGCGGCCCGGCCGCCCGCGGCCCGGCCGATCTCGGTCCCGGCCACCTCGGCCGCGGCGCGCATGATCGGCGCGAAGAGGTCGGTCTCGTAGTTCGAGGCGACCCCCTGGAGGACCGCCGTGATCCGTTCAAGGCCGGCCCCGGTGTCGATCGACGGGTTGGGGAGGGGCACCGTCTCGCCCGCGGCGTCGCGGTCGAGCTGCATGAAGACCAGGTTCCAGATCTCCAGGTAGCGGCCGCTGTCGCACCCCTCCTCCCAGCCGACCTCGGGGCGCTCGGGATGGATGTCGACGAAGATCTCGCTACACGGACCACAGGGTCCGGTATCGCCCATGGCCCAGAAGTTCTCCTTCGCACCGCAGCGGCGGATGCGATCGGCCGGCAGGCCCGAGATTTTTCTCCACAGCTCCTCGGCCTCGTCATCACGCTCGAAGACGGTCGCGAAGAGGTTCTCCGGCTTCAGCCCCCAGACGTCGCTCACCAGCTCCCAGGCGAAGCGGATGGCGTCTTCCTTGAAGTAGTCGCCAAAGGAGAAGTTGCCGAGCATCTCGAAGAAGGTGTGATGGCGCGGGCTCGGGCCGACGTTTTCCAGGTCGTTGTGCTTTCCGGACACGCGCAGGCATTTCTGGGAGGTGACCGCCCGCGGCTGCGGCGGCTTCTCCAGTCCCAGGAAGTAGTCCTTGAACTGCACCATGCCGGCGTTGGTGAACATGAGCGTCGCATCCCCGTGGGGAACGAGCGGAGAGCTCGGGACGTGGCGATGATCGCGCTCGCCGAAGTAGTCGACAAAGCTCTGGCGGATCTCCTGGCTCTTCATGGCTCGCCTATCTTGTCGTCGCTTTGATCAGCCGCGGTCTGCCGAAGGACGGTGACGATAGCACGGCGGGAGAAGCCGCGTCGCTCGAGATGCCGGGCGAGCTTTTCCGGCGTCGAGCCGCCGCGGCGAAGGTAGCGTTCGGCGGCGGCTCTCGTGAGGTCGCGGTCGTCCTCGTCAAGGTGGGCGTCGACGGCCTCACGGGCTACGTCCTCGTCGGCGCCGCGGCGCGTGAGCTCGGCGAGGAGGCGCCACCGGCCGAGGGGCTCGCGTTCGAGCCGATGGGCGACGAAACCGCCGGCGGTCTTCGCGTCGTCGAGGAGGCCCTGCTCCGCGAGGCGGTCGAGGGTCGATTCGACCTCGGCGTCGCCGTAGCCGCGCCGGGTGAGCTTTAGCTCCAGCTCCCGCCGGAAGTGAGGGCGGCGGGCCAGGAGATCCATGGCCTTATGGCGGCAGGAGGGATCCGGACTTCTAGTCGCCAAGGCGCTCGATCTCAAACGGCGACTCGGTGGAGAGCAGGTCGTCGCCGGCCAACAGGTCGTCGCCGCCCGAGATCGAGAGCGCGCCTTCCATCTCCTCGCGGGCCTCGTCGGCGGTGAACTGGACGCCGGCGATCTTGAGCTTCAGCTCGTCGGGGTTGGTCGCGCGGCGCAGCGCCTCGTCGAGCGTGATCAACCCGCCCTTGTAGAGCGTGTAGAGCGACTGGTCGAACGTCTGCATGCCGTACTGGCTCGTGCCCAGCGCGATCTGCTCGCGGATGTACTTTGTCTTTTCCTTGTTCTCGACGCAGTCGCGGATGTAGGGCGTCGCGATCATCACCTCGGCGGCCGGCACGCGGCCCTGGCCGTCGGCGCGCGGGACGAGGCGCAGAGAGATCACCGAGCGGAGCACCTGGCCGAGCTGGATGCGGATCTGCTTCTGGTGGTGCGGCGGGAAGACCGAGATGATGCGGTTGATGGTCTCGGTGGCGTCCAGGGTGTGGAGCGTCGAGAAGACGAGGTGACCGGTCTCGGCGGCGAGGAGGGCCGTCTCGATGGTCTCCAGGTCGCGCATCTCACCGACCAGGACGACGTCGGGGTCCTGGCGCATGGCGGCGCGCAGCGCCTGGGCGAAGCTGCGGGTGTCGACGTCGATCTCGCGCTGGTTGACGAGCGACTTCTTGTCGCGGTGCAGGAACTCGATCGGGTCCTCGATGGTGATGATGTGCTCGTTGCGGTTGGAGTTGATGTAGTCGATGATCGCGGCGAGCGTGGTCGATTTGCCCGAGCCGGTGGTGCCGGTGCAGAGGACGAGCCCGCGGACCTCGTCGCCGATTTTTTCCAGGACCTGGGGGAGCATCAGCTCGCGGATCGTCTTGATGCGCGCCGGGATGACGCGCAGCACCAGCCCCACGGCGCCGCGCTGCTGGAAGATGTTGCAGCGGAAGCGGCCGAGGCCCGGGACCGAGTAGGCGAGGTCGATGTCGAGATCCTCCTTGAAGCGCTGCTTCTGGCGCGCGTTCATGATCGAGTAGGCCATCGAGATGGTGTCCTCCTGCATCAGGCGCTTGAGCTCCTGCATGGGCGTCAAAGCGCCGTCGACCCGGATGTAGGGATGGCCTCCCACCTTGAGATGGAGGTCCGAAGACTTCCGCTCCACGGCCAGCTTCAAGAGATCGTTGATGTTCATCGCGCCACCTCGGGGGTTCATCGAAGGGAATCAGGCCGTCGCCCGCCCAGGGCTTCAGATGCTACCAGGGGTGTCGAGGGTCAGCCAAGCGATCGGCGCGGTTCGGCTCTTCCTCGATCCCGCCCCTTCCCTCCGCCGCCCGCCCCCGGTATGATCCAGCCGCGAAGGATTCCCCGACGCGATGAGGAAGGCCGTATGGAAGTCGATGTGCGCATCCAAGGCGACGAGAACGACAAGCTCGGCGCCGTCATCATCGTAGATCTGCGGGGCCGTCTCGTCACCGGCGTCGGCGACGAGTTGCTCCGGGAAGTGACCAACGAGCTTCTGGCCGAGGGCTGGAAGCGAATCCTCTTCAACCTGACGGGGGTGTCGAAGATCGACAGCTCCGGGATCGGCGAGCTCGTCGCCAGCGTCAAGCTGGCGGAACGGTTCGAGAGCACCGTCAAGATCCTGCTCTCGGGCGGACGAGTCCGCGACGTGCTCGAGCTCAGCCAGCTCCTACCACGTCTCGACGTCTACGAAGTCGAGGACGAAGCGATCGAGAGCTTCGGCGACGTTTGAGCTGTGCAGCCTTTTCGGGTATACTCGCGCCACCGCGAGCGTGACCCCCGGCACCGGGTCCGCCCTCTGACCTCTGAGCTCGAACCGATCCTCTTCTCCGGAGAAGCGACAGGACTCCACGTTCGGGCCTTCAAAGCCAAAGCCCAGGCCCTGTGATCCAGGCGCGTCGGTGCTTTCCCCCGCTCATCATCCGCGAACGGAATACCCATACTCCATCGGAGGACAGCCATGTCCGACCAGGCCCAAGAAACCCTCACCCCACCCACCCCCGACACGACCCCTGCCGCCAGGGCCGAGGAATCCTCAGCCGTGACCGAAACGGAGGCTGCAGAGGCCGCGGAAGCGCCCGCCGAGGCGGAGGCCGCGGAAGCGCCCGCCGAGGCGGAGGCCGCGGAAGCGCCCGCCGAGGCGAAGGCCGCGGCAGCGCCCGCCGAGGCGAAGGCCGCGGAGGGTGAGAGCTCTGAGGAGCCGATGGAGCTCAAGGACCTCGACGTCGCCAACCAGTCGCCGGAGATGCTGGCCCTCTACCACGCGATGCTGGAGAAGCGGCTGGTGGAAGGCCAGGTCATCGGCTGGAACAAGGGCGGGTACCACGTGGCCATCAGCAAGGTGGCGGCCTTCTGTCCGGTCTCGCAGATCGAGATCGGCAATCCCAGGAGCCCGAAGCGCTACCTCGACAAGAGCTTCAAGTTCCACGTCATCGAGATCCAGAAAGGCGGCCGGCGCGTGGTGCTGTCGCGAGCTACGGCTTTGAAAGCCGAGCGCGAGGCTCTCGCCGCCAAGGTCCGTGCGACCCTGAAGCCCGGCACGGTCCGGGAGGGCAAGGTGAGCTCGGTCACCGACTTCGGCGCCTTCGTCGACCTCGGCGGCGGCATCGAAGGCCTGGTCCACGTCTCCGAGATCAGCCGCAAGCGGGTGGAGCACCCCAAGGAGGTCTTGAAGGCCGGCCAGGAGGTCAAGGTCGTCGTCTTGAAGCTGGAGAAGGGCGGCCAACGGATCTCGCTGTCGATGAAGCGCCTCGAAGAAGATCCCTGGGCAGGCGTCTCGGAACGCTTCAGCTCCGGCGACACCTTCAGCGGCACCATCCTGCGCCAGACCGACTTCGGCTTCTTCGTCGAGGTGGAGCCGGGCCTCGAGGGTCTGGTCCACAACTCGCGGCTGCCGCTCGGGTCGGGCCCCTCGGAATCCGGTCTCGAGGTCGGCACCGTCGTCGAAGGCTGGATCCATGAGATCGACAGCAAGCGCCGGCGGCTTTCACTCTCGCTGCGTCCCCTGGGAAGCGGGAATCCGTGGCGCGGCATCGAGGAGCGCTTCCCCGAAGGGACGGTGGTCAAGGGCAAAGTCGAGCGTCTCGCCCATTTCGGGGCCTTCATCGAGCTCGAGCCAGGGCTAACGGGCCTTCTGCCCTTCTCCGCCCTCGGCTCGGCCCCCGCCAACCCGCGCCGCCAGTTCCATCCCGGCAAAGAGGTCTCGGTGCGGGTGCTGGCGATCGACCGGGACAAGCGCCGCATCTCGCTCGGCACGGAGTCCTCGCTGGCCGAGGGCTCGACCACCGACTACCGTGAGTACAAGAAGCAGCAGAAGGGGACCTCCTCGAGCTCCGGCCTAAACGCCATGGCGGCGGCCTTTCAGAAGGTGATGCGCTAGAGAGCCTGTAGGGCATAGATCCGGCAGGCTGCGCCCGCCAAGAAAATCCCCCCTGCCCCCTTTCCTAAAGGGGGGTTCAGAGAAGAATCCGGAGTCTTGTCCCCCCTTTAGGAAAGGGGGTTAGGGGGATTTCCCCGGCGGACGAAGTCCGCCGGGACAGCGGTCGAGCCTATGCCCTACAGGCTCCTAGCCCCGCTCTTGCTCCAGCCGTTCGAGGAGCCGCCGCGGCAGCCCTTCAAACGCCCCGGAGGACATCGTCACCACGACGTCGCCCGGCTTGGCCCAGGCGACGGCTTGGTCCAGGAGCTCCTCGACGCTTTGACAAGCCGAGCTCTCGACCCCGGAGCTCGTGAGCTCGGCGGTGAGGCGGGGCAGGTCGAGCCGGTCGTCTTCCGCGAGGCGGTCTTGGTGATAGAGCGGGGCGAATCGCGTGGCGTCGGCCGCGGCGAAGGCCTCGCGGTAAGCGTCGAAGAGGAAGGCCCGCCCGGCGGTCAGGCTCCGGGGCTCGTAGAGCGCCAGGATCCGTCCGTTCGGGTAACGCTGGCGCAGGCCGCCGAGAGATTTCCCCACCGCCGTGGGATGGTGGGCGAAGTCGTCGACCACGGCGACTCCACCCGCGGTACCGATCTCTTCCAGACGCCGCTTGACCCCGGCGTAGGTCGCGAGGGCCTGGGCGACGTCGGCCGCCGGCAGGCCCTCGTGGCGTGCCGCGACCCACACCGCCAGGGCGTTCAACACGTTGTGGGTTCCGGGCTCGCCGATCTTGATCTCGACCTCCCCTTCCGGGTCGGCCAGGCGGAAGCGGCTGCCGTCGGCCGCGGCGGCAAGGCCGGCCGGGACGACGTCGTTCGCCTCGTCGAGCCCGTAGGTCACCACCTTGCACTTCGCCCCCTGGATCACCTCGCGCACCTCGGCACTGTCGCCGCAGGCGACGATCAGGCCGTCCTTGGGCACGATCTCGACCCCCTGGCGGTAGGCGTCGAGGAGGTCTTTCTCCTCGGGATAGAGGTCGGCGTGATCGTGCTCGGCGCTGGTCAGGATCAGGGTGTGGGGCCGGTAGTGGAGGAACTTGGGGCCGCGGTCGAAATAGGAGGCGTTGTACTCGTCGCCCTCGATGACAAACGTCTCCCCGGTGCCGACGTGAAAGCTGCGCGGCAGGTTCTTCGGTACTCCGCCGATCAGGTACCCCGGGGCCTTGCCACAGCACGTCCACACCCAGGCCGCCATGGCGGTGGTGGTGGTCTTGCCGTGGGTCCCGGTCATGACGAGCGGCCGCCGGTCGGGGAGGAAGAAGCGCGCCAAGGCCTGGGGCATGGAGAGCCGCGGTAGGCCCAGCTGCTCCGCCGCCAGGACTTCCGGGTTGTGGCGGGGAACGGCGTTGCCGACGATCACCAGGTCCGGCCGGCCGTACTCGCCAGCCAGGAGGTGTCCCGGCCCATAGCCCACCAGGGGCTTGATGCCCGCCTCGGCGAGAAGCGTCGACATCGGCGGATAGAGCGGGGCGTCGACGCCGCGGACCTGGTGGCCCTGCTCCTTGAGCAGGCAGGCCAGGGGCGCCATTCCGGTCCCGCCGATCGCGATGAAGTAGAAGTCGTAGGAGGAGGTCGGTGCGGATTCTGTGGGTTCTCGGATGATGGGTCCCTCGTTCGATTGGCAGGGTCTCACCGGCGTTCGCGGGCGCTTTTACCGGCTTTTTACCCCTGGTCAGGGAGGCGCAGTATAGCATTGTGCCTCGCCCGCGTGGACACCGTTTGTCCCGATCCCGCTTCTGCGGTGGGCGAAGTGTACTACGCTTGAACCCGGTCCGCCGAACCGAGGGGCGGACGACGAGAGAAACCATCTTCAGAGGAGTCGTGTGATGCGTCGTTTCACCATTGTTCTCCTGGCGCTGGTCACGGTCGCGGCACCGATGATCGCCTTTGGCGAGGGCAAGCCCCGCGCCCTGCCGCTCGAGCCGATCAAGGACTTCGAGATCGTCCCCAAGGGAGAAAAGATCCACCACACCTTCGAGATCAAGAACGACGGCGACGCCCCGCTGGAGCTGACCGACGTCAAGCCGGCCTGCGGCTGCACCGTCGTGGAGTTCGACCAGTTCATCCAACCCGGCGCCGTCGGCCGCGTCAAGACCACGGTCGAGACCGACAACTTCGACGGGCCGATCGCGAAGACCATCGCCGTTTTCACCAACGATCCGGAGAACCCCAAGATCCAGCTGGTCGTCAAGGCCGAGGTCAAACCCTACCTCAGTGTCTTCCCGGGCTACGCGCGCTACAGCTACGTCCAGGGCGAAGAGATCGGAGTGATCTCGCAGTTGCTCTGGGCCGAGGACGGCCAGGACCTCGAGATCCTGAAGGTCAAGAGTCCCTACCCGCACATGAAGGTCGTCCACCACGTGGCGACGGAGCAAGAGCGCAAGGGGGAGCTCCCCGGTAAGCAGTGGACCTTCGAGCTCCACCTCGACCCGTACTCGCCGATCGGCGCGCTGCGCGACTATGTCGAGGTGATCACCGACCACTCCCAGCAGAAGACGGTCCGTATTCCGCTCTCCGGGTTCGTCCGCCCGCGCCAGCACGTCACGCCCTTCGAGCTCGACCTGGGCGTCGTCGACGGCGAGGCGCTTCCCATAAAGCGGGTGCTCGCGTTCACCAACTTCATCAAGGAAGGGATCGAGATCACCGAGATCGACACCGGATTCAAGGCCATCGCGATCGAGGCCGACATGGTCGGGCAGATGGACGGCCACCGCTTCGAGCTGATGCTGACCGTCGATCCCGCCATGCCCAAGGGGGAGTTCGAGGGCACCATCAAGCTCCACATCACCGACGAGAAGAACCCCGTCGTCAAGATCCCCGTCAAGGGGAAGGTCATCTAGCGAGGACGTCCTGCCCTACGCCAGAGCTCGCGCGGCTTCGCCCAAGATTCCCACGGCGGCGCGCAGCTGGCGGTCCGAGAGATAGGGCGCCGGACCGAGACGCAGGCTCTCGCCTCGGTAGTCACAGCGCACACGGCGGCGCCCGAGCTCGCCGCAAAGCTCCGCCGCCCGCGCGCTTTGAAGGACCAGGAAACCGCCGACGCTGCCCAGGTTTAGATCCCGGTCGCGCCGCACGAGCGACGCATCGAGGTCCAAAGCGTCGAAGCCCGCCGCCAGAAGCCCGACCTGGTGCTGGCTCACCTCCCGCAGAAGCTCCGGCGTCAAGCCGGTCTCGTCAAAAAAGTCGAAGACCTCGGCCGCCCGGTAGTGGCTCGTCGGGTCGTAGGTGGCGCCGGCGAAGCGGAACCCGCCGCGCCCGTAGGCCACCCGGCCGTCGCGGGGCTTCTCCTCCAGGGCGTCGAACTCGGCGTACCAGCCGGTCAGGACCGGACGCAGCTCGCAGCCCGCGGGAGAACGCAGGAAACAGCTCCCCTCCCCCAGCTGACAGTACTTGTAACCGCCGCCGACCACGAAAGCCTCCTCCAGGCCCTCGCCGACGAGGCTGCAGGGCACAGCGTTCAGCACGTGGTAGACGTCGACGAGGAGCTGCGCCCCCGAGCGCCGCGCCGCCTTCATCACCTCGCCGAGCCCCGGCACGATGCGCCCGCTCTCGAAGAGCACCGCCGAGACAAGGACCGCCGCGGTCATGTCGTCCACCGCCGCCGCCAGGCGCTCGGCGAGCACCTCCGGCTCGTCGGCCGGCACCCGGACGATCTCCAGGCTCCCCTCCTCCGCCAGCCGGTCGAATTGACGCCGGATCGTGTGGAACTCGCCGTCGGTCGTCACCAGGCGCCGCCTCTCGCCGAGCGGTAAGGCCGAGAGGAAGCGCACCACAAGCTCGTGGGTGTTCGCGCCCAGGGCATAGTCGCCGTCGCGGTCGTTCAGCAGCCGCCGGTATCCCTCGCGTACCCGTTCGGCCTTGGCGAAGGCCCGCTCCCACTTGCCGTCGACGAGCTCCGCGGCGTCTTCCCAGGCCCGCTTCTGGCCCTCGAAGCCGCGGTCGGGCCAGGCCTGGTGCGAATGGCCGGTGAGGAGCAGCCGCTCCGCCACCCGGAAGCGCGAGTAATGGGGCGCGAGGGCGTTCGCGTCGGCGTAGAGGTCAACCGGGCGCATCCTAGAGCTCGGCACGGATCGCCCAGAGGTCGGGAAAAACCGGCTGAAAGAGCGTCGAGCGCAGGTAGGCGACACCGCTCCCGCCCGTCCCCTTCTTCGTCCCGATGGTGCGCTCGACCATCTTGACGTGACGGTAGCGCCACTCCTGGAGGCCCTCGTCGAAGTCGAGCAGACGCTCGCAGACCTGGGCCAGGCGGTGGTCCTCGTGGTAGATGCGGATCAGGACCTCGCGAATCTCCGCCATCTCGATCGGATCGCCGTCGTCGTAGAGCACGAACGCTTCGTCGGGAATCGTGTGATCGTTCGAACGCAGAAATCTGAGAAACGCCTGGTAGAGGGTAGGCTCCGCCAGGCGACGCTCAAGCCGTTCCATGGCGGCCGGATTCTCCTGGTGATGCACCAACATGCCACGTTTGCGCAGGCCCAGCAGGAATTCCAGCTCCCGGAACTGCGGCGACTGGAAACCGCTCGCCGATTCCAGACGGCCACGGAAGGAGCCGAAGTCGATCGGCGTCATCGTCTCCAGGACGTCGATCTGGGCCACCATGGTCTTCAGGATCGTCAGCGCCCGGCGCTGGGTCGAGAGGATGTCGGCCGTCGCTCCGCGTCCGTCGTCGGCGCTACGAAAGAGCTCCACCAAGCGGTCGAGCTCGTGAAGGGTCTGCTTGAACCACAGCTCGTAGACCTGGTGGATGACGATGAAGAGCATCTCGTCGTGCTCCGGCCCCTGGGAGCGCGGCTCCTGAAGGCGCAGCAGCTCGTCGAGCTTCAGATATGAGGAATAGGTGACGGACATTCGGCTCCCTCCCGACCTCCGGCCCCCTAGGACGGCGCTCCCCAGAGCGACCTTTCATCCTTGGGCGGCGTGCGGCGGCGGCGTCCCTTGGCGCGGACTTCCTCGACCTCGGCCAGGATGGCGGCGAGGGCCTGGTCCTGGGCCTTGGCGAGCGTTTCGACGCCTTCGAAGGCGAGGTCGAGCAGGTGGTCGAGCTCGCGGCGCGAGAAGCTCCGCCGCTCGCCAGTGCCCTGGACCTCGATGAGCTCGCCGTCGCGCGTCGCGACGACGTTCATGTCGATCTCGGCCACCGAGTCCTCGCAGTACTCGAGGTCGAGGAGCGCCTGTCCTTCGACGGTTCCCACCGAGACCGCCGCCACCTGCCGCTGGACGGGCCACCGATCCAGGTCACCGGCCAGATAGGCTTGGGCCAGGGCCTCGACGAGCGCCACCCAGGCGCCGGTGATCGAAGCCGTACGGGTACCGCCGTCGGCCTGGAGGACGTCGCAGTCGAGCGTCACCGTACGCTCGCCCAGCGCGGTCAGGTCGACGGCGGAGCGCAGGCTCCGGCCGATCAGTCGCTGGATCTCCAGGGTCCGTCCCCCTGGCCGGCCGCGGGAGACCTCGCGCGGCGAGCGCCTCTGGGTGGAACGGGGCAGCATCGAGTACTCCGCCGTAACCCAGCCCTTGCCCGAGTCGACGAGGAAGGGCGGGACGCGATTCTCGATCGAAGCCGCGATCAGGACCCGGGTGTCCCCGACGTCGATCTGGGCCGAGCCCTCGGCGAACTTGAGAACCCCGGTCACCAGGCGGAGCGGACGCAGGGCGTCGACGCTACGCTCACCGGGGCGGTGAAAGTTGGCTCTCGACATGGTTTCGACCCTATCAGAAGGGTTCGCCCGGCTCGATGAGCTCCGGACGGGCGGCGAGCGGACGCGTCGTGTCGACGTGTCCGGCGAAGGTGTTGGGCTGGCGGCCGTTCCAGAGCAAGACCACCCGCTCGGCGGCCTCGACGTTCAACACGACCGAGTTGACGAGGCCGTAGACCGTCAGCAGCTCGCCGAGCGACCCGGTGGGCGGTGGCGGCGCGCCGTCGCCGGCCTCGAGGTCCAGAAAAACCGTGGCGTCGTCCATCACGTGGACCCGGCCGACGGTGGTCCCGGCGGGCAGGAGAGGCAGCAGGACCGGATCCTCGGGTCCCGCGAGCAGCGCCTCGACGAGGCGGGTGACGACCGCTTCCGCGTCGGCGCCGGGCAGGAGCTCCCGGGGCTCGGGATAGAGCAGGCCGTCGTCGCCGGGAAAGTAGAGGTCCATCGTCACGGGCTCTTCCGCCTCCTCGGGGACCGGCACCGGGACCGGCTCGACGGGTGGAAGCTGCGTCGTCGTGGCCGGCCGCAGCACGAAATGGAGCAACACGGCGACGACGGCGACGGCCAGGACCGAGGCGATCGCGATCGTCAAGACGCGCTGGCGTTTCTCCAGGAGGCGGCGCTCCGGCGCGATCTCACTCACCGGGGCCCTCCGCCCGCGGCACCGCCGGGGGCGGGCGAGCGGATCCGCTCGAGGCTGCCATTACCGTTTTCCCGCGCTTCCATCTGGGTCTTGAAGCGCCGGATGGCCCGGAAGAGCGAATCGACGAGGTCCGCCTGGTAGATCGGGCTCTGGAGCTTGGCCTCCTCCTCGGGGTTGGAGATGAACCCGAGCTCGACCAGGACAGCCGGCATCGTCGCTCCCGTCAGCACCCGGAAAGGCGCCTGCTTGACGCCGCGGTTGCGCAGGCCGAGGGTCAGGTTGAGCTCCTCCTGGACCAGGTTGGCGAAGCGCTGGCTCTCGGCGAGGTGGTAGCTCTGGGCCAGGTCCCAGAGGATGAGCTGGAGCGCGCTTTCGGGATCGGCTTCGCCGCCGCCGGCCTGGTTCTCCCTCGCCGCCACGTCGGCCGCGACGCGATCGCTCGCCTCGCGGCTCAGGAAGTAGGTCTCGGCACCGTGGGCCGAGACCCCCAGGTAGGAGTTGAAGTGGAGCGAGATAAACAGATCTGCCTGGTTCTGATTGGCGAGCGCCGTCCGCGTCTCCAGGGGGACTTCGACGTCGCCGTCGCGGGTCAGGACGACCCGCAGGCGCAGGCGCCGCTCCAGGAGACGCTGGAGAGAGCGGGCAATGGCGAGCGAAAGGTTTTTCTCCTCGCTCCCGTTGAGCCCGACGGCTCCGCTCTCGACACCGCCGTGGCCCGGGTCGATGACGATCGTTCGGATGCCGGGCTTAAGCTCGAAGCCGCCTTCTGATCCGAGGCCGCTGCGGGCCGTCTGCCGGAAGACCTCGATGACGAGGCGCGCGCCGCCCTCCTCGAGGAGCCGCGGCTCGGCGGCTCCGGCTCCCGGAGCCAGCTCGACGCGCACCCGGTCGGGGGCGACGGCCACCCGCTCGACGAGCTCGCTCCTCGCCCGCGAGGTGTCGACCGGCACCTCGATCCGGTCTCCCACCAGGCGGATCTCGACCGCCCCGCTCGATCGTTCGATCCGGTAGCGCGGCACGGCGGAGAAACGAATCTCCACGGTGGAGGAGTGCTGGTGAAAGACG
The DNA here is from genome assembly GCA_965371445.1 of uncultured bacterium. GTDB lineage: Bacteria > Acidobacteriota > Thermoanaerobaculia > Multivoradales > J023 > DASWIG01. The sequence continues at coordinate 2,660 of CBDUYN010000147.1, read as the reverse complement.
TCGACCGAGACGTCGAGCATCCGTACCTGGCGGCGCGAGAGGTCAAGCTCCAGGGTCTCGGCGTCCCAGGCGAAGTCGATGCCCACCTCGTCGCCCAGGATCTTGGCGATGAACTCCAGGGGCACCTCGAGGCCGAGAGCCGTCTTGATCGGCGCCTGGTTGAAAGTCTGGATCTCCTCCGGACGACCCTCCTCCCTGGCCACGATCACCGTCACCGCCCGCTCGGGGCCGACGATCACCTCCTTGTCCTTCAAAATCAGGCGATGGCTGTCGCCCAGCGGGCCAACGACGATCTCGACCCCGAGAACCGCGGCGATCGCCGGCAGGTTCAGAAGCGGTCCGCGCGGTGTGGCCGAAAAAGGCACCGTCGAGATGTGGCGTCCTTCGAAGACGAGCTTCGCAACGCCCGACGGGTAGGAGCGCTGCTCCTCCTTCGGCGGCTGGGCAAGAGCCCATCCGCCAGCCGTCATACCGGCCAGAAGCCAGCACAAGAGCGGACGGCAAGGGTGGCTCGCAGCGCGGCGGGATGTCGACGGTCTCAAAGCGGATTCTCTCGGTTCTCGGCGCCGCCTCTGGGGGCACGCCCGGTAGGCCCCGGGGCGGCAACCGGCTGAATGTATCAGGCCCAGGGGCGATGGCGCACCCTCTTGGGGAGATATCGGTCCGACAGGGGTTGATCTACCCTGGAGGAGTCCCTATAATGACGCCTCCCCCGCGGGGGACGGTTCGTGGCGCATTCGTCTAGGGGTCCAGGACGCCGGCCTCTCACGCCGGTAACACGGGTTCGAATCCCGTATGCGCTACCAGCGCTTCGACGTTTTCCAGGCTCGGCATCGGCCGAGCTCTTCTCGTTTTACGGCAAGCCCTCATACAGGGGGAAGCGTTCGCAGAGCTTCTCCACCCGGCGGCGGACGTCGAGCAGGGCGGTCTCGTTTTCGGGCTGGGCCAGGGCCTCGACGATCAGGTCGCCCACCTCGTCCATGGCGGCTTCGTCCATGCCGCGGCTGGAGAGCGCCGCGGTGCCGATGCGGATCCCCGAGGTGACGAGCGGCGGCAGCGGATCGTAGGGGATGGTGTTCTTGTTGACCGTGATGCCGGCTCGCTCCAGCGCGGTCTCGGCGATCTGGCCGGTGAGCTCCGCCGGACGCAGGTCGACGAGGAAGACGTGGTTGTCGGTCCCTCCCGAGACGATGCGGAAGCCGCTGTCGGCGAGCCGTGCGGCGAGGCGTTTCGCGTTCGCCACGATGCGCTCCTGGTAGCCGCGGAACTCCTCCGAGGACGCCTCCTTGAGCGCCACCGCCTTGGCCGCGACGACGTGCATCAGCGGACCTCCCTGGATGCCGGGGAAAAGCGCCCGGTCGAGCCGCTTGGCCCGCGACTCGCGGCAGAGGACAAGCCCCCCTCGGGGACCTCGCAGGGTCTTGTGCGTGGTGGTGGTCACGAAGTCGGAGTGGGGCACGGGCGAGGGATGGAGCCCCGCCGCCACCAGGCCCGCGATATGGGCCATGTCGGCCATCAGGATCGCGTCGACCGAGTCGGCGACGTGGCGGAAGCGGGCGAAGTCGATCGTCCGGCTGTAGGCCGAGGCGCCGGCGATGATCAGGTCCGGACGCTGCTCGTGGGCCCGGCGCTCGATCTCCTCGTAGTCGATCGTCTCGGTCTCGCGGTCGACGCCGTAGCTGACGACGTTGAAGTCGCGTCCCGAGTAGGAGAGGCGATGGCCGTGGGTCAGGTGGCCGCCGCAGGTCAGGTCCATGCCCATGAGCTTGTCGCCGGGGCGCAGGACGGAGAAGTAGACGGCCATGTTGGCCGTCGTCCCGGAGTGGGGCTGGACGTTCACGTGCTCGGCGCCGAAAAGCGCTTTGGCCCGTTCCTGGGCCAGGCGCTCGACGCGGTCCACGTGCTCGCAGCCGCCGTAGTAGCGCTTGCCGGGATAGCCTTCGGCGTACTTGTTGGTCAGGACGGTACCGGCCGTCTCGAGGACGGCACGGGAGACGAAGTTCTCCGAGGCGATGAGCTCCAGCCCTTTCGACTGGCGCGAGCGCTCGTCGACGACGGCTGCGTACACCTCGGGATCGGACTCTCGCAGAGAGTTATAGCTCAACATGGGGGATGGGCGGCGGCATTCTCCAGAGCGTGGATCTTTTTCAGGCGCCGATCGTGGCGCTTCCCCTCGTACTGCGTACGAAGAAAGGCGCGGACGATCTCCTCCGCCACCCCAGAACCGACGACTCGGGCGCCCAGGGTCAGGACGTTGGCGTCGTTGTGGGCCCGCGCCATCCTGGCGGTGAAGAGGTCGTTGCAGGTGGCGGCACGGATGCCGTCGAGCTTGTTGGCGGCGATCGCCACCCCGATACCGGTGCCGCAGACCAGGATGCCGATCTCGGCACCGCCGCCGAGGACCGCTCGGGCGACGATCGCCGCGAAGTCCGGATAGTCGACGCTCTCGTGGGAGTGGGTCCCGTAGTCTTGGGGCTCGTGGCCCTCGGCCGCCAGGAAACGGGCCAGGTGGTCCTTGAGCTCGAAGCCGGCGTGATCGGCGCCCAAGGCGATTTTCATAGGTCCTACTTGTCCTTGGACGGCTCTGGCTCGGCCGCCTCGTCGGTCGACGGCTCCGGCTCGGCCGCCTCGTCGCTCGACGGCTCCGGCTCGGCCGCCTC
>CBDUYN010000146.1:0-26539 GCA_965371445.1 uncultured bacterium | reverse complement strand
CGGAAGGCACGGAGATGGTGATGCCGGGCGACAACGTCAACCTGGAGGTGGAGCTGATCGCTCCGATCGCCATGGAGAAAGGCGTCCGGTTCGCAATCCGGGAGGGTGGCCGCACCGTGGGTGCGGGCACCGTCACCGAGATCCTCGAGTAACGGACGAGGAAGCCAGGGATAAAAGACTGGGCAAGGTGAAGGAATCGACCATGGTCAACGAGAAGATTCGAATCCGGCTTAAGGCCTTTGACTACCGCATTCTGGACACGTCGACGAACGAGATCGTCGACACCGCCCGGCGCACCGGCGCGCGGGTGGTGGGACCCATTCCCTTACCCACCCATATTTCCCGCTACACGGTGAACCGCTCGCCTCACGTCGACAAGAAGTCGCGTGAGCAGTTCGAGATCCGCACCCACAAACGGCTCCTCGACATCTTCGAGCCGACGAGCCAGACGGTGGACGCGCTGATGAAGCTCGAGTTGCCGGCGGGTGTGGACGTTGAGATCAAGCTCTAAAGGAGTGATGCGATGAAAGGCATCCTCGGCAGAAAGGTTGGAATGACCCAGATCTTCTCGGAAGACGGCAAGGTCGTTCCGGTAACCGTGGTCCAAGCAGGCCCGTGCATGGTGGTGCAGCGCAAGACCGAAGAGTCCGACGGCTACGAGGCCGTCCAGCTCGGTTTCGTCGAAGCGCGGGCGCCGAAGAAAGTCACCCAGGCGCTCCAGGGTCATTTCGACAAGGCGGGCGTCGCACCGACCCGCCGGCTGATGGAGCTCCGGGTGACAGGGGACGACCCCGCCAAGCCCGGCGACCAGGTCAAGGCCTCGATCTTTGCCAAAGACGAGTACGTCGACGTCATCGGCACGTCGAAGGGCAAGGGATTCCAGGGTGTGGTGAAGCGGTACGGGTTCCGCGGCGGCGGTGCCACGCACGGCTCGATGCATCACCGCGCGCCGGGCTCGATCGGCCAGTCGGCCTATCCGTCGCGTGTTTTCCCCGGTGTGCGCCTTCCGGGCCGTATGGGCGGCAAGCGCGTCACGGTCAAGAACCTCCAGATCGTCGAGATCGACGCGGCGGAGAACCTCATCTACTTGCGGGGCGCGGTTCCCGGGCCCCGCAACGGCTACATCGCCCTGCGGGAGGCCAAGCGTGGCTGAGGGGGCAGAAACGATGAAGATCACAGTTAAGAACCTCGCCAACGAGGACGTCAAGGAGATCGAGGTGCCGGAGGAGATTTTTTCCTATCCTTTCAAGGAGCACCTCATTCACACTGCGGTGCGCGCCTACCAGGGCGCCCAGCGCCGTGGGACCCACAAGACGAAGACGCGGGCCGAGGTGGCGGGCACGGGGCGCAAGCTCTGGCGCCAAAAAGGCACCGGCCGGGCGCGCGTGGGCCAGCTTCGAAGCCCCCTGTGGCGCACGGGCGGTACTGTCCACGGACCGGAGCCGCGCTCCTATAAGATGAAGCTCTCGGCGCGCGAAAAAAGGAACGCCTTGAAGTCCGCGCTGGCGCAGAAGCTCGCCGACTCCGGCATCCTCGTCCTCGAGAGCCTGGAGCTGGAGAGCCCCAAGACCGGGGCGCTCAAGAAATGCCTTGCCGGGTTGGGCGTGGAGCGTAAGGCTCTCTTGGTCGACTCGCGCGAGAACGACCGCCTGGAGCTTGCGGCGCGGAACAATCCGCTTTTAAAGGCCGTCGATGCGCTCGGTGTCAACGTCTACGATGTCGTCGACCGCGATCACGTCGTCATGAGCGAGCCGGCGCTCGAGCGGCTCGTGGAGGTGCTCAGCAAATGAGAATCGAGGACGTCATCCGCCGGCCGCTCCTGACGGAGAAGACGACGGTCCAGCGCGAGGCTTTCGAGACCTACGCGTTCGAGGTGGCGCGAGGGGCCAACAAGATCCAGGTCCGCGCGGCGGTGGAAACCCAGTTCAAGGTCAAGGTGGCCGAGGTCCGCATGGCCAGCATGCACGGCAAGGAACGCCGCCAGGGCCGCTACTCTGGCCGCCGGCCCGACTGGAAGAAGGCTTACGTACGCCTCGCCGCGGGAGAGAAGCCGATCGAGTTTTTTGAGGGGACCTGATTATGGGCATCAAGCAGTACAAACCGACGAGCCCCGGGAGCCGCTTCAAGACCTCGGCGACTTTCGAGGAGCTGACGCCGAAGACGAAGCCCCAGAAGTCGCTCACCAAGGGCAAGAAGCGCTTGAGCGGCCGCAACAACAAGGGCGAGATCACGATCTGGCACCGCGGCGGTGGCCACAAGCGGCGTTACCGCGTGATCGACTTCAAGCGCGACAAGCACGGCGTCCCGGCGAAAGTCGCCTCGGTCGAGTACGACCCGAACCGTTCGGCGCGGATCGCTTTGCTGTGCTACGCCGACGGCGAGAAGCGCTACATCCTCTGGCCCGACAAGCTTGAGGTCGGCGCGACGGTCGTTTCGGGTCCCGAGGCCGAGATCAATTTCGGCAACGCCCTGCCGCTCAGGGCGATCCCGCTCGGCACGATCATCCACAACCTGGAGCTCAAGATCGGCAAGGGCGCCCAGATGGTGCGCTCGGCCGGCGCCTCGGCGCAGCTGATGGCGAAAGACGGCGACTACGCCCAGGTGAAGCTTCCCTCGGGCGAGGTGCGTCGAGTCCATCTGAGCTGCTACGCCACGATCGGCCAAGTGGGCAACACCGACCACGAGATCCGTTCTCTCGGCAAGGCGGGACGCAACCGTTGGATGGGCAAGCGTCCGCACAACCGGGGCGTGACCATGAATCCGGTCGACCACCCGATGGGCGGCGGCGAGGGCCGCTCCTCCGGCGGCCGGCATCCCTGCACCCCGTGGGGCGTGCCCACCAAGGGCTATCGGACACGGAACAACAAGCGCACCGACGCTATGATCGTGCGCCGCCGATACCAGAAGTAGGGGCGAGACGATGGCGAGATCACTCAAGAAGGGTTTCTTCGTAGACCAGCACGTCATGGCCAAGATCGAGGCGATGAACGAGAGCGGCCAGAAGCGGGTCTTAAAGACCTGGTCGCGGCGCTCGACGGTCACGCCCGACATGGTCGGTCACACCCTGGCGGTGCACAACGGCACCAAGTTCATCCCGGTCTACGTTTCCGAGAACATGGTGGGTCACAAGCTCGGCGAGTTTGCGATGACCCGCACGTTCCGGGGCCATTCCGGCAAGAAAGAGCGCATGGCCGGGGCCCGGCGCTAGGAGGAGGGGCGATGGAATACGTAGCGAGGTTAAAGCACCTGCAGGCCTCTCCGCAAAAAGTCCGCCTGGTGGCGGATTTAATCCGCGGCAAGGATGCCGAGGAGGCGGTGCAGATCCTGCAGCACACCAAGAAGCGGGCCTCGAAGCCGCTGACCAAGCTCTTGAAGTCAGCGATCGCCAATGCCGAGAACCGCGACGATTCGCTCGACGTCGAGGAGCTCTACGTGAAAGAGATCTTCGTCGACGGCGGGCCGGCTTTGAAACGTGTGTGGTTTACCACCATGGGTAGGGCCTTCCGCAAGTTGAAGCGCCAGAGCCATGTGACGATCAAGCTCGACCGGCGCGAAGAGGCCGACGAGTAGTCCGGAGAAGATAGTGGGTCAAAAGACACATCCCTACGGCTTTCGCTTGTCCTACAACAAGACCTGGCACTCGCGGTGGTACGCCGCGGGCGATTACGCCGGGACGCTGCACCAGGACCTGCGTCTACGCAGCCGCCTGAAGCGCCGCCTCTCCCATGCGGGGGTGAGCGAGATCGACATCGAGCGCGCCGCCGACCGGCTGCGGGTGACGATCTACACGTCGCGTCCGGGCATCATCATCGGCCGCAAGGGCGCCGAGGTTGACAAGCTTCGCGACGACCTGCGCAAGTTCACCGGTCGCGAGGTGCACATCAACATCCAGGAGATCCAGCGGCCGGAGCTCGACGCGCAGCTCGTCTCGCAGTCAATCGCCGGCCAGCTGGAGCGCCGGGTGTCCTTTCGCCGGGCGATGAAGAAGGCCATGGAGTCGGCCTTTCGCTTCGGCGCCAAGGGAGTCAAGATCATGGTTTCCGGCCGCCTCGGCGGCGCGGAGATCGCTCGCCGCGAGTGGTACCAGGACGGCCGGCTGCCGCTTCACACCCTGAAAGCCGACATCGACTACGGCTTCGCCGAGGCGCGCACGACCTATGGGGTCATCGGCGTCAAGGTCTGGGTCTACAAGGGCGACCTGCTAAAGGAAAAAGCGCGCCGCGCCGGTGCGTGATCCATAGGGAATCGAAACCATGTTGATGCCCAAGAAAGTCAAGTACAGGAAGCGACAGCGCGGCCGGATGCGCGGCCGGGCCAAGGGGGGAGACGTGATCTCCTTTGGCGATTACGCCCTCCAGGCCCTGGAGCCGGGCTGGGTCACGGCACGCCAGATCGAGGCGGCCCGTATCGCCATCACCCGCCACATCAAGCGCGGCGGGAAGGTGTGGATCCGCATCTTTCCCGACAAGCCGATCACCAAGAAGCCCCTTGAAACCCGCATGGGTAAAGGTAAGGGGAACCCGGAGGAGTGGATCGCGGTCGTGCGTCCCGGACGAGTCCTCTACGAGCTCGAAGGTGTGGCGCCGGAGCTGGCCCAGGAGGCCATGCGGTTGGCTTCGCACAAGCTGGCGATCAAGACGCGATTTCTCATGCGTCCCGGAGCGCACCACGCCTAGCGAGGAGGGAAGGCGCGATGAAAGCAACAGATCTACGTGAGCTCACGAAAGCCGAGCTTCAAGACAAGGAGCGCGAGCTCGCCGGGCAGCTTTTTGCCCTGCGCCTCCAGAAGGTGACCGGGCAGCTGGAGAACCCGTCCAAGGTGAAACAGACCCGGCGCGAGATGGCGAGAGTGCTGACCGTGATGAACGAATTGGCCGCAAGGGAGACGGCGTAAGCCGCACGATGGAGTAGGCGAGATGGCGGAACAACCGGAAAATGCCCTTCTCGATTCGTCCGCGGACAAGGTCCGCGGCCGGCGCCAGGTCCTCATCGGGACGGTGGTGTCGGACAAGATGGACAAGACGATCGTCGTGGCGGTCGAGCGCACGGTCATGCACCGGCTCTACCTGCGCTACGTCAAGCGGACTTCGAAGTTCACGGTTCACGACGAGCAAAACGACTGCCGCCTCGGCGATCGGGTCTCGATCGTTCAGAGCCGGCCGATCTCCAAGCGCAAGCGCTGGCGTGTGCGCGAGATCGTCGAGCGCGCCAGGTAGGGGTGAGCCATGATTCAGATGGGAACGATTCTCGACGTGGCCGACAACTCCGGCGCCAAGAAAATCGCCTGCATTCAGGTGCTCGGCGGTTCCTCGGGTCAGTACGGCGGAGTCGGCGACGTCATCACGGCGTCGGTCAAGGAAGCCCTCCCCGAGGGGACCGTCAAGAAGGGCGAGGTGGTGCAGGCGGTGATCGTCAGGACGCGGCGCGCCCAGCGGCGCCAGGACGGCAGCTACATCCGTTTCGACACCAACTCGGCGGTGTTGATCGACCCGCAGCGCGAGCCGATCGGGACCCGTGTCTTCGGTCCGATCGCCCGCGAGCTCCGGGAGAAGCGGTTCATGAAGATCGTCTCCCTGGCACCGGAGGTGATCTGATGACGAAGCTCAAGATCAAGAAAGGGGACCAGGTCCTGGTGATCGCCGGCAAGGACAAGGACGTGCGCGGCAAGGTCCTGCGGATCTTTCCGTCGCAGGGCAAGGTGATCGTCGAGCGCGTCAACCTGGTCAAGAAACATACCAAGCCCAACCCTCAGCGGCAGATCCAGGGCGGCATCCTGGAGCGCGAGGTACCGATCCAGGTGTCGAACCTGAAGGTGGTCTGTCCGGAGTGTGGGAAGCCGGCGCGCATGGGTTTCAAGCGCCTGGAAGACGGCCGCGGCGTGCGCGTCTGCAAGCTGTGCAAGGCGACGACCGGCTAAGAAGATTGTGGGTGACTGAGATGGCGAAAAGCAAATCGACGCAGGCGAACGGCCACTACGTCCCGCGTCTCAAGAAACGCTTCCAAGAGGAAATCCGGCCAAAACTCCAGAAGGAGTTCGGGATCGAGAACGTGATGGCGGTACCGCGCATCGAAAAAGTCTCGATCAACATCGGCCTGGGCGAGGCAAGCCGCAACTACAAGCTGCTGGAGACCGCCCAGGTGGAGCTGGCGTCGATCGCCGGCCAGCAACCGACGATCACTCGCGCCAAGAAGTCGATCGCCGCTTTCAAGCTGCGCGAAGGCATGCCGATCGGCTGCCGGGTGACGCTGCGGGGCGATCGGATGTGGGATTTCCTGGACCGGCTGATCTCGACCGCGCTGCCGCGGGTCCGCGACTTCCGGGGCGTTTCCAACAAGAGCTTCGACGGCCGGGGCAACTACACCCTGGGCGTGCGGGAGCAAGTGATCTTTCCCGAGGTCGACACCCATCGGGTCGACATGCTAAAGGGCATGAACGTCACGATCGTCACAACCAGCGGCAACGACGAGCAGACGCACTTCATCCTGCGTGAGCTGGGCGTGCCGTTCGCCCTGCCGGGCGGGGGACGCTAGGGTCCCGGGTTACCCCATTGAGGAAAACGGAGGTCTAACGTGGCAACCAAAGCGAAAATCGCCAAGACGTTGAAGAAGCCGAAGTTCGGGGTGCGTCACCGCAACCGCTGCAAGACCTGTGGGCGTCCGCGCAGCTTCCTGCGCAAGTTTGGCCTTTGCCGGATTTGCTTCCGCGAGTTGGCGCTCCAGGGATACCTGCCCGGGGTGATCAAGGCCAGTTGGTGAGCCGGACAAAAGCTGAGGAGAACGTGCGATGAGTATGACCGATCCGATTGCGGATCTTCTGACGCAGATTCGAAACGCGCTGATGGCCAAGCACGACCGGCTCGACGTCCCGACGTCGAAGCAAAAGGTCGCGGTCTGTGGCCTCATGAAACAGGAAGGCTACATCGACGACTTCGAAGTCATCGAGGCGAAGCCCGTCGGCCACCTGCGGATCTACCTGCGCTACACCGACGAGGGCGAGCCGGCCATCCGGCGCCTCTCCCGGGTCTCGAAGCCCGGCCGCCGTGTCTACCGCGGGGCCGACGACATCAAGCCGGTCCTAAACGGCATCGGCGTGTCGCTCGTTTCGACCTCCGAGGGGCTCTTGACCGACCGCGAGGCCCGTGAGCGGCGCGTCGGCGGCGAGGTGCTCTGCGAGATCTGGTAGGAGAGTAGCGATGTCTCGAATTGGAAAGCAACCGATCCCGATCCCCAAGGGGGCCAACGTCAAGGTCGACGGCGATCGATTCGTCGCCGAAGGGCCCAAGGGGCGTGTCACGGAGCCTATCTTCCCGGAATGTCCGGTCAAGATCGAGGACGGCGAGATCCGCGTCTCGTGCGCCGGGAGCTCAGGCACGGTCCGGGCCAAGCATGGGCTGGCGCGGGCGCTTCTGGCCAACGCCGTCCACGGCGTGACGACGGGCTTTGGAAAGAACCTGGAGATCGTCGGCGTGGGCTACCGTGGCGAGGTCAAGGGCCGCGAGGCACACTTCGCCCTCGGCTACTCCCATCCGGTGATCTTCCCGATCCCCGAAGGGATCACGGTCGAGATCGACAAGGCCAACAAGATCTCCGTCGCCGGCGCCAACCGCCAGCAGGTGGGGCAGGTGGCGGCCGAGATCCGGAGCCTGCGGCCGCCGGATCCCTACAAGGCCAAGGGCATTCGCTACTCGGACGAGAGGATCCGCCGCAAGGTCGGTAAGGCGGGAGCCCGCTAGGTTGAAGGAGTGAAACGATGAGCGAGCATCTTGCAAAGAAGACCAAGGCCAAGCGGCACCGCTTGAAGCGTGCCCATTTCAGGCTTCGCAAGCGCATCGCGGGCACCCCCGAGCGTCCGCGCCTCGCGGTGCACAAGACCCTGCGCTATATCTACGCCCAGGTGATCGACGACCATCAGGGGCTCACCCTGGCGCAGGCCAATTCGCGCGAGAAGGGGCTTTTGGAGGGCATCGAGTCTTCGCCCGGCAGCTGTGCGGCGGCCAAGAGAGTCGGCGAAGCGCTCGCCGAGCGAGCTCGGGAAAAGGGCGTCGAAACCGTGGTCTTCGACCGCGGCGGCGCGATCTACCACGGCAAGGTCAAGGCCGTCGCTGACGGAGCGCGGGAGAAAGGTCTCAAGTTTTAAGTTGGATCTTGGCCACGGGCGCGGATTGCCCGGGGCCGTGAAGGAGCAGCACTGTGGCAAGGGATTTTGAACGCGAACCCGAGTTCTTCGAGCAGGTGGTTCACATCAACCGTGTGACCAAGGTGGTCAAGGGCGGCAAGAACTTCTCGTTTTCCGCGCTGGTGGTGATCGGCGACGGCCAGGGCCGGGTCGGTTACGGCTCCGGCAAGGCCAAGGAAGTGCCGATGGCCATCCGCAAGGGGATTGATATCGCCAAGAAGAACATGACGGAAGTGCCGATGGTCGGGACGACGATCCCGCACGAGGTGATCGGGGTCTTCAGTGCCGGCAGGGTGCTGCTCAAACCGGCGTCTCCGGGTACGGGCGTCATCGCCGGAGGACCGGTGCGTGCGGTCATCGAGTGTGCCGGCATTCAGGACATCCTGACCAAGTCGCTCGGCACGACCAATCCCCAGAACGTGGTGAAGGCGACCTTTCAGGGCCTTTTGTCCCTGAGAAGTGTCGAGACCGTACGGCGCGTCCGGGGGCTCGCTCCGCTGGAGGAAACCGCGGAGCCGGCGAGTGCCGGGACTCGGAGTGACGGATGAGGCAAGAGGCGCGGATTCGGTAATCGATGTCCGACGCGAGGAACAAGACGATGGCAAACGAAGGCAAGACGTTGTTAATCGAGCAGGTAAGAAGCCCCATCGGCTACAACAAGAAGCAGCGAGAGGTGCTGCGCGGCCTGGGCCTGCGGCGCATTCGCCACGTCGTGGAGCGGGAAGACAGCCCCGCCGTGCGCGGCATGGTCAGAAAGATCTCGCACCTCGTGCGCATCGTTGAGGAGCAGTCATGAAGCTTCACGAATTGAAACCGGCACCGGGGTCGACACGCCCCAAGAAGCGCATCGGCCGGGGCCCGGGCTCGGGCACCGGCAAGACCGCCGGCCGCGGCCACAAGGGGCAGCGCTCCCGGAGCGGATACTCGCAGCGGCTCGGGTTCGAGGGCGGCCAGATGCCCTTGATTCGCCGTGTCCCCAAGCGGGGCTTCACCAACATCTTCCGGACCGAGTACGCCGTCGTCAACGTCGCCCGCCTGGGCGATCTCGAGGGCGAGATCACGCCGGAGCTTTTAAGCGAGAAGGGTCTCGTGCGGCGCGGCATACCGGTCAAGGTGCTGGGCGAGGGCGAGGTCGCGAAAGCGCTTGTCGTCAAGGCCCACCGTTTCAGCAAGTCGGCGCGGGAGAAAATCGAGGCCGCCGGCGGCCGCTGTGAGGAGTTGGGCTCGTGATCGAGAGTTTCCGCAACATCTTCGCCATCCCGGAGCTACGCAAGCGGATCTTTTTCACGTTCGCGCTGCTCGCGGTCTACCGGGTGGGGTGCGTGATCCCGACACCGGGGGTCAATCCCGAGGCTTTGATCGAGATCATGCAGCAGGCGCAAGGGACGATGTTCGGCTTTCTGAACACCTTCACCGGACGGAGCCTCGAGCGTGCCGCGGTCTTTGCCCTGGGGATCATGCCCTACATCACGGCGTCGATCATCCTGCAGCTTTTGACCGTGGTGGTCCCTTATCTTGAGAAGCTGTCAAAAGAAGGCGAGCTCGGGCGGCGCAAGATCACGCAGTACACCCGCTACGGGACGCTTGTCGTCTCGATCATCCAGTCGAGCGCCATCTCGTTTGCGATCGAGAACCTCCCCACGCCCGGTGGCCTGCCTCTGGTTCCGAATCCGGGCTGGCCTTTCCGGCTGGTCACCGTCCTGACGCTGACCACGGGTTGCGCTTTCGTCATGTGGCTCGGCGAGCAAATCTCCGAGCGCGGCATCGGCAACGGCATCTCGCTCATCATCTTCGCCGGCATCGTCATCGGCCTACCGGGAGCGATCGCCTCGACTGTGGGCAAAGTGCAGACCGGAAACCTCCATCCGGTGGGGATGGGGATCCTGATCGTCTTCATGCTGGCTGTGACGGCCTTCATCGTCTACATGGAGCGCTCCCAGCGCCGCATCCCCGTACAGTACGCGAAGCGCGTCGTAGGACGGCGGGTCTACGGTGGCCAAAACACCTATCTGCCGCTGCGAGTCAACACGGGCGGCGTCATCCCGGTGATTTTCGCGTCGTCGATCGTCGTCATCCCGTCGACGATCGCGGGTATGGTCCAGATCGAGGTGGTCCAGAACTTCGCCGACAAGATCAGCTTCGGCCAACCGATCTACTACGTGATCTACGCGACGGCGATCATCTTCTTCTCGTATTTCTACGTGTCGATCATCTTCAACCCGCAGGACACGGCCGAGAACATGCGCAAGTACGGGGGGTTCATCCCGGGCATTCGCTCCGGCCGGCGGACGGCGGAGTATATCGACCGGGTCCTGACCCGGTTGACCTTGATCGGCGCGCTCTACTTGGCGGGGGTCTCGATCCTGCCGGAGCTGATGCTCTTCGGCTTCAAGGCCGAGGGCGTCCCCTTCATCGGCGCCACCTTGAACGACATCCTGCCTCCGTTTATCACCTCGGGCCTGGGGATCGACTTCTACTTCGGTGGTACGTCGCTCTTAATCGTCGTCGGTGTCGCCATGGATTTCGTCCAGCAGGTCGAGTCGCAGCTCGTGATGCGCAACTACGACGGCTTCTTGAAAAAGGGAAGGATCCGTGGCCGCCGGGGATAAGTCCAGGATCGTCTTCTTGGGTCCGCCCAACTCGGGCAAGGGGACCCAGGCGGCGACGCTGGCGAAGCGGCTCGGGATTCCGGCCGTCTCGACCGGCGAGATGCTGCGTGCCGCGGTCGACTCGGGGTCCGACCTGGGCGAGCGCGTCAAGGCCGTCATGGCGAGCGGCCGGCTGGTCGACGACACCCTGATCTCGGAGGTCCTCGAGGACCGGCTCAGCGAGGCGGACGCCCGCGAGGGATATCTGCTCGACGGCTACCCGCGCACGGCACCGCAGGCCGAGACCCTTTCCAGGATCCTGGCGCGGCGCGGCGAGAAGCTCGACCACGTCGTGCTGATCGACGCGCCTCAGGACGTGCTCGTCGAGCGCGCGTTGAAGCGCGGCCGCGAGGACGACCAGGAAGACGTGATCCGCGAGCGTCTGGAGGTCTACCGAGTGCAGACGGCGCCGCTCGTCGAGCTCTACGGCGCCCGGGGGCTCCTGCGCAAGATCGACGGCGATCGGACGATCGAAGAGGTTGGACGCTCGATCCTCACTGCCATCGGCGGCGAGGCCTGATACGCTTGCCGTGTACGCTTGGAAGTTACGACGATGGTGGACCTGAAGACTCCCGGAGAGATCGAGCTGATCGACGAGGCGAACGTCATCGTGCATCGGGTGCTCGACGGCATTGCCGAGCGCGTGGCACCCGGCGTGACGACGGGGGAGCTCGACCGTTGGGCCGAGGGCGTCATCCGGGAGGCGGGCGGTGTGCCGGCTTTTCTCAACTACAAGGGCTTTCCCTCGACGCTGTGCACGGCTTTAAACGACGTCGTCGTGCACGGCATCCCGGACGATCGGCCTCTGGAAGAGGGCGACGTCCTGGGCATCGACTGCGGCGTGCTCTACAAGGGCTACTACGGCGACGCGGCCCGGACCTACGCGGTCGGCCGCCTCGACGAGGAGGCGGCGAAGCTCCTCCAGGTGACCATGGAGGCTCTCGACCGGGCGGTGAAGAAGATGATCCCCGGGGGGCGGCTCTCAGACATCGGCTACGCCGTACAGACCCATGTCGAGCGGAACGGTTTCTCCGTGGTGCGGGAGTTCGTCGGTCACGGCGTCGGGACGGCGCTCCACGAGGAGCCGCAGGTACCGAACTTCGCCAAGCGGCCCAAGAAGGGCATGCGCCTGCGTCCGGGCCACGTGCTGGCCTTGGAGCCGATGGTCAACGCCGGCCAGGCGGACGTCGAGATGGACGCCGACGGCTGGACCGCCCGCACCAAGGACGGGACGCTCTCGGCGCACTTCGAGTACTCGGTGGCCGTGACCCCCAAGGGGCCGAGGCTCCTGGGTCGCGAGCGTGGATACATCGCCGAGATGGCGATGAGAGATGAGGTTCTACTGGCGGCCGCCTCGTAGGTTGAAGCGGTACGCGACGGACAAACGGCAGGCGAGGACGAGTTTTGGCCAACAAGGAAGAGGCGATCCAGGTTCAGGCGGTGGTCAGCGAGACGCTGCCCAACGCGATGTTTCGAGTCGAGCTCGAAAACGGCCACCAGGTCCTGGCCCACATCTCCGGGAAGATGCGCAAACATTTCATCCGGATCCTACCGGGAGACAAGGTCTTGGTCGAGCTCTCGCCCTACGACCTGAACCGGGGGCGGATCATCTATCGGCTCAAGTAGAGAGGTCATGGTCATGAAGGTACGGGCATCTGTGAAGCGAATGTGTTCGAAGTGTAAGGTCATCCGGCGGCACGGCGTCGTACGGGTGATTTGCGAGAATCCAAAGCACAAGCAGCGGCAGGGTTAAGCGATGGCGAGAATTGCGGGTATTGATCTGCCCCCCAACAAGCAGGTCTGGGTCGGGCTCACCTACATCCACGGGATCGGGTCGACGATCTCCAGGCAGATCCTAAGAAAAGCCGAAGTCGAGGAGTCGACCAAGGTGAAGGACTTAACGGAGGAGGAGGCGCGGCGGATTCGCAAGATCATCCAGGACGAGATCCGGGTGGAAGGCGATCTGCGCAAGGAAGTGGCGCAAAACATCCGGCGTCTGATGGAGATCGGGAGCTACCGGGGCGTGCGCCACCGGCGCAACCTCCCGACCCGTGGTCAGCGGACCCATACCAACGCCCGTACCCGGAAGGGGCCCCGGCGCATGAGCGTCGCCGGCAAAAAGCAGACCCGTAAGTAGGGGGTAGTGAAAAGTGGCCAAGGCAAAGAAAGAGAAGAAGACGAAGAAGAAGGAAAAGCGTGTGGTCCCCCATGCGCTGGCCCATATCCAGGCGACGTTTAATAACACGCTGATCTCGATCTCCGATCCCGAGGGAGACGTCATCTCCTGGGCCTCGTCGGGGAAGATCGGTTTCAAGGGTTCGCGCAAGGGCACGCCGTTTGCGGCCCAGATGGCCGGCCGCGACGCGGGCATCCTGGCGCGGGACCAGGGCGTGCGCACGATCGACGTTCTGGTCAAGGGACCGGGCGGCGGCCGCGAGTCGGCGATCCGTGCTCTCCAGGCGGCGGGGCTCGTCGTGAAGTCGATCAAGGACGTCACCCCGATTCCCCACAACGGCTGCCGTCCCAAGAAGCGCCGCCGCGTGTAGCGTCCTAAGCCAGCAATGTGATTCGAAGGAGTACGACGTGGCGAGACATACCGGACCCGTTTGCCGCCTCTGCCGCCGGGAGCGGATGAAGCTTTTTTTGAAAGGCGACCGCTGCTTCAAGGAGAAGTGTGCCATCGAGCGCCGAGCCTATCCGCCGGGCCAACACGGCCAGCGCCGCGGCCGGCGGACCCTGGGCTACGGCCTGCAGCTTCGTGAGAAGCAGAAAGTCAAGCGCATCTATGGCATCCAGGAGCGGCAGTTCCGTAACTATTTCAAGAAAGCCGACCGCAAAAAGGGCATCACGGGCGAGAACCTCCTCATGATGCTCGAGCGGCGGCTCGACAACGTAGCCTACAACCTGGGTTTCGGCGCCTCTCGCGCCCAGGCCCGTCAGCTCATACGCCACGGCCATATCCTGGTCGACGGCAAGAAGGTGACGATTCCTTCGGTCCAGCTCAAAGTCGAGCAGGTGATCTCGGTCAAGGAGGCGAGCCGTAAGAACGAGCTCATCCGGGCGAGCGTCGAGACGGCCCGGGGACGCGGCGTCCCCGACTGGCTGGAGCTCGATCCTGAAACCTTCAGTGGCAAGGTCTTGAAGATCCCCGCCCGCGAGGACATCAAGATCCCGGTCCAGGAGCAGCTGATCGTCGAGCTCTACAGCCGGTAGAGCCAAAGCATTCGGGCCCCGAGGGGACCCGGGAAGGAGATCTTCAGATGCTGTGGAAGGGTTTTCAACGCCCCAAACGCGTAGATATCGAACAGGAATCGGCAACGCCGACCTTTGGCAGGTTCTCGGCCCAGCCCTTCGAACGCGGTTTCGCGACCACGATCGGCAACGCGCTGCGCCGCTGCCTGCTCTCCTCGATCGAGGGTGCGGCGATCACGGCTGTGCACATCGAAGGTGTTTTGCACGAGTTCTCTTCGATAGCCGGCGTCGTCGACGACGTGGCCGACGTCATCTTGAACCTTCGCCAGATTCCGATCCGGTTGGAGAGCGAAGAACCGAAGTTTCTAAACATCGACTTCAAGGGACCGGGCCAGGTCACGGCGGCGGACCTCGCCGGGGATCCGTCGATCCAGATCTGCGGCGCCGACTTACCCATCGCCACCTTGAACGAGGAGGCGCACCTCAAGATGCAGATGCAGGTCAAGCGTGGCCGCGGCTACGTGACGGCCGAAAAAAACTTCGACGAGACCATGGGGATCGGCTGGATCCCGATCGACTCGGTTCATTCGCCGGTGCGGCGGGTGAACTTCAAGGTCGAGCCGGCGCGCGTCGGCCGGGCGACGGACTACGAGCGGCTGGTGCTGGAGATCCACAGCAACGGCACGCTGCCGCCCGAGGAGTGCCTGTCGCTCGCTTCGGTCCTCCTGCGCGATCACCTGAACATCTTCACGCACGCCGAAGAGTCGATGCGCGAAGAGGCGCCGCAGGCGGCATCCGAGGAGCTCTCGAGCCTCGACAAGCTCCTCGCCAAGTCGATCGACGAGCTCGACTTGTCGGTGCGTTCGGCCAATTGCCTGAAAAACGCCGCCATCACAAACCTCCGGGACCTCGTACGCAAGACCGAGCGTGAGATGTTGGAGACCAAGAACTTCGGCAGGAAGTCCTTGGAAGAGCTCCAGCAAGTGCTCGTCAAGCTAGGCCTCCAATTCGGCATGGACGTGCCGGAGACGGGGCCGGCCCTGCTCGAGACGGCCCCCTAGCGCAAGGAGAGACGATTCATGCGTCACGCGGTACGAGGAAGGAAGCTCGGCAGGACGACGTCCCATCGCCGGGCGATGTTCCGCAATCAGCTGGCGTCGCTTTTCGAGCACGAGCGGATCGAAACGACGCTTCCCAAGGCCAAGGAGCTACGGCCCCTGGCCGAGAAGATGGTGACCCAGGGCAAGCGCGGGACGCTCCATGCCCGCCGCCAGGTGCGCCGCTGGGTCAGTGACCGGCACCTGGTCAAGAAGCTTTTTGACGACATCGCGCCGCGGTTCGCCGAGCGTGAGGGCGGCTACACCCGGATCTTGAAGCTCGGACCGAGAAAGGGCGACGGCGCGGAAATGGCGCTGATCGAGTTCGTCGACTACGATCCCGCGAACGTCAAGTCGGCGGACGAAGACGAGGATTAGCCCGCGTCCCGAAGCGCGGAGGTCCGTCCGGCTTCTCTCAGGCCTGGCTAGGGGGGGCTTAAGGGTTCGTGGACCTCGAGTCCGATCTCCTCGAGGAGGCAACGGAAGGCGGCCTCCTCATGCAGCGAGTCGAAAGCCGGATTGACGCCGATCCACAAGAGGTCGGCGGAGCGCATCTCCCGGGCCCGTCCCAGGGCCTCGAGCGCCGCGTCGCGTTCACCGAGGGCGGCGTGGACCTGGGCCAGGACCGATGGCGAGACGTACTGGCTCAGGGAGTCGGCGAGGAGCTTGTCGCGCAGGCAGCGGGCGAGCTCGTCTTGGCCCAGCTGAGCGTGGGCGTGTCCCAGGGCCACCGTGATGTCGGGCCGCCCTCCCGAGAGCGAGCTCGCTTGCCGGAGCTCCTGGAGCGCTTCCTGGTAGCGTCCCTGCTTGTCGTAGACCTGGCCCAGGAAGACGTGAGCCGGCTCGAAAGCGTCGTCGATCTCGAGGGCACGGCGTAGCTCGTCGACCGCTCGCTGGTAGCGCCGGTAGTAGTAGAAGAAGAGCCCACGGCTGGTGACGATGGTCAGCGACAGAGGGTCGAGCTCCCAGGCCGCCTCGAGGGCTTCGAAAGCTTCGGCGAAGCGCCCTGTCGGAATCAGGTGGTTCATCGCTTGCCACTGGTAGGCGGTGGCGTAGGTGGGATCGAGGGCGATGGCGTGCCGAAAATCTCTCTCGGCGCCGGCAAAATCCCACTCGTAGACGGCGCGGATCGAGGCACGGGAAGTGTAGACCTCGGCCAGGCGGTCGTCGATCGCGAGCGCCTGCTCGGCCGCCCTCTTGGCGAGCGGCATGACCTCGCGAGGCGGCATGTAGCCGTAGATGCCGAGCATGGCGTAGGAGTCGGCGAGCCCGGCGTAGGCGCGGGCGTAGCGAGGTTCCTCAAGGATCGCTTCCTCGAAGTGGGCGATGCCCCGGTTAAGCGCGGCATGGGTGCGCTTGTTCCACTCATAGCGGCCCCTCAGGTAATGGAGGTAGGCCGGGAAGCTCTCGGGAGGCGTCGACACCTCGAGGCGGGCCGGTGCATCCTCCGTCTCCACAAGAGTGGGCTTCAAGGCGTCGACGATGTCACGGGCGATCTCCTCCTGGATCTGGAAGACCCCGGCGAGCTCGCGGTCGTAGCGTCCGGACCAGAGGTAGGAGCCATCGGCGACCCGCACGAGGCGTACGGCGACGCGCAGGCGAAGAGCGTCCTTGAAAACGCTCCCTTCGAGCACCGAGTCGACCCGCAGCTGGCGGCCGAGGCGCCGGACGTCCTCGCCGCGTGCCGTCGGGCGAAAGGCGGAAGAGCGTGAGGCGACCCGGACTCCCGGGACCTGGGTGAGCAGATGGATGATCTCCTCGGCGAGGCCCGAGCAGATGTACTCCTGGTCTTTTTCCGGGCTGTGGTCGGCGAGGGGCAGGACGGCGATCGCTGGCTCGTGGCGACCGATCGTGGCTCCGGTGACGAGCGGCATCGTCTCCTGGAGGGTGGCTGCGGTGAGGTCCTCCAGGTCCTTGTGCATCCGGGCGACGTCCTGGTAGCGCTCGTCGGGATCGCGGGCCAGGGCGCGGGCGAGGATGGCGGCGAGGCGCGACCCTTCGGGCTCCGGTACGTCGGGCGGGATCGGCGCCTCTCGCCGGATCTCGGCGAGCACCTCGTCGCCGTCCTCGCCCGGGAAGGGGACCTCGCCGGTGAGCATCTGGTAGAGGAGCACGCCCAGGGACCAGATGTCGCTACGGTGATCGACCTTGTCGCCGGCGAGCTGCTCGGGCGACATATGGGACGTGGTGCCGGCGAGCCATTCGTCGTCGGTGCCGGTGAGCTTGGCGATGCCGAAGTCGAGGATCTTGACCTGCCCGCCGCGGCTCAAGGCGACGTTGGCCGGCTTGACGTCGCGGTGCACGATGCCGCTCTGGTGAGCCACGGCGAGCCCTGCCGCCACCTGGGCGGCCAGGCCGGCGGCTTCGCGGACCAGGAGCGGCCCACTCTGGATCATTTCGCGGAGCGTCCCGCCCTCGTAGTAGGCCATGGCGAGAAAAAGCTCGCCCTCGCTCGTCTCGTCGATCTCGTAGATGGTGCAGATGTTGGGATGGTCGAGAGCGGAGACGGTCTGGGCCTCCTGCAGGAAGCGCATCCGCGCGACTTCGTCCTCGGCAAGGCTCCGGGGGAGGAATTTCAAAGCCACACGACGGGCGAGTCGCAGGTCGAACGCCTTGTAGACCGCTCCCATGCCGCCGCTGGCGAGCTTGGAGATGATCTGGTAGTGGGCCACCATCCGGCCGGTCAAAATGTCTCCTCCCGCCACCGCGGTGCCGCGGACGGTTTCGAGGGCCTCCTGAAGAGGATTGAAGTATAGCCCCGGTTGCACCGTAGGCAAGGCGCCGATTGTCTTCCTCCGCGGTGCCGCGCCGAAACGCTCCCAGGTGCGCTAAGCTTCGCGGTGTCATGAGCGAGAAAACCGCCTCCCTCTTGAAGTCGCGGACCCTCCTGGGTCTCGCCACGATCGCCCTCGGAGTCCTTCTGACTCTCGACAACCTCGGCCTGGTTGACTTCGGCACCGTCTTGGGCCATTGGCCAATCCTGCTGCTCGTCCTCGGTGTCAGCCGTTTGCGGCGCTCTCCGGGCTTAGGGTGGTTCCTGCTCCTCATTGGCGCGGCGTTTCTGGCCCGCAGGTATCTGGACGTCGGTGTCGCCGAGCTGTGGCCGGTCCTGCTGCTCTTTTTCGGGGCGAGCCTCGTGTTGCGCTCCTTCGGTGGCGGGCGCCGGCGCCCGCAACGCAGGGCGACGGAGAGCGTCGAATCCGATCAGGTGGATCTGTTCGTCCTCCTCGCTTCGCGGCGTCGCCAGATCACGGCGGACAGATTCCGCGGCGGGACGTTGACGGCGATGCTCGGCGGTTGCGATCTCGACCTCCGAGAGGCGGGCCTCGCCGACGGCGAGGCGGAGCTTGAAGTGCTCGCCCTGTGGGGCGGGATCACCCTGCGGGTTCCGGAGGATTGGAGCGTCAGCCTCCAGGTCTCACCCATCATGGGCGGCGCCGACGACAGCCGTTTCCGGAATGACTCGCCCTTGGAGATGGATCCGGTGGACAAGGAGAGCGATGGAGCGCATCTCGTCGTCCGAGGGCTCGTCTTCATGGGCGGGATCGAAGTCCGGCTCTGAAGTGGCGCGCTGATGCATCCGATTCTCGGCCCGAGAGGCCGCCTTCTGATCTACCTGGCCGTCTGGCTGCCGCTAGGCGTCTTCCTTGCCGCGATCGTCGCCTCCGTCGGCGAGCTCGGCGCTTTGGAGGCCCTGGTGCTCGCCGTGCCTCTGGCTCTGGTCTACGGCTTCATCTGCCTCGCGGCATGGTATCCGGCTCGCTCGATGCCGCTGACACGGGTCAGCGTGTGGCGTGCGATGGGCACGCACGCGGCGGCGGGCCTCGTCTCGAGCGGCCTCTGGCTGGTGGCCGGTTTCGCTTGGGCGCATCTGCTGGCACGGCTGGAGCCGCTCGCAGGCCTGGCGGCAGGATACGTGCGGCAGCTGCCCCTGCTTCTGGCCGCCGGCCTGCTGCTCTACCTGTTGGCGGCGGCGGCGGCCTACCTCTTCCTCGCCTTCGACGCCTCGCGCCAGGCCGAGAAGCGGGCGCTCTTGGCGCAAAAGAACCAGGAAGTCGCGGCACGTGAGCTGGAGCTGGCGCGGACTCTCCAGCAGCGGCTCCAGCCACCGGCCGTAGCCGTTGGCGAGCGCTATCGGCTGGCCGCCCGCAACCTCGCCGCCCGCTTCGTGGCCGGCGATTTCTACGAGTACTTCGAGCTCGGGGACCATACGCTTCGGATCGCGGTCGCCGATGTCGCCGGCAAGGGAATCGCGGCCAGCCTCGTGATGGCGACTGTGAAGGCGGTCCTTCCCCTGATGGCCGCCGACCGCTCGGTGGTGGAGACGCTCCAGCAGCTGAACGAGAAGCTCGCCGCCGAGCTCGGAGACCGGGAGTTCGTGGCCCTCGCCCTGGCGGGTTTCAATCCGCAGACGGGGCGTTTCGAGCTTGCCAATGCCGGGCTGCCGGATCCTTATCTCCTGCGCCGGGACCACCCGGTCGAGCCGCTTGAGGCACCTCTGCCGCGTCTACCCTTGGGGCTGCGCGGCGCCGTCGAGTACCACTCCGTCGTCGTCGACCTGGAGCCCGGGGACCGGATCCTGTTCTTGACCGACGGCTTGCCGGAGGCGCCGGCCGAGCCCGGCGAGCCACTGGGCTACGAGGCGTTTCAGGGGCTCCTCGATCATCGCCAGGAGTCCCCCGAGCTTTGGCTCGACGAGCTCGTCGAGCGCGTCCGCGCCGCGACCCTGGAGGAGCAGGAAGACGACTGGACGGTGCTTGTTTTGGAGGCTACCGGAGGCTAAGACCACCGGCCTCTACCCGAAGAGGTTTTTCACTCTACCGAGGACGCCGTGGGTGTCGGCGACCTCGGAGCCTTCGAGCTCGGCCAGCTGGCGCAGCAGCTCGATCTCCTCTTCGCTCAAGTCCTTCAGCCTCGGGACCTTGAGCGCCACGTGGACGACGTGGTCGCCGCGGCCGTCGCCGCGCAGGCGCTCGATCCCCTGGGCCCGGAGGCGGAATTCGTGGCCCGGCGTCGTGCCGGCCGAGACTCGTAGCGACTCGGTTCCGTGGAGCGTCGTGATTTCGACGTTGGTCCCGAGGACAAGCTGCGCATAGCTGAGCTCGCGCCGCTCGAAGACGTCGGCGCCATCGCGTTGGAAGCGCTCGTGAGGCTCGACGTGAATGACGACGTCAAGGTCGCCGGGCGGTCCGCCGCGCAGGCCGTGCTCCCCCTCGCCGCGCAACCGCAGCCGAAGGCCGGTGTCGACGCCGGCCGGGATCTTGACCTCCAGCTCGCGCTGGCGCTCGATGCGGCCCTCGCCACGGCATTTCCGGCACGGATCGGTGACCATCTGTCCCTGGCCGCCGCATTGCGGGCAGGTCTGAGCGACGCTGAAAAAGCCCCGGCTGTAGCGAACCCGGCCCTGGCCGCCGCAGGTGGCGCAACTCGTGAGGCGTCCGTCGCGGCTGCCGGTTCCCGAGCAGCCGTCGCAGCTTTCAAGGCGCGGCACGCGAATCTTGAGCTCATGGCCGAAGGCCGCTTCCTCGAAGCGGATCCGCAGGTCGTAGCGCAGGTCCGCCCCGGGGACTCCGGTCGTTCGCCGCCGCCCGCCGCCGAATCCGAATCCGAAGAGGTCTCCCAGGATGTCTGAGAAATCGCCGAAGACCGAGGGGTCGAAATCGCCAAACCCTCCCGCTGTTGCCTCGTGGCCGAAGCGGTCGTAGCGTGCCCGCTTTTCCGGGTCCGACAAGACGGCGTAGGCTTCGGCCGCTTCCTTGAAATTCTCCTCCGCTTCCGGGTTCCCCTGGTTGCGGTCGGGATGGTACTTGACGGCAAGCTTTCGGTAGGCCGATTTGATCTCCTGGGTCGAGGCTTCCCTGGGGATCCCGAGGACTTCGTAATAATCGCGCTTTGTGGCCATTGTGGCAAAGAGGTTGTGGGACCTAGGATTTGTCGGCGTTGTCGATCATGATTTGCGAGAGCTTTTGCGAAATCGTGCCGAGGTCGAAAACCGCCGCCTCGAGGTCGGCTTTTTCCTCTTCGCTCAAGGCCATCCTCGCGCGCAGAAAGGACTGGTGAATCTTCTTTTTTTCACGCTCGCTGACGGATTCCTGAAACTGCTCGAAAACTCGTTCGTTCGAGTAGATGAGGCCCTCAAGACGGTTCTTGATCCGGCGGATCTCCCGCCGTTTGGCGTCCTCCTGGGCGAATTGCTGGGCCTCCTTGACGAGGGAGTCGATCTCGTCGCTGGAGAGGCCGCCCGCCGGATTGACCTCGATCGACTGTTGCTGGTTGGTCGCGAGGTCGCGCGCCGAGACGTTGACGATGCCGTTCGAGTCGATGGCAAAGGTCACTTCGACCTGGGGCACGCCCCGCGGCGCCGGAGGGATGCCGACGAGCTCGAAGCGGCCTAGGGAACGGTTCTCGGAAGCGATCTCGCGCTCGCCCTGGAGGACGTGGATCTCGACAGTGTTCTGGTTGTCGATGACGGTCGTGAACACCTGGGTGTTCTTGGTGGGGATGGTCGAGTTGCGTTCGATGAGCAACGTAAAGAGCCCACCGTGGGTCTCGACACCGAGCGAGAGCGGGGTGACGTCTAGGAGCACGACGTCCTTGATCTCGCCGCGTAGGATTCCGGCCTGGATCGCCGCCCCCATGGCCACGACCTCGTCGGGGTTGATCTCGCGGTTAGGGGCGCCGCCGAAGATTTTTTCGACGCTACGGATGACGATCGGCGAGCGGGTCTGCCCGCCGACCAGAAGCACCTCGTCGATTTCCTTGGGATCGAGGCTCGCGGCTTCCAGGGCCTCGAAGACGGGGCCCTCGGTGCGGTCGACCAATTCCTGGACCAGCTCTTCGAAGTGCGAGCGGTTCAAGGTGCGCGAGAGGTGGCGCGGGCCGCTCTCGTCGGCCGAGATGAAGGGGAGGTTGATCGCCGCTTCCTCGGCGGTGGAGAGCTCGCACTTGGCGCGCTCCGCGGCCTCTTTCAGGCGCTGGAGCGCCATGCGGTCGCTGCGCAGGTCGATCGAGGTCTCGGCTTGGAACTCCTCGATCAGCCAGGTCATGATCTTCTGGTCGAAATCCTCGCCGCCCAGGAAGCTGTCGCCGGAGGTGCCGCGCACCTCGAAGAGGCCCTTGCCGAGCTCCAGAATCGAGATGTCGAACGTGCCGCCGCCCAGGTCGTAAACGGCGACGACCTTGTCCTCCTGGTCCTTGTCGAATCCGTAGGCGAGCGCCGCCGCCGTGGGCTCGTTGATGATCCGGCCCACCTCAAGGCCGGCGATCTTGCCGGCATCTTTGGTGGCCTGGCGCTGGGAGTCGTCGAAGTAGGCCGGGACGGTGATAATCGCCTCGTCGATTTCCTCGCCAAGCGACTCCTGGGCGAAGTTCTTGAGCTCGGACAGGATAAAAGCCGAAATCTCCTGCGGGCTGAACTTGCGGTCGCGAATCATGATCCGCACGTCGCCGTTGTCGGATTTGTCCAAGCCGTAGGGGAGGACCTCCCGGGCGCGTTGCACCTCCGGGTCCTCGTACTTGCGGCCGATCAGGCGCTTGACCGCATAGACCGTGTTCTGGGGGTTGGTCACCGCCTGGCGCTTGGCGATCTGGCCGATCAGCCGGTCGTCGCCCTCGGCGAACGCGACGATCGACGGCGTCGTGCGGCTCCCTTCCCGATTCGCCAGGACTTTGGGCGAAAGGGCGTCGACCACCGACACGCAGCTGTTGGTCGTCCCGAGGTCGATGCCGATAATCTTGCCCACGAAATCGCTCCGCTCCAACTCGGCCGTTCACCGGTTCAACCGGCCGGCTCCTCGATCGTTTCCCGGGTCTCGCCAGCCTCTTCTTGGCCGGCTTCGCTGGCCTCCTGAGCCCCTTCCGGAGACTCGGGGGCTCTATCCTCGACTTCCTGGTCCGAGTCCTCCGCCTCCGGATCTGCGTCGGCGAGCGCCGGCGACTCGATTTCGTCGCCGGGATCCTCTTGGGTCTCCTCGGCAGCCGGTTTGGGGGCCGGCATCGCGACGGTGACCATGGCGGGGCGCAACAGGCGGTCGTGGAGGACGTAGCCGCGCTGGTGCTCGTCCGTGACCGTCGGGAGCTCGACGTCGGCCCCTTCGGTGCTGGCGACCGCTTCGTGGACCTTGGGGTCGAAGGGCTGGCCGGTCGCTTCAATCGGCTCGACGCCATAGCGCCGCATCAAGTCGTAGAACTGGCGGGCGATCATGTCGACGCCTTGCTTCAAGTCCTCGGCGTTGCCCGAGGCGGCGAGGGCGCGGCCCAGGTTGTCGAAAACCCCGAGGAAGTCCTTGAGCACGCTGGTGAGAGCGAAACGCTCGATCAGGTCTTTCTCGCGCTCGGAGCGCTTGCGGAAGTTCTCGAAGTCGGCCAGGGTGCGCGCCAGGCGGTCGCGTAGACCCGAGCCCTCCGCCTCCAGGCGGTCGTTTCGCATCATGAGCTCGATCTCGAGCTCGGAGGGTCGCTTCTCCTCGCCAGCGTCCTCCCCGGCGGCGGCCTCCTCGGCCGTGAGCTCGGCACGGTCTTGCGAGGCGTTGTCCTCGCTTTCGGCCTTCTGGCTCTCCGTCGAGTCGACCACAGCCATGGCGTCCTCAATGACCTGGCTCCAGTCGGAGATGGTGTCCTCGAGGTCCAGCTCAATGCTCTCGGTCGTCGTCGGGTCGCTTTTCTCCGTCATCCAAGGTCCCTCATTACTAAGAGCGTGCGGCGAGCGTGCGGCTCACGGTCTCCCCGAGATATCGAACCAGGGCGACGATGCGAGGATACTCCATACGGGCCGGTCCGAGAATTCCAAGGCTACCGAGGGCCCGTTTCCCGATCCCATAGGAGGTCGCGACGAGGCTGAAGTCGAGCTCCGAGGTCACCTCGTGGTCTTCGCCGATGTAGACGCGCACCCCCTTGCTCTCCAGGCAGCTGCTGAGCATGCGCACCAGCCGCGCCTTGTCGGCAAAGGTGTCGAGGATCCTGCGGATCGACTCGACGTCCCGGACCTCGGGTTGGCCAAAAAGCGCCGTCGTTCCTTCGACGAGGACGTCGGGGGCCTTAAAACCGGCCACGGTCCGCTGGGCGAGCTCGATGGCCTGGGCGAGCCACCGATCGACGTGGGCGCGTTCTTCGGCCATCATCCTGAGGAGCCGGTCGCGGATCTCGCGAAGCTCGACGCCGGCGAAGTGCTCGCTCAGGTAGTTGGAGATGCGTACCAGATCGCGCCGGGCCATCGGCTCGTCGGTCTCGATCACCAGGTTGTCGATGAAGCCGACGGTCGAAACCACCACGCAGAGCACGCGCCGGCCTTCGAGGGGAATGAAGTCGACGGCCTTCAAGACCGTGGCCTCGACTTTGGGCCGGACCACGACTGCGACCTGCTGGGACATCTCAGAGAGGACGCGGCTTGCGGCGCCCACCAGGGTGTCGCCGTCCTCGTCTTCCGAGAAGAGCGCCTCGTCGATCCGGCGGCGGTCCTCTAACGACAGGTGAGCCGTCTCGATCAGGCTTTCGACGTAGAGCCGATAGGCCGCCGTCGTGGGCACTCGGCCGGCCGAGGTGTGGGGCTGGAGCAGGTAGCCGAGCTCCTCCAAGTCCGCCATGACGTTGCGGATCGAGGCTGCGGAGAGGCAATGCTGGGGATGTTTTGAGACGGCGCGGGAGCTGACCGGCTCCCCCGAGCGGGTATGTGTCTGGATGATGTCGACCAGGATCTGGCGATCGCGCGGCGAAAGCCGGCTCGTATCGCGGTGTGCGGTGGTCTGGATGGCTTTCGTGGTCGGCACCGTTGCTCCTTGCCTTCTGCGGCGCTTTTCTCGTCCGGGCGCCGCCTGGACGGGCGGCGGGCCTGCCCAGGCCCGCCACCGACGCGTCGAGCTAGGCATTTTACCGTAAGGCCGCTATCCTACTTCAATCCGGCGTCGTCTCGGGCCCTGATTTGTGCGGCCCGAGCCAGGTTTCGCGCCGTCAGGACCCGATTCTACCGCTCTTGGCGGTTTCTTGACCCCCTATAGCCCAGGTGCTAAGCTCCCTGGTCCCTCTGAGGACGGCTTTAGATGGTTTTCTTCAACTACAGCACAATGCAGATGGCCGCCAAGGTCGTCTACTACGGCCCGGGTCTGTGCGGCAAGACCACCAACCTCCAGTGGATCTTCGAGCACACCTCGACCGACTCGCGGGGAGAGATGGTGTCGCTGGCGACCGAGACCGACCGGACGCTGTTTTTCGACCTGCTACCCATCGACGTCGGCACGATCGCCGGCTTCAACACCCGCATCCAGCTCTACACCGTGCCGGGCCAGGTGTTCTACAACACCACCCGCAAGCTCGTCTTAAAGGGGGTCGACGGCGTCGTCTTCGTGGCTGACTCTCAGGCGCCGATGCTCCAGGCGAACATCGATTCGTTCGCCAACCTGGAAGAGAACCTGGGCGAGATGGGCCTCTCCTTGGAGACCATCCCGGTCGTCCTGCAGTTCAACAAGCGGGACCTGCCGAACGTCTTGTCGGTCGAGGAGCTCAACGAGGCCTTGAACCGCGCCGAGTGGCCCTGGGCCGAGGCCTCGGCGATCAACGGCACCGGGGTCTTCGAGACCTTGAAGCTGGTTTCCAAGGCGACGCTGCTGGCGCTCAAGAAGCGGCTGACGAAGGGCCGCTCCGAGCCTTCGGCCGCGGGGCGCCCGGCAGCGCCCCCGCCCGGCCGTCCGCCGTTTCCCAAAGCGCCGCTCAAGCCCCCTCTGCCGCCCAAGCCCTCGGCGCCCACGAAGCCTCCCTTGCCACGCATGCCGGTGGCCCCGCCCCTGCGTACAAAAGCCGCGGAAGGATTTCCTTCGCCGCGTCCGTCGATCCCGCTGCCGAAACCGCCCCCGTCGCCGGGAGCGGCGAGCGGATCGCGGCCGGCCGTGGCCGGGTCGAAGGATCCGGCTTCGTCGGCCGACGACTTCGACGCCGGATTGCCCGATGCGGCTCCGGTGGACCTCGAACCGGTGGAGGCGGAGCTGCCCTCGACGGAAGCGGCCGCGCCTTCCGAGCCCGCCGAAGAAGCGCCGGCCGGAGAAGGTGCGGAGATCGAGCCGGCGGCCGTCGTCGAGCCGGCGTTGGCCGAGCTCCCCGAGCCGGAGGTGTCTTTGGCCGAGCCCGAGGTGGGCGTCGCCGAGGAGTCGGCCGCTACCGAGCCCGAGGCCGTCGAGCCTTCGGGGACCCCTGCCGTAGGGGCCGAGCCGCCTGCGCTCGAGCCGACCCCGAATCGATCGCCGCTTCCGGTGGGTCCGATGCCCGTGGCTCCGCCTCCGGCCAAGCCGCCCCTGCCTCCCGAGCCGGCTTTGCCCGAGCCGGTGGTCCTGCCCGAGGTGGCGGAGCCGGCAGCGGTGGAGCCGGCGGCCGGCGAACCGGCGGCCGGCGAACCGGCGGCCGGCGAACCGGCGGCCGGCGAACCGGCGGCCGGCGAACCG
>CBDUYN010000145.1:0-26582 GCA_965371445.1 uncultured bacterium | reverse complement strand
GACCACCCATTCCGACGGAATCCGACCACCTCCATCGGCACCTCCGATCCTGGCGGCGCGCAGGCCAGCGAAGGCCGCAAAGCCGCTCTGGGAGCGGGCCTCTTCTCTCCCCCAGGGGGTGGTGTGGTTCCTGCCTCTCCGAGCGAGGGGGTGGTCGGTAGCTGTCGGAACAGTGGTCGGCTTGCCCCGGAATACGCACGCTCCGACAATACACTCGTCCCCGGCAGCCGCGCCGCTTTGCGGTGGTTCTCGGGATTCCTCTACCCTGTTTTGGGAGTCTTCTGCTACAATCCTCCTTCAAGAGGCAACTTCGAGCACGGCTCCGATCGCCGAGGCGTTCTGCGAGCCCTGGGAGTACTGATTTGGCCCATTTCGCCACCTGGAGACCCGCTGGAGCCGCCGCCAATCGGCAGCAGCTCGGTGAGACCTTCCATCTGGTACAAGGGCCGCGCCACGACCACTTCCTGAGCGCCCAGGGCACCCTCCAGAGACAGCGCTTGGCCCCGTTCGCCCGACAGCTGGGATTCACCCAGAACGCCATTCACCATCGGCTCCTGCCTCCGTCGGGCTACCCTCGGCATCTCCCTGCCGGCGCGCAGGGGTTGTCAAGGTCACCGAGCGACAAGTCCCCGAGGGACGAGGTGCCGGAGGGAAGCCTTGACAGCCCCGAGCACGGGCACACGATCCTCGTGCCGAGGGCTGGACGGCCTGCGGACTCCCAACAGCAAAACCCACACCCTGCCGTTCACTGGTTCGCCAAATCGTTGAGCATTAAGCAATGAACAGAAACAACATCGAGAAGAAATGAATGAAATGGAGCATCAAGGAGGAATAGTCCTCCTGACGGGTGCCGGCGCTTCGGGCTATTTTGGCCTAGCCACGCTTGACGAGCTTCTAGGTAGAACAAGCATCGGCTTCGACGATAAAGAGATCATGGGATTGCTTCTCGAAGTCACGCGTTCAATCGAGGCGATAAATCCAGATAGATCAATATTCGAGGAGTTGATCTCTAAACTCCGTTACTATCTTGAACTCACGAGAACGCTGAAGATGGACCAGACCCTCATCGCAAGAATAGGGGTTCTTCCCCATTCAATTACCACAGGAACACTTGAGAACAAGTGGTGGAAAGCCTTGACAAAATGCTACAGGACACTTGTGGGCGAATATGGTCCCGACAACATCGCGTATGACATGGACGAGGTGCAGACCGTCGTAGCGCTACTTGAGAGCATAGCGAGATTAGATTCTGATCGGCTGCATCTTTTTACAACCAATTATGACTGCTCATATCAGAAAATTTCAGCAAATTGTGACACTCTGAATTTCTTATCGCATATCGACTCTAAAAAAGGGTTGTTCTCGGATATTTGGTTTCCTTCGAGAAAAGACTTAGCGGAAAAGTCTCTTCCAGAAATCTATGTCCACAGGCTGCATGGATGCATTGCATGGTTTATTGACAAAGAGATGCCCTATCAAATCAAGGAGATTTTCGGCGCGGGAGGAAAGTTTCAAATTAATGACGATGGCATGCTTCATGATATGTGCATCAAGCTAGTCGGCTCAGAGGAGATTGGTCTTAACGCAGCGTTCCTCTCTGCCTTTCAGGAATTTTACGACAAATTGAACACTGCGAAATGTCTATTGGTGTGGGGATTTAGCTTTAGAGATCGTGAAGTCTTGCGGGCGATCAATGGTGCCTTTTACACACGCAAAGAGGCGTTTCCTATCTATTACATCGACCCATACCTCTCTGAGGATGAGGTTTTTTCGAACATCCGGGAAACCTTGCGACCTGTACCCGTCCACGTGTCGGATCATTTTCGACCCAAGCAAATACCGTGGCTCCCCAAGTACTCTGGCGAGCAACTGATCGAAGCGACCATGACCCTTCTGAAGGAGATTGTGTAAGATGGCTAAAAAGGGTGAACCCAAAGACGAGCAGCGTAGCGAAGAAGAGAATGTAGAAAAAGGAGATGAAATGCCTTCGGGTCGCGTGGTCATAATGCCGCGAGGACTCTACATCCAGACGAAAATATTTGATCAATTTCTGGCGAAGCGACGGATTGCGTCACACATAGCGAGTAAATACGTTAAGGATTTTGACGCTGTGCTTCTTGATGCCGGCAGCACCGCGGAAATGGTGGCCGAAGAGATGTTTACGAGGAGACGCTTTCTTTCTGTCCTCACAAACAACATGGGTGCCTATGCTTCATACACACGTGCACGTGCTCGGTCGGGCAGTGATATTGATGGTTCGGAAGGCGCTGTTTCTGAATACAGCCCAGAAGCCCCAGGCGCTCTCCATGGGAATGAGCTCTTGATCACTGGGGGTATATACGTCGACACATATGAAGCCTTGTTGGGTCAAGGAACCATAGAAAGTATCCAACGATTCACCCCGAACATTACTATTATAGGTGTTAGCGGGCTGAGACGGGAAGAGGGAGTTTTTTGTCATGGCGCGGATGAAGCTGCGGTTAAAAGTCTTCTGTGGACAAAATTGACAGATGTAAGACTTATAGTAACGGATTGGAGTAAAATCGGAAAACGCGACGCTCATGCCTTTGGTCGCTTAGAAGAGCTAGGCGTCAACGCAAACAAAGCCGTTGTTGTCACATGCAACCCACCCGATGACGCAGAGCCTTCGCGATTGAAGGATTTCGAAATGCAAGTTAAGGCTATGGAGAAATCTAATATTGTAGTTGAACGTTTAGATCTTGAGGGCGAATGACTTGCTGCTGCAGGCCTGGTTGAAATCCTTTCGGGTTTTATCTGATATCCCTGAGTCAGGCGTACGAGAGTTCGGAGAGGTCAGAGTTCACGCTCCTCAGGTGCCTTTGTTTCTTGTATTTTTTTTAACTTTAACCATCTCTTATAGCGGTTGATCAGCTCATTCGTCGATGAGTCGTGCGACGAGACCGGGTCTTCGCCTGAAAGCTCCGAGAGGATCTCTTTGGCCAGCTCTTTGCCGAGCTCGACTCCCCACTGGTCGAAGCTGTTGATGTTCCAGATCACTCCTTGGACGAAGACCTTGTGTTCGTAGAGAGCGAGCAGCATCCCGAGAGCACGAGGGGTAAGCTTGGGAACAAGGATAGAGTTCGTCGGCCGGTTTCCTTGGAAAATCTTATGCGGCAGAAGTGAATCTATCTCGGCCGGCCTGAGGCCCTGGGCCTGCATCTCGGCGCGGGCCTCCTTCTCGTTCTTGCCGCGCATCAGCGCCTCGGTCTGGGCAAAAAAGTTCGCCAGTAGGATCTCGTGGTGCTCGCCCAGCGGATTGTGGCTCTCGGCCGCCGCGATGAAGTCGGCGGGGATGAAGCGCGTGCCCTGGTGGAGCAGCTGATAAAAGGCGTGCTGGCCGTTGGTCCCCGGCTCGCCGAAGATCACCGGGCCGGTCTGGTGGCGTTTGATCCGCCGTCCCCTGAGATCGACACTCTTGCCGTTCGACTCCATGTCGAGCTGCTGGAGGTGTGCGGCGAAACGGTGCAGGTACTGGTCGTAGGGCAGCACTGCGTGGGCGTGGGCGCCCCAGAAGTTGATGTACCAGATGCCGAGAAGCGCCATCAGCACCGGGATGTTGTCCTTGAGCGGCGCCTTCTTGAAGTGCTCGTCCATCGCGTGGGCGCCGCCGAGGAATTCCTCGAAGTAATCCATTCCCAGCACGCAGGCGACCGGCAGGCCGATCGCCGACCACGTGGAGTAACGGCCGCCTACCCAGTCCCAGAAGCCTAATATGTTCTCCGGCTCGATGCCGAACGCTGTCGCCGCCTCGATGTTCGTCGAGACCGCGACGAAATGGCGGGCGACCGCAGCCTCGTCGCCGCCGTAGGCCGCAACGAGCCAGTCGCGGGCTGAGCGGGCGTTAGTCAGCGTCTCCAGGGTCGTGAAGCTCTTCGAGGCGATGACGAAGAGCGTCGTCTCGGGCCGCAGACGCTTCAAGGTCTCGACGAGGTGGGTGC
Source organism: uncultured bacterium (assembly GCA_965371445.1). Lineage (GTDB taxonomy): Bacteria > Acidobacteriota > Thermoanaerobaculia > Multivoradales > J023 > DASWIG01. The sequence goes on along the minus strand of CBDUYN010000145.1, from coordinate 22,623 downwards.
CATCGACGTTGGAGACGAAGTGGGCCGAAAGGCCATCGCGCCAGTAGGGCCGTAGGGCCTCCGCCACCATCATCGGGCCGAGGTCGGAGCCACCGATGCCGATGTTGACGATGTCAGTGACAGGCTCGCCGGTATACCCTTTCCACTTGCGAGAGCCTAGATCCTTGCTTAGGCGGCGCATCTTCTCCTGAACCGCGTCGACGTCAGGCCTGACTTCTTCGAAGTTCGGCCGATCCGACGTATTGCGTAGCGCCACGTGGAAGACGGCGCGCCCTTCGGTGATGTTGATCTTCTCGCCCTCCGTCATCCGCTCGATGGTATCTCGCACATGGGCTTCCTCGGCCAACTTGATCAGCAGCTCCATGGTAGAGGGGAGAATGAGGTTCTTCGAGTAGTCGAAGAGGAGGAGCCCGTCTAATTCGCGGGAGAAGTGAGAGAAGCGCTCCGGGTCCTCGTCGAAGAGCGTTCGCATCTCGACGCCCTTCATCTTCTTGCGGTGCCGGACGAGTTTCCGATAGGCGGGAAGTTCGGTAAATGCTCGCCGCCCTTCGGCTTGCCCCAGTCCGCCTCCTCGGGCGCGTCGTCCGCCGGCTATACGGGCGACCAGATCCTCAAGACGGGACTTTCCACGGACACGCTGCGACAGCTCGACGACGATCCGGTCGGCTAGGTTGTTTCCCCACTTCCGAACTCGTGTCAGCATGGCCTCCTCCATGCAGTCAATTCTACCGGAGAATACACATGTGCAACCAGCTTCGCAAGCGTATCAGACCGGCCTGGCGGCCCTCGGCGTTCGCCGACGGTCTCCCCATCTATCGCGGTCGATGTCATCTGCCCATCGATCTCCGAGAACCTGATCCAGGTCCTGCCCTGGACCATCTCAGGGTCTTCGAAGAGACCCGCCCAGAGGATCTCCCGAGGTCGCATTGTCGGACCTGGGAGGCTGCCACTGACGAGATGCCGGATGACGTCGGAGACGCTGGTCCGGCGACGCTGGGCTTCCCGGCTCAAGAGCTCGCCGAGATCGGCGGGGAGAGTGACCGTCATGCCTTTCATGCCGTCATCCTAGCACGGACGTGTCCCCAACACAGCCCGCGACGTCTACCCGACGGCCCGAAGCTCTTCGCGGAGCACCCGGCGCAGGGTCGTTTCGTCGAGCGCGGCCTCCGCCTTCGCCAGATGCTTCCGCAAGGCCTGGTTGATCATCGTCTGGTAACCGGTCCCGGAACGATCTGCGAGCTCGCGGAAGGCTTCCAGGACGTCGTCGTCGAGGTAGATCGTGATCCGCGTCTTGCCCTTCTGGCGGACGACGGGACCACGCTTCCCCTGGCTGAAGTCATGCTCCTTCTTCATACTGCCGCCTTTCTCGTCGTGTCGCGCGACGTGTGGCCTTGGGGAGCCGTCAGTGCCACCCCGAAGACAAGGCCAAGCCTTGCCGTCACGGTCTCCCGAGGTGGACCATCGACACCTTGTGGCTTCGTTCATAGGTCCTCGGTGCTTGACCTTGCCACCCCACTCTGGCTTCTTCCACCTCATGTGCTCACGTGCTCCCGGACGGCATCTCGTAGCTGGCCAGCTTCGCCACGTCGATGATCAGGATACCGGCCTCGACCAGCGCCTCTTCCGCCTCCCGGCCAAGGCCACCCTCGCTGTAGAAGAGGAAGGCGGTCTTCTTGTCGAGGTGGCTTTCGAGCGCCTCCTTGGCCTCGACGAAGGGGGTGACCGCGGATCGGGTCACCTCCCGTTCCCAGGCCTTGACCTCGACGATCAGGTCGGTGCCGTCGTCCCGCTCGCTGACCGCATGGAGGTCCGCTTCGACGCTGTGTCCTTGGTCGAGGTAGAAGCCTGCCTTCCGGATCGAGGTGAAGCGGTCAAGCTGTGCTGCCTGGGTGCCCCTCTGGGGCAACGCTCCCGACGGTATTTTCCCGGTGACGATGTCGGCGAGAGCAGCACCGGCCAGCGACGCCACCTGCAACCGGTACCGGACCTTGTACTCCGCCGCCTGCCCCTTGTGCCAGGCAGTCTGGCGCCGGGCCGTGTCGAGCTGGCGCTTGAAGTCGTCCTCAATGGACTCGGAAGTCACCTTGTCGATCTCCTCGCCGTAGATGCGGCGGAAGACCATGGCGAAGATCCGGTCGCCCAGGCCGCGGTAGCGGAAGTTCGACGAGCCGTCGGCCAGGATGTCGGCCTTGACCAGCTTGTGCAGGCGTTCCTCGAGCTGCTGGTCCGTCATGTCAAGCTTGAGGTCGGCGAGGATCTGGTCGCGACCTCGCTCCTCGGGCTCATGCGCCATCAGGTAGAGGATGATCTTGCGCGCGTTGACATCGTCCCCTTGGGGGGATTGAGGGGGGACTTCTCCAGTGTTGACCCGGGCGAAAGCGTCCCACAGGTACTCGTTCCAGACCCGCGCGATCTCGCCCTTGCCCGACACCGTCTCCAGGGCGAGCGCCGAGCGCACCCCTTCCTCGTGGGTCAGGTCTTTTTCCCGTATGCGGTTGCGGATCGTCGAGGCGATGTAGAAGGGGTCGTTGCCGCAGACCTCGGCGACGTAGGGCGCGGTCTCGTCGGTGATCGCCACCTCGTAGACGTGGGCGTAGTTGTAGACCGCTTCCAGGGCCTCCTCGTCGCTCAGGCTCTCCAGGCGCCATTCCTGGTAACGGCCCGTCATGTGGCGCAGGATGGCGCCCAGCCAGCCGATGTAGCTGCCGGCCACGATCTGGGGCGAGACCTTGCTCTCGGCGGCTCCCATGTAGGAGTAGCAGAGCTTTTCCACCTTGCCGTCCGGCGAGGAGAGGATCCAGCGGTTCAGGTACTGGAACTCGTCGAGGATCTGGATGATGCGAACGTCCCTGGACGCCGAGATCCGGTGACCTGCCTCGCGCGCGTGCAGCCAGGCCTGCTCGGGAAACCTCCCGAGGAGCTCCTCCATCCGGAAGATGTCGGCAGCGACCGGAGGGTCATCTTCCGCCAGCTCCTTGAGCTCGGCGAGCGACAGGACGTGGTCGACGATCTCGGGCTTGCGGTGGGTGAAACCAAAGTACTGGGTCAACAGCCGGCGGTAGAAGGCCTCCGCAAAGGCCGGCTTGGGAATGTTCTCCTCCGGGATGCGGTAGTAGAAGGGGATCAGCTGGGGGTCGTTCCGGGTGTAGAGGACGTTGAAGAAGCGCTGGAGCAGCGCCGTCTTGCCCTTCTTGCGCCGCGACAGGATCCCGGTCGAGAGCGAGATCCGCCGCTTGGTGCCCTCGGCCCAGTCCAGGAGGCGCGTCATCTCCTCCTTGCGGCCCACGAAGAGATCCGGATCGCCGATCTCCTCGGTCAGGGCATAGGTCAGGTCCCACATTCAGCTTCTCCTGTTCTCTCCATCTCACGATCACGACCGTGCCGGGGTACGATCGTAGCATGGACACGTATCCTGAACCTGGGATAAGCTTGACCCGTCAAGGAATGAACCAGGAGCCCGAACCGTGAAGAGATCCATGACGGTCCTCTCCTTCGCCGCCCTCGCCCTGCTCGTGGCCTGGCCCGCGGCGGGACAGGACACGATCGAGGTGGTCCAGGACCTCGACTTCGACGAGCCCGAAGCCTGGGCGATGAAGCTGTTTACCTCGGCGAGCCTGATGACCAGCCTCGGCCCGGTCGAGAAGCGTCCGGCAGGCGAGCTCGTGCTCGGCTTCGAGGCGATCGTCATCCCGCACCTCGACCAAGAGCAGCGCACGGTCGGCTTCGGCGGCCGAAAGGAGGAGGAGCTCAACCGCTTGCCGCTCTGGGGACGCCTGCGCCTCGACTGGGGCCTGGGCCGCGGTTATAGCCTGAGCTTCGGCGCCACGCCGCCCCTCGAGGTCGACGGCGTCGAGGCAGGGCTCCTGTCGCTCGCCGTCGAGAAGCACCTCGTCGAGCGCGGGCGCTGGCGTCTGGGCGCCAGGGCCTACGGCCAGACGGGCTCGGTCAAGGGCGACCTGACCTGTGCCGGGGGTGGCGCCGAGAGCTTCCCGCCGGGCTCGCCGGAGAACCTCTTCGGCTGTGAAGAGCCGTCGAGCGACGAGGTGACGATGGATTACCTGGGCCTGGAGCTCGTGGCCGGCTACCGCTTCGCCGGACGCCGCAACGCGGCCCTGCACTTCGGCGTGGCCTGGAGCTTCCTCGACATGGAATTCCAGGTCGACGCCCTGACCTTCGGGGTCCGCGACCGGACGCTGCTGCGCGCCGACGGCGACACGGTGTCGTGGACCGCCGGTCTTAGCTGGGACCTCGGCCGCCGTGGACGAGTCGGCGCCGAGCTCTTCTACTCGGCGCTCGACGTCACGCGGCTCGGCCAGAGCCAGGAGAACGACCCGCTCCTAAACGTTCGGGCGATCTACCGCCTCAAAGTCCGGAGCCCTACGGGGACGCCTTGAAGTTGACGTAGACGTGGAATTCGTCGCGGTTCTTGACGGCGCCTAGCATGGCGCTGAACGGCTGGATGCCGAAGTCGGAAAAGGAGAAGGCGGCGACCGCCTCGAGGTGCGCCACGCCCTCTTCCCAGCGGATGCTCGCCAGGACCGGCTTCTCGACCGTTCGGCCGTGCACCTCAAGAGCGAGCGTCCCGCGCCAGGAGGTCTCCAACGCCCCGAGCTTTTCGTCGTGCGGCTCCAGGTTGGCGAGGCGCGCCCGGATCCTCGGATGGCTCGCGGCGTCGAGCTGTTTTGCGCCCAACATCGACCGGCGGATCTTGCCGCGGTTTTTCTCGGAGATCTCTTCGAAGGGCTCGTCGAGGATCCCGGCAAGCTCGAGTCGCGGATACCAGGCCGCCTGGAGCGACGGCTCGTCGACGCTCAGGTCGGTGACGTCGACCTCGATCTCGAACGCCGCCGTCTCGGGAGCGTCGGCGGAGAGGGTCAAGGAGACCTCGTACCCGCGCGCCGTCACCAGGTGGTTGTGGGCCAGGCCGGCGGCCAGGCCGGCCTTGTGGGTCACGACGGCAAAGACGGATACGTCGTCGAGGACTTGGAGCGTTTCGCCAAGGGCGCCCCGCAAGTCTTGCGCCCCGAGCTCCGGCGCGAGCAGCACAGCCAGGATTAGCCAGATGAGGGGCCACAGGCCCCGTCTTGAAGGCAGCAGCAGGAAGAATCGCTGGGTCACGGCGATGACAAAGCCTCCGACGGTGAAAGCCAAAGGATAGCACGCGTCGAGCCGTACGGACGCGGCGTGCTAGTATGGCGCCATGAACCCGGGAACGTCCATTTCCGCCGGCCTCGCCTTCTGCCGTTCCCGGAGCGTTGCCGCCAGATCCGCCTCCCGTTCCAATTTTCCCGGTACCGTGCTCTGATGTCCGACCCCGCCGGTTCCCTGCAAGAAGTGGCCACGGCAAAGCCGGACGCTCTCCAAGAGAGGCCGCTCTCGACGACGGTCGCCGAGATCAGCCCCGACGACCTGATCATCGTCCAGAAGCGCCAGGACTGGCGCCTGCGGGTCGCCCACGTCTGCCTCGACTTTTTTGAGGCCGCCGAGCCCGGCAAGCTCGCCGGCGAGCGTTTGACGGCTCGCGAGGTCGCCGCCCTCGGCAAGAAGCTCTCGCGCATCAGCGACTTCGTGCGGCGCGACCTGCCGGTGCTCCTGGTGACCGGCATCACCGTCAACGAGCTGGAGGCGGAGCGCTATCAGGCCAACTACTTTCTCGAGGAGATCGTCCGCCACCTGCGCCAGAACGTCCAAAGCCGCTCGAAGACCAAGAGCCCGTTGGAGAGCCTCGAGCCGGAGCAGGTCCGTGTCGAGGTGGCGAAGTCGCTCGACACGTCGCTCGAAGCCCTGCTGGTCTTCATTGAGGCGGTGGTCAAGCTGGCGGAGTTCGAGATCGAGGTCAACGCACAGCGCGAGCGTATCCGGCTGCTGCTCGGAGGCGACCGGCGGCTCTCGACCCTGGGGAACAACGAGACGATCATGACGGCCGGGTTCGGCCATCTCTGGCGCCTGATCGACGACTTCGTCGGCGTCTACGGCTACTTGCGGACCAACCTCCCGCCCCTGCTGGAGAGAGCCTCGCCCTACGAGGCCCTTGACGAGGAGCTCAAAGCCGCGAACGAGCAGCTCCGGATGTTGCTGCGCGACCGGGTGCTGCCGTTCGAGGACCGGGTCGCCTTCAAGAGGTCCCAGGACCGGGCCCTGACCGAGCTCGGGGAGTCGCTCAACGGTTGCCTGCAAGCGGCCAAGGAAGTCCTGGAGGTGCGGGTTCTCCCTCTACGGAGTGAGCTGAAGAAAGCTCGGCCGTCGAGCCGCGTCCAGGAGATCAACAACTTGAACGCGGCGACCGTCGCCCTGACCGAGCGGCTGGTCGGCCTGCCTGCGGCCGTCTTCCTGCCGCAGCCCGAGTCGAGAAACGCAGCGCGCGGCGAGTCCACGAACGACCCGGCCGAGCTCAACAAAGCCCTCGAGGAAGTTCTCTCGCAGATGCTTCGCCTGCGCCGTACGGCCCTCGCCGAGCGCGGCGAGAGCGAGGAGATGCCCGAGGGCGAGGCGCTTGTCGACCTGCTGCGCGAGAGCCACGAGCGGCTGCGCTCGACCCAGCAGGCCCTCGATCAGGGGGTTGCCGAGGTCCAGGTGCTGCGGGAAGAAAAACTCCGCATCCTCCGCGAGCATTTCTGCTCGCTCATGGGCGAGCTACGCACCTTCCTGCAGACGAGCTTCGCCCACATCGCCGCCAAAGATCCGCGCTCGACCGAGTCCTCCTATCACTTCTTCCTGCGCGAGTTCTCCGACGAAGCCCACCAGGCCCTGCTCCTGCTGCGCGAGATCCGTGAGCTCGAAGCCCTCATCAACAACCTCCAAAGCTTCAACATCGCCGGCCTCCCCCTGACCCCGGAAAACCTCTCCCGCATCCTGCGGGTGCTCTTCGTCGACAAGGCGGAAGAGAAAAAACACATCCCCTCGGGCGAGGGTTGGAAGGTCATGGCGAGCTTCCTGGAGAAGCTCAAGAACGAGCTCGTACCCCGCCTCCAGAGAGTCTGCGCCATGGACGGCATTCGCTTCGAAGACAAGAATTTCCTCAGCGAGTGGGCCATGGACCTGTCGCAGGGTTGCGCCCTGTGCCTGGCCCAGCACGAAATCGGCTACAGCCTCACCAAGGAGATCGGCCGGTTGCGCGGCGACTCTACGGAGCTTGTCACCTCGCGGGAAACCTACGCCCATATCGTGACCGCCAAGACCTGCAAGGAGATGCAGGAGTCGCTGACCGAGATCTGCATGACGCTCACCGCCTCGATTCCCTACGTGGGGATCATGCGTGGCGGGATCGAGCGCCGGGCCAGCGTCTTTTTTCACCGCCAGCAGAAGGTCCTGAAAGCACAGGGCGGTAGCTTCGGAGCGGTAGCTCTGAGCTGAAGCACGGGCCAAGGCCCCATCCCGGCGGCCGTGCTGCCCCAACGAAGCGTTCGGAGGTGAGCTCAAGATGTCCCAGATGCTGTCTCTTTCTCCCCCGCCGACTTTGCGGCTCCTATTGGAAGGCCGCGCCGGCTACGAGCTTCTGGCCGGCTACCTGAGCCGGCCGGTCCTGGAGCGCGTGACCCCCCGGGGCGACGGCCATCCCGTCCTGGTGCTGCCGGGTTTCATCGCGAGCGGCCTCTCGACGGCTCCGTTGCGCCAGTTCCTGAAAGACCTCGGCTATCAGGCCCACTGCTGGAAGCAGGGCCGGAACCTCGGCTGGAGAGAGGGCTTGGAAGAACGGCTGCACGAGCGGGTGGAAGAGCTGTGGAACGTATATGGAGGAAAGCTCAGCCTCGTCGGCTGGAGCCTCGGCGGGGTCTATGCCCGGGAGCTCGCCCGGGAGCTGCCGCACGCCGTGCGCTCGGTCGTCACCCTCGGCAGCCCCTTCGGCGGCGCCCCCAGGGCGAACCACAGCTGGCAGCTGTATGAGACCTTGAGCGGCACCCGCCTCGACGAGATCGACGCCGAACGGCTCGAGCGCATGCGCGAGCCGCCGCCAGTGCCGTCGACGGCGATCTACTCACGCACCGACGGTGTGACCGCCTGGCAGTGCTGCGTCGAGCGGCCCGGTCCCCATTCGGAGTCGATCGAGGTCGCGGGGAGCCACTGCGGCCTGGGGTGGAACCCCCTCGTCTACCTCGCCATCGCCGACCGCCTGGCGCAGCCCGAAGGGCGCTGGCGGCCCTTCCGGCGCAGCGGCTGGCGCCGTCACTTCTATCGCCGGCCACGCCTTCAAGGTGCCGCGGTTCTTGAGCCCGCGACCTGTGCCGCCGGATGAAACAGCTCTCGGGGCTCGACGCCTCCTTCCTGTCGCTCGAAACGCCGAGCTCTCCCATGCACGTCACCGGCGTCGCGATCCTCGCGGGCGGGGCAAAAGGAGGACGCTTCGACTTCGCTGCGGCCCGTAGCTTCCTCGCCTCCCGGCTTCACCTCTCGCCGACGTTTCGCCAACGGTTGCTCGAGGTGCCTCTCAACCTGGGACGTCCCTACTGGGTTCCAGACGAGGACTTCGACCTCGACGCCCACCTCGAACGGACCCAGCTCCCGGAACCGGGTGGCTGGAAGGAGCTGCGGGCGCTCGTCAGCTGGGAGCTCGGCCAGCTCCTCGACCGTCGTCGGCCATTGTGGAAGCTCCTTTTCGTCGAGGGGGTCGACACGGTCGAAGGGGTACCGCCGGGCTCGGTAGCGCTCATCTGCCGGATTCATCACGCGGCGATCGACGGCCTCTCGGGTGCGGAGATCATGGGCGCGCTTTTTGACCTGACGCCGGGGGTGCCGCCTGCGGGGGTGCCGCCATCGGAGCCGTGGCTGGTACCGCCTGCGGAAACCGAGGACGACGAGGACGTCATGCCGGGCCGTCTGGGGCTGACCGGCCGGGCGGTCGCCAATCTGCTTCGAAGCCGCCGCGACGTAGCGCCTCTTTTGCGCCAGGCGGTGGGGGGAATCGTCCAGGCGGGGAAGGTCTGGGGCGTCGAACGTTTCGAAGCGCCGCCGGTGCTTTTCAGCGCGCCGCGGACACGTTTCAACCACTCGATCACCCATGAGAGGGTCTGGGACGCCGCCATCCTCGATCTCGACCGGGTCCGCGAGGTCAAGAATCGCTTCGAGGCGACGGTCAACGACGTGGTGCTGGCGATCTGCGCCGGAGCGCTACGCCGCTATCTTGTGGAAAAGGACGAGCTCCCGGAGCGGCCGCTCGTCGCCATGGTACCCGTCTCGGTGCGTAGCGCCGGGGAGCGTGGCACCGCGGGCAACCAGGTCTCGGCCATGCTCGTGTCGCTCGCGACCGACGTCGCGGACCCGGTGGAGCGGCTCCTGGCGATCCGCCGCGGCGCGACGGGCTCGAAGATCTACCATCGGGCGATCGGCGCTCGCACTCTGGTCGACTCGACCCAGCTCATCCCGTTCTCCCTGGCCGGCCTCGGGGCGAGGCTTTACAGCAGCATGCACCTGGCGGATCGGGTGAAGCCGGCCTTCAACCTTGTGATCACCAACGTTCCCGGCCCCCAGGTACCGCTCTACGTCGGCGGCGCCCGCTGTCTCGCCCATCTCGGTGCCGCCCCGCTCATCGACGGCCTGGGGCTGATCCTGGCGATCTTCAGCTACAACGGCAAGCTGGCCATGAGCGCCACGGCCTGCCGCGCTCTCGTAGGCGACATCGACCGGTTTACCTCCTGTATCCGGGAGTCCTTTGCGGAGCTTGAGGAGGCTGCGGCTAGAGGTTGAGCAAGTCGGAGCCCGTCGTGCCGCCGCCCTGGCTGTAGGTGTCGATCATTTCCTGGGTCTCCGCGTCGAGGTCGGCGAGCAGCCGCAGGAGGCCTTCCATCTGGCCCACCAGCGTGGTCTTGATCTCCCCGGGCGTCAGGTCGCGGCGAGTCAAGGACCGACAGTACTGGGTCAGCTCGCTCTGGTAGGTGATGGGAATCGCGCCCTGGGCCGAGACCGCCGCCAGCTGCGGCACCAGCCGGTCGGTCAGGTCCTCGATGAAGGGCAGCATGGAGCGCAGCATGGCCGGGGGGATCATGCCCTTCTGGCTCACCAGCCGGTGGACCAGGTCGAAAGACTTGCGGTGCGTGTTCGCCCCCGAGAGCAGCATGTGGAGCAAGCCCTGGAGCTTTTCCAGGACTTCGACCTTTTCCGCCGTCGCCTGGCGGGCTTCCTCCTCGGCGGCGGCGGCGGCCGCTCCGGAGGAGTCGAGCAGAGAGGGACCGTGACTCACCTCCGGGATTTCGACCTCGGGTTCCGGGAGGATCTCCAGGTTGAGGCCGTCCAAGGTCTCGACTTCGATCAGGGCCTCCTCGGCCGCCGCTTCTCGGGCCTGATCCCCGGCCCGCGCCCGGGTTTGTTCCTGGCGCTGCTTGACGGCAAACGAGGCCCGCTTCAGCACCGAGCCCAGCAGCAGCTCGAGAAAGGTCTGCAGATCCTCGTCGTGGAGTAGCGGGATCAAGGGTTTGAGCCGCTGCGGCACCTTCTCGCGCAGCGGCAGGGTCTCGGGGACCGAGAAGTCGGTCTCGTGATCCTCGCCGAAGCGGATCTCCCCGGTACGGCGCTTCTCGCCCTCGATCGAGACGATGCTCAAGACCTGCCGGACCATCTCGTCGCCGACAAGCTTCTTGAGCAGCTCGACGTCGAGGACGGCGGCCAGCTGAATCGTCTTGTCGACCATCTGGGGGTAGCACTCGCTGATCGACGCGTCGTCCTCCTGGAGGACCTCCCAGGTCTTGTTGTGCAGCATGTTGAGCTCGTTGACCCGTGCCGAAAGCCGGGACTCGCGGAGCTGGACCTGGTGATAGTCGCCGGAGTAAAGGGCACGGCGGCTCGACTCCTTCATCAGCTTGCCGGCGCTGCCGAGGAAGCCGTAGAGGTGCGAGAGGGCGTAGCGGTCGACGCGCCGGCCTTCGTTCCAGGTCTCCACGATGTCGACGAGGTTGACCTCGTTGGGGACTTTCTTGATGCTCTCCAGGACCTCGTTCAAGGTTTCTACGAGGAGCTCGTTGCGCTCGAATTCCTCGGCCTTTTCCGGAAAGAGGATGGGCTCGACCTCGGCGCCGTTCCAACGCCCCTCGGCGACCAGGTTGGCCGCGGCACCCATGATCGCGCTGCTGTACTTGCCCTTGAGGTCGGCGGCGATCTCACAGGTGAAGACCCGGTCCTGGGCGGAGCCGGCTTGGCCCGTCTCGAAGAGGTGGATCTGCCCGCCGAGCTTCTCGACGTCGCCGGCGGTCATGGTGTGGATGCCGTCGAAATAGAACTGGAGGTTGCCGACAAGCTCCCGGCCGGCAGGGCTCAAGACCTCTTCGGGCAGCGACTCCAGAGCCTCGTCGAAGACCTCTCCGGAGAGCTCCGCCGCGTCGGGCACGTGACGGTCGAGGAGCCAGCGGATCAGCTGTTTGAGCGAGGGAGCCACGAGGTCCTGGGGTAGAGTCTCGACACATCGCCGGGCGCTTTCGCGGGCCTCAGGCGGCGCGACGGCCAGGGCGTCGGCGTCCATCAGGGCGGTGAGGGTGAGGCGCTCCTTTTCGTCGAGGTTCGCCGAAGGCAGGTAGTCGACGAGATCCCGGACCACCCCTTCCAGCAACTCGATGGTCATCGCCCAGACCCGATAAGGGATCTCGTCGATCACCGAGAGGAGGCTGCGCTGGATGCGGAGGAACTCCTCGATCTCCGTCGGCGGGTAGTAGAGGTTTTCCCAGCGGGCGACCTCCTCGAACGAATCGAGGATTCCGCGCACCAGATGGTAGACCGCGGCCCGTCGAGGGCCGGCGGCGGTGAGAATCTCATCCCGGCTCTCGGGAGCCGGCGGCATATTCTGGGAGGTCAACGAAGGCCCTTTCTCGAACGGTCCTCATCTAAGGCCGGACGGTCCCCGGCGCGTCCCGCGGATGCCCTTGCACTCGAGGCCCCCTAGTCTAGCCCTACTGCGGCCAAATGGCTATAGGAAGCGAATCAGGCACCGTGCGCCCCCGCGGCCAGAAAGCGAGGCCGGGGGCTTGACAAGAGACTTTGAATGACTTAAATTTTATTTTGGGCTCTCAAAAAGCTCGTAAGCGACCGGAGGCGCTCTGGCCTCCAGGAGGAATAGAGATGATCCACCCAGCCTGGGCCCTGTCCATCGCGATCTTTGTCGGAGTCGTGGTCTATGTGCTGTTGCGGCCGGTCCACGGCCTTTTGTGGCGTGGCTTGCGGGCCCTGCGCTCCTCGGAGAGGGTGCAGATCGAGGACGCTTTGAAGCACCTCTACGACGGCGAGTACCGCGGCACGGAATGCAACCTGATGAGCCTCGCCGGCGCCCTGGGCCTGGCGGGCGACAGGGCGGCGGAGCTCCTGGCGCGGCTGGAGGCGCTCAAGCTCGTCGCCTCCTCGGGAGCGAGCTACCGCCTGACGGCGCAAGGGCGCAGCGAAGCGCTGCGGGTCATTCGTGTCCACCGGCTCTGGGAACGTTACCTCTCCGACGAGACGGGCCTCGACCCCACGGAGTGGCATGCCGAGGCTGACGACAAGGAGCACGCGCTTTCGGCTGAGGAGGTCGAGGCGCTCGCGGCCCGCATGGGCGAGCCGCGATTCGATCCGCACGGCGATCCGATCCCGACGCCGAGCGGTGAGATCCCGCCTTCCCAGGGGAAGCGCCTGACCGAGCTGGAAGTCGGCAAGGTGGCGGAGATCGTCCACGTCGAGGACGAGCCCGAAGCCGTCTATGCCCAGCTGGTGGCGGAGGGGCTTTACGTGGGGATGCGGGTTCGGCTCCTCGAAGCGACGCCGCAGCGTATCCGCTTCGAGGCTGGCGCCGAAGAGCACGTGCTGGCGCCGGTCGTGGCGTCGAACGTGTCGGTGAAGCCTCTCGCCGAGGCGGTGCCGGAGGAGGTGTTCGAGCGCCTTTCGGGCCTTGATCCGGGCGAGGAGGCCCAGGTCACGGGCCTCTCGGCGCTCTGCCGCGGTGTCGAGCGCCGGCGTCTGCTCGACCTCGGCATCGTCCCGGGGACCGTGGTGTCGGCCGAGCTCCGTAGCCCGGGCGGCGATCCGACAGCCTACAGGATTCGCGGTGCCATGATCGCCCTGCGCCGCACCCAGGCCGACCTCGTCCACGTCCAGCGTCTCGAGGGAGCCGCCTCATGAGCCAGGCCACCTTGTCCCCCGCTCCCCCGGTGCCCGGTGCCCCGCCGTCGGCCGCTTGTGCCACCTGCCCGGCGGCCCACAACGTGGCCCACCTCGTGAAGCTCGGCGTCGACATGGACGACTGGGACTACGTCGTGGCGCTCGCCGGCAACCCGAACACCGGCAAGAGCACCGTCTTCAACGCCCTGACGGGCCTGCGCCAACACACCGGCAACTGGCCCGGCAAGACGGTGACGCGCGCCGAGGGCGGCTTCGTCTACGGCGGCGGCCGCTACAAGCTGGTCGACCTGCCGGGGACGTATTCGCTGCTCTCGACGTCGACCGACGAGGAGGTGGCGCGCGACTTCCTGCTCTTCGGCCGGCCCGACGTAACGGTGATCGTGGTCGACGCCAACCGCCTGGAGCGCAACCTCAACCTGGTCCTCCAGGTGCTCGAGATCACCGACCGCGTCGTCGTCTGCCTGAACCTGATGGACGAGGCGCGCCGCCACGGCCTCACGGTCGACGAGAGGCGCCTGGCGCGCGACCTCGGCGTGCCGGTGGTGCCGACCTCGGCCCGCTACGGCGAGGGCCTGGACGCGCTCAACCGGGCGGTCCACGAGGTGGCCACCGGGCAGACGGCGACGAAGCCCCTGCGGGTCGGAGGCCGGCCGTCGGTCTTGAAGCGGGCGGTCGCCCGCCTCTCCGAGACGGTCGCCGGGACGATTCCGAACCTGCCCAACACGAGTTGGGTGGCGTTGCGCCTCCTCGACGGCGACGCGAGGATCGCCGAGGCGCTCACCAGCGGCGAGCTCGGCGACCTGCACCGGCCGGCGTCGCTCGAAGCCGAGCCGGCGCCGGGCTCTTCGCCCGCCGCCGCGAAGAAGATCCTCCAGCAGGCGTCCCAGCTCCGCTGGCAGGTGGGACCGACTTTTCACCAGGCGCTCATGGAAGGCGTTTACACCGAGGCCGCCCGCCTCGCCGACCGCGCCGTGACGCGCAGCGACGAGGCGCCGCGCTACGACCTCGACCGCGCGATCGACCGGATCGTCACCAGCCGCCGGTTCGGTTTTCCGGTGATGCTGCTGCTTATGACCGGGGTTTTCTGGTTGACGATCGCCGGCGCCAACGTCCCGTCGGCGATGCTGGCAACGCTCCTGATCGACACGGTGCATCCGCTCCTCAAGAGCGCCGCCTCGGCCGTCGGTCTCGTCTGGTGGCTCGACGGGCTCCTGATCGACGGCATCTATCTCGCGACAGCCTGGGTGGTCAGCGTGATGCTGCCGCCGATGGCGATTTTTTTCCCGCTTTTCACCCTGTTGGAGGACTTCGGCTACTTGCCGCGGGTGGCGTTCAACCTCGACCAGGCCTTTCGCCGCGCCGGCGCCCACGGCAAGCAGGCCCTGACGATGGCGATGGGCTGGGGCTGCAACGCCGCCGGGGTGGTGGCGACGCGCATCATCGACAGCCCACGGGAGCGGCTGATCGCCATCCTGACCAACAACTTCGCGCTCTGTAACGGCCGCTGGCCGACCCAAATCCTGATCGCCTCGATCTTCATCGGCTCCCTCGTGCCGGCTTACCTCGGAGGGCTCCTCTCGGCGCTCGCGGTGGTGTCGGTGGCGCTCTTGGGGGTCTTTCTGACCTTTGCAACGTCCTACTTCCTCTCCCGGACTTTCCTCCGCGGGGAGGTCTCGACGTTCAGCCTCGAGCTGCCGCCTTACCGTCCGCCGCGGATCTTGAGCACCCTGTACAGGTCTCTTGTCGACCGCACCCTGATCGTCCTCTGGCGGGCGGTGATCTTCGCGGTACCGGCGGGGGCGGTGATTTGGCTGATCTCGAACGTCACGGTGGGCTCCACGAGCGTCGCGGAGCACGCCATCGGCTTCCTGGACCCGGCGGGATTCCTGCTCGGGCTCTCCGGCGTTCTCCTCCTGGCCTACGTCATCGCCATTCCGGCCAACGAGATCGTCATCCCGACGATCCTCATGCTGACCGTCGCGGCGGCGGGGATGAGCGGTTCCGGCGAAGGTGCGGGGGTCATGTTCGAGCTGGAAAGCGAGACGGCGACGGGCGAGCTGCTGCGCGCCGGAGGCTGGAACCTCCTGATGGCGGTCAACCTCATGCTCTTCAGCCTCGTCCACAACCCGTGCTCGACGACGATCTACACGATCTGGAAGGAGACGCGTAGCGCCAAATGGACCCTCGTCTCGGCGCTCCTGCCGCTCTTCATGGGGTTCGGGCTCTGCTTCCTCGTCGCGCAGGTGTGGAGGTTGGTCGCGCCCTGAGAGGGACCTGCCCCGTGACGTTCCGGCCAACAGTTTGATCGTCGTCACGGAGGGAGCTCCCGGCTTCCAGCTCGCGCCGCGACCCCGGTTCACACTCGGCTCGGGGGACGGCGCGGCCGATACGGGCCACCGAGATCACTGAGAAGAGGCCCTCTCTTGCTCCCCTCTCCCTCTGGGAGAGGGGTTGGGGGTAAGACAACTCCAAGTCCAAGTTGTGGAAACCTCGCCACCGGCGCTCCGTAAAAAGGGATCGCGAACGCCGATTCCCGAGGAGCAGCCGGCATGAAGACCCAACGTTTGTGGAGTGTCCTTGTCGTCTTGACGATCGCCGCGGCGATGCCGGTCCTTGCCGGGCCGGCGGAGGTCCAGCTGCGGCAGACCCACCTGGAGCTGGTCGCCGAGCTGAGCTACGACGACGGCAGCCTCGACGGCAAGCTCCGGCTCGTCGTCGAGAACGCCTCCGAGCGGCCGGCCACCGAGCTCCCCTTGAACCTGAACCGCCTGATGCGCTTCACCGGCGCGCGGAGCGGCGAGGACGAGCCGCTCGACTTCGAGCAGGACGTGGTGATCTTCGCCGACGACGGTAAGCGGCAGGTGACGCACGCCGTGGTGGCCCTGCCGCGGCCCCTGGCGCCGGGCGAGTCCACGACCGTGGTCTTGCCCCCTCCCCAGCCCGGCCATCGCGCCGGGCCTTTTCCTTGGCTCTGGCGAAGAACGCGCTCACCGAGCGTGTCGGAGTCCCACGTAGGACAGGAAACCGAAGGCGGCCACAACGACGAGGCTTGGCCAGGTCGGGGCCGCCCAGCCGGCGAAGACGAAGTCCCAGCCGAGCAGGACGCGCAGTAGGTGAAGAACCGCGATGGTCCCGAAGATCACGCCCGCCACCAGGCAGAATCTCTTCTGTGACATTTGCTTCCCTCCTTTGGAGCGTCGTTTCATGGCCAAGTGTAGTCACCACCTTGCTCCCGGTCAAGTCCCAGAAGTGCTGTAAAAGGGGTGGCACGGGGGGCTGGGTCTTGGGTAGCTCGCCTTATCGAGCCCTGCCTGCAAAGTCAGCCCGAGCGCAGTCACGAGATCGTCGTGGACGCCGACCACCTAGAGGCCCTCAGGTGTCCTGCACAGCTCCGGGTCCCAGATGACGTGGATGCCCATCGACTTCGCCTTCTCGCGGGCGACATGGAACGAGCTCCTGTTGGCAAAGGCCAGCCATTCGCCGACGCTCATCTCGAAGCTCTCGCCCTCGTTGGAGCGGAACTCGATGACGTTGGCGACCGCCTCGGGGTAGGTCCTGAGCCCGGCCTCGGCCTGCCACACGTCGACGTAGCGCGTCGCGACCTTGTCGAGCGTCGCTTCGGCGGCCTGCTTGTAGGCCCGGACACTCTCCTCCAGCACCCCCAGGACGCCGGAACGTTCCAGCCAAGCCAGCGCGGCGTCGTACTCGGCGTCGGAGATCGAGTACAGCAGGTGCCCACGGATCTCGTCGACCCCGAGGTCGAAAAGCTTCTTCAAGATGGCGAGGAAAGCGAGCTTGTAGGTAGGCAGCTCGACGTTGGTGGCGCCCAGGATGAAGGGATGGTCCCGCTCGTCGCCGCGCCCGTCAAGCAGCGTCGCCGACTCGGCGTCGGTCCTCGCGACGATGATCCCCGGAACCTTCATGACGTCGAGCTGGAAACGCGCGGCATTGAGCCGCTTGAGCTGCTCGTCCTCGGCGACCAGGACCTTACCGCCCTGGTGCCCGCATTTCTTGGCGCCTGGCTTCTGGTCCTCGATGTGATAGCCCGGGACCCCGATCTCGACGAAGCGACGGATCAGGTTCCGGACGTGGGCGTCGCCGCCGTGGCCGGTGTCGGCGTCGGCGATGATGAAGGGCCGGAAGTCGACCTCCGGGGTCTTGGCGCGCTCCTCCTCGCTCATCCGCGAGCGCGCGAAGCGCTGGTTGCGGTCCGCCGCCAGGAGCGCCCGGACGATCGGCGCGGCCTCGTCCGGGACCTGGCTCAGCGGATAGCTGGCAAGGTCGGGTCCCGGGTCCTCCGTGACCGACCCCTTGGCCGAGGTCGCCCAGCCACCGAGGTAGATGGCCTCGATGCCCGCCCGCTTCAAGGCCACGGCCTGGCCGGGCGAGTAGGGTCCGAACGTCGTGACCTGCCGGTGCTCGTCAAACAGCTCCCGGAGCAGGGCGTAGAACTGCTCGGCCGCCGTGCGGGCGACGGTGTAGTCCACCTGGATGGTGCCGCGCTGCTCGACGACCTGCCGCGACGAGTACAACCGTGTGACGCCCTCGAAACGGGGGCTCGAAAACCAGGCCTCCGCTTCGGCGACTTCCGCGTCGAGGGGGCTCACTGTCCCCTCGGGGGGATCAAGGGGGGAAGACACTGCCTGCCCTTTCTCTTCTTCGACGAGGACACTGCTCATTGCTTTCTCCTACTCTGCGGCGGGGGACACCGCGTCAAAATCCAGGTTTTCGGTGATTCGGGTACCCTTCAGGCGAAAAAGGGCGTTGTAAAAATTGATGCGCCGCTGCGCCTCCGCCAGGTCGTAGTTTCCGAGGTTGATGTTCAGCAAGTCGATATACCAGGGCGCTTTGAAGTCGACCGTGACGTAGGTCTCGGCGATCTGGCGGGCGATCGGCAGGGTCGTCGTCTTGGAGTTGTCGTGGACGTCGCGGTTTCTCGCCGCCAGCAGCTTTTCGAACTCCTCGCCGAGCAGCCGCTCGAAAAGCTCGGCGGTGAAAGCGTCACCCTTTGCGGCACCGGTCTCCTCGTCGCCGTCGGTTAAGGCCGCGCCCTTGTGCAACCATTCCCAGAGGATCGAGAGACGGATCTCCCCGGTCGCCATGTCCTCCATCAGGTAGAGGACGTCGTCGTTGCCAAAGAAGTCGGCGGGCTTGAGCGCCGCCGCCTGGAAGCCCTGCAAGAAGGCGTTGCCGTACTGGAGGGCGACGCTCAGGAGGTCCCGCGCGCCGCGGATCGTCCGCGGCGCCGGCTCCAGTGTCACGAGGCCGTCGGCGTCGGCTTCCGTGTAGGTCAGGGGCGGGAACTCTCGGCCCAGTTGGTTCTCGTCTCCGACTTTTTCCCACACCGGGCGGACGATGTGCACCATCCTCCAATGGGCCACCCACTTGCCGCTCGCGCCCTCGCGCTGCTCGCGCTCGGCACCGGCGACGGCTCTTTTCATGCTGTCCTTGATGCCGCGCTCCGAGCCCACCGGGATGTTGGGCTCCATGCCGCCCTGCCAGAGCGCGCACCGGCCGTTTTCATCCGGCGTGTTGACCGCGCGCCGTACACGGTCCTCGTAGTTGCGCATGTAGCCGTAGGTCATGGTGATGGCATCGATGTTGGGATTCGTGAAATCGCCGTCCCACGCCATGGCGTCGGCGAGGCTGTTGATGTAGTCCCAGCGGCCGGTGTTGTAGCCGACGAAATGAAGTCCGAGCGCGGCGCGGATCTCCATCAGTTGGAAGGAGGCTTCGAGCTGCTCGACGAGCACGTAGACCTTGATCGTGCCCTCCGCGAGCGAGAGGTGCTCCTCCAGGTTGGTCAGGATCCGGTTCCAGAACGCCGCCTCCTCGGCGGTCTGGATCTTCGGCAGGTAGAGGACGATCGAGGCGCCGGTCTCGGCCAGACGCCGGTGGTTGTTGACGACGTAGAGCACCGTGTCGACGATCGACGCCGAGAAGCCCGTGACGTTGTCCACACGGACGTGCCGGTCGTCGAGGTGGAGGCCGCGGGCGCGGAAGATCTTCGTCGTCTTCTTGAGCTGCTCCCGGTAGTCCTCGACGATCTCGTGGCCGAAAAACGCGCGCGCCCACTCGTTCATCTCGACGGCCACCTGCTCGGCGGCTTGCAGGAAAACGTCGTCGTCGTCGATGGCGAGCTTCAGGTTGCGCTGGTTCTCGAGTGACATGGTCGAGATCTGGCCGAGAGCGTCCTCGCCGTCGAACATCCAGCCGTCGGCGCCGCTTAAGAGAGCGTAGGCGACGTTGCGGATGCTTTTCTCGACCGGCACATTCGGCTTGGCGCCGGGGCCGGTGCCTTGGATCCACTGGCGGCGGAGGTCGTGGGGGATCTCGCTGCCGGCGAACTTGCCGGCGCGGGCGTCGGCGACCGAGATGTCGGTGCCGGGGATCGTCGAGCCGGCGTCGAGGAACGCGATCCGCCGCCGGTCGCGGGTGCGCTCGGCCCGGCGCCGGATCCGCTTCTCCATGACCGTCCGCCGCGGCTCGTTGAACGGCGCCAGGGCGTCCAGCGCCGCCAGGGCCTCCGGGGTCAAAACGTCCGGGTAGGAACGCTCGAGACCGGCCCGGATCTCAAGCGGAGTTGCGTCGCTTCCCATGAGTCCTCCTTCACTGCACGGCCTCAAGGCCATAACAGTTCTATATCAAGGACATTACAGCTTACACTACGAGCGGCCGAGGCGAGCCGCAACGCCCTCGTCCGGGACGCCGGACGCCCTGTCGCCGGCTCCCCGGCCTGACCTCATCTCACCGCTTCGCGAGCACTTCCCAGAAGTAGCTGGCCGGCGCCAGCCGTTGCAGCTTTCCTGCTTTCTGCGACATCAGACCGATCACGTACCCCTTGGCGTCGATGACCGGCGACCCGCTCAGACCCGGGACGGTGTTGTCCTTGAGCGCATCGATCGAGACCAGCACCGAGCCCTCGTCCATCCGCACGAAGCGGCCCCGGTGAACGCGTTGCCGTTCCCTCGTCCGGATAGCGCCAACCGATGACGTAAACGGTCTCACCCTTTCGCAGCGGCGTGGAACGTAGTCGCAAAGGCTGGACGGCGTCGGTCGTCTCGCGGAGCGTGAAGAGCAACCCATCACGAGTGGGCGGAATGCGCTTCCCCAGAGGCTCCTTCGCCTCTTCGTTGACGAGCCGATCGATCACCACGGCGTCGCCCGGGCTGTCCTTGGGAAACATCCGCCAGGTCTTCAGCGTACCGGCGAAGGAAACGGAATCCATGGCTCCCGACTTGAAGTAGAGCAGCACGTGCTTGGCTGTCGCCGCGAGGACCTCGTCTCCGGTATCCACCAGGAAACCGCAGGCGGCGTAGGGATGTTTCCTGTCCGTGTACTCGATCTGGTTGATCATCGCGATCCGCGGCCAGTCCGACGGATCTTCGCTCATCCAAGGGCTGACGGTTTCGGGATCGGCGGAGTGAGCGACCTCCGTGGCCGTCAAGGCCAGGAGAAGGAGGATACCCCCAGGGAGGATTCTCTTCATTGCCTTCATGCGTCGGCTCCTCATGTGGTTTTCCTGGTCACCCGGTCGTGGTGAAATCGGCGCGGCGCCGCTCCTGGAAGGCGCGGATCCCTTCCCGGGCGGCGGCGGTGCAGGCGCTCTCGCCGAACGCCGCGTAACCGATCTCCAGGGCCTCCGCCAGGGTCGAGGCGCCTGCCGCCTCGCCGATCGTCCGCGTCATGAGGTCGACGAGCTGACGGCTCAGCGGCTGGCCGCCGGCCGAGACCGGCTCAGCGAGCGGCGGCGGTGCGATCTCGCGCGCTCCGTCGAGGCTCGCGGCGCCGGCGCCGGCCAGCTCGCCGACTCGCGCCACCGCGAGCTCGATCAAGGATTCATAGGAGTCGGCAAGGCCGTCGACGACGCCGAGCTCGTGCGCTTTTTCCACCTTCAGCTTGCGGGCCTGGCGGATCATGTCGTGGAAGAGCGTGGCGGCGGCCGGCCAGCGGCGGTAGGGCACCACCATGCCGCCGATGCCCGGCACGATCCCCAGCGTCACCTCCGGCAGCTGGAGCCAGGCGTCGCGTACCGCGACGATGCCGCGGCAACGCAAGGCAAGCTCCAGGCCACCGCCGAGCGCCATGCCGTTCAATGCCGCCACCACGGGCTTACGCATCGCGTCGAGGTGGACGAGCAGCCGCGAGCAGTGGCGCGAATACTCGATCGACGCCGCTTTGTCGCCCAGCATCTCGGGGAAACGGCCGATGTCGGCGCCGGCCGAGAAGGCCCGGTTGCCGTAGCCGGTGATGACGAAGCCGGCGACACGAGGATCGTCCTCGTGCTCGCGCAGGAGGGCGAGCAGCTCGTCGTTGACCTCATCGTCGAGGGCGTTTAACGCCTGCGGCCGGCGCAGGGTCAAGACCTTGACGCTCCCCCCGGCGCCGTCGACCTCGTCGACCAGCACGTGGCGCAGGAAGCCGCGGTAGCCCTCCGGACCGGCGCGCGGCTGCGGCATGCCCGGACGCTCCTCGGCGAGGCGTGCGAAGATCCGCCGCACCTCGCCGTCGCCCAACTCCTCCATCAGCCGCAGGGGCCCCTGCTTGAAACCGAAGGCGACGAGGCAGCCGAGGTCGAGGTCGGCGGGAGCGCCGATCCCGCGGTCTACGACGTCGACCGACTGCGAGAAGAGGATCCCGAGGAGACGGTCGCGCACCGCCCCGGCGACCTCGTCGTCGACCTCGACCCGGTGGCCCGGCTTGACCGTGTCCCAGCTCTTGACCGACCGGAAGATCGACGCCGGACGATAGTGCTCGCCTTCCTCCATCTGCAAGGTGTTGGTCTCGACGATGATCGGATTGCCGTGGGCGAGGTTCAAGACGAAGAAGGGCCCGGCGTGCACGTAGTCCCCGGCGACGCTGTCGACCTCGGCGGCGGTGGCCCGCTTGAGCAGGTAGGCGGCCTCGTTGCACCAGTTGTCAAAAATCCGGTCGAGCATGAAGCAGAGCACGTCCTCGGTGACCAAGGGGACCTTGCCGGTGGCGCAGAAGAGCCAGCGGAGGTATTCGACCACTTCCGGGGCGCCGTCGCGCCAGCGGACCACCTCGACCGCCGGATTGCGGAAGGCCGGAGCGAAAAAATGGGTGACGGTGGAGCGTCCTTTGTGCTTCAGGCCGCTGAAGAGGCGGCTGGCGGGCAGCGAGCTGGTGTTCGAGGTTAAGAGCGCGTCCTCGCGCACCACCTCTTCGATCTGCGCGAAGATCCGGTGCTTGAGCTCCAGGCTCTCGGTCGCCGCCTCGATCACCCAGTCGCAGCCGGCTATCTCGCCGTAGTCGAGGGTCGTGAAAAGGTTTTCTTTCACCGCGGCTGCCTGCGCCGCGCTCAGCTTGCCCTTGGCGAGGCCTTTCGCGGCGTAGCCCTCGACGCGTCCGCGGGCCTTGTCGAGGGCTTCCTCGACGACGTCGACCAGGTAGAGCTTGAGGCCGGGCAAGGCGCTCAACAAGTAATAGCCGATGTCGGGACCGATGGTCCCGGCACCGACGACGGCGACGCTTTCCGGCAGTGTCTTCCCCCCTGGGTCCCCCCGAGGGGACAGTGTCTTCCCCCCTGGGTCC
>CBDUYN010000144.1:0-26736 GCA_965371445.1 uncultured bacterium | reverse complement strand
CTTCATCGACGGCTCGCCCTTCATCGACGGCTCGCCCTTCATCGACGGCTCGCCCTTCATCGACGCCGCGGTGCAAGTCGGCTACTGGCTCGGCCAGGACTAGAGGCTTGACTTCCCGCGGTCTGGCCACCATAGTCGACATTCGACTTACCGGGTCGGCTTGGGCCTTCCGCCAGGACGCGACGGAATTCGGATCTTCTCGTCGCAAAGCTCGACCGGCCCATAAGGCGTCGTGACGCGCCCGGCTCGCCGGGGAACGGGGATGGATCCCATCGATCCTTAATACTAGGCGCATGGACGAGCGGCTGGGAGTGCCCATCGATTCAAGACCGTTCTGCCTGGACAGGCGGTACTGCGGAGCCAGGTCCTTGAAGGCCGGGCTTCTGGTTGCCTTGACCCTATGCCTTCCGGCTGAGGCCGAAGTCGTCCGGCCAAAACGGCCCATCCGCTTTCAACACCTCTCGGTCGACGAAGGGCTTTCCCAGAACACGGTGCACTGCATCCTGCAGGATCACGTGGGCTTCATGTGGTTCGGTACCGAGCAAGGTTTGAACCGTTTCGACGGTCACGAGATCGTCGAGGTTCACGGGCTGCCGCATCAGATCGTGCGGGCGATCCTGGAGGACGACGACGGCGACCTCTGGATCGGTACCGACGGGGGGGGCCTGGCGCAGTGGGTTCGCTCGACGCAGCTCTTCAGGCGCTTTCCTCACGACGGACCGGCGCCGGGCGCGCCGTCGGACAGTCATGTCCGGGCTCTCCTCGAAGACTCGAGAGGGAATCTGTGGATCGCCACCGGGGCGTCGGGGCTCAACCGTCTTGACCCGCTCACTGGGACGTTTCAGCACTTCCGCCACGATCCTGAAGATCTCGCGAGCCTCGGCGACGACCGGGTACGGGCGCTTTACGAGGACCACCGCGGGGACCTCTGGGTCGGCACCTACGCCGGATTGAGTCGTCTCGATCCCAAGACGGGGCTCTTCGCCCGCTTCGGAAAGGCTTCCGGAATACGCGGCGAGCAGGTCCTTTCCATTCTCGAAGATCAACTTGACCGTCTCTGGGTCGGCACTCAGGGCTCCTTCTCCGACCCCGGCGCTCTCCACCTCTTTGATCCCGAGACCGCGACGTTCACCGCCTTCGTTTCCGATCCCGCCGACCCCAGAAGCCTCAGCAACGACACGGTGCGGGCGCTTTACGAGGACGTCGGCGGCAACCTGTGGGTCGGCACCGACAGCGGCCTAAACCTGCTGTCAAGCGCCGGCAACTCCTTCGACCGTTACCTCCACGATCCGACCGACCCGACCAGCCTCAGTCACAATCAGGTCATTTCGATCTACCAGGACCGTGGCGGCGTCCTGTGGATCGGCACCTTGCAAGGCGGCGTCAGCCGCTGGGATCCCCAGACCTGGGCGTTCGGCTACTACAAGGTCGGAGCTGTCTTCGCCCTGGAGAAGGATCGCCAGCAACGGCTGTGGATCGGTACCCTCAGCGGCCTCAATCGCCTGGATCTCGACAGCGGGGAGCTCGTCACCTTCACCCACGACCCCGCCGACCCCACCTCGCTCAGTGACAACCGGGTCGTCGCGATCGTTCACGACCAGGCAGGGGCTCTGTGGGTGGCCACCTTCGGCGGTCTCAATCGCTATGACGCCGCCCAAGGGTTCGAGGTCTTCCGGCACGATTCGGGCGACCCGGCGAGCCTGGGCTCCGACCGCCTCCGGACCCTCTACGTGGACGGCTCGAATCGCCTGTGGATCGGCACCCAAAAGCATGGCCTCGACCTGTTGGAGCCCGGCGGCGCCAGCTTCGTCCACCTCGTCCCCGAACCCGAGAACCCGGAGAGCCCGCGCAATCAGATCAGTGCCGTCGTCGAGGATCCCGCCGGAGGCCTATGGGTTGGCACCGACGGCGGCGGCCTCCACCACCTCGATCCGGCCACGGGGCAACTGGTGCGACTCGTTGACCCGAACTTGCCTTGGGATCTCGGTGTCGGTGAGATCAACACGCTTTACGTCCACGAAGGCGGCCTCTGGGTGGGCACCAACGGCCACGGTCTTCTTCAGCTCATCAGCCACAGCCTGCGGACCGGGCACGCGTCGTTCATCCAATACTCTGAGGGAGACGACGCCCTGCCCAACGGCAATGTCTGGGGCATCCGTGCCGATGCCGGCGGACACCTGTGGCTGTCGACCAACTCCGGGCTCTCGCGCTTCGACCCGCGGAGCGAAGAGCTCACCAACTACGACACCAGCCATGGCCTCCAGAGCCAGGAGTTCAACCTCGGTGCGCATTACCAGAGCAGCGACGGTGAGCTCTTTTTCGGCGGAGTCAATGGTTTCAACGTCTTCCATCCGCAGAAGCTTCCCAAGCCCAGCTACGTGCCGCCGGTTGCCGTGACCGCGGTCAAAGTCGCCAACGACGAGGGAGATTTCGAGGACGTTCGTTTCCACGACGTGGAAAGAATCGAGCTCAGCTACCGCGACCGGGTCTTCAAGTTCGAGTTTGCAGTGCTCGACTTCAGCGCTCCCGAGAAGAATCGGTACTCCTATCAGCTGGAGAGCTGGTCCCCCGACTGGATCCCCGCCACCGGGACCCCCGAGGCCATCTTCACCAACGTCGCTCCTGGCCGCTACACGTTCCGCCTCAGAGGCGAAAACAGCGCCGGCAGGTGGAACGAAGAGGGCGTGGAGATCCCCGTCGTCATCCTGGCGCCTCTCTGGAAGCGCTGGTGGGCCTACGCCTTCTATCTCATGGTCCTCGCCGGCGCGCTCGCCGTCCTCCAAAACGCCCGCCAGAAGAGGAAGCAGCGCCAGCGGGCGCTGCGCAAGGCACAGCGGGCGCGCGAGGTGGCCGAGGCCGCCAGCCGGACCAAGGACGAATTCCTGGCCAACATGAGCCACGAGATCCGCACTCCCATGAACGGGGTCCTGGGAATGGCGACGCTGCTGCTCGAAACCCCCCTCTCGCCAAAGCAGCGCGAGTACCTGGAGACGATCACGACGAGCGCCCGGGCTTTGCTTGCCATCTTGAACGACATCCTCGACTTCTCGAAGATCGAATCGGGAAAGATCCACTTCGAGGAGAAAGCCTTCGACCTGCGCGAATGCGTCGAAGGGACTCTGGACGTCGTCGCTCCGGCCGCCGCCGAGAAACACCTCGAGCTCGCCTACTGGATGGAAGAGACGGTTCCCGAGGTCCTTGTCGGCGACAGTGTCCGCGTCCGCCAGATCCTGGTCAACCTCCTCTCGAACGCCGTCAAGTTCACGGCCGAGGGCGAGGTGTTCGTGTCGGTCGCCGGCCGCCGGCACCGCGACGGGAAGCACGAGATCCGCTTTACGGTCCGCGACACGGGCATCGGCATCGCCGGCGAGCAGCTCGCGACGCTTTTCCATCCCTTCACCCAGGTCGACGCCTCGACCACCCGCCGTTACGGGGGTAGCGGTTTGGGGCTGGCGATCTGCAAGCGGCTGACGGAGGCCATGGGAGGACGCATCTGGGTCGAGTCAACGCAAGGGCGGGGGTCGACCTTTTCTTTCACCGTCGTCGCCGCCGGAGGCCAGGAGAGTCGGGCCTTTCTGGAGGAGTCGCCGGTGCTCACCGGACGCAACCTCCTGATCGCCACTCGCAGCGAGACCCTGCGCTGGTCGCTGGGCCGCTACGCCGAGATCTGGGGCATGGTTCCCTGCGGCGTCAGCTCCGGTGCCGAAGGGCGGGCGAAGATCGCTTCCTCCGTGGAGCGGCCCGACGCCGTCGTGCTCGACGCGTCCCTGTGCGAAGATCTGATGCCGGCTTTAGGCGAGCAACCAGGGGTCCTCCACCTTGCCGAGCTCGGCCAGGAGAAAGAGCCGCCCGCCGAGGCGACGCTCCACAAGCCCGTCAAGCCGAGAGCGCTGCGTGCCCACCTGGAGCGTTTCTTCACCGGCGCCGAGCCGCCCGCCGAGCCCGTTGAGCGGATCCGCCCGGAAGCGGCCGGGGCATCGAGGGCGCTTCGCATCCTCCTCGCCGAGGACAACGAGGTCAACCAACGGGTGGCGCTTCTCATGCTGGCGGGCCTCGGCTACGAAGCCGACCTCGCGGCCGACGGTGCCGAGGCCCTGGAGGCCTTGGACGCCAAGCGCTACGATGTCGTGCTGATGGACGTCCAGATGCCCCGCATGGACGGTTTCGAGACCACGCGGCGCATCCGCGCCGAGCTCGACGCCGACCGCCAGCCCGTGATCATCGCCATGACGGCGCACTCGATGCGCGGCGACGAGGAACGGTGCCTGGCCGCGGGAATGGACCTCTACGTCGCCAAGCCCATCGATATGGTCCAGCTTCAGGCCACCCTCGAACGGGCCGGCGAAGCCCTTGGCAGTGAAACCTTTGGCCGGCCGACCTCGGGAACCTAGGAGAGGCGATGCAAACGATCACGGCCCAGGACTTGATGAACCCCGACATCCTGACGGTGCGCGAGGACATGCCGGTGCGCGCGCTCGCCGCGTTCCTGATGTCGAACGAGATCACCGGCGCGCCGGTCGAGAGCCGCAACGGGCAGCTCATCGGCGTCGTCTCGGTGGTCGACATCGCCCGCGCCGCCTCCGGCGAAGACCGCCTCGCCGGCGACGACGCGGACAAGGCGTTTTTCCGCCAACCGAGAGCCCGGTCCCTGACCGACGCCGACCGCGAGGTCTTGGCCGGCGAGGAGGGGGAGCTTTTGGTTCGAGACATCATGACGCCGGAGGTCTACACCGTCGCCGAGGACGCCTCGGTCTCGGAGGTCGCTGCGACCCTGGTCGACAACCACCTGCACCGTCTCCTCGTCACCCGGGGCGGCAAACCGGCAGGCATCCTCTCGACCTCGGACCTGCTGGGTCTGCTGATCGAGGACGACGATTAAGACGGCCGACAGGACGATCCGATTGACACGGCCTCGGGCGATGCCGTAGTCTTCGCCCCCCGGCCGGGGAGGAGACCCATGGAGGTACGTCTCGACCATCTGGGCGAGGAGCCCTTCACCTGGGAAGAGTCCCTGGCGATTCCCCGCGACGAGCTCGGAGATTCCGACCTGCTCGAGGTGGGCGAGGTCACCTGCCGCGGACGGATCCGTCGTGCGGTGCCGGGTTTTCTGCTTGAGATGTCGCTCGCCTACGACCAAAGGCTCGTGTGTGCGCGGTGCCTCCAAGGGGTCACCCTGCCGGTCGCAGTCGAGTCCGCGGCGCTCGTCCTCGTCGAGGACGGTGCGACGCGGGACGTGGCGGCGACGGACAAGGAGCTTCAAGCCGAGGACCTGGGGGTCCTCGTGCTCGTCCGGCCCCGGCTCGACACCCGGCCGCTGGTCGTCGAGCAGCTTCAGCTCCTGATTCCGATGCGCTCGTTGTGCCGCGAGGACTGTGCAGGCCTCTGCGCGACCTGCGGCGCCGACTTGAACACCGGGCCCTGTGACTGCCGAGAGCCGGCAGATCCGCGATGGGCGGCCCTGGCCCGGCTGAAAGAGGACGCCGGTTTTTGAGTGTCACCGGCTCGCACCCGAGCGAGTCATCCCAAAGAGGTTTTGAGAAATGGCGAATCCCAAGCGACGTCACTCGAAGGCCCGCCGCGACAAGCGCCGCGCCCACGATTTCCTAGGCCGGCCCGGCATCTCGATCTGCCCGAACTGCGACGAGCCGAAGCTACCGCATCGGGTCTGCCCATCCTGCGGGCAGTACCGGGGCCGCGAGGTGCTCGAAGGCAAAGAGAAGCTCTAGGCGCTCGGCGACAGGCTCCAGATGCACATTGCCGTCGACGCCATGGGCGGCGACTACGCGCCTCGCTCCGCCGTGGAGGGCTCTTTTGAGGCCGCCGTCGGCGACGGTGTCGACGTGATCCTCGTGGGTCAGCGCGAGCGCATCGAGGAGGAGCTGCGACGCCTGGGAGACCACGGCGGGCGGCTCACCATCGAGCACGCGGAGGAAGTCGTGGCCATGGAAGAACGCCCGCTCGTGGTGCGCAAGAAAAGGGACGCCTCGGTGCGCGTCTGCGCCCGTCTCGTCAAGGAGGGGCGGGCTCAGGCCATGGTCACCGCCGGCAACACGGGGGCCGCGATGATCGCCGCCAAGACAGTCATCGGTTCCATCCCCGGGGTCGACCGGCCGGCCTTGGCCGCGGTCTTCCCGAACCGGCGGGGCCGGACGGTGGTCCTCGACGTCGGCGCCAACGTCGACGCCAGGGCGGCTCACCTTCGCCAATTCGCGGTGATGGGTCACTTCTACGCCCAGGAGATCGTCCACACGCCGGCGCCGCGTGTCGGGCTGATGTCGGTGGGTGAAGAGGAGGGCAAGGGCACGGAGCTTGTGAGGGAGGTCTTCAAGGTGCTTCAGGGTACAGGGCTCAACTTCGTGGGGAACGTCGAAGGCTCGGACGTCTTCGGCGGTACGGTCGACGTGATCGTCTGCGACGGCTTTGTCGGCAACGTCGTCTTGAAGACGGCGGAATCGCTGGCCGGGTACTTCCTGGGCCTCGTCCGCCAGGAGCTCAAGCAGACGGCGCGGACGCGTTTCGGCTACGTCCTGGCACGGCCCGCCTTAAAGGAGATCGCCCGCCGCACCGACTGGGCGGAATACGGTGCGGCGCCGCTTCTGGGAGTCCGCGGAGGCTGTTTCATCGGCCACGGGCGCTCGAACGCCAAGGCGATTCGCAACGCCCTGCGCCGTGCCGTCGAGTTCTACGACGCGGACTTGCACAACAAGATCGGCGCCAAGGTCGAGGAGCTCCACGTCCAGGAAAAAGCGTGGCTCGGCGGCGGCGTTTGAGGAGATGTAATGAGTCGGAAAATCGCTTTCGTCTTTCCCGGCCAGGGATCGCAGAAAGTCGGCATGGGCCGCGAGTGGGCCGAGGCTTTTGCGAGTGCCCGGGAGACGTTCGAGGAGGCCGACGACGCCCTGGGCGAGCACCTGACAGGGCTCGTCTGGGAAGGCCCCGAATCGGACCTTCAGCTGACCCGAAACACCCAGCCGGCGGTCCTCGCCTGCTCGGTGGCGCTGCTACGGGTCGTCGAGGAGACCGGGCTTCGCCCGCTCGCCGTCGCCGGCCACAGCCTGGGCGAGTACTCGGCCCTGGTGGCGGCCGGAAGCCTGGCTCTTGGCGACGCGCTGCGGCTCGTGCGCCGTCGCGGCGAGCTCATGCAGGAGGCCGTGCCGGTGGGCCAGGGGGCCATGTCGGCGATCATGGGCCTAGAGGCGGAGCCGGTCGGCGAGATCGTCGCCGAGGCCTCGACCGACGGCGACGCTTGCAGCGTCGCCAACTACAACTCGCCGCTCCAGGTCGTGATCTCGGGCCGTCGCGGTGCGGTCGAGAGGGCGATGGCGCTCGCCGTCGAGCGCGGCGCCAAGCGGGCCAAGCTCCTGGAGGTCTCCGCCCCCTTCCATTCGCCGCTCATGCGCCCGGCGCGCGACGCCCTTGAGCCGCTGCTCGCCGAGATCGCCTTTGCCGATCCGGCGGTACCGGTGGTGACCAACGTCGACGCCGCGCCTGTCGAGCGGGGCGAGGTGGCCCGAGGCGCGCTCGTGCGCCAGGTCGATGCTCCGGTCCGTTGGGTCGAGTCGATGCGCTGGATGCTGGAGGAGGGCGGTGCCGAGACCTTCGTCGAGGTGGGGCCTGGTAACGTCCTGACCGGCCTCGGACGGCGCATCGAGCGGGAAGCCCGCTGGGCCTCGCTCCCCAAGCCCGCGGCCCTTGAGAAGCTCCTGGCCGACCTCGCTTGAAAGGCCGGCCGATCCCAGGACCGAGAGGAGATACGAAGATGTTCAGACTCGACGGCAAGACCGCCCTCGTCACCGGCGCCTCCCAGGGCATCGGCCGTGCCATCGCGCTGCGCCTCGCCGGCCAGGGTGCGCGCATTCTCGCCGCGGCGCGCTCGATCGACAAGCTCGAAGCCCTGGCCGCGGAGATCGGCGAGACGGGTGGCGAGGCCCTTCCGCTCCGCCTCGACCTCGCAAGCCCCGAGGAGGTCGGTGCGTCGCTCGCCGAATTGCCCGGGGAATGGGCCGCGATCGACATCGTGGTCTCGAACGCCGGCATCACCCGCGACGCGCTCATGGCCCGCATGAGCCTCGAGCAGTGGCAGGAGGTCGTGACGACGAACTTGACCGGCGCCTTCGCGGTCGTCCGGCCGCTGGTGCGCGGCATGATGAAGAAGCGCTGGGGCCGCATCGTCTTCGTCTCGTCGGTGGTGGGCCTCATGGGCAACGCCGGCCAGGCCAACTACGCGGCCTCCAAGGCCGGCCTCGTGGGTTTTGCCAAGTCGCTCGCCCGCGAGCTCGGCGGCCGCAACATCACCTCGAACGTCGTGGCTCCCGGCTTCGTCGAGACCGCCATGACCGAGGCCCTGGGCGAGAAGACCCGCGCGGAGCTCGCCAAGACCATCGCCCTCGGCCGCTTCGGCAGCGCCGAGGAGATCGCCGCCGCCGTCCTCTATCTGGTGAGCGAGGAGGCGGGGTACGTCACGGGAGAGGTCCTGAACGTCTCCGGAGGCATGTACATCTGAGCTCCGAGGCGCCCAGAAGCGGCGCACGAATAGACTCTCCCGAAGCCGTTATGCTAGAACCGTGGGGCTCATCCCCGAGATCCCAGAGATCCAAACAGGAGGAAGAAGATCATGTCTGCAAAGGATAAAGTACAGGGAAAGGTGGCCGACATCGTCGCCGAGCAACTGGGGGTCGACATCGCCGAGGTCAAGCCCGAGGCCAGCTTCACCGACGACCTGGGCGCTGACTCGCTCGACATCGTCGAGCTGGTGATGGCCCTGGAGGAGGAGTTCGGTATCGAGATCCCCGACGAGGACTCCGAGAAGATCGTCAAGGTCGAGAACGCGGTCGCCTACATCAAGGAACACGCCGGGGACGACGACGAGTGAGGAGCCGGACTTGAGCCACGACCAGCGAAGACGAGTGGCCGTCACCGGCATCGGGCTGATCTCGCCCCTCGGTATCGGTACCGAGGAGACCTGGCAAGGCCTGATGGACTCGCGTTGCGGCATCGGGCCGCTGACGCGGTTCGACGCCTCGGAGTACCCGTCGCGCATCGCCGGTGAGGTGGAGGGGTTCGACCCCACCGACTACATCCCCAAGAAGGACGTCAAGAAAAGCGACACCTTCATCCACTATGCCCTGGCGGCAAGCCAGTTGGCGATGGAGGATTCTGGGTTAGTTGTCGACGCGGGAAACGCCCACCGTGTCGGCGTCGTCATCGGTGCCGGGATCGGCGGGTTGCCGATCATCGAGGCGACGCACAAGGTGCTGCTGGAGCGTGGGCCGCGCCGGGTGTCGCCGTTTTTCATCCCGGCGCTGATCGTCAACCTGGCCGCCGGGCAGGTTTCGATCCGCTTCGGTGCCAAGGGCCCGAACTCCGCTCCGGCCACGGCTTGCACGACGGGTCTCCACGCCATCGGCGACGCGTTTCGGTTGATCCAGCGCGGCGACGCCGACGCCATGATCACCGGCGGTACGGAGGCGGTTCTAACGCCCCTCACCTACGCCGGCTTCTCGTCGATGAAGGCGCTTTCGACCCGCAACGACGAGCCGCAGCGCGCCTCGCGGCCGTGGGACAAGGGCCGTGACGGCTTCGTCGTCGGCGAGGGAGCCGGCATCCTCGTCCTCGAGGAGATGGAGTCGGCCGTAGCGCGCGGGGCTCACATCTATGCCGAGATCGTCGGCTACGGGATGAGCGGCGACGCGTTTCACATCTCGGCGCCCGATCCGACGGGTGACGGGGCGGCGCGGGTCATGGAGGCGGCGCTTCGCGACGCCGAGATCGCCCCGGAAAGAATCGGCTACATCAACGCGCACGGCACCTCGACCTACCGCGGCGACCTCGCCGAGGTCGAGGCCGTCAAGCGGGTCTTCGGCGATCATGCCTACTCGCTCGCCATCTCTTCCACCAAGTCGGCCACCGGCCACCTGCTGGGGGCGGCCGGAGGCCTGGAGTCGGGCATCCTCGCCCTCGCCCTCGAGCGGGGGATCCTGCCGGCGACCTTGAACCTCGACGAGCCGGACCCGGAGGCCGACCTCGATTTCGTACCCCACAAACCCCGCGCAGCCGAGCTGGAATACGCCTTGACGAATTCCTTCGGCTTCGGCGGCGCCAACGGGGCGCTCATCATGCGCCGCGCCGAGGGCTAGGAGCCCGGTCTCACGGCCGTGAGGCGTCGCCCGGGGACACCCCGAGCAACGCCTCGCGCCGGGACGAGGTGGATCGTTTTGTCGCAAGAGCCGCAGAAGCCCGAGGGCAAACCCCCCTGGGGAGATCCTTCGCAGCCGCTGCTGCCCATGGGCACGCGGATCGCGCTCTACTACATCTTGACGATCCTGATCTTCGCGTTCGGCGGCAGCCTAGCCCTGTCGCTTTTCACCGCTCCCGACGAGCTCCAGGCGATCCTTTCCGGTACCGAGACGCTGGACGCCGGATTGATGCTCGGCATCGAGGCTTTCCTGGCGCCGGCGGTGATGATCGCGACGGTCGCTTTCGTTCGCCTCGTCGACCGCAAGCCGCTTTTCGAGATCGGAGTCCTCTGGCCCCCCGATGGCCGCCATCAGGCGCCGGGCCAGCTCTTGCTGGCGTTCGTAGGTGCCGTCGGCCTCTTGAGCGCCTGGACGGCGCTTGCCAGCCTCTTCATGCGTTTCGAGCGCCGGGAAGCGACGGTGCTCGAGACGCCGCCCAACGACGGGCTTTCGCAGATCGCGCTCTACGCCCTCGGCTTTCTGGCCGCCGCCTGCCTCACGGAGTGGATCCTGCGCGGCTACATCTTCTCGGCGCTGCGCGAGCAGCTTTCCTGGGTCCATGCCGGCGGCGTGGCGGCGATGCTTTTCGTCCTGCCGAGCCTGGTGAGCTCGGAGGTCCGGCCGGCGGGGCTGGTCAACGGTTTCCTCCTGGGGCTCTTGCTGGGGGCGCTGCGCGAGCTCACGGGGAGCCTCTGGCCGGGTGTCCTCTTTCACGCCGCGTGGAACACGATCCTCGGCTCGGTGCTCTCGCTCCCGGTCTCCGGCATCTCGTTCCCGCGGCTTTTCGAGGTGACCGTGGAGGGCTCCGAGTCCTGGACCGGCGGCGACTACGGCCCCGAAGGCAGCTGGCTCATGACGTTCTTGCTCCTCGTCGCGGTGGTCGCCCTGGCGGGTGTCCTCTCGCGCGACGAGCTGCCTCCCGAAAAAGACGACGACGAAGAGGACGACGAGATCGGCTTCTTTTGAGCCTGCCCTAAGCCGATGTCGCCTTGGCGAGCGTCTGTCCACGCTCGGCGAGCACGTCCTGGACCTTCCAGCTGACGAACGTCGTCCAACAGCCGTCCTCGACCAGGCCGTTCGCGTGCTGGAAGCGGCGCAACGCGGCAGCGGAGCGCGGACCCCAGCGGTCGTCGTCCGGTCCCGGATCCTCGCCCAGGGCCGCCAGGGCGCGCTGGCGCCCCCGCGCCGTCCACAGAGGCGTCCAGACGTCGGGAATCGACGCCTCGCCGTAGATCCCGCGCAACACCCGGGCGAAGGGAAAGCCGGCGACGTCGACCTTGTAGCCCGGACATAGATCGCTGTGGCCGTGATGATGACGCGGCCCGACGTGGGGGAAGAGATCGACGATCTCGCCGCCGATCGCGACCATCATCTCGACCTGCTCCTCGCCCCAGGGCGCGATTCGCAGGCGCCTGCAGCCGTCGGGCGAGTCGGCAAGGGTCCAGCCCTCCCCGGCCTCGACGCCCTCGCGGGCGTAACCGATGTGGACGACCTCGACGCCGACGGTGGTGCGGGCGCCCTGGTCGTCCGCCGAACGGTAAGCGCCGCCGTTCCAGCGCAGGGTCTGGTTCTTGCCGGCGTGCCAGCTGCGATCTTCCAGGGCGACGTAGCGGTCGACGCCCTCGGCGAAGCTCCTGCCCACGCCGTAGTGGGCCGAGGCGACGCCGCGGCGCTCCGCGGCGCGTCCTCCGAGGAGCCGGCGGCAGTGGGCGAGGTCCCAGGTCGCCGTCCAGTGCCAGGTGACGGCCATCGGCCGGTAGCCGGTGGCGGCGATCCAGCCGCGGTCCGTGGCCTGGCCCGGCTCGTGGGGGATCAGGTGGTCGTGGATCGTGAAGCTCATCGTCCTCGGGCAATCTGGGTCCGAGATTCCCCAACATCTTCACAAGTAGAACCTCTGTCTGGCAAGCCTGTCCACTCCGCTGCGCGCGGGACACCTCCGCCGTCATCAGATCCCGGTCGCTGTAGACCCACGATGTCTCGTTCCCCGTTCCCCTCGCCGTTGGTGAGAGCCGTCAGGAGGTCCTGGCCGTCGTTGCCGTAGCTCGTCACCACGTCGCCGCCCCAGGGCTGGGTCGTCGACTCCAGACGAGTGCCTATCGAGTGGTGCCCGTGGCGGGCTCGGAAGGTGCTCGCCTGGGGGGACGGGACCAAAGACTGACGAAGAATGTCAGAGTCCCCTGGGAAAAGCCTTGGTAAGCCGAAAAGGCCCGATTTGCCCGATCCAAGAGACGTTTCAAACAACAAGTTCACGATCGGCAATGGCACGCCGACCAACTGCCGAACCCCGAGCCTGGCGCTCACGGACCCGGGCTCCGTCAACGACTCGATGACGGTGAGCAGCTCCGACACCATCGGTGACCTCGACCTGAGCCTGGAGGTGTTCTTAAGCCCGGCCTTCTAGATGATCATCACCCACTGTCGGCAGTCCTGGAGGCTGAGCCCCGTCTCGGACCGCCCCCTCGAAACCGAAACGACGATGAGGATCGCCCCATCAGCGTCACCCCCAACCTGGTGCTGATTTGCCGAGGGCCATTCAGCATCGCCCCAAGGTGCTGATTTGCCGAGGGCCAATCAGCACCGCCTAAGAGTGCGCCCGCCTTGGCGGTGGCCGTGAACGTCGAAGCGCACGCCACGGCGTCGAGATCGAGGGCCCGGGGCCGCCGTGTGGTGTGACGTTCCTTGTTTACTCTTCGTGGGCCGTGGTAGTATCGGACTCTGGCCGACGAGTACGTGGACCCCGTCTTCGGACGGGTGAGCCAAACTCTGTACCGTCGGCCTTTTTGCAGGCTCAGCGAGGTCGAGGCCCCTCCCCCTCCCCGGGCGGCGATCCGCTTGTCTTCGGGCCGACCGGGAGCGGGGCGGCCAGTGCGAGGTCCGCCCCACCGCACCCTCCACCCGGACTCCGACCCACACCGGAAGAAAGACCGGGACCGCCATCCGGCCCCAGTCCACAGCATCGGCTTGCGGATCACCGTGCTATTGGCCCAGACCTTCTCCTCGGAGATGCCCTGGAAGAGCACGTCCGGCGCGCCCTGGGAAGGGCCTTCCCAGGCACGTCCACTCGGCTTCGACGGCCGATTCCTCGTCGGATTATCGCATAGCCGCGGCAGCCTAGCTGCGCTTTCCATCTTCGCGGGCACTGATCGTTGTTGGGCAGTGATCCCGGAGGCGGTTGCATAGCGGTCTGTCATCATTGCTACCTGTCGAAGAAGGTGTCGGCCAGGGGCCAGGCGCCAATCGACTAGGCTGTCAACAAACCCCGCACTGCGAAAGTCGAGACGTTGTATGCGGCGCTATATGTACAATGATCTATGATTGGTGGGTCTGTGCCGCTGTCGAGCCAAGCTGGGTCGATTGCCATATATCCGATTGCGACAGCGGGAACTAGCGCCTTCCGGTTTCCACCGCCCGCCAAAGGACCATTGGGGTTCTTCTGGTGGGCGTGTCTCATGGAACCAGAACGATGCGCGCCCTACGAGGACGAAGTGGTCTTGAGAGCAACGCTTGTTTTGGGTCTAGTCGTCCTCCAGGAGGCTCAGCAAGAACTGTGTCGCCTTCTCCGAATCGGTAAAGGTGAGCACCCGCACCGCCTCTTTCTTCACCTCGGGGTCCGACTCGGTGCGCGCGACCTGGATGACCCGGTCGATCCGGTCACCCATCACATAAGCCCGCAGGATCGATTTCTTGGTCTCGAGGTCCGCCGTCGCGTAGATCTCGTCAAAGAGCGGCCAGACCTCTTCGCTACCGGTCATGGCAAGGTTTCGCAAGGCCCGCGAACGCAGCTTCGGGTCGCTCTCGCTACGCGCCGCCTCGAGGAGGAACGTCGTCTCGTCGGAGTGGAGGAAAGCGTCGAGGATCGACTGCTTGACCTCGACGTCGGTTTCCTTGCCGTAGGCCTCCCGCAGGCCCTTCCCGCTCTCCTCAGAGCCGTGGATGCCAAGGGCCTGGACCGCCCGGCGCCGCAACCCCGGATCGCTATCGGTCTTCGCGACCTCGACGACGAAGCCGATGTCTCCAGACATCGCCATGGCCTGGAGGATCCGCCCCCGAACCTCGGCCGACGCCTCTTCGCCGTAAAGGGCACGGAGCTCTTTTGAGGCGCCTGCGAAACCAAGGGTCTGGGCGGCCGCCATCCGCAGGTCCGGGTCCGTCTCGGCGTGGTAGAGGCGCACGAGCTCTTCCGTCATACCCTGGGAGCCGTAGCCCTGGAGGACGGTCCGCTTGACCTCCGGGTCCGACGCCGTCTGGTAGATCTCCGCCAGGAGCTCGGCGGAGCCTCCGTGGCCGAAGCCAAGGTGGCGTACCGCGGCGAGCTGCAGGTCCGGGTTGCGGCGTCCGCGGGCGATCTCGAGGAAGACCTCCTGGGCGCGGGGCGAGTCGCTCTGGCTCAAGACGAAAAGCGCCTTGCGGCGCAGCTCCAGGCTGGCGTCGCCCCCGACGAACTTCAAGAGGTAGTCGACCGCCGACTCGGAGTCCTTGTGCATCAAGGCGGAGAGCGCCAGGAGCTTGAGCTCGTCCTCGTCGTCCTCCGGCACCTCGACGCGTCCGGTCGAGGCCTGGCGGATCTCGGCTTCGAGCGCCCGTCCGTCGTCGCTCCAGCGGCTGTCCTTGAACTGCCGGCGCAGGGTCCTGAGTGTCTTCAAAGCGTCGTCGGCGTGTCCGGCCTTGTAGTAGGCGTAGGCGATCCAGTAGTAGGCGGCGTCGATGTCGCTGTCGCCTTGCTCGATCACCTCGCCAAACCGCTCGACGGCGTCGTTCCAGCGGGCCTGGTCGAGGGCCCGGCGGGCCTCGCGGTAGGCGTCGCTGCGCTCGGCGGCGGCGGGTTCCGGCGTCAGGGGACGGCTCCACGCCGCGGTGGCGGCCAGGAGCGCCGCGAGGAATAGGACGAGGACGGACTTCGTGTTGAAAAGCTGTTTCATGGGGTTCGTCTCCTAGACGTGGTCGCCGCCGGTGCGAGGCGACGGGGTGGTTTGTTCTTGACGCAGGCGCGAGCCGACGATCTGGACCTTGAAGAGCATCTCGTCGGTGCGCTCGCGGATGTATTCGACGTCGGGGGCGGTGATCTCTTCCGGGCCGCGGGCGAGCTCCAGGAGGATCCGCTCGAGCTCGTCGAGGAGCGCCGCCAGGTCTTCGCGGCCCCGCGAGCGCGAGACCTGACGGTAGAGCCGGTTCGAGCCGACGAGCTCTTCGGCGCTCCGGCGCTCGAAGCTCAGGTCGACGACGGCGTCATCCGGCAGGTTCGCGAGCTCCACGAGGAGGCGCTCCGAACGCTCCAGGTGGTCGCTGACCTCAGCAAGGAGCATGCGCTCGCGGCCGGCCTCGGTAAAGCCTTCCGCGCCAGGCGAGCCCGGGACGCTCGTGTAGCGTCCGGCCAGGAAAGCAATGGCGAGAAGGCCCGCGAAGGCGGCCACCGGGGCCCACCGCGGCGGTGGCAGGAGCCACGCGCTCAGCAGCTCACCCAGGCTGGGCCGTGTCTTCGCCTCCTCGAGGCGCGGACGCAGTCGTTGCCAGACCTGGCGGCCGTAGCCTTCGCCGGGATCGGGGACCGGGAGCTCGTCGACCGCGGCGAGGAGCCGGCAGAGCTCCTCGTAGCGTCCGCGGAAGGCGTCGTCGCCAGCGAGGCGCCGCCGGATCTTCTCGGGACGGCGAGCTTCACGGTAGTAGTAGAGAACGAGCTCTTTCTCGACGACTTCAGGCAGTTCGTGCATGGCTTTCCTCCACCCAGGGCAGGAGCTCGCGGCGGAGCTTCCCGACGGCCCGGAAGACGGCTTGCTTGGTGGCGCTGGTGCGCGTGCCGAGGGCGCAGCCGATCTCGGCGATCGAACGTTCCTCGAAGTGGCGCAAGACGAACGCGGTTCGTTCCATCGGCGTCAGGGCGCCGAGCCCCGCGGCGAGGCGCCGTTCGACCTCCGAGGAGAGCGTGTGGCGCAGGGGGCCCGGCTCGTCGGACTCGATGCGGTCGAAGGGATCGCCGCCGTCCTCGGCCTCCGGCGTCTCCTGGCGGCTCCTTTCCTGGCGCTCGACGCGACGCAGCAGGTCGAGAGCGCAGTTCGCGGCGATGCGGTGGAGCCAGGTGCCGAACGAGCTTCTACCGTCGAAGCGGTGCAGCGACCGGTAGGCTTTGAGGAAGGCCTCCTGGACGACGTCCTCGGCGTTCTCGCGGCTGCCGGTGAGCCGGTAGGCAAGGCGGAAGACATCGGTGCTGTGGCGTTCGACGAGCTCGCGAAAGGCCTCCTCGTCACCCTTGTAGGCGCGGTCGAGGCGGTCTTTCTCGGCGCTTCGGTCTTCTTCTCGGTTCACGGCTCTCCCTTCCTACATCCGTTTGGACGACGGGAGAAGGCGATGGTTAGCCTCGTGGTAGAAATGGCCGAGATGACGATCGACCTCGTCCTTCCCACAGCCCTTGTCGAGCAGGTCACCGCCCACGCCGAGGCGACGTACCCCGCGGAATGCTGCGGCGTCCTCGTCGGCACGCCCCGAAGCGGCGACGAGCCGGCACGGATCGTTCGGGTCGTCGAGGCTGAGAACGCCGCTCCCGCCGAGCGCCGTCGCCGGTACACGATCCCGCCGGAGCTGCTTTTCGCCGTCCACCGTGAGGTCCGAGGCACATCCGAGGACGTCGTGGGCTATTATCACTCCCACCCCGAGCGGCCGGCCGAGCCGAGCCCCTACGATCTGGAGCACGCCCTGCCTGGGGTAAGCTACCTGATCGTCGCCCTCGACGAGGGGCGCGTTCGCGAGATCCGCTGCTGGCGGCTCCGGACGGACGCCAAGGCCTTTACCGAAAAGAGCTGGACGAGATGACGATCAACATCGCAGAGCGCCTCGCCGCAACGGAGCTGACCCACGACGAGATCCGCCGTTACGGACGCCACCTCACCCTGCCGCAGGTCGGCATCGAGGGGCAAAAGCGCCTGAAGTCGTCGCGGGTGCTACTCGTCGGCGCGGGCGGCCTGGGCTCGCCGCTTGGCCTCTACCTCGCCGCTGCCGGAGTCGGCACCCTCGGCCTCGTCGACGACGACCGGGTCGACGAGTCGAACCTCCAGCGCCAGGTGCTCTACGGCACCTCGGACCTCGGACGGCCCAAGGTCGAGGCGGCGGCTGAAAGGCTGCGGGACGTCAATCCCTTTATCGTGCTGGAGAGGCACGGCGAACGGCTGACGGCGGCCAACGCCGGGGAGCTCGTCGAGGGCTACGACGTCGTCGTCGACGGCAGCGACAACTTTCCGACCCGCTACCTCGTCAACGACGCCTGCGTGCTGGCGGGAAAGCCCAACGTCTGGGGGGCGATCCTGCGCTTCGAAGGCCAGCTCTCCGTCTTCTGGAGCGAGCGTGGGCCCTGCTACCGGTGCCTCTTCCCACAGCCGCCGCCGCCGGGGATGGTGCCGTCCTGCGCCGAGGGCGGGGTGCTCGGAGTGTTGCCGGGGATCGTCGGGTCGCTCCAGGCCAACGAGACCCTGAAGCTGCTGCTCGGGTGCGGCGAGTCGATGATCGGACGGCTCCTGCTTTTCGACGCCCTGCGCCTCAGCTTCCGCGAGATGAAGCTCAAAAAAAGCCGCGACTGCCCGATCTGCAGCGCCGAGCCCACCTTGACCACCCTGGTCGAGTATTCGACCTGCGAGACGGCGGCCGCCGGCCACGAGGAGGAGGACGCCGTGTCCGGAGATGGAGAGATCCCGTTCGAGATCCAGGTCGAGGACTTGAAGGCTTGGCTCGACGAAGGCCGCGAGGTGTCGATGCTCGACGTCCGCGAGCCCTACGAGTACGAGATCTGCCACATCCAGGGGTCGCGGCTCCTCCCCATGGGCGAGATCGCCGAGCGCTGGAGCGAGCTCCCCGACGACCAGCCGGTGGTGGCGTTGTGCCACCATGGGCCGCGCTCGGGCCGGGTAGTCGCCTTCCTGCGTCACCAGGGCCTCAACCAGGCCACGAACCTGGCGGGCGGTATCGACGCCTGGAGCCTGCGGATCGATCCCTCGGTGCCGCGCTACTGAGATGACGGCGTGTTCGACGTGCTAAGCTGCGCTCGCTGTTGAGCACACTTCAGGTCCAACTCCGATGACCGTTCCCGCCGATCAAAAGACCGTTCCCGCAGCCGCCGACGGCCCGGTGCTCGTCGCGCGGATCGCCAGCGGCGACACGGCGGCCCTGAGCGAGCTCTACGACCGCTATGCCGCCATGCTCCACGCCCTCGCGCGGCGCGTCCTCTCCGACGCCTCCGACGCCGAGGAGGTGGTCCAGGAGGTCTTCCTCCAGGTGTGGAAGCAGGCGGTACGATACGACACCTCGCGCTCCTCGGTCTCGACCTGGCTCGTGCTGATCACCCGCAGCCGCGCCATCGACCGGCTACGCAGCCGCCAGGTCGTCGATCGCACCCTGGGGGCCGTGAAGCAAGAAAATCGTGGCAAGCATACATCCCCCGAGGGGTTGCAGTCCGTATGGATGGAGCAGAGGGGCCGGCGCCTGAGAGAGGAGATGCAGACTCTCCCTCCGGAACAGCGTCAGGTCCTCGAGCAGGCCTTCTTCCAAGGCATGACCCAGAGTGAGATCTCGAAAGCGACGGATATCCCCCTGGGGACCGTCAAAACGAGGACGCTCCTGGCAATGAAGAAACTCCGCAAGGCTCTGCAGGAAGAGATCGGGGATTTGTTATGACGGACAAGCTTCAACCGAAAGACCGGGCCATCCTGGAGGCCGTCGACCGGCTCAACGGCGAGGGCGCCGGAGACGCCGCACCCGAGCCCCTGGTACGCGAATACACCGAGCTGCTCGCGCTCCTACCCTACGAGCTGGAGCCGGTGACGCCACGGCCCGACGTGAAACTGGCGATCCTGGCCCAAGTCGGTGGGCCGCAACGAGGCGTCGACGACCTCACCCTCGTCCAGGGGGCGAGGCGTGGCGGCGGAGCCGCGGAGCGGGCCGCGCACGAGAAGGAAAAGGCCGCCGCGGAGATCACCCTGGTGAAGTTCCCGGGACGCCGCGAAAAGCCGGCGGGCGTCCCGGCGGCCGGCGTCCCGGCGGCCGGCGTCCCGGCGGCCGGCGTCCCGGCGGCGGGCGTCCCGGCGGCCGGCGTTCCGGTGCCGGTGGGCGGCGGTTGGCGCTTCGGACGGACCCTCCTGCCCCTGGCGGCGACGCTCGCCGTCTGTCTGGTGGGCCTGGGTTACCTCGTGGGACGCGTCCAGGACCAGCAGCAACGGATCGTCCGCCTGGAAAGCGAGCTCACCTCGGCTCAGACCCTGGCCGAAGAGCTCGGGCACCAGTTCCAGATGGTGGCGACCACCGCCCGCACGGCCTATCCGCTGCGGGCCACGGCGTCCCAGACCGCGTGTAGCGGTACGGTCTTCGTCTGCGGCCAGCACCAGCAGTGGCTCCTGAGCGTGCGCGACATGTCGCCGGCGCCGGCCGGGCGCGAGTACCACCTGTGGTTCGTCACCGAAGAGGGAATGATCGACGCCGGCTCGGTGGAGATCCGGGGGAGTCGAGGTAGCCTCGAAGCGCCGACCATGCCCGAGGGCACCCGGGGCTTCGCCCTGAGCCTGGAAGAGCCGGGAGAGCTTGGCAAGCCCGAAGGGCAGATCATGCTGCTCGGC
The DNA here is from genome assembly GCA_965371445.1 of uncultured bacterium. GTDB lineage: Bacteria > Acidobacteriota > Thermoanaerobaculia > Multivoradales > J023 > DASWIG01. Next base: position 6,911 of record CBDUYN010000144.1, on the reverse strand, counting down.
GACAAGCCGGTGACACTCTGAACGCCAAACACAGTGAGTGCCCAAAAATAGTGAGGGGCCTTGCGGCCCCTCGATTTCAGGCATCGGAACATAGCCCCGCTGCACACCCGTAAATCCAAGTTATAAGATAAGGGTAGTCAGCACGAGACGGGAGGGTTCCCTCCGTAGACCCGACCGGCGCGAGAAGCGGGACGCCGGAAGGGCATTGGGTGCGGTTGGCATCGACTGACGATTGGGTCGCAATGCGTTTCTCCTCAGCGGGTTGGACGGAGTGACGTTCTGGTGATCGCGAATTCCGTCTTTAGTGGTGTAGATCCCTTGGGGAGCGTTTGGGGTTAGCCGGGAGCGAGATTTTTTCGACTTTTTTCTACGGCGGCCGTCTCCTCGGGGTCCGGAAGGCAGACTCCGACCCTACGGCGACGCGTAGAGCCGGAAGAGAATCCGCCGTCAGGTGCTGCCGTCAGCCCTTGGTGGGCTTCTTGGGATCGTCCTCTTCATTCGACGTTCCAGGATCTTCCCGGCGAATGGCGTAGGCATCCATCGTGACTCCTCCTCATGGACTGATCCGTTCCCCTGTCTTTCTATTAGACCCCTCTCGGCGGATTTTGTTTAGGGAAGCCTTCACCAGGGGCCCTGGAGCGTGAAGCCCGCCCAGTAATAGGGGGCCTGCCACGGCCTCTCGCCGGCCACTTCAAGCTGCGCCTGCCGCAGGGCTGCGGCAGGCTGCATGCCGTCGCTCAGATGGTGGTGGTAGAAGCGGCTCATGAGCTCCGCGGTGGCCTGGTCGTTGACCTGCCAGAGGCTCACCATCACCCGCGCCGCCCCGGCGTAGAGGAAGGCCTGAGTCAGCCCGACCAGGCCCTCTCCGCGGATCTCCTTGCCGAGCGCGGTCTCGCAGGCGGAAAGCACCACCAGCTCAGCGTCCAGCTCCAGGTCGTAGATCTCTTGGGCGTGGAGGAAACCGTCGCGCTCACGCCCCGCCTCGTCGAGCAGCGAAAGGACGAGCCGAGACAGCTCCGGGTGCTCGGAGTCGAGCTCGCCATGGGTCGCGAAGTGGACGATCTGGTAGCCCTTGAGGGCGCCGCCGAGCACCAGGTCCAGGTTGGCGTCGAAGCCGAAGGCCTTGAGCTGCTTCCCGGCGGGCACGAGCGCGAGCACAGCCTCCGCCTCGCGCCGGGAGTAGACGAGGCGCTCGAAGTCGCGCCGGCCGGCCGCTTCCACGCCCCGGAAAACGGCCGCCGCGTCAGGGTCCCCGGCGAGCTTCTGGAAGCGGGGGTCGTGACCCTGAAACACCGGATCTGCGATCATCGCGACGAGCCTCGGCGCCTTGGGCCGTCCGCCCAGCTCACGGCGCAGGGTGGCGAGCATCGAGGCCGACGGTATGGAGGTGATCTCGTGCTCGACGACGAGCGGCCGGCGCTCACCGCCGGGCTCGGAGGGTGGCGCGGCGGGAAGGACGCCGAACGGAATGTATTGGAGCGCACCGTCAGCGACAACGAGGAGACGTCTCTTCTCGCCCAAGACCTCCGCCGGCGCCCCGAGGACCAGATCGGCGAGGCCCTCCAGGGCGATACGGGTCCCGAGGCGGCCTTCCCGCTGGTGGCTCAAGGCGAGGAGCCGGTGGGCGCGGCGCGCCTGGGCCTCGATCCGGGCACGGCCCGCGAGCTCGAAGCTACGGACGGTGTCGGCGCTCACCGCCCAGACAAAGCTCCTCTCGTCTCCCAGCTTGTACTGGAGCATCAGGGTCTCGTCGTCCATCAGGGTCTGGATCTCGTCGGCCACAAGCGGCCGGTGCCGGGTAAAAGCGGCATAGCGGGGGCTTGTGCGCCGGACCTCCGCCTGGACTTGCTCATGCTCTCGTAGGAGGAGGCGAAGGTCCCGCTCCACCGCGCCGACCTGCTGCTGCGAGGGAGGGTCTTCCTCGGCCACCGGGTTGAGCAGGCTCCGGCGTACCTCCTCCTTGACGTAGATCTCCCGGGTCAGCTCGCGCAAGCGCTTCTGCTGCTCCGGCGAAGCGACGCCGCGAATCCCGGCGTGGCTTTCGGCCAGGATCTCGAGCTGCGAGCGGGCCCGGGCGCGTTCGGCTACGGTGAGCGCCTCGCGGTCGTGGCCGGCAGCCGGCTCCCGGCCGTGGAGGCTCATCAACACCTCGACCAAGGCCTCGTAGTGATCCTGCTTGGTGGCGAAGTAGGAGGCCCGCAGCGGCTGGCTGACCGACTTGGAGCGCAGGCTCTCGATCCTGGCGACACAGCGCTCGAGCTGCGAGCGGGCGGCTTCGAGCTCGCCGCTTTGGCGCTGGAGCGCCGCCAGAGCGTAGCGGCCCGCGAGCTCGCCCTCGGGAAGGGAAAGATCCTCGAAGATCTGCAACGCGCGCTCCAAAGAGTCGCGGGCCTCGTCGAGCTCGCCCGTCGAATGGAGAGCGAGGCCGATGCCCAGCAACGACCAGGCCTTCTCTCGTGGGTTGTCCTCCTCTTCGAAGATCCGCAGAGCACGGCGCAGGCGATCCAGCGCTTCCGGGGCACGCCCCTTGCGGATCAAGGGCCCGGCGAGCAGCTGAAAGGTCGCGGCCTGTTCGTGCGGCTCGCCGTACTCTTCGCGCAGGGCGAGCGCTCGCTCATAGTGGTCGAGGGCCTCGTCGAGCTGGTCACGGCTCTCGTGGACGACACCGATGGCGGTGAGCGTCGAGGCCTGGTACCGGTAGTCGCCAAGCTCCACCCGGATGGCGAGGGCCTGTCGGAAGTCGTCGAGCGCCGCCTCGTAATCACCCAGGCCGTAAAGGCACCTCCCCCGGTTGTGACGCGTCCGCGCCACCTCGACGCGGTCTCCGAGGTCCTGCCAGAGGGCGAGAGCCTGGTCGTAGAGATGGAGGGCTTCCTGGAGCTCGCCCAGCCGACGCTGCGCGATGGCGAGGTTGTTGGCGGTCTTCGCCCGCTCAAGCCGGTCGGCGAGCTCGACTCGCTCGGTGTGGGCTTCCAGGTAGTAGTCGCGGGAACGAACGTATTCTCCAAGCTTTTGGTACTCGCTTCCCAGAAGCTGGAGCGTCAAGGCCCGGAGATGGCGCTTCTGCGCCGTCGCGAGCAGCGGTAGGGCCTCTTCGAAGGCCAGGACCGCCTCGCGCCGCTCGTCCAGGTACACGTGGCAAAGACCGATCCGGTGGAAGACGTTCGCCTGGCCTTCGACGTCGCCGAGCTCACGGTAGAGGGCCAGGGCCCGTTCGAGCTCAGCGATGGCTCTGCGCAGGGGCTCCGGTCGTCTCTGACGCCGAAGCTTCTCGGCCGCGTCAAAGCTCCTCGCTGCCAGGTACCGCCTCCGGTCCCGCTCCCCCGCCTCGTGCCGTTCCAGGAATCGGACGCCGTATAGGCCGCCGGATCGGCCTCCTTCGATCTTCAGGCGATAGGTGCCCGAGCTCGATGCCAGGTAGAGGAGCGTCTCTTCTCCCCAGGCACCGCTCGGGCTGTCGATGCGAACAAGCTCTTCGTCCCCGGGACCGAAGAGGACGGCCGCGACGTCGACGCCCTGCTGCTCCACCCCGACGAGCAGGATCTCCCCCTCCGCGGCTTCGAGGACATAGTCGTGACTTTCTCGGGGACCGAGAGGGATGGCGTCGAGCTTGTCGTCGAGAACCAGCTCCGTCGGTGGGCGCGGCGCCGCTTCGGACGGCCGCGGCGTTGGCCTCTCGGGAGCGGCGGCCCCACGAAAGACCGGCGCCTCCTCGGCAACGCGCGCCTCGGGCGCCGGCTCCTGGCAGGCTGGGGAGAGGAGCGCCGCGAGGAGCAGCGCCGCGGCGACCCGCTGGCGGCGCCAGCTCAACGCTTCAGGGGTCGCATGCAGCCGTTTTTCGCCAGCGCAGGTCATCGAAGCAAGCTCGGCAGCCGGAGCGGGACCAGAGATAGCTGCCGTCCTACGCCGGTTGCAGGAGGATCGGAGGATAGTCCCCGAGGAGCACCTTCTCCCCGGCGCCGACGCCATAGAGCCGGATGCGGTACTCGCCGCCCGGCAGCGAGCCGCCCGGCAGCGCGAGCGTCACGGTGAGGAAGTCGGGGTCGAGCTCCAGGCCTCGGCTCGACCACACGGTCTCCTCCCGCTCGTCGAGGATGTCGACCTCGTAGTCGGCATACTCCTGGGGCTCGCTCAGGTAGAGCACCAGGGTGGCGGGCGACCCCAGGGGCACCTCGGTGGCCGTCTCGCCGCCGCTTCGCCTCGTGGGCTCCTGGTAGAGGTCGACGATCACGGCGTTCGCCTGCGGCGCGGAGAGCGCATCGAGGCGGGCACGCAACCCGCTGTTGGCCCGTTGGCCGGCCATCCAGGCGGAGAGCCCCAGGATGGCGACGAGGAGAGACGCGGCGATCGCCATGCGCTGCGACCACGGCGTCGCCGGCGGCTTTCCCGCCGACGATTCCTCGCGGATTTCCTGACGCCGCAGGGCGCCTTGAAACGAGCGCCACGCGGCGACTCTCTCGAGCTCGGAGACCTGGTCCGGGTCCTCGCCGTGCGGGCGCTCGAAAGCCTCGACGTCGAGCAGCAGCGTCACGCACTCCGGACAGGTGACCAGGTGGCTTCTCAGGCGCTCCTCCTCACCGGTGGCGAGAGTGCGTCCATGATAGGCGATCCACTCCTCGACACCGGGGTGGGGACCGGATACGCCGGGGGATTTGGCGGCATGGATCTTGGTGCTCACGTTCCTACCTCGTTCTCATAAGTCCAGTTCAAAAGCGTCTTCCAACCTCTTCCGAAGCTTCTTGCGAGCCTGGAAGAGGTGAACCTTGATCGTGTCGACCGAGAGGTTCATCGCCACCGAGATCTCCCGGTAGCTGAGCTCCTGGTAGACACGCAACTCCGTCGACTCGCGCATCTGGGTCGGGAGCTCCTGGATCGCGTCGTAGAGGAGTTGCTGCTTCTCGTCGAGCAGCATCTCGTCCAGTGCGCTCTCCGGGGTGGCCAGCGCGGCCGGCTCCGCGGTACTCGTCCTCCCGTCGCCCGTTGGCAGGGAGGTCGAGTCGGTCTCGTCGGGCCTCAGGTGCCGAAGCCACTTGAGGTGGGTGTTGTGGGCGATCCGAAACAGCCAGGTACCGAACTGAGCCTCCCGACGAAAGCCCTCTAATCCGGTATAGACCCGCAAAAACGTCTCTTGGGTTAGGTCGAGTCGATCTTCGGACGAAAAGACTCGTTTCGAGAAGAATCGACGTACGACCGGATAGTAGTGGTCAAAGAGCGTCCGGAAGCTCCCTTCCGAGTCCTCTCCCGCCTGGAAGGCCTCAATGGCGCGCTCGATGCGCTCGGCCTTGGGGTCGGGGTCGGCCGGACCGGTGGCGCCGAGTCGCTCGGCATCGGCCTGGGTGCCGGGGCGCTTCGGGCCGATCGGCTCGGCGTACTCTGTACGAGCGGCTTCCTGCTCCATGTCGTCCTCAATCGCCTCCGCGGTCCCTCCCCACGCCGCGCTCCGGCCATACTCACGAAGACCTTTCCCCTCATACGGTTCTCCAAGTATGCCACATTGTAGCCCTGCCTACGGGGATCCTTGCGCCGCCGCTTCGCGAATCGCCGCGATCCAGGTCCAAAGCGCCTCGATCTCGGTTTCGCCGAGCGCGTCGCCGTAGGCCGGCATGGAGAGCTTCTGGCGGCGCCAGAGCGCGCGCACCAGGGGATTTGATTCCAGCCGCCGGCTCGTGCCGTCGCGGATCCACTCGCCGAATTCCTCGCGGTCGCGGACGAGGTCGGTGAAGTTGCGGCCCAGGAAGCCCGGGACGAAACCGGCGAGCGAACCGGGGTTCGCCAGGCCCCCCGCGCCTTCGACGCCGTGGCAGGAGAGGCAACCGTGCTCGCGGGCGAGCTGGCGGCCCGGCGCCGCCGCCTCGCCGCCCCAGGGCTCGACGCCTTCAAGGGCGGCGACGAAGGCCACGGCGTGGCGGAGCTCGGCCTCCGAGAGGACGTCCTCGTAGGCCGGCATCCTGAGGCGCTGCGACGCCAGACGCTCGGCCACCTTGGGGTCGTCGAGCCAGCTGCGCGGTGCGCCGAAGCGGACGTACTCTTCGATCCCCTGCCGCTTGGTCGAGCCGTACATCATGGAGTTGCCCGCCTGGAAGGCGGGGACGCTCTGCCAGCGGCTGCCGGGATTGGGGATCTCGTCGCCGGCGAAGGGTCGGTGGCAGAGAAAGCACCCCGCCTCCTCGGCCACGAGCCGGCCACGCAGGATCGGATTCAGCTCCCAGCGCCAGAGCAGCCGCCGCACGGCCCAGGGCACGGTGCCGGCGAGCGCCGCAAGGGCGAGAACGGCGAGGCCGATCCTACGAAGTCGTAAGCTCACTCAGGCTCAGCCGGCCTTTTTCGCGCCGGTGACGGTCACCATCTTCACACCGGCGTTCTCGGACGCGACGCCCATGACCTCGGCCATCTCGCCGGCGAGCTCCTTGGCGGCCTCGAAGGGCGCGCCGTCCTTGTGGTCGGCGGCGAGGATGTAGAGCGTGCCGTCGTCGGTCAAGAGCCCCACGGGCTGACCGCCCTTCGCGCAGCTCTTGGCGCACTTGGCGTGGTCGGGTCCACGGCCCCCGTCGCCGTTCTTCACGTAGCAGGCCACGTCGATGATCTCACCGGTCCAGGAGCCGGAGGCTCCCTCCTCGGCGGCGGCGGCGAAGGCGAGGCCGGCGAGCGCGGCCAGTAGGAACAGGTAGATGGCTTTCCTCATGTTTCAGTCCTCCTTGGGGTTGGGGCTTCCCGGGGGCGGGAGGCCGACGTCCTGTCTTTTGGTCCTGGCCTCAATCTAGCACAGGAGCGACGCCGGGGGGGCAAGACATGCCGGTAGAGGCCGTCGCCGCTTTCGGCGCCGCCACCTCCAACGCCCCATGCGCCATCGAACGGTCCCTCCGGGAGGCGGCTCACTGGGCTACCTTAGGACTCGACCCCGGTGCGGCTCC
>CBDUYN010000143.1:0-26770 GCA_965371445.1 uncultured bacterium | reverse complement strand
TCGCCCGGCTCCAGGGCTTCGCGGAGCCAGGCCGTCGTCCTCTCGGCGATCTCCGGTCCCACCTGAGCGAGGAGCTCGGCGAGCGTCAAGAGGCCCTTCATTCGGTACACAGATGTGTGTGTCATAAGCAAGTCTCCTATTCTTTGACCTCCCCAAGGCTCTCTGGCATGTCGACTATAGCATATGGTCGGCGCCCAAGTCCCGCCTGGCAAAGCGGTGGAGCTTCCCCAGCAGCGTGGCCAGGTCGCGGCGCAGGAGGACGGCGAGCTCGTCGTCCTCTTCGGAGCTTGTCGGCAGGTCGAAAAGGCTCGTGATCGGCCGTGAACGGACCGGGTTGTCGTGAAAGAGTAGCCGGTGTCCACGAGATGGAGCGCTGGCACACATCGGACCGCTGGCCGGCCGTAGCTGACCGGGATCGACGAATTCTAGGCGGAGCGGCCCATGAAGCTGCGCAGGACGATCACGATGCCGATCAGGATGAGCGCGATGGGCCAGCCCTCGACGATCCATTCGCCGGTGAGCGTCCCCAGGGTGAAGAGGAAACCCACGACGCCGACGAGGACGGCACACCCGGAAACGGCCAGCAGCCCATGGTCCTTGCGCTGGGCGAGCCAGAGGCCGAAGAAAGTCAGGCCGCCGATCAACGGAAAGGCGGGCCACAGCTTGCCCATGTCGTCCCAGCGGAGTGGCCCGACGGTGATCAGCAGGAAAAAGACGCCGACGAGAAGGCCCCCCAGGCCGGGTACCAGGACCCCCGGGTCGCGTTCTTTGGCGAGGGCGAACATGGTCAGGAAAGCGACGCCGCCGAGCATCGGGAACACCGGCCACCACTCGCTCAAGTCGTCCCACTCGAGCGGCCCGAGGGTGATGGCAAAGAAGAAGACACCGACGAGAAAGCCGCCGCAACCCGGGACGAGCACCCCGGCGTCGCCCTCGCGGTTCATGAGGTAGCCCCAGATGAGCGCCAGCCCGCCGAGCATCGGGAAGATCGGCCACAGATCTCCCAGGCCGGGCAGACGCAAGCCGAAGTTGTCGAGCAGGAAGTAGAGGCCGAGCCCCAACAGGGTGAGGCCGCCCAGGAGGTTGCCGCCGCGTTTTCGTGCCATAGTTGCTCCCTTCTTGGCCGGATCTTAGCGCATCCGGCCCAACCCAGGCACCGGAGCAACGATGTCCGCGAAAGCCGTCGAAGCCTATGACCTCCCGGAACGAGTGAAGAGCTATGACGCCGACATGGAGATCATGCACCCGAGGCGCTCGAAGATGGTCGACATCCTGCTGGAGGTCGTTCCCCACGACCGGACGGCCGGCGTCGACGTCCTCGACCTCGGGACGGGCACGGGCTATCTGACCGCGAGGCTCCTCGAGGTCTTTCCGCGGGCGCGGGTCGTCGCCTTGGATGCCGCGCCGGCCATCCTGGAGCTGGCCCGGGCACGCCTCGGGGACGCTCCGAACGTCACCTTCGTCGAAGGTGACTTCCGGAGGCTCGGCGACGTGCTTCCGGAGGGCTCGAAGCTCGACATGATCGTGACGTCGTATGCCCTCCACCATCTCGACGCGGAAGCCAAGAGGGCCGTCTTCAAACAATGCGCCGCGTTGCTCGTCGACGGAGGCTGGCTGGTGAACGCGGACCTCGTCGTCGCGGCCTCGCCCGTCGTCGAACGGCGCATTCAGGAGATTCGTGTCGACGGCGTCGTGCGCCGGGCGGCGGGGTCGGACGAGAGGTTCCGCGACCACGCGACGGTTCGTGCTTTCCTGGATCGGCTGGAGGCCAACGAGGGCGATCAGCCGCTTCACCTGGCCGAGGACCTGGACCTTCTGCAAAGCGCCGGCTTTCGGGAAGGGGCGGTTTATTGGCAGGAATATAGGGAAGTGGTTTACGCGGGTGTAATCCGTGCAGACTAGCTAGCTCGCCGGAGGGCGTCGATGGGGAGGAGCTCAGGGGGCATCGGGGACGGACGACCCACCTTCGCCCGAAGGGGGAGGCGGATCCGGCGGACGCTCGCCCGGTGGACCCTGAGGCCGCTCGCCTGGCGGACGGCGGTCTCCCGGCGGACGCTCACCGGGCCGGAAGCGTCCGGGGTCACGCCGCGGGGGCCGCATGCCCGGCGGCCGCTCCCCTGGACGCCAGCCCTGCTGGCGCGGATCACCGGCCCGCTGGCGCAGGCGCCTGAGGAAGAGGCGGTACATACGCTCCTGCTCGGGACCTAGGAGCTCCCGGACGTCGAGGAGGTTGTGGATGAAGGCGCTTTCGAGAGCGACGTGGGCGGCGCCGAGCTCCTCGAGCAGGCCGACGACCGCCTCGCGGTCGACCTCGTCGGCGAAGGCCGTGCGGCGCAGCTCGTCCTGAAGCTTCATCACCCGGCGGCGCGCCTGGACGGTCTCGGTCAGAAAGCTCCTGTGGAGCTCGACGAACTTCCCGCGGTCCTCGCCCGAGAGGCCGATCTTCTCGGCGAAACGCCGGACGGCCGGCGGTACCCTGGGCTCGCCCGGCTCCCGCGGCGGCCCTCCCGGCGGCCCGCCGGGAGGGTGTTCCTCGGGCCCGGGTCCTTCCCGGGGCACGGCCTCCGCGCCGTCGTCGGAGGGGAGGAGGCGCGCCACGACGATGCCGAGGTTGACGCCGGCCGAGAGCATCAGCGCCATGAGCAGCCACCAGCGTTTCACGGTGTCTCCTCGCCGCCCGTCGTGGCATCGTCCTCGAAGCCCATCCAGAAGGTCTCGGCCAGGCTCAAGGGCTCGACGATCTCGGTGCTCGATTGGGCGAGCGCGGAATCGACCGCCTGCGGCTCGCCGCGTTGGCCGACGCCGACGCCGAGACCGATCCCCAGGACGAGCGCCGCGGCGGTACCGGCACGTACCCAGACCGGAGCCGCTGACCAGCTGAGCTCGTTCTCGCGCCACCGCCGCGCCGCCGCCATGACGCCACCCTGAAATCCCGGCGACACCCCGGGAAAGGGCGCCTCCTCCAGGGCCTCCCATCCGGAGCGCAGGGCCGCGAAGCGTTTCAGGAGCTCCTCTTCGCGCTCCAGGCGGCCTTCGACCCGGCGCCGCTCGTCGGCCCCGAGCTCGCCTAGGAGCAGGCGGATCAGCTCTCGCTCGTCCTGGTGGGTCATGGTCGCATCCTCCATCCTCCATTCTGTAACACTTCAGCCGTCGATTTCCTGCGCCTGCTCAGTCGTCCGATCCCTGCGCTTCGACGAGCCGCCGCATGGCGCGGAAGAGCCGGCTCTCGACCGCGCTCTCGGTGATGTCGAGGGCCTCGGCGATCCGGCGGTAGGAAAGCCCCTCGAGCTTGGCCAGGACGAGCACCGCCCGCTGTCCCGGAGGCAGGGCGTCGATCTGCCGGCGGGTCGCAAGCCACCGTTGCCGGGCCGCGAGCCGCGCCGCCGGGTCGGGGGCCTCGTCGGCGGGCTCGAAGAGGATCTCCTCCTCCTCGCCTGCGGGAGATTTCTTGCCGGTGAGCGAGAAAAACTGGACGATTCTCCTGCGCCGCAGACGGTTCAGGCAGTGGTTGACGGCGATGCGGTAGAGCCAGGTGTAGACCTGTCCCCGGGGCTTGAAGCTTGCCGCTTTGCGAAAGGCCTTCAGGAAGACTTCCTGGGCCGCGTCGCGGGCCTCCTCCGGATCCTGGAGGAGGCGTTGGCAAAGCCGGATCAGGCGTTTTTCGTGACGCTCGACGAGCACCCCGAACGACTCCACGTCGCCGCCGGCCACCCTCTCGAGGACCGCCCGGTCGCGGTCGTCGCCGTCGTCCACCTTCACGGCAAGACCACTAGGCGCGCAGCGCGTCGAGCTCGGCGAGGATCTCGGCGGCCGAGCTGTAGCGCTCGCCCGGCGCGACGGCTAGCGCTCGAAGGATGATCCGTTCGAGCTCGGGGGGAACCTCGGCGTTGCCCGTTGGCGGCGCAGACGCGCCGCGTTGCGCCTCGACCTGCGCCGGCGTGGCGCCTGCCGCCGGCGGTCGTCCGGCGACCATGGCGTAGAAGACGGCGCCCCAGGCGTAGATGTCGGCGGCCGGAGAGGCCTGGCGGCCGGCGATCTGCTCGGGTGCCAGGTAGGGCGCCCCGGCGAACGGCCGGTCACGGATCTCGGGACCCATCCCCTGGTTCAGGGCGAAGTCCATGACTTTGACGCCGGAAGCGTCGAGCAGGACGTTCTCGGGCTTGAGCCCCCCGTGGACAGCCGGCGTCTGGTGAGCCGCCTGGAGGGCCTCGAGGATCTGGAGGGCGATCAGGAAGGCGGCCCGGAGCGGCACCTGGGGCCGCTGCCGGAGCATCCAGGCGAGGTTCATCGCGTGGAGGAAAGGCGCCGTCGTGTAAGCCAGGCCGTCGGTTTCGCCCAGGTCGAGGACGTTCAGGACGTGCGGATGGGCGACGAGGCGTGCCTGGCTCAAACCCTGGCGCAGGGTCTCGACGCGGGCCTCGTCGCTCGACATCTCGGGCCGCAGCAGCTTGATCGTCACGAGGTCCCCGCGGTCGCGGTCGAGGGCCTTCATGGTGACGCCGTGAAGGCCGCTGCCGAGCTCGGCGAGGATCTCGAAGCGGTTCCCCAGGACGGTGCCCGGGGTCACGTCGGCCAGGGTTCGCGCCGTCCCGGAAAAATCCGTGGGCTGCTCCGCCAGCGGTTGCGCGCCGGTGAGGCGCTGGGCGTTTTCTGCCTTCAGCAGATAGAGGGGCTGCGGGCTCAGGTGAGCGCGTTGCGAGTGGAGCTGGAGGCCGGCCTGCTGGACCGCGGGCGAGATCTCGGCGGCGATCGCCTTCGAGATGTAGATCTCGCCGGGCGTCGCCTCGCGCAGCAGGGTCTCGACCTGGGCCACCGGCAGCCCGACGACCGCCGCGGCCTGGCGGCCGCTCCAGCTCAGCGAGCCGGTGATCGCCGGTCCCGAGGTCAGGGCGAGGACCGGGGTCACGGGCTCGTCGAAGGCGTTCTCGCGGGTGGTCAGGATCAGCAGGATCTCGGTGGCGGCGGCGAGCGCACGCAAGGTCGCGCCCTCGCCTTCGAAGGTGGCGAGGAGCCGGTGGCCGCTCACCGATTGGAGCTTTCCCTGGCGTCCTTCGACGCTCGTGCTGACGCGCCGCAGGTCGCGGGCCAGGCGCGCGACGTTCTCCTCCGGGTCGTAGGCTACCTTGGGTTTCGTGAAACGCCGGATCTCGATCACCAGGAGAGTGATCTGCTGTGCCGCCGGCTCGGCCATGGCCTCGGCTTTTGCCGGCTCGGGCAGATGACGGGTGAGGTCGCGAACGTAGCTTCCGAGGGCGTCCTTGTCGCCCAGGCGGTCGGCGAGGCCCGCGAGCGCCGCGCCGAAGCCCGCGAAGCTCCCCTTGCGGGGGATGTCGGCGGCGTAGTTGCCGCGGCTGACCTCGTCGGCCGCGGCGGCGAGGGCATCCAGCGGCCTAAACGTCGTCTTGCCGAGGACCATGGCGACGAAAAAGGCAACGGCGACGGCGGCGGCCCCTACGGCGACGGGGAGGTATTTGACCTGCTGGTAGACGGGAACCTGCTCGCCCGCCTCCAGGAGGGCGACCATGGCGCCGAGCGGCTTCTCTCCGGCGTCGCGCAGGGGGCTCAGAAAGGCGAGCCAGGGGTGCCCGGCCATCGTGAGCTCGACGCCCTCGACCGTCTCGCCGCGGCCGACTTTGCCGAGGGCCTGGCCTTCGCGCCGCAGGGCGCCGACGACCTCGCCGGCGATCGCGTCGTCGAGGCTTGTGGTGACGATAGCCGGACCGGTTTGCGTGTCGGCCAAGTAGACGATCTCCGCGCCCGCGGAGCGCGCGAGCTCGTCCTCCATGCCTTGGAAGCTCGCCGCCACGGCGAGGTGGCCCACCAGGCTGAAGTCGCGGACCAGCTGGATCAGGACCGCATGGTAGAGGATGCCGTTTCGGTACCAGATCCCCGAAGCCGACTTCTTCTGGCCGACGGCGGCGAACAGCGCGTCGCCGGAGAGGTTTTCGGCGCCTCCCGCCACCACGCGCCCTGCCGGGTCGAGAACGAGCAGGAGGTCGAGGCCGAGCTGCTGGCGGTACTCGGCGAGGCGGTCCTCCAGCGGCGGCGCTTCGCTCTCGCCGTTAACCTCCGCCGGCACGGCAAGACGCTGCGCCACCACGCCTTGCGCGTCGACGACGCGCGCCGCGAACTCCAGCTGACGAAAGCGCTTCTGCTGCAGCACCGCCTGCGCCGAATGGCTGCGGCGCAGCTCCAGGGTCAGGGCGCGAAGCGCCTGCCCCCGTTCGAGAAACGTCGCGACGAGGGCGCTTCCCGCGGTCAGGATCACCAGCAGGCTCGTGATCAGGAAGATCGAGAGCCCGAGCCGTCCGCCGCCGCCCTTTCTGCTCTTGGTCGCCACCTGCGAAAGCCTCCCGTCATGTGCTGACTTCTTGGGTCTTGAAGCGGCGACTCTATCAGACCTGGGCGCGACCCCTGATATCCTTGCTCCGCTGACCCAACGCGAGGCGCGTAGAAAGTGTCGCAGACCATCCAATCCGGCGAGCTGATCGCCGAACGCTTCGAGATCGTCCGCTTCATCGCCGAAGGCGGGATGGGCGAGGTCTACGAGGCGATCGACAAGGTGCTCGGCGGACGGGTGGCGCTCAAGTTCTTGAGCCGCCACGCCCTCGACGACCCGAACGTCCAGCGGCGGTTCCGGCGCGAGGTCCAGCTCGCCCGCCAGGTGACCCATCTGAACGTTTGCCGGCTCTTCGACGTCTACCAGCACCGCATCGAGCGCAGCTACCGCGGCGCCGCCGAGGTCCTCTTCGTCACCATGGAGCTCTTGGACGGCGAGACCCTGGAGAGCTATCTCCTGCGCCACGGGGCCCTGGCCGAGGAGGTGGCGCTTCCCCTGATCCGGCAGATGGCGGAAGCTCTCGATGCCGCCCACCACGCCGGCGTCATCCACCGCGACTTCAAGCCGTCCAACGTGATGCTGGTCGACGGCCGTGACGGCGAGGAGATGCGGGCGGTCGTGACCGACTTCGGGCTGGCGCGTTCGATCGCGCCGAGTAGCACCTCGACGACCACGACGCCGCTGACGGGCGAGATGAAGGTCGTCGGCACGGCCGACTACATGTCGCCCGAGCAGCTCCGCGGCCAGGAGGTGACGCCCGCCAGCGACATCTACGCCTTTGGGGTGGTGATCTTCGAGATGGTCACCGGAGGGAGGCCCTACAACGCCCCCGACGCCATGTCGCTGCTCACCAAACGGGCCACCGAGCCGCCGAGCTCACCGCTCGACCACAATCCGGACCTCGACGAAGGGTGGGCCTCGGTGATCCTCGCTTGCCTGGAGAACGAGCCGGTCGACCGGCCGGCCACGGCGCGCGACGTCGTGGCCTATCTCGAGGGCGGGAGCGCGGACGTGACCCGGCCGACACTCGTGCGCCGCGACTGGGGCAAGAAGTCTCGCCGCCGGCGTTGGGTCTGGCTCCTGCCCGTGCTTTTTGCCGTCGTGACCGCCTTCGTCTTCTTCGCCGTAGGCCGCAATCCGCCGCCACCGCCAAGCTTCACCCAAGGTGTGCAGCTGACCTCCGAGGAGGGGCTGGAGCTCGATCCGGCGTTCTCTCCCGACGGCGAGGCCCTCGCCTACACGTCGAATCAGAGCGGCAGCTTCGAGATCTACGTCCGCGACCTCGCTCCCGGCGGCGAGGTCCGGCAGCTGACCTCCGACGGCGCTCAGAGCTTCGAGCCGGCGTTTGACCCCGCTGGCGAGTGGATCGCCTACCACTCCCTGGGCAAGAGAGGCGTCTGGGTGGTCCCCGCTTCAGGCGGTGAGGCGCGGCAGGTCTCGCCGGAGGGCTCGCGGCCGGCGTTTTCTCCTGACGGGGGGTGGATCGTCTACCAGTCGGAGAGCTCGCCTCTGGTCTCCGATTCGACGGTTCCGGCCCTGGGGCATTCGACCCTGCGCCTGGTCTCCCGCGACGGCAGCGACCGCCGGCAGCTGACCCGGGCCGGCTCGCCGGCCGGCGGCCACGGCGCCCCGGCGTTCTCCCGCGACGGCGAGTGGGTAGCGTTTACGGCCTCGCAGCGGGACTCTTCCGAGATCTGGGCCGTACGTCTCGACGGCGGCTCCCTGGTTCGTCTGGTCGACGAACCGGCGAACTCCCACGACCCGGCCTACAGCAGTGACACACGCCATTTGTACTTCTCGGGCGCCACCCGCCAGGTCTACAGCCTGTGGCGGCTGCCCCTGAAGACGGACGGCACGCCGGCCGGCGAAATCGAGGAGGTCGAGAACCTCGGTGTGGCGAGCGTGCGCCTCGCGGCCTTCTCGGCCGACGGACGCCGGATGGCCTATTCGGCGCTTCTGCTCCGCTCGAACCTCTATACCCTACCGGTCTCGCCCGCCGGCCGTGTGCTCGGCGAGGCGGCGGCGCTGACCACCGGCAACAGCCGCCACACCCGGCCCGCCTTCACCGCCGAAGGCCATCGCCTCTCCTACGACCACTGGAGCCTTGGAAAAGATTCCGACATCTGGACCATGGACGCCGACGGCTCGAATGCCACCCAGGTGACTCTCGACCCTGGCAGCGACTCCGTCTCCACGTGGTTTCCCGGCGGCGAGCGCATCGTCTATCTGATGCGCGGCGAAGACCGGCGGCTGGTGCGCGCCCTCGACCTCCGGAGCGGCGAGGTCGAGACGCTCGCCACCCTGGAATTCGACGCCGACTGGGCGCGCCTCTCCCCCGACGGCACGAGGCTCGCCTACCACACTCGCGCCGGCGACATCAGCTTCAACGTTTGGCTCCTGGATCTTTCGACCGGACGCCGGCGCCAGCTCACCTTCGAGGAGAGCCTGGCGGGATTCCCCTGCTGGTCTCCGGACAGCCGGTGGCTCGCCTTCCAGGTACAGAGGGGCGAGAACCGGTACGTCCAGGTGATGCCGAGCGACGGCAGCGCCGAGCCCGTGACGCTCGTCAAGGAGGCGGGGCAAAGCTGGGCCTACAGCTTCTCACCCGACAACGACAAGGTGGCCTTCGTCTCCGACCGCGACGGTTTCTGGAACGTCTACTGGGTGTCGCGTTCGACCGGCGAGGAGCGGCGGTTGACCGACTACAGGCTCCTCTCCACCTACGTGCGCTACCCGGCCTGGTCGCCGCACGGCGACCGCATCGTCTTCGAGCTCGCCGAAAGCGCTGGCGACATCTACGTGGCGGAGACGCAGGAGTAGGTCCCTTGCACGCCGCGACGACCTGTTCCGACGGCAAGCGGGCCGACGAGGACCTCCTGCCCGCCGTTGAGCGCTACACGAGCCCGCGCGTCGCCCACGTCGCCGCGGAGAGCTCCCGCCTGGGCCTGCCTCTCCTCCTCCTCTCCGGACGCTTCGGCCTCCTCGACGCCCACCAGAAGATCCCCTACTACGACGAGCCCTTGAAGGCCGACGGCGTCGCTCGATGGGTGCCGATCGTCGCGAAGCAGATCCGTGAGAAGGGCGTCGAGGCGCTCGCCTTCTACGCCCGCCGGCGCTCGACGCCGGGGTGGGAGCCTTACCACCGCGTCCTGGAGGCGGCCTGCGAGCAGGCCAGGGTGCGGCTCGAGTGGCGTGAGGTCGGCGACGACGTCGGCGAGTGACCGCTGGCCGGAAAACGCCGTCAGTACTGCTCGAGGTAGCGCTCCAGCTCCCAGGGATGGACGTGCGAGATGAACTCCGCCCACTCCTGGCGCTTGGCGCGGATGAAGTGGGTCGCGATGTGATCGCCCAGAGCGTCACGCATGACCTTGTCGCGCTCCAACTGGTCGAGGGCGGCGTTCAGGTCCGGCGGTAGCTGGCGGATGCCGAGCCTCTTTTTTTTGCGCTCCGACATGGCGAAGATGTTCTCGTTGACCGGCTCGCCCGCGTCGAGGCCACGCTCGATGCCGTCGAGGCCGGAGGCGAGCATCGCCGCGAGAGCGAGGTACGGGTTGGCCGACGGGTCGGGCAAGCGCACCTCGCAGCGGGTCGAGGCGCCGCGCTTCGCCGGTACCCGCACCAGCGGCGAGCGGTTGCGCTCCGACCAGGCGATGTTGATCGGCGCCTCGTAGCCCGGCACCAGGCGCTTGAAGGAGTTGATCAGAGGGTTCGTGATCGCCACGAAAGCCGGCGCGTGGTCGAGGAGCCCCCCGATGTAGGCGAGCGCCGTCGACGAGAGCTGCCACTTGCCGTCGGCGTCGAAAAAAGCGTTGTCGCCGTCCTTGAAGAGGCTCTGATGGGTGTGCATGCCCGAGCCGTTCTCGCCGAAGATCGGCTTTGGCATAAAAGAGGCGTGGAGGCCGTGGTCGAGCGCCACTTTCTTGACCACGAAACGGAAGACCGAGACGTTGTCGGCGGTCTTGACCGCCTCGGCGTACTTGAAGTCGATCTCGTGCTGGCCCGGCGCCACCTCGTGGTGGGCCGCCTCGACCTCGAAGCCCATCGCCTCCAAGACGATCACGACGTCGCGCCGGCACTGCTCGCCGCGGTCGACCGGCGTCAGGTCAAAGTAGCCGCCGACGTCGTGGGTCACCGAAGGCTGCGCCGCGCCGGCCTCGTCCTTGTTGAAGAGGAAAAACTCCGCCTCCGGCCCCACCACCATCGTGTAGCCCATCGCCGCGGCCCGCTCCACCTGGCGCTTCAAGGCCAGACGCGGGCAGCCCGCGAACGGCGAGCCGTCGGGCAGGTGGACGTCGCAGATCATGCGCGCCACCTTGGAGCCGTCGGGATTCGACCACGGGTTGACCTGAAAAGTCTCCGGATCGGGATAGAGGAGCATGTCGGACTCCTCGATGCGCGAGAAGCCCTCGATCGAGGAGCCGTCGAACATGATCTCGTCGTCGAGCGCCTTCTCGAACTGGCTGCGGGGGATCTCCACGTTCTTGATGATCCCCATGATGTCGGTGAACTGAAGTCGGAGAAAGCGGACCTTCTCCTCGTCGGAGATGTGGAGAATCTCGTCTCGGGTCATGGTACTCCTTTCAGTGCCAGGATCGTGACTTCGTACTTGGAATCGTGACGAGCTAGCAGACATTACGCTTCATTTCTTCGAAAATCAAGATCTCATCTACGAAGTGTGTCAAAATCTGTGCCGAAACGGCAGGATTCAGGCGACACCGAGAGATGCGCTCTCCGGCAGGGTCCGGCGCTCGCCGTGCTAGGCTGGCGCCTCCCCCGGGAAGACATGGGCCGCCGCGGATTTGAGCGCGAGGATAGGTCCGGAGCGTGTCCCCTTCCGTACCCCCTGAGCGTGAGGGCACCCGCCGGTGGGTGTCCGCTAAAGGAGATCGAAAGCATGAACGAGCAACCAGCAGCCGCCGCCGTCGCCGTCGCCGTGGACGAGAATCCACGGCCTTCCGGCCTCGGCAAGGCTTTGAAGATCGTCGCCGGCCTCGCGGTCGTCGCGGCGCTCGTCGTATTCGGCCGTCAGGCCGGCAACTACTTCCTCGACTTCGCGAGCTGGGTCAAGGCCCAGGGAGCCCTGGGGCCGGTGATCTTCATCGCCGCCTACGGCGTCGGCACGGTGGCCGCGGCACCGGGGGCCATCCTCACCATGCTGGGAGGGGCGATCTTCGGCCTCGCCTGGGGGACGACTTGGGTCTTCGTGGGCGCCACTCTGGGCGCCTCGGCGGCCTTCCTCATCGCGCGCTACCTGGCCCGCGACACGATCGAAAAAAAACTCCAGGGCTACGAGCGCTTCGCCGCCATCGACCGCGCGGTGGGCGCCCAGGGCCTGAAGATCGTCTTCCTCCTGCGGCTGACGCCGGTGTTTCCCTTCAGCTTCGGCAACTACGCCCTGGGGCTGACGCGGGTGCGCTTCGTCGACTATGTCCTGGCGTCGTTCGGCATGCTGCCGGGGACGTTCCTCTACGTCTATTACGGGAAGACGGTGGGCGACATCGCCGCCCTCGCTTCCGGCGCCCAGGCGACCGCCGGCGCCGGGCAACAGGCGCTCAAGGTGGTGGGCCTCGTGGCCACGGTCGCCGTGACGATCCTGATTACCCGCATCGCGCGCAAGGCCTTGAAGGAAGCGACGGAGGGCTCGGGCGATGAGTAAGAAACCGATCCTCGAGCCCTACGACGAGCACAACCAAAAGCTCGTCTCGCACGTTCATCCCCACGACTGGACGAACCCAGAGGCCGCGGAGCGCTACCACATGGTGGTGGTCGGCGGCGGCACGGCGGGGCTCGTGACGGCGGCGATCGCCGCCAGCCTCGGCGCCAAGGTGGCGCTGGTCGAGCGGCACTTCTTGGGCGGCGACTGCTTGAACGTCGGCTGTGTGCCGTCGAAAGGCGTGATCTCGGCGGCCCGGGCCTGGCACCAGGCCAAAACCGCCCACGAGGTTTTCGGCGCGCCGGAGCTCAACGGCAGCGGTGGCGACTTCGGCCACGCCATGGACCGTATGCGCCGTCTGCGGGCCGGCATCTCCTCGGTCGACGGCGCGGCGCGCTTTCGCGACCTCGGGGTCGACGTCTTCCTGGGCCAGGGACGCTTCGTCGCCGCCGACGCCCTCGAGGTCGGCTCCAAGCGCCTGAAGTTCAAGAACGCCACGATCGCCACCGGCGCCCGCGCCGCCGCGCCGCCGATCCCCGGCCTCGCCGACGTCGAGTACCTGACCAACGAGACGATCTTCTCGCTGACCGAGCGGCCGTTGCGCTTCGGGGTGATCGGTGCCGGCCCGGTCGGCTCGGAGATGGCACAGTCCTTTGCCCGGTTCGGCTCCGAGGTCTCGGTCTTCGACATGGCCCCTCACATCCTGCCCCGCGAGGATGCCGACGCCGCGGCGATCGTCCAGGAGGCGATGGTGTCCGATGGCGTCCAGCTCCATTTCGGGGTCAAGATCCAAGGGATCGAAAAGAAGGGCGACGAAAAAGTCGTCGTCGTCGAATCGAAAGGCGGCGAGGTGAGCCGAATCCCGGTCGACGCGCTCCTCGTCTCGGTGGGCCGAACCCCGAACACCGACGGCCTCGACCTGGAGGCCGCGGGCGTCGAGTACGACAAGCTCGGCGTCAAGGTCGACGACAAGCTCCGCACGACGAACCAGCGGATTTTTGCCGCCGGCGACATCGCCTCGGTCTACAAGTTCACCCACATCGCCGACGCCATGGCGCGGATCGTGATCCGCAACGCTTTTTTCTTCGGCCGCGGCAAGGCGAGCCAGCTGGTGATCCCCTGGGCCACCTACACCAGCCCCGAGATCGCCCACGTCGGCCTCTACGCCGCGGAGGCGCAAGAGCTCGGCCACGAGGTCGAAACGCTCACGATCGAGCTGGCCGACGTCGACCGCGCCAAGCTCGACGGCGAGGACGAGGGTTTCTTACGCGTCCATTTGAAGAAGGGTAGCGACACGATCCTCGGCGCCACGCTCGTCGCGGCGCACGCCGGCGACATGATCGGCGCCATGTCGCTCGCCATCACCCACGGCGTGGGGCTCGGGAAGTTCTCGACGACGATCTTCCCCTACCCGACGCAGGGCGAGGTCTTCCGCAAGGCGGGCGACGCCTACAACCGTACGAAGCTGACGCCACGGGCGTCGAAGTTTTTTGAGCTCTGGTTCAAGGTCTTTAGGTAGGGCAGGCTCCGTCCCGGGCCGCGCAGGCTGCCGATCCTCTCGAAACCATGAAATCTCGGAGCTTGACTCCGAGATTTCACGGTATACTGGACGAGATGATCCAGAGGGAACGACTCGCCGCAGCCCTGAAGAAGGCCCTCGAGAGGAGCCCGGTGGTGGCTCTCCTGGGACCGCGGCAGTGTGGTAAGACCACCCTGGCGCAGGAGCTCGCCGGTTCGCGCCATGCGGCGTTCTTCGACCTGGAGTCGCCGAGGGACTTGGGCCGCCTGACAAACCCCCTGATCGCACTCGAGCCGCTTCAGGGTCTCGTGGTCCTCGACGAGATCCAACAGCAGCCGGATCTCCTCAAGGTCCTCCGAGTGCTCGCGGACCGCCAGCCGCCGCCGGCCCGCTTCCTCATCCTGGGCAGTGCGTCCCCGGAGCTGGTCCGGCATTCTTCGGAAACACTCGCGGGCCGCGTCGAATTCATCGACATGGGCGGCTTCGACATGGACGAGGTAGGCACCGACCGTCTCGACGAATTGTGGATCCGGGGATCCTTTCCACGCTCGTTTCTCGCCGCATCGGTCGAGGACAGCGTCGCCTGGCGGGAGAGCTTCGTCCGGTCCTTCCTGGAGAGGGACGTCCCGCGACTCGGCCTGCAGATTGCTCCGGTCGCCCTACGCCGCTTCTGGACCATGCTCGCCCACTACCACGGCCAGACGTGGAACGCTTCGGAGCTTGCCCGGGCCTTCGGTGTGACCGACAAGACCGTGCGGAGCTACCTGGACGTCCTGACCGGCACGTTCATGGTACGCCAGCTTTCGCCCTGGTTCGAGAATGTCGGCAAGCGGCAGGTGAAGGCACCCAAAGTCTACCTGCGCGACAGCGGTCTCGTCCATACGCTGCTCGGTTTGAGGACCCGGGACGACGTCCTGGCGCACCCGAAGTGCGGCGCTTCGTGGGAGGGTTTCGCCCTGGAGCAGGTGATGCAGCGAACGGGATCGTCGGAGGTGTACTTCTGGGCGACCCACGGCGGGGTCGAGCTCGACTTCCTGCTCTTCGAGAACGGCCGGCGCTTTGGTTTCGAGCTCAAGCTGGCGGACGCACCGAAAGCCACGCGATCGATGCACACGGCGATCGAAGTCCTGGGGTTGGAGCATCTGTGGGTCGTCTATCCGGGAGAGCACGCCTATCCCTTGACGGAGAAGATCACGGCGATGTCTTTGGCGTCGGTGCCGGCGTCGCTGCGGGAGTGGAGGCACTGATTCGACCTTTCGCTCGCCATCACCCACGGCGCTCACCAGGGCAGGGACCAGACCCGCTCCAGGTCGAGGACGAGCCCGGGAAGCTCGGGATCGCCGCTCACCGATGCCGGCTCCCCGAGCACCTCGACCTCGGACCCGGGACGGTAGACCTCGAGGCGACGCTGGACGGGATCGACGAGCCAGCCGAGTCGGGTCCCGTTGTCGAGGTACTCGCGCATCTTCTCGCGCAGGCTCTCCATCGTGTCGGACGGCGAGCGCAGCTCGACCACGAAGGTCGGGCAGATGGGCAGGAAGCGCTTCCGCGTCTCGCCGGAGAGGGCCTGGAGCCGCTCGAGCTCGACCCACGCCGCGTCGGGGGCGCGCATGGCGCCGTTGGGCAGGATGAACCCTCCGGAGGAGTCGAAGACCTGGCCTCTCCCGTTCTGCAAGGCCCAGTACCAGAGCTGGCCGGTGATCGCGGCGTTACGGCCGGAGGTCTCGCCGCCCGCGGGAACCATCAGGACGATCTCTCCCGTGGAGTTGCGTTCGATCCGCAGGTCGCGGTTGCGACGGCAAAGCTCGAAGAGCTGTTCATCGTTGAGCTCCACAATGGGGTCGAGACAGAGCGTCAAGGGCGGCGAAGGGCTGAGCTGAACGGACATTGGCGGTATCCTCGTAGGCAGTCTAGCACGTTGCGTCCGCCGACTCGCTGGGAGCGCAGGCGTCTCGCCTGCTCCGAAGACGGCAGGCGGGACGCCTGCGCTCCCAGCATCAAGGAAACTGCGACGGCGAGAGCCCCACGTCGACGATCGAGCAGGCGTCGATGACGTGGAGCCCCGCCGTACGGGCGGCGTCGATTACCCGGTGGTCGGCCGAGCCGGGATTGAGCCACACCTCGCCGGCTCCCTTCTCCACCATCTCGGGAATCGCCGCCATGGTGATGACCGGCGGCAGATAGACGCTGATCCGGTCAAGCTCCACCGGCACGTCGGTGAGCCGGGCATGGACCTGAAGCCCTTCGATCTCGCCGCCCTTCGGGTTGACCGGATAGACGTCCCAGCCCACCTGGAGATAGGCACGGACGCATTTGTTGCCGAACTTGTTGGGGTCGGCCGAGGCCCCGAGGACCGCGATCGTCTTCTTGCCGTTCATTTCTTCGTCCCCCTCATCGCTTGACGATCTGCCGTTCGTCGCCCACCCGGCGGGTGAAGCCGACCGAGTCGAGGTGCTCGAGAAGCGGGATCGCCCACTTGCGGGTAAGTCCGAAACGGTCCTTGAACGTCGTCACCGAGAACTTCGTCCACTCCTGCGAAGCACGAAGCTTCGCCTTGAGCTCCTCGATCGCCGCCGCCGCCAGCACGAGCCCCGACGGCAGGCGGACGAGCTTCTCCTGCTCCGCAAGGTAGCGCATCACGCCCTCCAGGATCTGGGGCTTGGCACCGAGGCGCTGGGCCAGCTCCGGCGGCGAGGGGGGTGTCAGGCCCTCGCCTTCGAACGCCGCGAGGAGCGAACGCGAAAGCTCCGACTCCTCGCCGGTGAGCCTCGCCTGGCGTCCCGGGACGTTCACCAGGTCGCCGTCACGCACCAGGACCTTCTCCGCCTTGAGCCAGCCGAGGTAGACGTCGGCGAGGTCGGCGGCGCGGCGCGGCAGGGTCCTCTCCAGAAGCTGTGCCTTGGGCATGCCCCGCGCCAGGCGGTGGTCAGCGAAGTAGGCGGCGAGCACCCGCCGGGCGCGGTCCATGACCCGGCGGCAGGAGGCTGGCGAGATCCAGCGGGGACCGCGTCCCGACTCGACCCGCAGGAGCTTGCCGGCGGCGACCAGGGCGTCGAGCTGGGCCAAGAGAGCCTCCTGCTTGGTCCCGAAGCGCGGCAGGAGCTCACCAGCGGTCGCGCCGCGCTCGCCGCGCTCGCGCACCCAGAGCTCGAGGGCCGTCGCCGGCTCGGCCAGCGTCTTGAGCGCCGCCTGGAGCGACTTGCCGCGCCGCCGCCGCCACTGCGGGTCGAGGATCTCGCCGCCGCCGAGCGTCGTCGCGGGCGACGGGCGGCGGATGACGTAGCGGTCGCCGCGCACCGCCACCACGGGCTCGCTCAGGCGGATCTCCACGACGCCCGACTCGCCGGGCTCGAGGACCCCTTGCAAAGGACGGAGCTTGCCGAGCACCTCGCTCGAGAAGCAGTGAAAGCGCACCGGGACGAAGGTGGTGAGCGCCTCGGGCGCGTCGGCCAGGAGCTGGAAGCGTCCGACGAGGCTGCGAGTCGGAGCGAACGTGGCGGCGCTGACCAGCTGCTGGCCGCGTTCGAGCGAGGCGAGATCGACGCCGGTCAGCTGAAGGGCCGTCCGCTCGCCGGCTTCGGCCTCGACGCGTCCCTCGCCGTGGACCTGGACGCTGCGGACCCGTACCGTGGCGCCGGGTGGCAGAAGCTCGAAGCTCGCGCCGGTCTCGACGCGGCCGGAGACGAGCGTCCCGGTGACCACCGCGCCGAGCCCCTTGAGCTGGAAGGCCCGGTCGACCGGCAACCGGACGGGCTCGCTCAAGTCGGCGTCTACGGCGACGGCACGGGCCCGCTCCAGGAGGAGCGAGCGCAGCTCCGCGATCCCGTCGCCGGTCGTCGACGAAGCGGCCACGACCGGCGAGCCGGCGAACCGGGTCGTCTCCAGGAGCTCTTCGACCTCGAGCTGGGCGAGCTCCAGGAGCTCGTCCTCCACGAGGTCTTTCTTCGTCAGGACGACGATGGCGTGGGGGATCCCGAGGAGCGAGCAGATCGCGAGGTGCTCGCGGGTCTGGGGCTTGACCCCTTCGTCGGCGGCCACCACGAGGAGGATGAGGCGGATCCCGCCGAGCCCGGCGAGGGCGTTGTGTAGGAAACGCTCGTGGCCGGGGACGTCGACGAAGCCGATCTGGAGCGGCTCGCTGCCGGAGGTGTCCTCGAGGTGGGCGAAGCCGAGGTCGATGGTGATACCGCGGGCTTTCTCTTCGGCCCAGCGGTCACAGTCGATCCCGGTCAGGGCCTTCAGGAGGCTCGTCTTGCCGTGGTCGATGTGCCCGGCGGTGCCGAGGACGACGCGCTGCATCAGCCGCCCAGGACCTCGCGGGCGATCTTGTGGATCGTGGCGCCGTCGGCGGTACCGCCGAAGCGCTTCATCATCGCCTTCATGACCGGGCCGATGCCGCGCGGTCCTTCGAGGCCCTCGGCGGCGACGTGCTCCTCGACGGCGGCGCGAAGCTCGTCCTCGCCGACCTGCTGCGGCAGGTAGGCGGCGAGGATCTCGGCCTCGAGCTTCTCCTTGTCCGCGAGGTCTTGGCGGCCGCCGTCGCGGAACTGCTTCTCAGAGTCCCGGCGCTGCTTGATGCCGCGGCGCACGGCGGCGAGGAAGCCCTCTTCGTCGACTTCGTCGCCACGGCGAATCTTCTCGTTCTTCAGGTCGGTCAGGAGCATCCTCAGGGTGCCTAGGCGGTCCTTGTCTTTGGCTTTGAGGGCGTCCTTGAGGTCGGATTGGATACGTTCTTGAGGTGTTGACATAGCAGCAGGATTATACGCCGTCGACGGCGCTGGGAAAGGGATATCGGCGCGGGCCGAGCGCCCTCGTTCTAAGAATCGGCGACGACGACGTCTCGCCGGATCCGGATCCCGAAGGCCTTGAGCTTGCGGTGCAGGTAGCTGCGCTCGATGCCCAGGGCGCGGGCGGTCTCGGCGATGTTGCCCGAGAAATAGGCCAGCTTGTGCTCGATGAAGCGCTTCTCGAAAGCCTCCCGGGCCTCGCGCAGCGTCAGGGGTTCGTCGCCGCGCAGGATCGTCCGTAGGCTCTCGGTCACCTCGCCCCGCATCTGCTCGGGCAGGTCGGCGGTGGTGATCTCCTCGGCCGGGACCATGATCATCATGCGCTCGATGAAATTGCGCAGCTCACGGACGTTGCCAGGCCAGGAGTACTCCAGCAGGCGCTCGACGACGAGGGGATGGACCTGCTTCGGACGGCACCCGAGCTCCTCGGCGAGCGCCGCCACGAAGTGCTGGACGAGCGCCGGGATGTCCCGGGCGCGCTCGCGCAGCGGCGGCACCCGGATCGGGATCACCGCCAGCCGGAAGTAGAGGTCCTCGCGGAAGCGGCTTTCGCGGATCTCCGCCTGGAGGTCGCGGTTGGTCGCGGCGAGCACCCGCACGTCGACCTGGATCGTCGCGGTGCCGCCGACGCGTTCGAAGCGCTGCTCCTGGAGGGCGCGCAGGACCTTCGCCTGGGTCTTCCACGACATGTCGGCGATCTCGTCGAGAAAAAGCGTCCCGCCGTCGGCTTTTTCGAAGCGGCCGGCCCGGTCGGCGAGCGCGCCGGTGAAGGCGCCCTTCATGTGGCCAAAAAGCTCGCTCTCGATCAGCTCGTCGGGGATCGCGGCGCAGTTGACCTCGACGAAGGCCGCGGATGCACGCGGCGAATGCAAATGGATCTGACGCGCCACGAGCTCCTTGCCGGTGCCGTTCTCGCCGGTGATCAGGATCCGGCTCTCCGAGCCCGCGGCG
This sequence comes from uncultured bacterium, assembly GCA_965371445.1. GTDB lineage: Bacteria > Acidobacteriota > Thermoanaerobaculia > Multivoradales > J023 > DASWIG01. Next base: position 7,520 of record CBDUYN010000143.1, on the reverse strand, counting down.
CGCTTCATCTCGGCCCGGAGCCGCTTCATCGGCTCCGAGTCGCCGATCAGCACGTTCTCGACGCTGCGGTCGGCGAGCCTCTCGACCCGGCGCGCCAGGAGCGCTTTTTCGAGGGCGTTCTTGACCGTCAGGAGGACGCGGGAGAGCGCCAGGGGCTTCTCCAGGAAGTCGAAGGCCCCGAGGCGCGTCGCTTTTGTCGCCGTGTCGACGTTGCCGTGGCCGGAGATGACGATGACCGGCAGATCCAGCTCTCGCTCCTGCCACTCGCCCATCAGGCCGAGGCCGTCACCGTCGGGGAGCGCCAAGTCGAGAAGCACGAGCTCCGGAAGCTCCTCCTCGAGGACGAGGCGGGCGTCGGCGGCGGTGCCCACCGTCCGGACGTGGTAGCCCTCGTCCTCCAGGATGCCGGCCAGAGTGGTGCGGATCGACGCTTCGTCGTCGACGATCAGGATGCGCTCGTTCATCGCTTCCATCCCCTCTTCCGCCCGGATCTCGGAGTCTCTCCTCGGTAGAGGCCCACCCTAGCAGAGACCGCCGCTGGCGCACAGTGTGCCCTCGTACGGCAAGCTGTCGCCTTCGCAGGATGCCTCTGTGCTAGATTGGCCCCAGGATGGCACGCCGCAAGACCGCGCTTTTCGTCACCTGCCTCGTCGACCAGCTCTTTCCGCGGGTCGGCGAGGCTACGGTGCGTCTCCTGGAGCGTTGCGGCCGCGAGGTCGTCGTCCCCCTGGAACAGACCTGCTGCGGCCAGCCCGCCATGAGCTCCGGCTACCGCGACGAGGCCCGGACCCTCGCGCGGCGCTTCATCGAGATCTTCGAGGGCTACGACGAAGTCGTCTCACCCTCGGGCTCGTGCGTCAGCATGATCCGCGTCCACGCTCCGGAGCTCTTTGCCGGCGAGCCGGAGTGGAAGGAGCGGGCGGAGGCGCTCGCGTCGCGACTTTTCGAGCTCACGGAGCTCCTCCACCGGGAAGGCTTCGAGCCGGACTCGTCGTTCTCGGGCAAGGTGACCTACCACGCGTCGTGTCACCTGTTGCGCGATCTCGGCCTCGCAAGGGAGCCGCGAGAGTTGCTCGCCAAGGTCGCGGGGGCCGAAATCGTCGAGATGCCGGAGGCGCAGGACTGTTGCGGCTTCGGAGGGGTCTTCTCGGTCAAGATGCCGGAGCTTTCGGCCTCGATGATGAACGCCAAGCTGGAGGCGGCGGAGTCGACGGGGGCGGACGTCGTCACGGCCACCGACTGTGGTTGCCTGATGCACCTGGGCGGTGCGCTGGCGCGTCGCGGGAGCCGGCTCAAGACGCTTCACATCGCCGAAATCCTGGCCGGCGAGACGTAGGCGGCAGACCTTCCCGGACGGCCGGCAAGACCGCCAGAAGAAAAGCCGTCCGCAGAGGCCGTCCCGACAGGGTAAGCTGGCCAGCAATGGAATCTGCAACCAGCCGACGAGTCGCGATTCTCCTCTGCGCGGGCTATGGGACGCGCATGGGGGCGCTCGTCGAGAGGACCCCCAAGCCCCTCCTGCCGGTGGCCGGGCGCCCCGTCCTCGACTACCTGCTCGACCAGCTCGCCGGCCTGGAGGGCCTCGGCGCCGTTCACGTCGTGGTCAGCTCGCGCTACGCCGAGGCCTTCGAACGCTGGGCCGCGGCCCACGAGGGACGCTACCCCCTGCCGATCCGCGTCTTCCCGAACGGCACCCACTCGAACGAGGAGCGCCTGGGCGCGATCGGCGACCTCGGCTTCGTCCTCGAGCGCACCGGCGTCCCCGACGCCGCCCTGGTGGCGGCAGGGGACAACGTCCTGCGCTTTTCGCTCCGTCCGCTCTGGCGGACGTTCTTGGGCGGCGGCGGCACGCACCGGGTGCTGGCCTTGAAGGAGGAGCGCCGCGAGCGGCTACGGCACACAGGCGTCCTGGAGCTCGACGGCGGCGGACGCGTCGTCGCGCTCCACGAGAAGCCCGACGAGCCGCCGTCGACGTGGATGTGCCCGCCCTTCTACGCCCTCGGCCGTTCGGCTCTCGAGCGGGTGGCGCCCTACCTCGCCTCGGGCGAGCCCGCCGACGAGATCGGACGCCTGATCGGCCACCTCGCCCGGCACGAGACGCTCCACGCCGTCACCACCGAGGGCGAACGCCTCGACATCGGCTCGCCGGATACCTACCGCCGCGCCGACGAGCTCCTGCGCCGCGAGCCGGCGATCCTGTCGTCATCTGCCCCGTGACGTTCTACGATGACCCAGTACCCCTTCATTCCCCTGAGCTTCGAGCGCCGTCCACCGGCGGAGACGGCGCGCCGTGCCGCCGAGTTCTACGCCCTGATGGACCGCCGGCGAAGCGTCCGCGACTTCTCGGACGAGCCGGTGCCCCGCGAGCTCGTCGAGACCGCGATCCGCACCGCCTCGACCGCGCCCTCGGGAGCCCACCGCCAGCCGTGGCGCTTCGTCGCCGTGAGCGATCCTGAGACCAAACGCCGGATCCGCGTCGCCGCCGAGGCCGAGGAGAAGAAAAGCTACGACGAGCGCATGCCCGACGAGTGGCTCGAAGCCCTGAAACCGCTAGGGACGACCTGGAAGAAGCCCTTCCTGGAGACCGTACCCTGGATCGTCGTGGCCTTCGAGGAGCTCTACGGCGTCGACGAGTCGGGCCGGAAGCGCAAGAACTACTACGTGCGCGAAAGCGTCGGGCTCGCCTGTGGGCTCTTCATCGCGTCGCTCCACACGATGGGCCTCGCGACGTTGACCCACACGCCGAGCCCGATGGGCTTCCTGCGCGAGCTGCTGGGCCGTGCCAAAAACGAGCGGCCCTACATCCTCTTTCCGATCGGCTACCCGGCCGACGACGCACGGGTCCCCGACCTGCGGCGCAAGAGTCTCGAGGAGGTGGCGATCTTCGATCCGACGCCGTCCCCACCGACAACGCCTTGAGTTGCGGAACCGACGGGGCCAGGAGGGCGTATACTAGTCTGGAGAATCTTTTGATCTCGGCGTGTTGCCCCGGCTTCGAGGGGAGCGGCGGGAGGGAAGCGAGGAGCAGCGATGAAGATCGAGCAGACTTGGTGGACCGCGGACGGGCAATGGCAGCCCTGCGCGCCATGACGATCACCACGCTGTCGCCACGATGAGCGAAACGAGCCCCACCACGACGCAGGCGGAGCTGGAGCGCTCCGTCGCCATCCTCCGGGCCACCCTGGAGTCGACGGCCGACGGCATCCTGGTCGTCGACGAAAAGGGCCGGATCCTCGACTACAATCGCAAGTTCCAGCAGATGTGGCAGGTCCCTTTCGACATCCTGGAGGAGCGTGACGACTCGCGGCTGCTCCTCCACACGCTCGACCAGGTGGTGAACCCGGATCTTTTCATGGCCAAGACGCTCGAGCTCTACGGAGAGCCCGACGCCGAAAGCCACGACACCCTGGAGCTCGGCGACGGCCGCAGGTTCGAGCGCGTCTCCTTGCCGCACCGCATCGGCGGGCGAAGCGTCGGCCGGGTGTGGAGCTATCGCGACGTGACCGAGCAGCGCCGCGCCGAAGAGGAGGTGCGCCACTACGCCTACCACGACGCGCTGACCGAGCTGCCGAACCGGCTGCTTTTCAAGGACCGCTTGCAGCAGTCCCTGGGTCAAGCGAAGCGCAGCCAGCGGCCGCTGGCGGTCTTTTTCCTCGACCTCGACCGCTTCAAGACGATCAACGACACCCTGGGGCATCCGGCGGGCGACCGCCTTCTCCAGGAGGTGGCCAAGCGGCTCCTGACGCGGCGCCGCGGCGGCGACACGGTCTCCCGCCTGGGCGGTGACGAGTACCTCATCCTGGTGCAGAACCTGCGCAGCGCCGAAGACGCCGCCCGCGTCGCCGGAGGGATCCTGGAAGTCCTCGCACCGCCGATCCAGGTCGGCGAGCACGAGCTGCTGGTGACAGCTTCGATCGGCATCAGCCTCTACCCCCACGACGGCCAAGACGTCGAGACGCTGATCCAGAACGCCGACGTCGCCATGTATCGGGCCAAGGAGAAGGGCCGCAACCTTTACCAGCTCTACGCTCCGGAGATGAACTCGCGGGCCCTGGAGCTCCTGATGCTCGAGAACCGCCTGCGCTCCGCGGTCGACCGCGAGCAGCTCTTCGTCTATTACCAGCCCAAGGTCGGCGTCGCGACGGGCACGATCACCGGCAGCGAGGCCCTCCTGCGCTGGCGCGGCGAAGACGGCGAGCTGGTCTCGCCGGTCGACTTCATCACCGTGGCAGAGAACACCGGTCAGATCGAGGCGTTGGGCGAGTGGGCGCTGCGCGCCGCCTGCCGGGAGGCGCGGAGCTGGATGGGCTCCGGCCGCTCGCACCTGAGCCTGGCGGTCAACCTCTCGGCCCAGCAGTTCCGGCGGCGAGAGCTCTGCGAGCTCGTCTCCGACATCCTCGAGGAGTCGGGGTTCGATCCGGAGCAGTTGGAGCTGGAGCTGACCGAAAGCGCCATCATGCAGGACGCGGCCTACGCCATCGAGAGCCTGAAGCGCCTGCGCGACATGGGCATCCGCGTCGCCCTCGACGACTTCGGCACCGGCCACTCCTCGCTCGCCTACTTGAGGCGTCTGCCCATCACGACGCTCAAGATCGACCGCTCCTTCGTCAGCGACTGCACGAGCGACACGAAAGACGCCGCAATCGTCGCGGCGATCATCCACATGGCCCACTCGCTCGACCTGCGGGTGGTGGCCGAAGGCGTCGAGACCGCCGCCCAGGCGGAGCTCCTGCGCGACGAGGGGTGCGACGAGATGCAGGGCTTTTTCTTCAGCCGTCCGCTCTCGGGCGACGACTTCCTCAAGCTCCTGGAAAACGACAGCGGTGAGCAGCCGGCGACGGTCTGGAGCCGCCCCTCAGTCGGCGGGCAAGACACGTGACGAGCTGCCTCAAGAATCTCTGGAGAAGACGAAACCCTGTCACCTTTTCCAGCGTATCTGGCAAAGGGCTACCAAGTCCTCATGTCCCTTGCCTCCCTTTTGCCCAGAAGGGGGGCATTCTTATTTTGGGCTCCTTTCTACCCTCCCGAGCTCACGGATACACTAGGTGGGATGTTGAGGCTTGAACGCGTCGTCGTGCTCGTCAACGCGGCAGCCGGCGGCGGACGCTCGATCCGGGTCTGGGACCGGCTGCTTCGCCGGATGCCCGAGATTGCCGAGGCCCGTCTGATCCTGGCGGGTGACGCGGAGGAGGCCCGCCGCGAGCTCGACGAGCACCTGCGCCGCGACGTGGAAGCCGTCGTCGCCCTGGGCGGCGACGGCACCGCGCACCTCGTCGTCAACCGCATCCTCGAGGCGGGCCGCGGCGGCGACGTCGCCTTCGGCCTGGTCCCGGCAGGCACGGGCTCCGACCTGGCACGCTGCTTCGACCTGCCGCGCCGTCCGGAGGCGGCGCTTCGACATGTCCTCGAAAGCTCGCCGCGGCCGATCGATGCCCTCGAGATCCGAACCGACGCGGGCCAGCGTCGCTTCGCCGTCAACATCGCTTCGGCGGGGATCTCGGGGGCGGCCGGCGCCGTCGTCAACTCGATCCCGGAGCGCGGACCGGCCACCTACGTGCTGACGGCGCTCCGAGGTCTCCTGCGCTACGAGCCGGTGCCCTGCCGGGTGACGGTCGACGGTGAAGAGCTCTACGACGGCGGTTTTTTCATCGTCGCGGTGGCCAACGGACGCTACTTCGGCCACGGCGTCATGGTGGCGCCGGAAGCCGAAGTCGACGACGGCCTGGCCGACGTCGTCCTGGTGCCGCCGGTGCCCCTCTGGCAGGTACCCTACCGCCTGCCGCAGCTCGTGACCGGACGCCACGTCAAGTTGCCCTTCGTCCTCTCGCGGCGCGGCACGAGCGTCCGCTTCGAGCCGCGGGGCGAGCTTCCACCCTATGACGTCGATGGTGAGACGCTTGCCGGGGGACCGGCGACGATCAACGTTCTTCGCGGAGCCCTGCGGATCCTGGCCTAGGGTGCGGCGGCGCACGTCCGAGACGGGAGACGCGGCGAATGGCCCGCCCAGTCGGTGGCACTTTGTCCGGGATCATGGGTGACGCAACGGCGACCCCTCGGGGCTTGACTCTCGATGTGTTGGTGCTATGCTAGGCAAGCCTTCGAGCCAAGGAACCAGCCCATGCTGAAGCTATCGACGTTCTTGCTCGTCACCGCCGCGATCGGTGGCGTTCTCTGGGTGTGTCTGGCGTCGGCGCAGACGCCGGAGCCGCTGGGGGACGACTACAGTCTCACCGAAGGGTTCTTGGACCTCGAGCCCGACATCGCCATGGACGCCCGCGGCAACTTCGTCGTGGTCTGGGAGCGGGGTTGGTACGGCTACAGGTACTTTGACTGGGACGTCTGGAGAGGTGTCTTTGACTCCACCGGCAATCGTCGATCGGAAGATCTTCGTGTGAACTGGGACAGGGCGGGAAACAGCTTGAGCCCTCGCGTTGGGGTAGCGCCCGACGGCAAGTTCATTGTGGTCTGGCACAAGACACCGTCGAGGAGACCGGAAACCCACATCGTCGCCCGCCGTTTTGACTCGACCGGCTCTCCTTTGGGCGATGATTTCCTGGTGGGCGCCGCCAGCCGCGGTTACGATCTGGCGAGGGCTAATCTCGACGTCAACCCGGAAGGGGATTTCGTGGTCGCGTGGCAGCGACAGAGGAAGGAAAGGTCCACCATCCAGGTGAGGCGTTTCGCGGCGGATGGGACCGATCTCGGAGCCGAGCTCCGGATTGCCGCCGCCGCCGGTGAGTTGGCCAGATTTCCGGACGTCCGTTGGACGCCCGATGGGGGATTCATCGTGGTTTGGGTCACCAACGAAGGCGGCAGCTGGCAACGCTACTCTGCCGACGGCACAGCGATCGGCTCCCCGTTCGCGTTTCACACCACCTACGAACGTGGCGGTCTCAATGGGCTCGACATCGCCCCGTCGGGCGAGCTCGTGATCACCTGGGTGGAATCGACCGATGACGCTACCCACGTCTTCGCCCGGCGTTTCGCCTCCGATGCGACACCCTTGAGCGACCGTTTTCAGGTCAATACATCGACTACAGGTCACAACGAACGGCCCTCGGTGGCGATGGAACGGGGTGGGGAGTTCATCATCGTCTGGGAGAGCCCGGTTTTAACCAGGTTCGATCTCAAGGGAGACAGCATACAAGCCCAGCGCTTCTCTTCCACCGGCGAGCGTGTCGGCGAGGAATTTCAGGTCAGCACCATAACGGAATACTCTCAGCGACGGCCGGCCGTGGCCGCGGGTTCAGGAAAGGGTTTCGTCGTCGTATGGGACAACTGGGACTATCTCCCATACCTCGCTCACGTCGGTGGTCGCCGCTTTGGCCCGACACCACCGTTTTGCACCGAGACCGAAATCGCCGCCTGTCTCAACCGCGGGCGGTTCCGGGTCGAAGTCGAGTGGAAGGACTTTAGCGGTAAGAGCGGTACCGGTCGCCGAGTGCCTCAGGGCTCCGAGGACTCCGCGCTCTTCTGGTTTTTCGGCCCCGACAACTGGGAGGTGCTCGTCAAGGTACTCG
>CBDUYN010000142.1:0-26880 GCA_965371445.1 uncultured bacterium | reverse complement strand
ATCATGCACAAGTGTAGTTGTCGTCAATGCACAAAAGTAGTTGACGCTGGGCATCTTCGCTGCGGGGGGTCCTTTTCGACCGCCGCGGACTTCCTTGGAGGCTGTCATGTCGCAACAAGAACAGGTCGAAGCCGTGCTGGCGTCCATCGGGCGTTTCCCGTGCGGGAAGAGCCAGAGGTCCGGGTCTATCAGCCGCCCTCCTGTTCTGGAGGCAGTGGAGCCGGTAAGGGGTCCTGGGCGGCCCCAGAGGTGGCATCGCGTCAAGGAACCGCTTCGAGAAACTCGCGCGCCGTCGACACGGTGACCGCCTTGCGGGACCACAGCTTCAAGGTCGGCAGGTCGCCACAAGAGGCGACCGCGTCTTGGACGTCGGCGTCGACCTCGAGGCGGCGGTCGGCGAGAGTCTCCAGGATCATCGCCCGCCGCGTGGCGAGCTCGCCTTCTCTGCGTCCTTCTTCGCGTCCCTCTTCGCGTCCTTTTGTGTGCCCTTCTTCGCGCACTTCGTCAAGGCTCTCGTACCCTTCGTCATGAAGGAGGTTGCGCAGGGTGACCCGGCGGCCCGCCGTCCTGTCGTAGAGGGCCTCCACCGGCACCTTGTTGCGCAGGATCCCGGGCGCTTCGAGCTCGTCACCGGGATGGGCGAGGCGCACGGGCTGGTCCTTTTCGTGGATCTCGACCCGCCGCGGTCCGGCGAGGCGGAGGGAGGCGCTCCGGATGGAAGAGCTGCTCGCCGGCCTCGCCACGCGCTCTGCCAGTAGGGGACCACCGCCTCCACGTGACTCTGCCGGGTGTTGTGCTCGGATGAGGAAGCGTAACGACACGGCGTCCGGAGGGACGCGGCGTCCACGACGTCAGAGCCTCGACGACTCCGACGAAGCTACGACGGGGGAGCGCGGATCGAAAGCCCGACCCTGGAGCCTGCGGAGTCGTTCCCTGGCAGGTCGATCCACGACCGGCGGGCGGCACGATTCCCGCTCCGAGCGAGGCGGCATATACTCCGCTCATGAAGAAGACTGGGGGGCCCCGCCGCCCGCACGATCCGGTCTATCGCCGGGTCTTCACCCACGCCCGCACGATCGAGGAGATCCTACGGCGCTTCGCGACCGGACCTTGGGCGGCAAAGCTCGACTTCTCGACCCTGGAGCTGGTCCCGGCCCGCTACGTCAGCCGGTTCCTAGACCAGCGCGAGAGCGATGTCGTCTGGCGTGTACGCTACGGTGCGGGCAAGGACGACTGGTTCTACGTCTACGTGCTGATGGAACTGCAGTCGACGGTCCAGCGCTTCATGGCGCTGCGCTTGTGGATCTACGTCGCACTTCTCTACCAGCACCTGGTGAAGCAGAAGCAGCTGACGCCGTCGGGTCTGCTGCCCCCGGTCCTGCCGATTGTGTTGTACAATGGAGAGGCGCCTTGGACGGCGCCGCGGACGCTTCGCGAGCTCATCCAGCCGGTGGAGGGGTTGGCGCGGCCGAGCTTCGAGTACGTCGTGCTCGACGTGGGTCACTACCCGGCCGAGGAATTGCGGCCGGTCGAGGACGTGGTCAGCGGCGTCTTCCTGATGGAGCAGGCCGCCGACCTCTCGGCGCTCCAGGCCGTCATCGCCGAAATGGACGCTCTCGTCGACGACCCGGAGCTCGAAGAGGATCTCGCCCTGCTGATGAGCAGTGTGGTGGGAAAGCTGGCCGTGAAGGACGAGGAAGCTCCTCGACTGACAACCTTCCAGGAGGTGCACATGTTGTTGGAACGCGCCGAGAAATGGCCGAAGAAATGGCGGCAAGAAGGTCTGGACGAAGGTCTGGAAAAGGGCCTTCGGCAAGGTAAGGCCGAAGTCCTCAAGAATCAGGCAAGCCAACGCTTTGGCGAGCTCGCGCGGGAGGATGCTGAGCGCTTCGACTGCGCCGACGTCGACACCCTCGATCGCTGGAGCGGCCGCCTCCTGGATGCCCGGCAGCTCGCGGACGTCTTCGACGACGACCCGGAATAGGCCATCGGCAACGCCCTCGGCCGGCGGGACGCCAGCGGTCCCAGTAGAAGATGGGACGCTGCCCTCTGTCGATTCGGGACCTCTTCCAGGGACGGACGGGGCAGAGGTGATATCGTGCCGCAAGATCCTTGCGGGTTCCACCGGATCGGTGGCCCTGAAACCGTGGAGGAAGGAAGCAACCATGGCAACCAACATCGACGTCTCGGACGACCTGCTGTCGCAGATGGCACGTGTGATCGTGCGGGAGGTCGAGCCGGAGCGCATCATTCTCTTCGGCTCTCATGCCCGCGGCGATGCCCGGCCAGACTCGGACGTCGACCTTTTGGTCATCGAGCGGGAGCCCTTCGGCAAGCAGCGCAGTCGGCGCCGCGAGGCGGCGTTGCTGTGGCGTGCCCTGGCCCGTTTCCCGGTGCCCAAGGACATTGTGGTCTACAGCCAGGAAGAGGCCGCCGCCCGCAAGGACTCTCCCGGTCACCTCGTCGCCCACGCCCTGCGGGAAGGGCGAGTCCTCTATGAGCGAGAGTGATCAGGCAGCGAGTCTGCTCACCACGCGATGATCGACGCGGGGATCCTGACGGAAGACGACCCCGTCGAGCTTTTGGACGGGGTCTTGGTGCCCAAAATGCCGAAGAACCCCTCCGATCGCCTCGCCGGGTCGAGGCAAGTGCCAGGCACATCGGATCGAGACAAATGCGGATCGGATCGAGACAAGTGCCAGGCACATCGGGTCGCGGCACCTCGAGTCGCTCACTGTGACGCTGGACGTCGGCTGGCAGGATGCCGGCGGTCCCCGTGGAAGAGGACGCTGACGCGTCCGGCGGCGATCCTCAAGGGCCTCCCAGGATGCATCTGGAAGGTGGAGAAGGATCTCTCCTCCATCGCGTAGATCTTGAGATGGAAGAGAGCAGCTTCTACTCCATCATCAGGAGTCCGAGACGGAGGAGGAGGATTCCTACTCCATCGTCAGGAGCTCGAGATGGAGGAGGATGATTCCTACTCCATCGCTACGATCTCTAGATGGAAGAGAACATCTCCTACTCCATCGGCACGAGCTGTTGACGGAAGAGGAGATTTCCTCTTCCATCATGACGAGCTGTTGACGGAAGAGGAGATTTCCTCTTCCATCATCACGAGCTGTTGACGGAAGAGGAGATTCCCGCCTCCTCGGGTCGAGGTCGACCGGCAGGATGCCGGCGGTCCCAGTGGAAGAAAAGACGGGACGCTACGCGTCCGGCCGGCAGGATGCCGGCGGTCCCAGTCGTCCTTTTTCGCTATCTCCGAAGTAATAGTCGATGTTTTCGACATCTTTTGCCAGGCGCGAGAAATTTTGGTGAGCATTAAACGCAGTCAAAGCTTGAAGGTAGAACTGATCTGTGCCGTCGTGGTTGCCAAAGGAACCTTCTTCGTAGGAGAGCCCCTCGTTGTTCAGACCGAGGAAGATCTGGAGGTCCACGCTCTCCTTGTGACAGCGATGTAGGACCTGATAGACGTCGCGTAAGGTGGGGGGGGTATAGCGATGGTTCTGGAACTGGTAATAGAGCTCCGAGCCAACTGCCGCGAACGTTGGATTTAACCGCACGGAGACCTCGACGTTGAAGTGCTTGCCCAGGCGGTCAAGGTGCCGGATGGTCTCGACCGTTTCCGCAATTCCCTCGTCGTCCGTCATGCCGGCTCCTGGCTTGAGCATCACGTACTCGTCGAGAAGGATCGGCTCCCCGTTCTGGTCGTAGGTCTCCGCGCACATCGAAAAGAAGTCTTGAACTTTCCTTTCGTCGTAGCCCTTCCAGAGTATGGCATTTCTGAGGTAGGGATCCTGGGTCTCGTATCCCGCCGAGATCTGAAGCTTTGCAGGACGCTCGGCCTGTCGATGGCCATCCCGTTTGTAAAGCGAATGCCATCGCCGGAACCACCTCTGAAACGCCGCGATCTCGGTCGGGTCGACCGTCTCGAAACGAGTCTCCAGGCAGACGATCTCCAGGTTGGGACAGAACTTGTGGGCCATCTCGCAAATGCGTACGAGGGAATGTTTCGGCATCGTGTGCGGGTTCAGAATACTTCCGTTGTTCGACAGGAAAATCCGGCGAACTTCCGCGAGTTGAGAACGACTGAGCGAATCGAAGGTGAAAAGGATCTGGAGATAGATATCCTCCGCGCTGATCGGTGCTGACGAAGACTCCGAAGGAAGAGTGCAAAAAGAGCAGCGCCCCCACTCACATAATGCGGTGTAGAGCACTACATAGAGCTCCTTTCCGACCGGGGTGTCCTGAAACCAGAAAAAAATCGGAACTCTTGGGTTATGACGGGGATTCCCGATGCGATTGGCTTCGCTGATCTTCCCTGACAACGGAATCAGACGCTGATGGTCGATGACTATCCGCACCGGCACGGCGAGGTCTCGTGTCGAGACGACGATCTCCCCCTTGGGTGTCACAAGCTTCGCGAGAGGACCCCCGGGACGGTTCGCGGAGGCCTGCTCGCGACTTTCGGGCGCCCGCCCCTTCTTTGCCAGGTCGACCTCCGGCTGTAAGCTCATTTCGGTCACTGGCCTCTGCCTCCAGCCCCGGGGCGGATCTGCTCGGCGCGAAAAGGTCCATGGGAGGTGGAGTGTGGTTGGCCCATGCCTCCATCAAAGCAAGACGCCGGGACGGTGTCAAGGCGCGAAGAGCGGGCAGGACGCCCACGCTCCCAGTGGAAGATAGGACCCTCCTTGGGACCCATCTCCCGGTTTTCCTGGCTCCCGCCGGCCCTGGTCACCGCAAGTCCGCTCTTAAACGGCGTGCAGACGCCTTCTGTCAGTGCGCGGTGGCTGATCTTCTGCCGTGGAGCCGTCCCCCCTGACCGCCGGCCTTGCCGCCACCTCCGTCCTCTTCCTGGAACGGATCCGGAGGCGGTTTCGGTGAGATCGCGGCGGTGGAGGGGTAGCCGCGCCAGAATCCAGAGTGGCTTCGTCGGGGAGTCAAGCACGAATCCCCGTCGATGTCTGCTATCATGGATGGCGTCACCTGACGCCGTTAGCTTGTGCTAGCTCCACCCGCATTCGGAAGGTGGCGGATCCATGAAGGAATCTGGACAGAACACACGGGCTTTCCTCTATGCCCACGGACTCCACATCGAGCCCGAGCGCCTGGACCAACTGGTCCGGGAAGCGGTGGAGCGCCTGCCACAGGGCCTTTACCGCGACGATCCACGCAAGGACCTGACGGCGGAGGAGGTCGAGGCCCTGAGCGCCGGCGGCTTCGAGCTCGACGGCGCCGACCTGGGCGACGACGATCCCCTCGTCCGGACGGCCGCGGAGTATGCCGCGATCCTCAAGACCTCCCTCACGACGGCCGTGGCGGCGGCGCGGCTCGGGGTCGCGGCAAGCCGCATCCGGCAACGGTTGACCTCGCGTCCGCCGACGCTTTACGGCGTCCGCCTCCAGGGGGGAGCCCAGGGAGGAGATCGCCGATCCGGTTGGCGGATTCCGGAGTTTCAATTCGAGGAGGACGAGCTCCTCCCGGGCATGGCGGAGGTCGTCGTGGCGCTCGATCCGGAGCTCCATCCGATCGCCGTCTATCGCTGGTTCACCACGCCCAACACGGACCTCGTCGCCGAGGAAGACGACGGGAGAGAGCTCAGCCCGCGGGACTGGCTGCGCCTCGGCTTGCCGCCGTCCGCGGTGGCGGAGCTGGCGTCAAGTCTCTGACGTGGCCAAGTTTCCCGAGCCTCCGTCCGCTTCCAAGCTGCCTGGTGTCCCTCCGGCGCTACGGACCCTCCCGTCCGGAGTAAGGATCTTTCGGGTCTACTTCCAGGGTGGACGCCATCCGAGCTTCTGGGACAGCTTTCGTTCTTTCGGCCCGACCGACGGCCGATTCGACCACCACCTGCCGCCACCGCGCCTCCAGTCGAGGAAAATCTTCTATGCCGCGCTTCAGGGCCCGACCTGTCTCGCCGAGGCTTTTCAGCAGACGCGGGTCGTCGACCGGGTGACTCACGACCCGTGGCTGGTCGCGCTGGTGCTGGCCACGTCGGCCGAGCTGCTGGACCTGACGGGGACCTGGCCGACACGGGCCGCGATCCTCAAGACCTCCCTCACGACGGCCGTGGCGGCGGCGCGGCTCGGGAGCGTCGATGGCGTTGAACACGGGACCGCGGACCCGCGCCCGGCGCTGGTCGCAGGCAATCTACGATGCTTACCCACAGGTGGCGGGGATCTATTATCCTTCGTCCATGCACGGGAATCGTCCGGCGGTGGCGCTTTACGAAAGAGCCCTGGGGGCCATTCCGGCGCAACCGTCGTTTCACCGGCCGCTCGCCGATCCTGCGCTACTCGGGCCTCTCAAGCGGATTGCTCAAGACCTTGGTTACGGTTTGGTGTGAGAAACGATGCCGACTCAGCAGATCTTGCCGGCGAGATCCAACTCGTCCTGCCGCTCCTCAACGGTTGCGGCCAAGGTCCTGGTCCAGTCGTTCGAGGTCGATCATGAGAGCGTCATGCCTGCGTCCCACGGCCCGCGCCGGCTCGGTGAAACCCGCACGGGCGAAGAAGGCATAGTGGACGCCCCAGGAACCCTCCGGCACCACCTCGGGAGCCTTGGCGACGAGCTCCTCGACCACCCGGCGGCCGACCTTCTCGCGCGACCGTCGCGCCGGAGGCGTGCTGGAACACGACCATATCACCTCGCCCAGCAGGATCTGTTTTTCCATCCAGCTGACAGCGACGACATCGACCTGGGCCTTCGTCGACCAGAAGCTGCCGACCCGCTCGGGGACGAAAGGAAGCCGGCCCTCGTCGCCGGCGACGCTCGTCCACTCCCGGCAGAGCTCCTCGAAGGTGTGGGTGCCGATGAAGTCGACCATGTGCCGCTGGATCTGCTGCCAGACCGAGGTGATGCGGCCGAGGGCGATCTGGTCCTGGCGGCTGGCGAGGAAACGGAAATAAAACCGCAGGTACGGGTCAACGACGGCGAAACGGCCGCGCCGGCTGCGCTCGGGGTGGCGGACCGTGGCCGGCACCTCGCGGCGCACCAGCTGCAGACCCTCCAGCACGCTCAAATACTTGCTGACGTGCGAACGCGCCAGCCCGGTCACCTCGGCGATGGCCTGCGGGACGCGATGGTCGTGGGCGATTGCCTCCAGGATCGTCATGTAGTTGCGGGGCTCGGCGAGCTGCTCCTGGAGGAGGAGGCGGGGCTCTTCCTGCAAGAGGTTCAAAGGCGTCAGGAGCCGGGTCTTGACGTTGTGGGCAAAAGAACGCCCCGGGTCGAAACGCTCCAGGTAGGCCGGGATGCCGCCGAGGGTGGCGTAGAGTGCCACTCGCGCGGCGGCGTCCCAGCCCGGGAAAAGCTCGCGCAGGGCCGAGAACGAAAGCTGTCTGAGGAGCATCCGGGCGTTCGCCCGGCCGTAAAGCGGCGCCCGGTAGGCCAGGAGCTCCCGCTCCATCATCCCGAGATGCGAGCCGGCCAGGACCAGGAAGAGGTTGCCGCGGCTCAAGTGTTGGTCCCAGGCGTTCTGGAGCGTGCCGGCAAGGTCCGGTGTGGCGTCGAGGGTGTAGGTGAACTCGTCGAGAAAAAGCGCCAGGCGCTCGCCGCGGGCCAGGCTCGCCACTTCCTGCCAGGCCATCTCCCAGGACGGATAGGTGAAGGCTGGATCAGGCTCCTCCCCTCGTGCCTCACGGTGGAGCGTCTGCGAGAAACTGCGCAGCAGCGCCGCTGAAGAGGCCGGCTTGGCGACCCAGTAGATCGACCGCGGACGGCGGTCCCCGAGCCAGTGGGTCAGGAGCCGCGTTTTGCCGATCCGGCGGCGGCCGTAGAGGACGAGGAAGCGGGCCTCCGGAGAGCCCCACATCTCGTCGAGCACTCCCAGCTCCCATTGTCGGTCGACGAACTTCACCGGTTCCTGGCCCTCGTAGTGTACGAGCTGAGTAGCTTACCCGACTCGTACACTACGGTCCAGGCGATTCATCCGGCCTGGGGCCGTCCTCGAGCGCCCTCAAGAGGCGAGCCGTGGGATAGAAGTCCATACCGAGGCCTTGGAGGTCTCGATGGTTCGACCACAGGGACAACCTGAGCGCTCGGGCGAGCGCCAATTCACTATGATAGCACCCGTGGGCTGCTTCCGGCCGTGGTGTCTAACCTGAAACCGCGGAGAGCAGACGCCAGAGCCGCAGATTCGCCCGCCGCCACAGCTCGGACCACGGGGCGGCGACTCCACCGGGTGTTTGTGCTAGGATGGGGCGCGTAACGACAACCGCCCCGCGGAGATGCGGACATGTCCCCGGCCACACCGTCAGTCCAGAGCACCCCACCCGGCTCCACCGTCGTGCCGACGGACGTGGTCTGGCGGCTCGACGTGGAGCAGTACCACGCGATGATCGACGCGGGGATCCTGACGGAAGACGACCCCGTCGACCTCTTGGACGGGATTCTGGTGCCCGAGATGCCGAAGAGCCCCTCTCACCGCCTCGGGAGCCGAACCGAGACGGAAACCACGAGACCATGAAGCCGACTGTCTACATTGAGACCACGATCATTAGCTACCTCACGGCTCGCCCAAGCAGAGACCTGATAGTCGCCGGTCATCAGCAGATTACAGCCGAGTGGTGGGAAGAGGTGCGGCCGAAAGTAGACTGTTTCGTCTCGCCGTTCGTCATCCAGGAAGCGTCACGCGGCGACGCGGCGATGGTGGAAAAACGGCTTGAAGCGATTGCGGAGTTCCCCGTTCTCGAGGAAAACGAGACGGTTGACGAGTTGGCCCGAATATTCTTTCAGAGAATGAGCGTTCCTGATCGCGCGAAAATCGATGCTTTCCACCTCGCTATGGCCGTCGCTTACGAGATGGACTATCTCCTCAGTTGGAATTGTCGGCATATTGCCAGCGCCCAAGTACAGAAGACGATTCAGAAGATCGATGACGAGCTCGAAATACAAACGCCCATTCTTTGTACGCCGGAAGCGTTGATGGAGGTGTAGGATGTGGAAAGACCCGATCGTCGAGGAAGTGCGGAAAGAACGACTGGAAATCGAACGGGAGTGTAGCGGCTCTTTCAAGGAAATTTCTGCACAGGCCGTGAAGGTTCAGGAGACGGTCAAAGACCGGCTAGCTGGCAGGACGCCCGTCCGACTTCCTGCACTGACGAAGTAGGTGTGATCTGAAGCTTTTAGCTTTTTTCAACTCGGCCACGTTCGGAAGATGGGTCCATGAACGCCAATCTTCCGGACCTGCGTCTAGCTCCGAGCTGTCTGAGACACCGTAATCAAATCGGAGGACTACAAGTATGGCCTTTTTTGTCTCTGCCGCCGACCTGATCAGCAAGTCGTCTTCTCAGTCGGTATGCGTTCCCTGGGGCGAGAAGATCGAAGAAGTCAAGACCCGGCGCCGTATGGCGCGGCTGGTCGATGATGCGGTAGATCGCATCGTCGAACAAACCGCGAAGAACAGCTAGGTCAGTTCTACTCCGTGCTCTTTCCGCAGATCGCCCACTTCGTCGCGGCGGCACCCGCCGGTGGGCATACATTCGATCGCGTGCCCGTCCGACAGCTCGTAGGGGTCGCCGGAGCGGATCTGCTCGGCGCGGAAGGGTCCATGGGACGTTGGGCGTGGCTGGCTCATCCCGCCATCAAAGCAAGACGCCGGGACGGTGTCAATGCTGCCGGAAACAGGCACGAGCATGCATGAGCCTTAACCCGAGACCGCGGAGAGCAGACGCCAGAGCCGCAGGTACGCCCGCCGCCGAAGCTTGGACCGCTCGGACCACCAGGCGGCGACTCCACCGGGGGTTTGTGCTAGGATGGGGAGCGTAACGACAACCGCCCCGCGGAGATGCGGACATGTCCACACCGTCAGTCCTGAGCGCCCCACCCAGCCCCACCGTCGTACCCACGGACGTGGTCTGGCGCCTCGACGTGGAGCAGTACCACGCGATGATCGACGCGGGGATCCTGACGGAAGACGACCCCGTCGAGCTCTTGGACGGGATCCTGGTACCCAAGATGCCGAAGAGCCCCTCCCACCGCCTCGCCACCGGTCTGGTTCGCGAGGCCCTGGAGCCCCTCGTCCCCGGCGGCTGGCACGTGGATTCGCAGGAGCCCGTGACGACGGCGGAGTCGGAGCCCGAGCCCGACGTCCTCGTGGTCCGAGGTTCGCGTCGCGACTATGCGGACCGCCATCCGGGCCCCAAAGACCTTGCAATGATCGTGGAGGTCTCCGACGCCACCCTCCACCGCGACCAGACGCTCAAGGAGCGCCTCTATGCTCAGGCAGGGATCCCGGTCTACTGGATCGTCAACCTCCAGGACCGCCGGATCGAGGTCCTGGAAGCTCCGTCGGGTCCGGACGAGAGCCCGGGTTACCGGAAACGCCGCGAGTACAAGGCGAAAGACACGATTCCCGTCGTCGTCGGGAAAGCGGAGCTGGGCCGCCTCGCGGTGGCCGATCTTCTGCCGTAGAGCCGGCCCCCCTGCTCACCCACGGTCTCAGCTGCGGCCGAGGTCCTGGTCCAGACGTGCGAGGTCGATCAGGAGGGCGCCGCGCTCGCGGAGGGCGTCCCGCGCCGGCTCGGTGAAACCCGCACGGGCGAAAAACGCGTAATGCACCACTTCGGGAGTCTTGGCGACAAGCTCCTCGACGACCCGGCGGCCGACCTTCTCGCGCGACCACTTGACCTCGCCCAGCAGGATCTGTTTTTCCATCCAGTTGACGGCGACGACGTCGACCTGGGCCTTCGTCGACCAGAAGCTGCCGACCCGCTCGGGGACGAAAGGAAGTCGAGCACTCCCAGCTCCCATTGTCGGTCGACGAACTTCACCGGTTCCTGGTCCTCGTAGTGTACGAGCTGAGTAGCTTACCCGACTCGTACACTACGATCCAATCTCAGAGCCTTCTGAGAACCGGCAAATCGCGTTACGGCGCTTGCGTCCGGCGACTCACTCCCCGAGGCTCCAGATGTAGTCGCGGATGGCCTGCGTGACCGCCGCCGCGTCCTTCACGAAGGCGTTGAGCTCGTCGCCCGAGTCGAAATGCTCCATCAGTCGGCCCCGGGGCTCCGCGAAGAAGTCGTCGTCGAGGCCGCCGGAGAAGGGCGAATCGTAGCCCCCGGTCTCGGACGGAAAGAAAAAGCTCGGCATCTTGGTGCCGGGCTGCCACCCCTGGGGATCGAGCATCCACTGCGGGATCCACTCGTAGCGCAGGCGCCGGCTCGCGATCTCCAACGACGGCGCCAGGTTCGAGGCCGAGAGCCCCAGCGCCTCGGCCGCCGCCTCCCCGGCGGGATGGCAGCGGGCACATTCGAGGAGCTGGAACAGCTCCCGGCCCACGGCGACGCTCCTCGCGGTCACCGCCTCGGCCGGCCGGTTCGCGAAATCCTCCGCCTCAAGCGCCGCGAAGTAGCCCACCGCGGTGTCGAGCTCGGCGTCGTCAAGAGCGAAGGTCGGCATCTGCACCTTGAGCCACGGCCGTAAGCGGACGGTCTCCGGGTCCTCGAGGAAGGCGCTCAGCCACTCCGGCTGTACCCGCGACCCTTCCGACTTGAGGTTCGGCGGCAGCAGGCCGACGTCGTCGACCGTGGCGCGGATCGCATGCCCGCGGCCCTCGATCAGGTGACAGCCCCGGCAATTGAGCTGGTTGATCAGCCGGCGTCCCTCGGCGAGGGCGCCGGAGCCGGCTGTGTCGGCGAGGCGCGCCGCGACGGCCTCCCGCTCCCGGTCGCTCAGAGCGTAGTCCGGTCCGGAATCGTCGTGGCCGGCAAACGACGCCGCCACGAGCGGCCCGGCCGGCGGCGCGGCGTCCTCGAAGCCGGGGATCAGGTGGCAGCCGAAGCAACCGTGCTCGTCGATCGCCTGCCGGCCGCGCTCGGGATCGCCCGCCACGTGCTCCTGGCCTTCGAAGCTCGGCTCGCGGCTGCTGAGCAGAAAAGCGGTGAGGTCCGCGGCTTCCGCCTCGCTCAGCCGCAGGTTCGGCATCAGGGTCTGCGGCGCATACCGCTTCGGATCCCGCAGCCAGGCGAAGAGCCAGGGCGCCTCGACCTTGCTGCCGAGTCGGATCAGGTTGGGACCCTGCAGGCGGAAAGGCTCGGGATCGCGGTCCCGGCCGCCTGCCGCGTCGCGGAGGTGGCAGCCGGTGCAACCGATCGAGTTGAAGAGCTCTTCGCCGCGCGCCGCGTCGCCCGCGGGCGGGGCCGGGTAAGAGACCGTCTCCGAACGCTCCCACAGGTAGCTGACGATGTCGCCGACAAGACCCTGGTCCGCGCCGCCGTCGAAGAAATGCGGCATCCAGGTGGTCGCCCGGAGCTCGCGGGGCGCCAGGATCCAACGCTGCGCCCAGCCCGCCTCGACCTTCGACGCCACACGCCGCAGGTCCGGACCGCGACGGTAGAGGCCGGTGAAGGCGGTCGCCTCTGTCCGGTGGCATCCCGCGCAGCCGGCCTTGACGATGAGCTCTTCTCCAATCTGTGCCGGCGTCGCCGCCGAAGCTTCCGCCTGAGCCCACCCCGGCGCGCTCAGGAGAGCCCCGAGAAGCAACAACGAGACCGTAGCGAAGGCGTTCTTGTCCATCAAGGCCCGCATGAGGCACCCACCTTTCTTTAGACGTGTCGGACCGGCGACGCTGGCCCGAGCTCAGCCGTCGTCGATGACGACGAAGTCGAGCTCGCTGGAGCCACCGGCCTCGACGGTGACCTTCCGGCTCACCGTCCCCAGGCTCTCGTGCCACAGGGTGAGCTGGTAAGTCCCGGGCGGCACGTCGGTGAGGGTGAACGCACCCGTGGCGTCGCTGATCGCGAAATAGGGGTTGTTCAAGACCAGGACCCAGGCCTCCATCCAGTCGTGGACGTCGCAGGCGATCCGGACGAGGCCTTCCTCGGGCAACGACTGCGGGGTCCGCTGACCCCGGAAGGGTTGTGCCATGTTGAAGACCGTCTCGTCGCCGCGGTAGGCGTGGACGTTGTGGAGCAGGGAATCCTGGTTCATGATCGTCATGCGCTCGCCGGGACGTACGACGGTGACGTGCGGACGGTAGCGGCACTCGAGTTGCGCGATCTGCTGTGCGCTCGCGGCGAACGGCTTGCCCCGCTCGATTCCGCGGATCAAGACCACGGCGTTCTTGAGGCCCCTGGTCTCCGGATCGACGACGAAGCCCTCGCCGGGGATGCGCAGGCCGCAGACGTCGTTGTCACGGCTCGGACGGATGCGCTCCGGCTCGGGGAACGAGCCCTCGAAGTAGACGCGTCCGCTGAGCGTGCCACCGTTCGTGACCTCGACCTCCTGGTAGCTCCCGGACGCGATCTCGCCACGCTGCGCCACCGCGCCACGGATGCTCCAGTCAAAGCTCGGCGGCGCCAGGCTCACGACGTAGGCGTAGAGGTCGTCGAGCCCCTGCTCGTTCAACGCCGTCGACGGATAGGCCGGGCAGTCGTAGGGCAGGGGCAGCGCGTCCGGGTCCTTGGCGGCGACCCGGGTGCCGGCGGTGATCTTCTCCTTGAGCGCCGTTTTTTCGTACTTGTCGCGCACGCCCTTCATGCCGGGTACGCTCTCGTGGCCGGCCGCCGCGTTGGGGTTTGTGACGCCGCCCTTGCCGTTCTCCCCGTGGCAGCTCCAGCAGCCGAGGCGTTTCCACACCATCTCGCCGCGGTAGACCGCCGAAGTGTTGATGATGAAGCTGATGCGGTACTCCCACTGCCGGCCGGCCTCGTTGTCCTGACCCTTCAGGGTGTGGAGATAGGCCGCCAGGTGCTCGACCGCCGCCTCGGGGATGTGGAAGTCAGGCATGAAGGTGCCGGGCTTGAAACCGGGCGGGTCGGCGAGCCAGATCCGCTCCCACGCCTCCGGCTTGCGGAGACCGACCCAGGTCAGGTCGGGGCCGACGAAGCGGCCGTCGTCGCCCACGCGGTGGCAGGCGTAGCAGTCGTAGTCGGCAAAAAGCGCCCGTCCCTTCTCGACCGAGCTCTCGTCGCCCGCGAGGATCGCCTCGGTGCTCAGGCGACGATGCATCCGGCTGAGGTAGGCGACGGTCTGCGCGAGCTCGTCGCCTTCGAAGGGGAATTTGGGCATCTTGGTGCCCGGCTTGACGGCGTTCGGGTCGTCGAGCCAACGCCGCAGCCAGTCCTCAGGACGGCGCAGGCCGACCAAGTTCAAAATAGGTCCGACCGTACCTCCCTCGTCGGAGATCGTGTGACAGGTCACACATTGGTACTTCTCGACGATCGGACTTCTGAGGAACGCCTGCTGGGGCGTCCCCTCCCAGGACGTCTCCTGGGCGGGAATGCTTCCGGAAACGAGCCACGACACGGACAGCAGCGTGTACAGCATGCCTTTCCTACCCATTCAGCAGCCACTCCTTCGCAGTTCAACTCTCAGGTTTCAACTTGGCCGGCCGACTTGAGGCGGGTCTACATGGCGTCGCCACCCATCATCTTCTTCATCATCTCGGGCATGGCACCGGGATCCATCTCCTCGCCCTTCGACAGACTGGTCAGGTAGGCGGTGAGATCCTTGGATTCCGTGCTGGTGACGGGCAACCCCTTGGCGCCCATGAACATCATGATGCAGTTGTTGGACATTTCCTGGATGGTGATCACGCGGTCGTTCGGCACCTTGAACTTGGGAAAGGTCGCCGCCGCGCCGACCAGCGAGGGCACGGGAAGATCGTAGGGCTTGCCGGTGAGCTCGCTTTTCATCGGGGTCTGGACCGTACCGCCGCTGGTGCCGCCGCCCGGGTGGCACGAGTTGCAGGATTGGCCGTTAGCTCCGACCTTGGTGCTGTTGAAAAGTTCCTTGCCATTCTTTACCGCCTCCTCCTGCGACTTCATCATGGCTTTTGGGAGCTTGTTCATCATCGCCTCCTCGGAGCCCATGTACTTGTCCATGTTCTTCATGGCCCCGTTTTTCATCATCTCCTTGTCGCCCATGTCGAGCGGTCTGCCGAGCTCCACGTCCTGGGCGAAAGCCAGGCCGCCGGTCAACAGCAAGGCCAGAGAGAGGCCGACGAGCGTCCACGTGGTTTTCCTGATCATCGCTTGTTCCTCCTTGGTTCACGGTCGGGATTGGGCGGACGAACCCTGGGCGACGACGCTCCAGGGGTGTTGCCGGAGGGATTTCAGGCGTCGATCCGCCGATCCTGCTGGGTCAGCTTTCGTGCTGCCAGATCGATGTACGGATTGTCGTCGGGGGTGGATGTATTCTCGGCAAGAAACTCGCAGTGCGGCCTCGACCGGCGGCCCGTTCGCGCCACGGCGCGGCGCGGGCTGCGGCCGCCGCGGGCGTAGCGTGAATTCTCGTCCCGAGCGTCCGCTCGAAAGCTAGGCGGAGAACACGTCTCGTAGAAACGGCCTGTAGGCCCGGCGCTGATGCCAGGGTAGCTCCTTGGGCCATGGCTCGAGATTGTCCTTGCCGACGAAATCGACGTCGGCCAGAATCGCCCCTGCGCTCTTATACAGGACCGCGTACTTGACGTTCCAGTTTTGGAGCAATGGACCGAATTGCTCCTTGAATTCCTTGAACGTCCCTCCTGCTGCGGTGGCTCCTTGAATCACAAGGACACGCTTCCCGTCGCCGATCAGCTCCCGGACGGAGGACAAGACGTTCGCGCCGCCGGGGAAATCGACTTTCAGCTTGCCCTCCGTCGTGTCGTACGCGTCGTCGACCACGGCGAACGGGCAAGAACCGAGATTCCCGGCGATCCAGCCGCCCCAAATGCCGCCGCTCCGGCCAAGACCGATGACCATGTCAGGGCTCCACTCTGACTCTTCGATGTCCTTGAGCACGGCCTCCGCGGCTTTCAGTGCGTCGTTCCAGTTCAACTTTCGCTTCCATTGCCAGTATCTCATGACCTGGGCTCCTGCGACGACGATGGTCAGAAACGCAGCGATGCCGCCCAAGGCCGCAAGTATCTCTTGCATGATTGACCTCGTCTTGGTGGTCTGTTCGTCTGAAGACTACCTGAAGACCTCCTCCACCGCGAGGGTGATCTCGGTCACCGGGTCCACGACCTCACCGGTCGTGAAGAACTGGGGCTTGGCGTCCGGCAGGAGGACCGCCATGGCCTCGAAAGCCGGCTGGAGAATCCAGCACGACTTGACGCCGGCTTCGAAATAGGCGTCGGCTTTCTCGATCAAGTCGTCCGTCGTCTGCTTGGGCGAGAGGATCTCCACCACCATGAGCGGCGGCTCGGTCTTCTGAGACAGACTGTGATTCCAACTCGACATGGGCTTTCCGCGCTCCTCCTCGTACTCCGAAACGGCCAGTGCTTGCATCGCGCGTCGCCTCCTGCATGGATCTGGACGACGGCCCGAGCCCGGCTCGAACCGCCACCCGGCATGATAGCACGCCTCAGCCGCCCCCGATCACCGGCGCCGCGGTCTTGGGACGGATTCGGTTCAGCTCAGGCTGAGGGTTGGGGTGGCCCAGGCTCCTTGAGCTCAGCCGAGGCGCGCCTGTCCGCCTTCCAGCTCGAGCAGCCAGCGTTTGCGGTCGAGGCCGCCGCCGAAGCCGCCGAGGCCTTTCGCCGCCACCACCCGGTGGCAGGGAATGATCAGCGGGATCGGGTTGGCGCCACAGGCCAAGCCGACGGCCTGCGCCGCGTCGGCCTCGCCGACGGTGGTGGCCAGATCGCCGTAGGTCCGCGTCTCGCCGTAGGGAATCTCGCTCATCGCCTGCCAGACCGCCCGCTGGAACGAGGTGCCGCGCGGCGCGACCGGCACGGTGAAGTCGGTCCGACGGCCCGCCAGGTAGGACGCGAGCTCGTCGCGCGTCCGCTCGCAAAGCGCCTGGGCCGCCGCCGAAGAAGGGAGCTCGGGAGCGCAGACGCCGTCGAAACGCACCTCGACGACCGCTTCCTCGTCGGCGCGGACCGCCAGGCGTCCGATGGGGGAGTCAAAGCTCAGGCAGAACGTCATGCCGTGGAGTTTGACACACGGTGTGCGCTGCTTGCCCGGAGATGTGGAGATCGCCTCGACCGAGAGGCATGCTAAGATCTGCGCTGTGGGTCCTGTTGATCCACCCCAGACGTCCCCGGAGGCTGTCATGTCGGAGCAAGAACAGATCGAGACCGTCTTGGCGACCCTAGAGCGCCCGCCCTTCGTCACCGAGCTCCGTCACGCTCTGGACAACGATTGGTCCGGCGATCCCGCGGTCTGGATCTGGGTGATCTTGCGGGACGACGTCGCAGAGAGCGGCAAGATCCTGGAGCACACCAAGCCGATCCGGTCCACGATCGTCCAAGCCCTGCGGAATGCCGGAATCGACCGGTGGCCCTACCTGCGCTTCCGTGGCCAGTCGGAGCAGGCGGCGCTCGACAGGGCCGAGGCCGCATGAGCCTCCATGCGGACCTGCTAGAGCAAGCGAAGCACCTGCTGAGGAAGGAACCGCGTCGACCCAAGCAGGCAAGCCTACGCCGTGCCGTCTCGGCAGCCTACTACGCACTCTTCCATCTGCTCGTCCACGAATCTTCGAAGAGGCTCATTTCCGGAGCGGCACACGACCGCCTGCGGGCGCTCACCGTGCGCGCCTTCGAGCACGGCACGATGAAGCAGGCCTCCAGGGCCTTCGCCTCCGGCGGACCGCCGCCCAATCTCCAGGCTGTACTGCCTCACGGAGCCCCCGCCGAGATCCGAGAGATCGCGGACGTCTTCATCGACCTCCAAACCGCTCGCCACAGCGCGGACTACGACGTCACCCGGACACTGACCCGCCACGAGGCGCAAACGCTCGTCGATCAGGTAGAGGCCGCTTTCCAGTCGTGGCAGACCGTACGGGAAGGGCCGGAGGCCCGGGTCTATCTAGCTGCCCTCTTGCTCTGGAGGCAGTGGAGCCGGTGAAGGTCTCCAGGCTGCGTTCATCGCTCGTGTCCGACCGTCGAGGTTGGCCGAGCGTGGCTCGCGAAGCTACCTGAAGACTTTCTCGACCGCGACGGTGACTCCGTTCACCGGATCCACGATCTCACCCGTCGTGAAGAACTGGGGCTTGGCGGCCGGCAAAGGACCGCGATGGCCTCGAATGCCGGCTGCACGATCCAGCACGACTTGACGCCGGCTTCGAAGTAGGCGTCGGCTTTCTCGATCAAGTCATCAATCGGCTGCTTGGCTGAGAGGATCTCGACCACGGATTCTCATGAAGAGGTGGTTGTCCTCGACGGGCCATCGCTTCGAGCCTTCATCAGCCATGCCAGCAGAGCGTCGTTTGCCGTTCCTGTGTCGATCGTTCCTTCGATCGTGAGCTTGCCACAATCATCACCATAGAAGCTGGCACACTCTTCGTCACATTCTTGCACGTTGATCAACAATTCAAAGGCTTGAGTTTTCCAATGCAGGTCGATACTTCCATTCGGGCCGGGGAGGATTCTCGGTGCCGGTATCGACCTACCGCCCTCCTCTACACCGGCCAGAGCCTGCCTCCTTAACAAGTCTACGGCCTTTTCCCAGGTGTTCGGCGAATAGCCGACACCGTCTTGACCATCCCAATCGTTTTTCAACTCGAGAATGGATCTCGATTCGTGTATTGCCGTCTCGATGGCCTCGATCGCGAAACTCTTCGTGGCGGAATCTACGGCCTCAAGATGCCTTCGGCTGCCGGTCTCTGCAAATCGCCGAACCGCCTCCCCGTCTCTCAGGGACTTCTCCAGCAAGTCGCGAAGTCTCTCGGGTTCGGCATCTTGAAAAGAAGAGATCAAGGCATCCAACGATTTTTTCTCTCGTTGAAGAAGTACCGCTAGCTCACTAAGTTGGTTGCGTGGGACTTGCACTTTGTTCATCTCCGGGCCGTTGCGAGCTTCTCCACACTAGCATCCTTGGCGGCATCTCGTCAAGTCCGCCGGATCCTGTGACCGGCCTTCGCCGGTCAAGAGCGGCGGCCCGAGCCCGGCTCGGACCGCCTCCCTCCATGGCGGCACGCCTCAGGCGGCCCGGTCGCGAGCCGCCTTCAAGGCCCGCTTGCCGTACGCTTTTGCCAACGCCAAACGGTACTCGCCCGAAGCATAGACGTCGGAAAGCGGATCGTCGACCGAGAGGTTCTCGTCGACCGCCTGGTCGATGGCGTCGTCCGAGAGGTCGGAGCCGGCGAGCGCCGCGCCGACGCCGGCCGCCACGAAGGGCACCGGCGCCACGCCATTGAAGGCGAGCGTCACCTGGCCGCTCTCGATCACCGCCGCCGCGCCGCAGACCGCGTAGCCCGAGGCCGGATGCTCGACCTTCAAGTAGGCCGAGCTGCCCGAAAGGCAAGGGACGTCGAGGTGGGTCAAGATCTCGGCCTCTTTCATGTCGGTTTCGAGGAGACCCGTGAAGAACTCCGCCGCGGCGACGCTACGCGAGCCGCCCGGACCCTGAAGGTGAAACGTCGCCCCCGCCGCCAGGAGCGCCGCCGGCAGGTCCGACGCCGGGTCCGCGTGGGCGACGTTGCCGCCGATCGTCCCTTTGTTGCGGACCGCCGGATCGCCCACCTTGCCCGCCGCTTCGGCGACCACGGGGGTGCAGCCTTTCAAACACGAGGCCGCGACCTCGCCGTGCGTCGTCAGCGCCCCGACGCGGCATGTACCGTTTTCTTTCACGACACCTTTCAAGGCGTCGATCCGGCCGATGTCGACCACCGCCGCCGAATGGGCGAGGTGGAGCTTCATCATCGGGATCAGGCTGTGGCCGCCTGCCAGGAGCTTCGCGTCCGCGTGCTCGCCGAGGAGCTTCAGGGCTTCGTCGACGGAGGACGCACGGTAGTACTCAAAGCTTGCGGGATACATCACGCACCTCCGTCGCGCCGAAGGCGCGCATTGTTACCGTCGTCGTGGATCGCCCGCCAGATCTTTTCCGGCGTCAGCGGCATGTCCAGATGGGTCACACCGAAAGGTTTCAAAGCGTCGATGACGGCGTTGGCCGTCGCCGCGGTCGCGCCGATCGTCCCTGCCTCGCCGATGCCTTTGACCCCCAGCGGGTTGTGCGGGCACGGCGTACAGGTCCGGTCGGTCTCGTAAGACGGCAGGTGGTGCGCCCGGGGCAGGGCATAGTCCATGAGCGTCCCGGTCACGAGCTGGCCGCTCTCGTCGTAGACCGCTTCCTCCCAGAGTGCCTGGCCGATGCCCTGGGCTACGCCGCCGTGGACCTGGCCGTCGACGATCATCGGATTGATCACGTTTCCGCAGTCGTCGACCGCGACGTAGCGCACCAGCTCCACCTCGCCCGTCTCGCGGTCGATCTCGACCACCGCGACGTGCGTGCCGAAAGGAAAGACGAAGTTCGCGGGGTCGTAAAACGACGTCTCCTCAAGGCCCGGCTCCATCCCCTCCGGGAGGTTGTGGGCGAGGTAGGCCATCAAGGTCACGTCGCCCCAAGCGACGGTCTTGGCGGGCACGCCCTGGACCGAGAACTCGCCGTTTTCAAAAACGACGTCCTCGTCGCTCGCCTCGAGAAGGTGCGCCGCGATCCGTTTCGCCTTGGCGATCACCTTCTCAAGCGAGACCACAAGCGCCGAGCCGCCCACCGAGAGCGAACGGCTGCCGTAGGTGCCCATGCCGAACTGCACCCGGCCCGTGTCGCCGTGGACGACGTCGACGTTTTCCATCGGGATGCCGAGCTTTGAGGCGACGATCTGCGAGAACGAGGTCACGACCCCCTGGCCGTGGGGCGAGGAGCCCGTGAAGACCGTGACGCCACCCGTCGGGTGGACCTGTACCTTGCCGCTCTCCCAGAGGCCCGCTTGCGCCCCGAGGGCGCCGACCAACTGCGAGGGCGCGATGCCGCACGCTTCGATGTAGCTCGCGAGGCCGACGCCGAGGAGCTTCGAGCCCTGCGACTTCTGCTTCTCGCGCAAATCGTCGTAGCCAACCATCTCGAGAGCCCGGTCGAGCGCCGGCTCGTAGTTGCCGCTGTCGTACTGCAGGGCCACCTGGGTGTCGTAGGGAAAGGCGTCGGGAGCGATGAAGTTGCGCCGCCGGATCTCCGCCGGGTCGAGGCCGCAGACGCCCGCCGCGACGTCCATCACCCGCTCGACGAGGTACGCCGCCTCCGGACGTCCGGCGCCACGGTAGGCGTCGACCGGGGAGGTGTGGGTGAAGGTGCCGATCGTGCGTACGTGAATCGCCGGCATGTCGTACTGGCCCGAGAGCAGCGTCCCGTAGAGGTAGGTCGGCACGCTCGGGGCAAAGGTCGAGAGGTAGGCGCCCATGGCGGCGTAGGTCTTGACCCGGAAACCGAGGATATGGCCGTCGTCGTCGAGTGCCAGCTCGGCCGTCGACCAGTGGTCGCGGCCGTGGGCGTCGGTCTGGTTGGTCTCGCTACGCGTCGCGACCCATTTCACGGGACGTCCCACCTGCATGGCGCACCAGCCGGCGATCGCCTCGTCGGGGTAGTGGTGGATCTTCGAGCCGAAGCCGCCGCCCACCTCCGGGGTGATGATGCGAAGCTTCCCCTCCGGTAAGGTGAGCGAAGCGAGAGACATCAGCAGCCGATGGAGGTGCGGGTTCTGCGACGTCATGCGGATCGTCAGCTCACCCGTCGCTTCGTCGAAGCTCGCGAGCGCCCCCCGCGGCTCGATCGCGTGGGGAATCAAGCGGCTGTTGCGTACCTCGACCTTGGCCGTCTTGGCGGCACCTGCGAACGCCTCGGCGACCTTGTCCGCGTCGCCGAGCTGCCAGTCGAAGGCGATGTTGAGCGGACGTCCGGGGTCTTGCTCCTCGGCCCCGAGCTCGTGGACGACGGGAGCGCCGGCGTCGGCCGCGGCCTTTGGGTCGACGACGACGTCCAACGCGTCGTAGTCGACCTCGACGAGGTCCGCCGCGTCGCGCGCCAGGTAGCGGTCCTCGGCGACGACGACCGCGACGCCGTCGCCGACGTAGCGCACCGTGTCGGCGGCGAGGATCGGGTGCGGCGGCTGCCGCAGGTCTGGGTGGAGCCAGCCTACCGGCACCACGCCGCCGATGCCGCTCGCCGCGATGTCCTTGGCGGTGAAGACCGCGACGACACCCGGGGCGCTTTCCGCGGCGCTCGTCGCGATCGACTTGATCTTCGCGTGGGCGTAGGGGCTGCGGACGATGACCGCGTGGGTCATGCCGAACATCTTCAGATCGTCGGTGTACTTGCCCTTGCCGGTAATGAGCGCCGGGTCTTCGAGCCGCTTGACCGCCGAGCCGATCATGACGCACCTCCCGCCGCCGCCGCGATCGAGCGGACGATGTTGTGATACCCCGTGCAGCGGCAGACGTTACCCTTCAAGGCTTGACGGATCTCCGCCTCGCTCGGGCTCGCGTTCCTGCTCAGGAGGTCCGCCGCGGCCATGATCATGCCCGGCGTGCAGTACCCGCATTGGAGCCCGTGCTCGTCCCAGAAGGCCTGCTGCAGGGGATGGAGCTCGCCGTTTTGAGCCATGCCCTCGATGGTCGTGAGCTTCGAGCCGTCGGCCTGCACCGCGAGCTGCGTACAGGACTTGACGGCGACACCGTCGACGTGCACCGTGCAGGCCCCGCACAGGCTCGTCTCGCAGCCGACGTTGGTTCCGGTCAACCCCAGCGTCTCGCGCAGGAAGTGGACCAGGAGGAGGCGTGGCTCGACCTCTTTCTCGTAGGCCTTGCCGTTGACCTCTACCTTGATGACGTGACCCATCTACCCTACCTCCTTTTCGTTGTCTCCGGCTTCTCGGCGACACGTCGCCATGACGAGCCCGCGTCCCACCTCTTTGGGGGACGGGTCCGGTCACGGTCTCTATGAGCTGGGTTTGGTTATACCACAGGGGAAGGGCGCGTCAGCTGCCGCAGGCCTTCGAAAAGAAGAGAAGGAGGAGGCAGATGAGGCCGACGCCGGCGCCCAAGCCCATCCCCAGGCCGGCCACGGGCCGGACCTTCGCGGGGATCATGTCCTCGACGACGCCGAGGGCGAGCCCCAGGGCGAGCCAGATCGGGCCGGCGTCGCCGGTCGACGAGCGCACCGCGACCGCCCCGCCGGCGCCGCGGGCGCGGACCTGCTCCGCCAAGCCGTCGAGCGACTGGCGGGCGATGACCTTGGTCGAGCTGTCGAGGAGCCGCTGGCCCACCGAGGCGATGCGGCCGCCGATCTTGGCGTCGATCTCGTAGTCGAGCACGGTCTTGGCGTCTTCCTCGCGGAAGCGGATGTCGCCCTGGGCGTCGATGAAGCCCGGCGCGCCCTTGCCCTTGATCCGGATGTGGTAGCTCTCGCCTTCGCGCAGGTCCGAGAGCTCGACCGAGCCTTTGAAAACACCCTGGACGGGGCCGATCTTGATCTTCATCACCCCCTCGAAGGCGTTCTCGCCGACTTTGTCGAGGGCGTCGCAGCCCGGCATGATGCTGGCGATGACTTCGGGGTCCATTACCGCGCTCCAGACGGCGGCGCGGGAGGCGTCGAACGTGTGCTGGCCTTCTACTTTCATGGGGGCGGGTTATACCACAGAGTGAACCTGAAGCCGCCCGGATACGGTATATAAGGAAGGCAACCATCAAGGAGGACGATCATGGAAGGACTGATGTACTGGGTCTCGGAGCACATAGGCTGGGTTCTGATCGCCGCCCTCGTCATCGCGGTGTCGCTCGTCGTGAGCGCGGCGCGCTCCGTCTACCGGACGGGAAAGAAGCTCGAACGCCGGCCCCGGCCCTGCCTCGCCTTCGCCGCCTCGATCGTCTTCCTCCTCGTCGCGGGCTTCCTCCTCTACTTCGTCGGCAGCGGCGTCGCGCAGATGGGACCGGCCCTCTACTGGCAGAACCAGCTCCGCGGCGAGCCCGCCCCCGAGCTGGCCTACACCACCCTCGCCGACGGCACCGCTGCGAGCCTTGCCGAGCACCGCGGCAAGGTCGTCCTGGTCAACATCTGGGCCACCTGGTGCCCGCCCTGCCGCGAGGAGCTGCCGGCCCTCGACGAGCTCCAGAAGACCTACCGCGAGGAGGGGCTCCTCGTCCTCCAGATCTCCCCCGAGGAACGCGAGGTCGTCGAGGCCTTTCTCGCCGAGGCGCCGATGACGACCGAGCACGGGCTCGTCGAGACCCTCCCCTGGCCCGTCCCGGGGTTTCCGACCACCGTCATCGTCGACCGTGAGGGCGTGGTCCGGAAGTCCATCGTCGGCGCACGCACCTTCGAGCAGCTCGAGCGCGAGGTCACAAAGCACCTCTGAGCCTTCCTCTCCTGGTTGGGCGTCTCGCCGCAGGCGTTCCGCGAGGTGGTCCGCGACTTTCCGGGCCTCCTGACCCGCTCCGGGGAAGACAACCTCTCGAGCGAGCTCCTGGCCAACGGCGCCTCGCGGTGGCAAGGTCAAGCGCCGGACGCTGTTGGACGAAGGAGTGCAGCCCCGTGCCTGAACCATCTCCGAGCCGTGGCCGTAACTCTCTTCGACAGGCGAAAAGCGTTCGTTATACGATGTCGCCACCCGAGCAGCAGCATGGAGCTCGACGGAACGAAAAATGCGTAGAGACCTCGACCGCCCCATCCGACGGCGAGCGGTTCGGCGAGGCAGGCAACGGAGAGCAGGAGCTCCCGGGGCGCTGCGGCTCTTCGCTCTCGCCGGCGCGGTGGTGCTGACCGCGGCTTGCGCTACTCGCTTCGCACCGCCCGACCTCGGTGACCTCTACAACCGCACCGCACAGCACGCCGGCCCCGACCGCAACCCGATCATCGTCATTCCGGGGTTTACCGGGTCGACCCTGCTGGACGGCGCCAGCGGCCGCGTGGTCTGGGGTGCGTTCACGGGGGACTACGCGCGGCCCACGCGCCCCGATGACCTCCGCCTCATCGCGTTGCCCATGCGGCCCGGGGCGAGCCTGCGGGAGCTTCGCGACACCGTGCATCCGGCCGGCGTGCTGGACCGGGTCAAGGTCCGGATCCTGGGCGTCCCTCTGGTGGTCCGCGCCTACGTCGAGATTCTGGCCGCCCTCGGGGCCGGCGGCTACCGGGACGAGAGCCTCGGTCTCTCAAAGGCCGTGGATTACGGCAGCGACCACTACACCTGCTTCCAGTTCGACTACGACTGGCGCCGGGACAATGTCGAGAACGCCCACCGGCTGGCGCGCTTTCTAGGTGAAAAAACCACCTACGTGCGGGAAGAAAGACGGCGCCGATTCGGGACCGACCCGGGGGAGGTGCACTTTGACGTCGTGGCCCACTCCATGGGGGCCCTGTTGCTACGCTACTTCTTGCGCTTCGGCGACGCGGAGCTGCCAGAAGATGGCTCCGTGCCGCCGGTCACCTGGGCCGGAGCCCGGTACGTGGACCGGGTCGTCCTCGTCGGCCCGCCGAACGCCGGCTCCCTGGATGCGCTTTTCGAGCTGGTGGGTGGGTACGACCCGGGGCCCTTTGTCCCAGAGTACCCTCCGGCCCTCGTCGGCACGTTCCCTTCCGGCTACCAGCTGCTTCCCAGGGGACGCCATGGAGCTCTGGTGGAGGGCGCCGAGGGCGCGAAACGGGTGGTCGATCTCTACGACCTGGCGCTGTGGGAGCGCATGGGGTGGGGGCTGGCCTCACCGAGCCAGGATCCGGTTCTCGCGACGCTACTGCCAGAGGTCCACGATCCCGCCGAGCGCCGCCGCATCGCCCTGGAGCACCTACGCAAGAGCCTGGACCGGGCCCGACAGCTCGCCGCCGCTCTGGACCAGGCGGCTCCTGCGCCGCCCTCCAACCTCGATCTCTACCTCACGGCCGGAGACGCCATACCCACTCCCCGCACCGCGAGCGTCGATCCCGACACAGGACGTCTGCGCGTCTTGGCCCGCGCGCCGGGCGACGGCACCGTGCTGCGCACGAGCGCCTTGCTGGACGAGAGGGAAGGTGGATCGTGGGAGCCTACCCTGCAGTCACCCATCCCCTGGAACGAGGTCCTCTTCCTCTTCACCGACCACCTGGGGCTTACCCGCGACATGGTGTTCACGGATAACGTCCTCTTCTGGCTCTTGGAGCAACCTCGCCCTTAGTTAGGCGACCGCGGGACGCCTGCGGTCCCAGCAATGACGTCCTGCGGGACGAAGGGAGAGCGGCCGGCGCCGAGCTCGTACTGCCGGTCAATGCGCCAGAAGGGAGTGGGCCAAGGCAATGAGACCGACATCGAAGACCTTCCGTCCCGGTTGCAGGCTCGGAAACAAACAGCGCCACGTCGGATCCGCGGGGTCAAAACGCGTGCCCGAAGCCCAGGTAGGTCCTCCACTCCGGATCCCCCTCCCGGCGCTCGAGCGGCGTCCCCAGGTCGAAACGGATTACTCCCACCGGAGTCCTGGCCCGCAGGCCGACGCCGGCCCCGGTGTAGAAATCCGAGGCGAAGTCGCCCTTCTCGGCCCAGACGCCGCCTACGTCGACGAACACAAGGCCGGAGATCTCCCCCCAGATCGCGAAGCGTAGCTCCTGGTTGACCAGGAGAAGCGCCTGCCCCCGTTCGCCGGTCTCCATGTCGAAGAGCGACTCGAAGCCGTAGCCCCGGACCGAATGCTCGCCGCCGGCGACGAAGCGCTCCTCCTCCAGCGGAAAATCGTCCTTGGACTCGAAAAGCCCCAGCCGGTAGGAATGGGCCCAGGTCCACCGTCCGAAGGGACGCAGATGGCTCGCCTGGGCAAACAGGCGCAGGAAGTCGAAGTCGCTCCCCAGGTACTCGCCCGTGGCGGAGAGGTCCGCCGGCCCGCGAAGCGTACCGCCTCGAGACGGTACTGCGGACCGTTCGGACCTCGAAGAAAAGCGTCGCCTCGTAGGGGCTCGACGACGGGGCCACCAGAGTCCGTACCTCGACGTCGGCGTAGCCGCGCCGACGCAGGTCGTTGCGGATCAGGAGGCTCGACGCCGCGACGAGGTCGGAGCGCAGGGCATCGCCGCTTCGCAGCGGCAGCCGGGTGACGAGAAGCTCGGCTTCGGCCTCGCCCGTACCGCGGATCGCAATCGCCGCGACGGTCTCGCGCGGACCCGGGTCGAGGACGACACGCAGGCGCCCGCCGGCCAGCTCGCGCGAGACGATGCGGCCCTCGCCGTA
>CBDUYN010000141.1:0-26939 GCA_965371445.1 uncultured bacterium | reverse complement strand
CCGGCTCGTGACGAACGGTTGCATCGTCACGACCCGGAAGCTCCGGCTCGTGACGAACGGTTGCATCGTCACGACCCGGAAGCTCCGGCTCGTGACGCGAGGCGGTGTCGTCGGGAGCCGAAGCCATCGGTTCATGACGCAGGGCCCCGGAGGGCCCCCCGCCGCCCCAACGAGATCACTTGCAGGTCCTGGCGCCCGCCTTGCCGCGGCACTTGCCGCTGCAGCACTCGCTGTTGGTGACACA
The DNA here is from genome assembly GCA_965371445.1 of uncultured bacterium. Lineage (GTDB taxonomy): Bacteria > Acidobacteriota > Thermoanaerobaculia > Multivoradales > J023 > DASWIG01. The sequence goes on along the minus strand of CBDUYN010000141.1, from coordinate 26,695 downwards.
GGGACAGCCCTTTGCCGCGCAGTCACTCACGGGAGCACAGGATCCGCCGTCGCCGCAGAGGTCGTTGACCTCGTCGCAGGTCTCGCCCGCCGGGCACGGCTCGGTGCCCGCCTGGCAGTCGAGGAGCGGGTCGCAGGTCTCGGCGCCGTCGCAGAAGAGACCGTTGTCGCAGCTGGCGTCGTCGGCTGTGTTGTCGCACGAGTCCGTGCCCTCGTTGCACGAGTCGACGGTGCAGAAGACGCCGTCGTCGCAGTTGGGGAGCGTCCCGGGCTGACAGGCGCACGCGTTGCAGATCTCGGCACCGTTGCAGAAGAGGCCGTCGTCGCAGTCCGCGTCGACGACGCAGCCGCAACCGCTCCCGACCGCGAAGACCAGGTCGTCCCGGTCGTCGTAGGTGCCCGTGGTGCAGGGATCCGCCGCAGCTTGATAGCGGTAGTTGACGCGCACGGCCTGCAGGGAGCCGGCCGGCAGCGTGTACTGCTGCGTCAGCACCTGCACGCCGCCGCCGGACGCCGCGACCGATCCGACGTACGTCCACACCGGGTTGTCGGCGTCGGCCGCGTAGTAGAAGTCCGCGGTGTCCGAGGAACCGGTTGACCAGGCCCACACGGTGGCCTCGACCTCGACCGTCACGCCTTCGGCGAAGTCGTACATGTCGAGGGTACGCACGACGACACGGTCGTTCGACTCGTCGCTGTGGTAGGTGCCCGAGGTGCCGTCGGCGCAGCCGTCGAGGGTGTTGGGCTGGTTGGGCTCCGGTCCGAGGCCGGCGCGGCCGTCGACGAGACCCTGCGTGTCGCAGGAGCTGCCCGCGACGGCGCACTGCGGAGCTCCGAGGGCGGCGTCGTAGACCGCGTCCTGCGGACCGTTCTGACCCGCCGGTATCACCTCGACGACGAGGCCCGACGACCGCGTGACGGAGCCGTCGTCACCGACCACGTCGAAGCTGTAGCCGCCGAGGGCCTGCCCCGAATCGACGCTGATCGTCAGGGTGCTGGCGGCGCTGCCGTCGGCCGGCGGCGACACCGCGGACGGCACGAACGAGCAGCCGACGCCCGCCGGGTTGCCGGCGCAGGAGAGGCTCACCGTGCCCGTGTAGCCGTAGCTCGAGATCACCGTGCAGGTCGCCGTCGAGCTCGCCCCCTGCGCGATCGTGTGGCTCGACGGCACGCAGGAGACCGAGAAATCCGGCTGGCCGACGCCGGCGGCGGTGACGCACGCCGAAGCGGGACCGAAGCAGGAGTCCGCGCCGCCCATCGGAATCACCACGTAGGAGTAGTCGCGGCCGTTCTGGACGCCGCTGTCGTTCCACGTCGTGCCGGTCGTCTCCCCGAGCTTCACCTTGCCGAAGTCGCAGGCGAACACACCCTCGGTGCGGTAGACGCCGTAGCGGCTGGCGTTGGGCACCGCACCCCAGGAGAGGGTCACGAGCTGGTTGCCGCTGCCGGGGGTCACGACCGGCGCCACCGTCGGCGTGGCGGCGCAACCCGAATCCTGGACCGCCGGCGTCGGACAGGCGATCTCCTGGTCGTTGAAGGCGTCGTAGATCGCCGTCATGTGCGGCGTGCCGTCGTTCAGGTTGCCGTTGTCGTCGTCCACGGCCAGGAAGCTCATGTAGCCGCTGGAACCGCCGCAACCGCCGTTCGGCGGACCGCCCGAGAACCACGTGCCGGTGTTGCCGGCGCCGAGGAAGGTCAGCCGGTTGGTGACCTCGTGGGCGGTGTTGTTGTCCATGTTGTACGGCGCCGCCTGGAGGAGACGCTTCCACAGCGACCATATGGCCTCGGAGTAGACGCCGCCGATGCATTGGAAGGTGCCGCCGCAGTTGGCGTTGGACCAGGTGTAGTCGTGAGGGTTGCCCGACTGACGCTTCAGGTAGTCGATGTCGCGCACGCCCGTGCAGGTCAGACACGGATCGCCGTAGCCGCTGCACACCGTGGCGCGAAAGCCGCGGCCGATGCACGAGGTGTTGAGGCGCAGGGCCGTGTAGACGTCGGCGATGCCCTCACCCGAGGGCGCGGAGATGCCCGGAGTGGCGTCGTTCTGGTCCAGGCCGTGGCCCCACTCGTGGTCGATCACCGCCGCGTTCTCACCGGTGTTGACGCAGCCGCCGCCGGAGCGGTAGAAGTTCACCGCCGAGCCGGTCCAGTGAGCGCCGCAGGTGCCGAGGATGTTGACGTTCGCGGTCACGCGGCTTTGCAGCCAGGAGCTCGTGGGGAGCTGGCCGCGGGCCATCTCGACGATCTTGTTGAGCTCGTAGAAGCTGGTGCGCGAGGCGTGGGTGTTGCCGGGACCGCCGAAGCCCGGCGTCGCGCAGTCGGTGCCGGGCGAGGTGCCCCAGTCGACGCCGCCCGACTGCGTCAGGCTCGCCGCGCCACAGCCGTCGACGACCTGCACGTACGGTCCGTCAAACGTCGCGGTCATGCTGCCGGTCGCCGCCACGTTACCGCCGGTGTCGGTGGTCTGGGGGCCGGTGCCGGTGGCAACGTCCTGGAAGGGCATGGGCCAGCCGGCTTGCTCGACGCCGTCGGGCGGCACCTGGTCGTTGGCCACCGGGTAGACGCCGCCCTTGACCTCGGCGTACTGGTTGGTGTCCTGGCTGGAGAGGATTTCGCCGTCGTGGGCGTCGACGAGAAGCTCCCAGTTGCCGCGGTCACCCTCGACGTTGAGCTTGACGGACCAGACGAGTGGGTAACGGTAGCCGTTGCCGACACCTGCCGGCGCCTGGCCACGCGCCATCGGCACGTAGAGGAGCTCGCCCTTGCCCCACTCGCGCGTCACCGCGAGGGGCGCCAGGAAAGCCTCGGCGGCGCGCCTCGCGTCGTCGAGCGTGAGCTGGGGACGGCTCGAAGACGCGGCACGCTCACCCCACTGGTGCGTCGTCATGAGGTTCATCTTGCCGTGGTTGATCACGGCCGCGACGTAGCTGCCGCGCACCGGGATGCCGTCGAAGCTCCGCGGGGCGTAGATCCGGTAGATCGTGTCGCCGTACGAGGTGACCTTGTAGCCGGAGATCTCGGCGGGGTCGATCCCGAGATCGGCCTGGTAGTCGCGCACGAAGGCGGCGAAGGAAGCGGGCGCCATGGGCTCGCTGGGGAGCAGGGTGACGAAGCGTCCGCCGCGCCGGTCGATGCGCGCCGAGCTCCCGTCGATGCCGAGGCGGGCGAGGCGCTGCCGCACCTCGGCCGCGGCCTGGGCCGGGAGCTGGCCGACCTGGCTGTAGTCGGCCTGGATGTTGAGGTCGGGGTGCTGGTACACCCGGTCGGCGACGCCGGACGGTCTCTCAGGCGCCACCTGGGCAGGAAGGGTTCCGCTGACCGCCAGCAGGGCGATCGCCGTCAACGTACATCGGGTCGTTCGACTCATGGTCTTGTCCTTTCCCTCGGACTGTGTACCGGGTGCGCAGGCCGGACCACGCGTCGAGCGGACGCCCCGGACAGCTAGACGGGTATATAGAAGTAGGGTACCGCGGGACCGGGAAAGATATAGGAACGGAGGCAGGCAAGCCGGCGTCCACGGCGAAGGAGACGACGCGGAGCGCCGTCTCCGGACAAGGCCAAGGAGAGGCTCGAGCCGACGCCTCGGTGAGTCCGTGCGGCTGTGCCGCGAGCCGTCGGCGGCGTCCCTTGGCCTTGCCACCCCGCTTGGCCCGGGGTCACAAGCTTCAGGTTACTTGCCGCAGACGCGGTCGAGCTGCGCCGCCACCAAGCCGGACTGAAAGCCTGAGCCCCGCGACAGGATTCGCCGCCCTGGGGCGGCGCCGGACACCTTTTGAAGACGCGGCGCGGGGCTTCGCGGATCGATCCGGCGACGACGCTCCAGGAGGAATAGGCCAGCCCTCGTCCCACTCCATCGGGTAGACTGGGCCGCGAATCGCCCGACCGAATGGAGAGACGACATGGGTAGCGACGAAACCGACGCCGTCGACGCACAATACGATCACGAACAGCTCTGGGGCCACCCCAAGGCCCTGTGGCTCCTCTTCGTCACCGAGATGTGGGAGCGCTTCAGCTACTACGGCATGCGCGCCCTCCTGATCTTCTACATGACGAAGAACTTCCTCTTCTCCGACGACAAGTCCTACGCCATCTACGGCAGCTACACCGCGCTGGTGTATCTGATGCCGGTCTTCGGCGGCATCGTCGCCGACCGCATTCTGGGCTACCGCAAGTCGGTGATCGTCGGCGCGACGCTGATGGCCCTCGGCCACTTCGCCATGGCCTTCCAAGAGGTCGGGATCCTGTACCTGGCGCTGGCGCTCCTGATCGTCGGCAACGGCTTTTTCAAGCCCAACATGTCGACCATCATCGGCTGTCTCTACGCCCCCGGCGACGAACGCCGCGATTCGGCCTACACCATCTTCTACATGGGGGTGAACCTCGGCGCCCTGCTGGCGCCGATCGGTTGCGGCCTGGTGGGTGCCTACTTCGGCCTCCACTGGGGCTTCACCCTCGCCGGCATCGGCATGGTCTTCGGTCTGGTGGTCTTCCTGGTGACCCAGCACCGCCTGCGGGGCATCGCCGACCCCCCCGATCCCGAGAAGCTCCGCCGGCCGGTGGTGGCGGGCCTGAACCGCGAATGGCTGGTCTACGGCGGCGGCGTCCTGGCGGTGGCCGCGATGTGGAAGCTGATCCAGCTCCCCGATCTGGTCGGCTGGACCCTGCTGATCTTCGGCGGCGGCGTCTTCGTCTACGTCTTCGCCTTGTCGGTCTTCCGCTACGGCGCGGTGGAGCGCCACCGCCTGTGGGTGGCTCTCGTCCTCACCGGCTTCGGCATCGTGTTCTGGGCCTTTTTTGAGCAGGCCGGCAGCTCGCTCAACCTGTTCGCCGACCGCAACGTCGACAAGGTGGTCCTCGGCGGGGAGGTGCCGGCGGCGGTCATGCAGGCGATCAACCCGGCCTTCATCCTGATCTTCGGCGCCCCTCTGGCCTGGCTCTGGCTGACCCTCGGGCGGCGGCACATGAACCCCGCGGCGCCGCTCAAGTTCGGGCTCGGCATCCTGCAGCTCGGGCTCGGTTTCGGCGCTCTCTACTACGGCGCCTCGATCTCCCAGGACGACGGCGTCGTCGCCCTCTTCTGGCTGGTCCTCGGCTACCTGCTGCACACCACCGGCGAGCTCTTCCTGTCGCCGGTCGGGCTGTCGATGATCTCCAAGCTGTCGCCGCCCAAGATGGGGGCGATGATGATGGGGGTGTGGTATCTCTCCAGCTCCTTCGCCCAGTACGCCGCCGGCTTCATCGCCCGCCTGACCTCGGTCAGCGGCGAGGGGGTGAGCCCCGAGTCCGTGGATCCGACGGCTACGGTGATGGTCTACGGCAACGTTTTCGGCGGCATCGCCCTCACCGCCCTGGTGGTGGGAGCGTTCCTGGTGCTCATCTCGCCCCTGATCAAGAAGGGCATGCACGGGGTGGTCTGAGCGCCCCACGACGTCTTCCTCGTCAAGGTGAGCCGCTGGTTCTCGCCTTGGCGAAGCTCGGCCCCTTCCGACGATTCGTGTCCTCTGGTAGGATCCGGTCATGGAACGACGGGACGACAGAGTCACGGACCCGGAGATGGAGGGGATCCCCACCGACTACGAGGAGTTGGAAGTGTCGGAGTGGGGTCTGGACTGGGGCGACATCAGCCAGATCCGCGACAAGCTCAAGCTGACGCCGACGGAGCGTCTGAAGGCCGCACAGGATTTCATGAGCACCGTGATCCGGATCCGGACCCAGAATGGCTACCGAGCTTAGGTTTGACGAGATCCTCAGGGTGTTGACCCGAAACGAGGTGGAGTTCATCGTCGTCGGCGGTGTTGCCGCGATCCCTATCATGATCTCGTAGAGAGATCCCGAGTACTTGACGTCGCGGAGTTTCGTGTGCGTGCTCTTGATCTCGAAACGATCATTGAGACCAAAGAGCATGCCGATCGCCCAAAGGACCGATACCAGGTGTTGTTCTTGCGGCAGCTTCTTGCGGAAATCCAGCGCCTGGATGCCGAGTAGAGAGACGCCGCCAGGATCTGCGACGCCGCCGACTACGCCCACCGCCAGGGGGGCCGCACGCGTACGAGCTGACGCTCACGGTCCCACAGGTGGGAGCGGTTGCCGCGAAAGGTCCAACGGACCGCGCCGATGCGCTCCCAGGCGTCGCTATCGACCGCGACCATCATGGCGCAGGCGAGCTCGTCGGCTTCATCCCACGGCAGCCGACCAGGCCGAGAGGTCTCCCGACTCGAAGCCGTCGCTGAAGATCCTAGGGACGTTCTCGTCGGCACCGACGTCACGAGGCCCGACGCGCGCCTCACCGTCGATGTCGTCGTCGGCCACTCCCGCGGCAAGCGACGTCCCGGCGTCGACGGCCGAGGAGGCCGCGGCGCTCAGGTGCAGATCCCCGGTGGCGACGTCGGCGAGCCACGCCAGGGGGCTCCAGTCGAGGTTGCCCGACAACGACGCGACGCCCCCGTCGCGGGCGAGCAGGCTGGCGCTGACGAGGTTGTTCGCAACCGCCGCCAGCGTGTTCGAAAAACGCCACTCGATCGACGAGGAAAGCGGCGTCTCGGTCGAGGCCACGGTGTTGTGGGCCACCACCGCGCCGTGGGCCTGCTCCAGGCCGATCCCGGTGTCGAAGCCGTCGGGCGAGTCGAAGAGCCGCGAGTCCGCGGCGGCGACGAAGTTGTTGCGGATCACGCCGTCGACGTGGCCCACGAAACCCACCCCGGGATAGGGATCGTCGGGATAGGTTCGCGCCGTGCCGCCCGCTTCCGGCGTCGGCCGGGCCGTCTCCTCCGCGGTGGCGAGCAGGTGCTTCCACTCCGCGTCGCTTAAGAGCGGCAGCTCGCTCACCGGTACCTCCGGTGAGGACAGCGCGCCCTCGAGCAGCCGCAGGTAACCGTCCAGCATCCGATCCACCGTCGTGGCGTCGAACAGGTCGGTCATGTACTCGAAGCGCGCCTCCAGACCGTCGCCGTCGGGCTCGACCCACAGACCGAGGTCCGACTCGCTCATCCGCCGCTCGAGCGGTTGGCGCTCTAGCTCGAGCGCGCCGAGCCGCGGCAGCTCGAGCGGTGCGTTCTGGAGCACGAAGAGCATCTGATAGAGGGCCTGGTGGCTCAGGTTGCGCTCCGGCTGCAAGGCTTCCACCAGCCGGTCGAAGGGGACGTCCTGATGGGCCAGGGCGTCGAGGGTCGCGGTCCGAACCCGGCCGAAGAGCTCCGCGAAAGACGGACCGCCGCTCAGGTTCGAGCGCAACACCACCGTGTTGACGAAAAAACCGATCAACGGCTCGATCTCCGCGCGGTTGCGCCCCGCCACCGGATTCCCGACCAGGATGTCGGTCTCCCCGGTGTAGCGGGAGAGCAGGATCTTGAAGACCGCGAGAAGCGCCATGAAGAGGGTGCCGCCCCGGCGCTGGGAAAACGCTTCGAGGGCTTCGACCGTCGCGGCCGGCAGACGGCGGGCGCGTTGCGCCCCCCGGTAGCTCGGCACCGGCAGCCGCGGCCGGTCGGCCGGCAGCTCTAGCCTCGGGAGCTCGCCGGCGAGCGTTTCCCGCCAGTAGCCGAGCTGCTCGTCGAGGGCTCCGCTCTCCAGCCACTCCCGTTGCCAAAGGGCGAAGTCGGCGTATTGCAGCGCGAGCGGCGGCAAGGCGGCCGCCTCGCCACCGGTGGCTTCGGCGTAGAGCCGGGTGAGCTCCTGGGTGAGCACACCGATCGACCAGCCGTCGCACACGATGTGGTGGGCGCTTGACAACAGGACGTGCTCCTCCGGCGCCAGGCACACCAGGAGGAAGCGCACCAGAGGCCCGCGGTCGAGGTGGAAAGGACGCCAGGGCTCGGCCGCCAGCATTCCGCCGAGGAGCTCTTCGCGGCGGAGAGCCTCCAGGCCCGACAGGTCCACCGCCGGCAAATCCGGCGAAGCGGGAGACCGAACCACCTGCCGGGGCTCGCCGTTCGGGGCCGGGAAGACGGTCCGCAGCGCTTCGTGCCGGCTGAGGATCGCCGTCAGGCTCTGCGCCAGCGCCCGCCGGTCGAGAGCGCCGCGCAGGCGCAAGGCCGCGCTGACGTTGTAGAGCGGGCTCTCCTTCGCCATCTGCTGGAGGAACCACAGGCGTTGCTGGGCGTAGGAGAGGGGGGTTGCGTCGCCGCGGTCTCGCAGTCCCAGGACCGGTTCGGGAGATTCCTCGAATCCTTCCTCGGCCAGGAGGAGGTCCAGAAGCGCCTCGTACTCCGCGGTCGGCTCCAACGCCGCTACCTTACCGCCCATGATCATGCTCCTGCCGGCTTCCCGGGCACGTCACGGCGGCGAGCGGCGAGAGCGGCCCGCACCTCTTCGGGGTTCATTCCCGCCAGCTCTTTGTGCAACCGGGCGACGGCCTCGGTGCGGCCGGACTGTTTCTCTTCCGACCGCAGCGCCTCGGCCACCCCCGCTACGGTCGGATGCTCGAAGAGAGATCTCATGGCAACTTGCGTCTTGAACGTCTTGTTGAGCCGCGAGATCACCCGGGTCGCCATCAGCGAGTGGCCGCCGAGCTCGAAGAAGCTGTCCTGGACGCCGATCTTCGCCACGCCGAGGATCTCGGCGAAAATCGTGGCCAGCAATTCCTCGACCTCGTTGCGCGGCGCCGTATAGCCGTCTCTTGGCCTGGGCTCCGGGCCCCGCAGCTCGACCTGGTGGCCCAGACGGCTGAGGTCCTCGAGCGTTCCGCCGGGGCGTTGCCGCGCCGCGGCCGTCGGCACCCGCAGCTCGCTCAGGCGGCGCGCCTGCCCCGTCGCCATCGCGTGCAGCAGGAGCTGCATCTGGTCGAGCAGCCAGTGCACGGTGGCTCCTTCGAGGCGCGCGGTGTCGTAGCTCATCGCCAGGGTCAGCCTCTTGCCCGGCAAGGCCATGACCGTGAGCGGATAGTTGCCGCGCTCATGGGCCCGCGCCGCGACGACGGAAAGGCCCGCCGGCAGGTCGTCGAGGAGGCCCTCGAGCGGATAGTTCTCGAAAACGAGGTTGCTTTCGAAAAGAGGCAGGTCGCGCGGCACCTCACTCCAACTCCGGACCTCGACGAGGGGCGTGGCTTCGAAGGGGCGCGCCTCGATCTCCTGGCGCTGCAAGCCCTCCAGCCAGGCCAGGACCTCGGCCTCTTCCGGCAGGGCGGCGCGCACCGGCAAGGTGTTGACGAAGAGCCCGACCATGTCGCCGGCGTCGGGCAAGCCCGCCGCGCGGCCCGCGACGGTGGCGCCGAAGACCACCTCGCGCGTGCCGGCGAAGCGGCCGAGAAGAATCGCCCAGGCGCCTCGGACGAGCGTGGCGAGGGTCAGCCGGTTGCGGCGCGCGAAAGCTCTCAGCTCCTCGCTGTCGTCCGGGTCGAGAAAGAGCGCTTGCTCCGCGGAGGTTCCGCCGGCCTCACCCGCCCCGGCAACCCGGCCGCCGAGCGGCGTCGGCGCCGTGAACCCGGCGAGCTGGCGGCGCCAGTAGGATTCTGCCGCCGAGAGGTCTTGCGACGACAGCCAGCGGACGTGATCGCCGAAGGGCCGTACGGCGGGAAGCTCCAACGCCCGCTCGCCGGCGTACGCCGCATAGACGGCAAAGACCTCCTTGAGCAGCAGGATCATCGACCAGCCGTCGAGCACCAGGTGATGGAAGCTCAAGAAGAGCTCCGAGCGTTCGGGCTCGACTCGCGCCAGGGTGAGACGCAGGAGCGGTGGCGTCTCCAAGACGAAGCCACGCCTGCGATCCTTCTCCAGGTAGTCCGCCTCCGCCCGTTGACGTTGCTTCGCCGAAAGCGTTTGCCAGTCGAGAACCTCGATCGGGATCTCGGCTTCCGGGTGCACCAGTTGCAGCGGCTGTTCCAGTTCGGCATAGTGGAAGGAGGTTCGAAGGACGTCGTGACGCCCGGTGGCGGTGGCCCAGGCGCGGCGGAAGCGTCCTTCGTCGAGCCGGCCCACGAACGGATCCGGCAGGAAGGCCGCCGCCGTGCGGCCCGGATCGTTCAGATACCCGCGGCCGACCCCGGTGCCGCCCACGTAGAGCTCTCCCGTCACTCCCGACGGCTGGACCCGGCCGGCGACCTCGAGCACGTGGAGCTCGGTGTTTGCCACGGCCCGTCCGATCGGGACCGAGGTCGCCTGCGGCGGCGGCGGCGAGTCGATCACGTGATGGGTCACGTCGTCGGAGCACTCGGTCGGCCCGTAGGCGTTGACCACCGGGACGTCCGGACAAAGCCGGAGCCACCGCCGGCACAGCTCGACCGGCAGCGCCTCTCCCGTCGCCGGCAGCCAGCGCAGCGCAAGCTCCCCCGGGGACGACTCCAGCTCTTCGAGGAAGAGGCGCCAGAACGACGGGACCAGCTCGAGCACCGTCACGCCTTCGCCGCGCACCGCCGTCAGAAGCCGCGCCGGATCGAGCGCCACGTCGTCGTCCAGGATGACCGTTCGCCCCCCGACCAGCAGCGCCGAGAGAAATTGCCACACCGAGATGTCGAAACACTGGGAGGCGTTCTGGACCACTACGTCCGAGGAGCTGAGATCGAGGTCCCGCACCTTGGCGTAGAGGTGGTTCAACATGCCGTCGTGGACGATCATCGCCCCTTTCGGAGCCCCGGTCGAGCCGGAGGTGAAGATCACGTAGGCCAGGTCCGACGGTTCCGTCGGCACGGCGAGCGGAGCGTCGTCGCCCGTGGCCGGGGCGGCGAGCGGCAGCACCGCCGGGGCGGTCCCGGAGAGGGCGGCGAGCGCCGCGTCGGCCCGCGGCCGGAGGGCTTCGTCGACGAGGAGCAGGCGGGCGCCGCTGCGGCGCAAGATCTCGGCGTGACGCGCCGGCGGATGGTGGGGATCGAGGGGCAGATAGGCGCAGCCGGCCTCGAAGGACGCCAGGATCGCGGTCAGGAAATCGTTCCCGCGGGCCCCGAGCAGAGCCACGACGTCACCGCGCCCGGCGCCGCCGGCCCGGAGAGCCCGTGCCTGGCGGCGCCAGCGCGACACCAGCTCGGCATAGCTCAGCCGTTCGCCGCCACAGACCGCCGCCTCCGCCTGGGGCATCCGCGACGCCTGTTCCGCGACCAGCTCGTGGAGGCGCCGCTGCCGCGGATAGGGCGACGACGTCGCGTTCCATTCCGCCTGCTGCCGGCTCGCCGCCGCCGTCTCGACCGGCAGGTCGCCGATGCGCTGGTGCGGATCCGAGGCGATTCCTGCCAGCAGGACGGTGAAGCGCGCCGCCATCGTCGCGGCGGTTTGCGCCTCGAAGAGATCGGTGTTGTAGCGCAGGGCGGCCACGATCTCGCCGTCGAGCTCGGCCATCTCGAGGTAGAGGTCGAATTGCCCCTCCTGTTGGGCCAGGAAAGGCAGCGGCTCCATGTCGAAGCCGGAGCGCGCCTCGGCGTCGCCGGGAAGGAAGAGTGCCTTGTCGAGGGAGAAAGCGACCTCGGCGAGAGCCGGACGGCTCGGATCGTGCTCCAGCCCGAGGCGCTCGGTGAGCACGTGGAAGGGATAGTCCTGGTGCTCCAGAGCCGCCGCCACGACGTCGCCGAAACGTCCGAGGAGGTCGAGGAAGCTCGGATCGCCGCGCAGGTCGCCGCGCAGCAGCACGAAGTTGATCAGGCAGCCCACGGTGCCGGCCAGCTCCGAGCGGCTGCGGCAGGCCATCGGCGAGCCCACCAGGACGTCCTTCGCCCCGGTGTAGCGGTGCACCAGCACTTCGAAGGCGGCGAGGACCACCGTGTAGAGCGTCTTGCGCTCACGGCTCGCGAGCTCCTTCAGCGCCGTGGTCAGCCACCGGCCGAGGCGGAAAAGGTGCGTGGCGCCGCGCAGGCGGTGGGCCGGTGGCCGCGGCCGGTCGAGCGGTAGCTCCAGGACCGGCAAAGGCCCCGCCAACTGTTCGCGCCAGAAGCTCCAATGGCGCTCGCCTTCGTCGCTCGCGAGCATCTGTTCCTGCCAGCGTACGTAGCCGGCGTAGCTCACCTTGGGCACCGAAAGACACGCTGGCTGGCCCACGAGCTCCGCAGCGTAGAGCGTCGCGAGCTCCTGGAAGAGAATCGAGATCGACCAGAGGTCGATCGCGATGTGGTGAGCGGCCAGAAGCAACACGTGCTCGCGCTCGCTACGCGAAAAGAGATAGAGACGCACCACGGGCCCGCGCTCGAGGTCGAACGGCCGCCGGTAGGCCTCCCCCATGCACCGGTCGAGTTCCTCGGGGCTCCAGTGGGCCGCGTCCACCACTTCGAAGCCGGGCTCGGCTGCGGAGCCAACCGTCTGCACCGGCCGCCCCTCGGCGTCCAGCGAGTAGGTCGTGCGCAGCGCGCCGTGGCGGGCGGCCAGGCGCTCGAAGCTGCGCCGCAGGAGCTCCGGGTCGAGCGGCGAACGGACGCGCACCGCGAAACCTACGTTGTAGGCCGGGCTCTCCGGCGCCAACTCGTGGGCGAACCACATGATCCACTGGACGTGGGAAAGCGGGAAGGTCGTCTCCTCGGGAAGGGCGGCGGCGGCCGCCTTACGCTCCCGTACCTGCTGGGCCAGGCGCGCCCGCTGGGCGAGGGAAAGAGAACCGAGGCGCGCTGCAAGCTGCTCTCTGCGGCCGGCTGGGAGGCTCATGACGCCATCTCCAGGGGAAACGCCGAAGTGGCCAACGAACGCAGCTCGTGAGCGATCAGGCGTACCAGAAAAGTCTCTGCCGTGCGCAGGAAGAAGTGGTCGCCGGGAATCGAGCGCCGGGTGAAGGCGGCTCCGGTCTCTTGCCGCCAGGCCTCGATCTCCTCGGCGCTCACCAGGCGGTCGGCGGAACCGCCGAAGGCCAGGATCGGGCACGCAAGGGGCGGCTCCGGTCGGTGCAGACCCTGCCCCGGCGTCATGGACAAGAACCCGCGGTTCGCCAGGTCACGGCTCAGCTCGTCGGCGCTCGCCATGCCGACCTCGGCCCAGGGGCCCCAGTTGACGCTCATCGCCGGCAGCGCCAGGCCGCGCCGGTAGTGGGCGAGGCCGTCGAGAGCGGCGTTCGCGGCGGCGTAACCCGACATCCCCATCGACATCCCGAGCGAGATGACCGACGACATGAGGACGAAGAACTCGAGAGGCTCGTCGCCCAAGGCACGGTGCAGGTGCCAGCCCCCGACGAGCTTCGGGATCATCGCCCAGCGGAGATCCTCGGCGTCCATGTGCAGGAGCAGCTGGGGCCGCGCGACGCCCGCCGAGTGCACGACGCCGCGGATCGGCGGCCAGCCCTCGCGGCGGTAGCTCTCGAGGTAGGCTTTCAGCGCCACGCCGTCGGTGACGTCGACCGCCGCGGTGTGCACGCTCGCCCCCAGGCTCTCGAGCTCCCGTACGGCGCGGATGCGGTGCCCCGCGCTGCTCTCCCGGTCGACCTCGTTCCAGGTCTCCCGGGGCGCGAGTGCCGTACGCCCCATCAGAATCAGGCGGCGGGCGCCGCGCTCGACCAGCCAGCGGGCGAAGGTCAGACCGAGCCCGCCGGTGATCAGATAGGTGCCATCGGCCCGGAAACGCGGTGCCGACGTCGTGACGAGCGCCGCCGTGTCGCGAGCCGGCGCCGGGACGAGGCGCGCTCTGAACCTGGCACCGCCGCGCCAGGCGATCTGGTCCTCGCCGTCGCGATTCTCCAGCAATGCCAGGAGCGTCTCGGCCTCGTCGGCCCTGACCGTGGGATCCAGGTCGATCAACCGTCCGTGGAGCTCGGGGTGCTCCTGGTGGAAAGCGCTGCGGCCAAAGCCCCAGAGGGGGCTCTGGGCGACAGCGGCCGGCGCCGCGTCGTCCGCCAGGCGCTGAGCGCCGCGGGTGACCAGGGTCAAGCTCGGGGTGTCGTGCCAACCGGTTCGGTTCAGCGCCTGGATCAGGTGCAGGACCGCGATCGGCCCGGCGTCCTGGGCGGCGAGCAGCGCCTCGGCTTCGATCTCCTCACCCGCTGGCGCGTCGAGGCTCCAGAGGTGGACCATCCCCGAGCACGACGGCTGGTGCGCCACCTCGTCGAGCAGCAGGTCGAAATGCTCCGGCCGCGCCGGGTCGACGACGGCCTCGCGCTCGTCGACTGCGAAGCGCTCGCCAATGCGGACCCGCAGGACGTGGCGGCCCCGGGCCTCGATCCGCGCCGCGAGCTCGTCTCCGAGACCGCCACGGTCGGCGAACACCACCCAGGCCGCGTCGTCCTGTGCCGCGGCCTCGGCCGCCGGCTGCTCGTACGGCTGCCACTCGATGTCGAAGAGAAGGTCGTCGACGTCCTCCTCGGACGCGCCCTGAGCCCGTTCGATCGATCGGACATGGACGCCCTCGATCTCGGCCACCACCCGGCCGTCGGCATCGACGAGGGTGATGTCGCCCTCCATCCGCAGGTCGCCCCAGCGGGTCAGCCGGATGTGGCTCCACGACGTAGCCCGGGTGCGGCCGTAGATCACCATCCGGTCGATGCCGCTCGGCATGTAGGTGCCGTGCTCGCCGCCGCTGTCGGCAGCGAGCAGGATCAGCCCCTGGAAACACGCGTCGAGCAGTGAAGGATGGATTTGATATTCCTCGATCTCGGCAGCGACCGGCCCCGGCGCCTCGATCCGGGCCAGCGCTTCGCGGCCCTCGATCCGCAGCTCCGCAAGGCTCTGGAAAAGCGGTCCGTACTCAAAGCCCATGGCCCGTAGACGGGCGTAGCCCTCTGCGAGGTCCACCTGGGCCCGGCAACGCCGGCCGAGCGCGGCAAGGTCGAGAACCGGACGCACCTCAGCGCGGGAAGTCCGTGAGCTCGAGGACCCGCTCCGGATCGCCGAGGGCCTCGCGCAGGGCCACCGTGGCCATCTCGACGTACGCCGCTCCCGGAAACACCACCACGCCCTGGATCCGGTGGTCCCGGAGGTGATCCGGCGTGCGGCCGTCGAGCTCGACCTGCCAGGTGGGGCGGGCGTGCGCGAGGCGACGGCCCAGGAACGGATGGACGGCAGCGCCCAGGCGGTCGCTTTGCGCGGCAGCGGATTCGTCCCAATGGCTCTCGTGCTGCCAGGGGTAGCTCGGCAGCTCCACGTAGGGTTGCGAGGCCAGCTCCCAGCGAATCGGCACACCCAGGGTGTAGAGCCGTCCGAGGGTGCCGAGAAGACACGCCCGCTCCGGCTCCTTGCGCCGCAAGGTCGAGAGCACCTCCGCCGTCTTGCCGGTCTTCTGCCGACACTCTTGGATCGAGCCGCCGAGCACCGGGTGCGGGCCGATCTCGAGGAAGGTGTCGTAGCCGTCTGCGAGGAGTCGTTGCACCGTCGCGGCGAATTGAACCGGCTCGCGCACATTGCGCCACCAGTACGCGGGAACCGTGATGCCCTGGGTCCTGCCGTCCTGGTTGACGCCGCTTCCCCGAA
Source organism: uncultured bacterium (assembly GCA_965371445.1). Classification (GTDB taxonomy): domain Bacteria; phylum Acidobacteriota; class Thermoanaerobaculia; order Multivoradales; family J023; genus DASWIG01. The sequence continues at coordinate 11,401 of CBDUYN010000141.1, read as the reverse complement.
TCACCGCGTAGACCCGGTCCCCGTCGCGTTCGGCCTCGCAGAGGCGCTTGAGCACGACCATTCCGGTACCTTCACCGCGCACGTAGCCGTTGGCACCGGCGGCGAAGGCCTTACAACGGCCGTCCGGAGAAAGCATGCCGGCGCGCGACTCGGCAATCGTGTATTCGGGAGTGAACATCGCGTTGGCGCCGCCGACGAGCGCGAGGCTCGACTCACCGCTCCACAGGCTCTGGCACGCCAGGTGCACCGCCACCAGCGACGACGAGCAGGCGGTGTCGAGCGAGACGCTCGGACCCCGCAAGTCGAACTGATAGGAAATGCGGTTCGACGCCATGGTCATGGCCGTCCATTTCCCCTACTTTTGCATGGGCCGATACCACCCTTTTGTTCCGCCGGTTGACTCGCGTGACTCGTCGTCTGTACCATTAGATCCCCCGTCCCGGAACCATCCCGGAAGCACAGGTCAGCCCGGCGCAGGCAGACATCACCCCAGGGAGGACTACTATGACAAGTGTTGTAGAAGACTTTCGAGACGCCTTCCGGATCCACCTCAGGCGGCCGGGAATCTCCGCGACGATGATCCTGATCCTCGGCGTCGGCATCGGCGTCAACACCGCGATTTTCAATCTTGTCAATGCGATGTTGATCCGCCCGTTCCCCTACCGGGCTCCGGAGAGGCTCGTCGCGCTGCACTCCTCCCAGATCAAGAAAGGAACCACCTGGAACCCGGTTTCCCCCAAGAACGTCGAGGATTGGAGTCGCGAGAGCCAGGCCTTCGAAGAGGTCGGCAGCTTCGCCCGCGCGAGCTTCAACCTGAGCAGCGAAGAGCGGCCCGAGCGGATCTCCGGAGCGCGGATCTCGGCGAGCCTCTTCCCGTTGCTCGGCGTGGAGCCCCATCTGGGGCGCAGCTTCACGGCGCAGGAGCAGCAGCTCGGCCACAAGGTGGCACTGCTCAGCCATTCTCTATGGCAACGGCATTTCCAGTCTGATCGCGAGATCGTCGGCCGGACCTTGCGGCTGGACGACGAGCTTCATACCGTGGTCGGGGTCATGCGTCCCGGCTTCGAGTTCCCCGAATGGGCCAAGCTGTGGACGCCGCTCGCGATCGAGTGGGAGAGCGCTCGGCGCGACGACCGTTTCCTGGGGGTCTTCGCCCGTCTCGCCCCAGGCATGAGCGTCGCCCAGGCCCAGAGCAGCCTTGACACCGTGGCCCGAAAGCTCGCGGAGAGCTACCCGGAGACTAACCTCGGCTGGGGAGCGCACGTCCGGCCGCTGCGCGACGAGCTGATGCCGAGGGAAGCACGTCTCGGGATGTACCTAATGCTCGCGGCGGTGAGCTTTGTGCTCCTCATCGTATGCGCCAACGTCGCGACCCTGCAGCTGGCGCAAATCACTCGACGCACCCGGGAGTACGCTCTGCGCAAGGCGCTGGGCGCCGGCCGCCTTCGTATCGCTCGCCAAGTCCTTACCGAGAGCCTGCTCGTCGCTCTTTTCGGTGGCGCGCTGGGGGTCGCCGTCTCTCTGCTCGCGGTCAAGTCGATGGTCGCCGCCGTACCTGTGCCGATTCCATTCTGGATCCAGTTTACCCTCGATTATCGGGTCCTCCTCTTTACGCTTTGCAGCACGCTTGCCGCCGGCGTGCTCTTTGGCCTCGCCCCCGCCCTGCGCCCCGCTCGCAGCGATCAGTTCGGCGCCCTCAAAGAAGAGGGCACCCGTAGCGCCGGCGGCCGCTCTCACAGTCTATTGCGCAACCTCCTCGTCGGAACGGAATTCGCCGTCTCGCTGGTACTCTTGATCGCAGCAATGTTGATGCTCAAAGGATTTTATCAGCTCCAGAACGTAGATCGGGGGTTTGGCCCTGAGAACGTCCTGACCTTGCGTTTCACCCTGACCGGCCAAGAGTACGAGACTCCGAGCTGGCGCCGATCGTTCGAGCGCCAGGTCCTCGAACGTGTCGCCGCACTCCCCGGGGTAGAAACCGCGGGCCTCGTGGATTACCTGCCCACCAGCCGAAACGGTTACGTCGAGGCCACTGTAAGGACCGACGACCGTGCCTTCGAGCCCGGCGAGGAACCCATCTCGACCTTGCACGGGATCACCCGCGACTACCTCGACACGATGGACATCGCCCTGGTGCGTGGACGTTTCTTCACGCAACAGGAGGTCCGGGAAGGGGAACCGGTGGCCGTGGTCAGCCAGTCGTTGGCCGAGCGCCTGTGGCCGAATACAGATCCCCTCGAACGCCGGATTCGCACCGACGAAATCGAAGAAAGCCTCGCAGTCGTCGGCACCGTTCGTAACGTCAAGCAAGCCTATAGCATGGGCGGCCTGGACGCGTGGCCTGACGCTCAGCTCTACGTACCCCTGGCTCATCTCGAGCGTTCTTCCTTGACCCTCGCCGTGCGTACCGAGGGGCCTCCGGAGACGCTGGCCACGGCGGTTCGTGCAGCCGTTGCCGAAGCCGCCCCCCACCTGCCCCTGTTCGACGTGTTCAGCATGGACGACGTGCTCGCCCGCTTCGAATGGCTCCCCAGGTTCTGGAGTCAGATGTTCACAGCTCTTGCTTTGATCGCTCTTTTCATCGCGACGGTTGGCATCTACGGGGTGACCTCATATTCCGTCAGCCAACGCCTGCAGGAGATCGGAATCCGCATGGCGCTGGGTGCTCGTCCGGTCCAGTTGTTACGCGACATCCTGCGCCAGGGCGCAAGGCTCGTCTCGGTCAGCTTGGCGGTCGGCCTGTTGCTGGCCTTCCTGACCACCCGGGCCATGTCGGCGCTGCTCCATGGCGTCAGCTCCACCGACGTGATCGTCTACGGCGCAGTGACGCTTCTGATGGCGTTGGTGGCGTTGGTGGCCAACTACCTGCCAGCTCGACGAGCCTTGCGGGTCGACCCCACCATGGCTCTGCGTTGCGAGTAAATGGGGCTCAGGGCTCCCTCCTGCCCTGCCTCGGAGCCCACCCGGACACAAATGTCCGGGTGGGACGGCCACTGCCGGCTCAACGCTGTGACCGATTCCACATCACGGACGCAGGACGCTGAAGAACCAGCAGAACCGGCCCCCCGTACAGACTCGTCGAAGCGTCGAGACCTGAAAGCTCGCGGCGCGGCCTGATAACATAGACGAAGCCCTTGAAGCGCCTCCGGCGCCTCACCGACTTGGAGACCGTGACGATGAACGAGCTCAGACGAACGAGAACGCTGCTTCGCTGCCTGCTCCTGACCGCCGCCTGCGCTGCCGGCGCCACGACCGCGCTCGGCGAGAAGGACGCTTCGAAGCCAGAAGACACGGCCGAGACCTCGATGGCCGGCGACCGCGTGGTCAAGTCCGAGGAGGAATGGCGGGAGATCCTGACGCCGGAGCAGTACTACATCCTGCGCGAGAAAGGCACCGAACGTGCCTTCACCGGCAAGTACTGGAAGAACAAGGAGGAGGGCGTGTACCGCTGCGCCGCCTGCGGCCAGCCCCTCTTCCATTCCGGTACCAAGTTCAAGTCGGGGACCGGCTGGCCGAGCTTCTGGGAGCCGATCGACGAGAAAAACGTCGCGGCCGAGACCGACCGGAGCTTCGGAATGCGTCGTACCGAGGTCCTGTGCAGCCGCTGCGGCGGCCACTTGGGCCACATCTTCGAAGACGGACCCAAGCCGACGGGGCTTCGCTACTGCATCAACTCGACCTCCCTCGAATTCACCAAGGGCGATGCGCCATGAAGAGAAAGACCACCCTGAGCCTGCTCGCCGCCGTCCTCCTCCTGGCCATTCCGCCCGCCCTCGCCGACGACGGCGCCAAGACCGCGGTCGCCACCTTTGCCGGGGGCTGCTTCTGGTGCATGGAAGCCCCGTTCGACGTCCTCGACGGCGTCCACTCGACGACCTCCGGGTATACCGATGGGAAGAAGAAGAACCCGACTTACAAAGAGGTCTCCTCCGGCGGCACGGGACACGCCGAGGCGGTCCAGGTCGTCTACGACCCCGAGCGGATCACCTACGCCGAGCTCCTGGAGGTCTTCTGGCGCAACATCGACCCGACCGTCAAGGACCGTCAGTTCTGCGACCGGGGCAGCCAGTACCGCAGCGGGATCTTCTACCACGACGAGGAGCAGAAGCGCCTCGCCGAAGAGTCGAAAAAGAAGCTCCTCGAGACGACCGAGATCCGTCCGATCGTGACCGAGATCACCGCCGCGTCGGAGTTCTATGCGGCCGAGGAGTACCATCAGGACTTCTACAAGAACAACTCGGCTCACTATAAGTCCTATCGTTACGGCTGTGGCCGGGACCGGCGCTTGAAGGAGCTTTGGGGCGAGAGTCACTGAGAAGGAGGGAGCTCGGCCTGCCGCCGGTAGACCCTCATGCTCGGTATCCGGGCGTCCTCGGGGAACACGGCCTCGAGCTCGAAGCCCGGAAAGGGCGCCTGCTCGTACCCGATGACGAGGCGCGTCGCCGGATCCACCTCCTTACGCAGCTTCTCGCGGACACGATCCGGGGCGAAGGAGCTCAGGTCAAAGAAGAAGATGACGTCGTAGGGCGACCAGGAGGACTTGAAGAAGTCGCCTTCGACGATCCGCACCCGCTTGGCGTCGACGACGCCTTTCAAGGCCTTGAGCGCCCGGCGGCTGGTCTTCACCATCTTCGGGTCGTACTCGATCCCGGTGGCATGGGCCCCGAGGACGGCGGCCAGGAAGACCACCCGTCCGTCGCCGCTCCCCAGGTCCAGGAAACGGCTCTTCGGCGAGATGTAGCGCGCGAGGGGCGGCACGAGCTCTTCCAGGAGGGAGGGGTAGAACAACCCCTTGTCGAGGGGGATTTCCTTGTCGAGGAACTGCATCTGGGCCTTCGGAGCCTCCTCGACCTCGGCGGGGATCTCCTGGGCACCGGAAGCCATGTCGGCGAGAAGCTCCGGCGGATAGGCCCGCAGGCACTCGCGCTGGATGCGGTCGAGAGTCGCCTGGTCCGGCCCGGAGGGCGGGGAGGCCGGAGGCTGGGCCCAGAGGCAGGACGCGAGCAGGACCGCGGCCAGAATGGCGCACAGAGCGGACGGGTGAAGGGTCAGGCGGCGTATTCGTGCAAGTCTTCTCGGCGGCCTCGACATGGCTCGGTCCTCCTTCGGTTCCTGACGGTCTCCGGCGCACGAGCCTGTGAGGGGCTCGTCCGGCACGACAGCCAGAATGGGGATGGATTGAGGAAAGAGTAGCACACCCCGACGAGGGGTGAGAGGACGAGCCGTCAGGGAACCGACGACGACCACTTGGACATGTCGCCCGACTCGAAACCGTCGCTGAAGATGTCGTCGGGAAGAACGACGGGAAATTGGGACTTCAGGCACCACTCGTTGACCACCTCAGGGCGAGTCCCGCCCCAGTTCCAGAGGGCCTGGACCGACAACCTCCAGGTGCCGTTGAGGGATTCGCCGGTGAAGGCGCTCAGCGGGTTGTTCGGTGTCACCAGGCCGCCCATGGCCGGCGGGGAGGCATTGCACTGGTCCTCCGCCGCTACCATCGCCTCGTCGTCGAGAGTCGCGTCGATTTCGTCCTCTTGACATCCCACGTCACTGGGGTAGGTGAAGTTGGGTGTCCCGGGCTCGTCGACGAGCACGACGGAGGTGCCGGTGTCGACGTGCAGAAGGGTGACGGTGAGGTCGCCGATCCAGCCGTGAAAGATGTCGAGGCTGACGTCGAGGTCGGAAAGCGCCTCAGGATGGCCGGTGACCGTCATGTCGTCGCTGACGGTCGATCCGGGAGAAAGAGCCAGGGACGGGTTCCGGCACTGCCCGAACGCACCGATCGAGAAGTCGGCGTCGGACATGTCGAAGAAGACGTTGCCGGATCCCCTGACCTTGACGCGGGCGCCGGCCGTCGAAATAAAAGGGAAGGTGACGCTCTGGGAGCCGTCGTTGGGCGTCGCCGAGACAAGGACGGTGGGGAAGCTCTGGCCGCTGTCGGTCGAGAGCAGGATGTCGACGTTGGCCGCGTTGACGGCGCCGCCGTTGGTGCCGGCCACGTTCCAGGTCACCGTCTGGGTGCTGCCGGTCGGGAATTCCTCGCTGCCGTTCGGGGCGGTCAGCTCGAAGGGGCCGGCCATCGTCGTCGACGTCAGGGTCACGGTGTCCTCGCCGACGCGGCCGCCCCCGGCGTTGTTGTCGCGGGCCGTGACGCGAAAGCTCAGCGTGCGGTTGGTGCTCGGCAGCATCTCGCCGAGCCTCGTCCCGGTGACGTTGCGCTCGGCATTGGCGCTCGGGGGCAGGGAGCGGACGATCGGATTGCCGCCCTGGTCGCCGGCGGCGAGCGTCGCCGCGGCACCGAGGTCGAATTGCTCCCAGGTGTAGGTGAGCGAATCGCCGTCGGCGTCGTTGCTGCCGGCCACCGTCAGCTCGAAGGGGGTGTTGGCCGGGATCGTGTAGCTGCCGCCGGCGGTGACCGTCGGTGCGTTGGCGTTGCCGGCCGAAGAGGTCGAAGCGCAGGCGCCGGCGCCGCCGACGAACGTGAGCATCTGGTCGAGGCTGCCGGCGTGGAAGTAGTCGTCGCTCGCGCTCTGCACGTTGTCCGCGTCGCAGATGCCGGAGTACGACATGATCGTCGTCCCGCTGCCCGGCTCCCAGGCGGTCCCGGGGCTGTAGTTGCCGCCTGTGCAGAAGCCCAGAGGCGAGTTGAAGGTGTGGCTGGCGCCCAACTGGTGCCCCATCTCGTGCGCCACCATGTCGACCACGATCGAGTCGCCCGTCGCCTGCCACAAGCCGCTCACGCCCCGAGCCTTGTTCGCGCCACAGAGACTTCCGAGGGAAGCGATGCCGCTGCCGCCACGGTAGAAGACGTGGCCGAAGTCGTAGTTGGCGGAGCCGATCACCGCGTTCATGTTGGCCTGGTTCTCGCCCAGCATGGTGGAGGCACTGGCCTCGGTGAAGGGATCGGTGGCGGCGTTCGTGTAGACGACGTCAGTGTTGTTGGCGATCAGGGAGAGGCGCACCGACAGCTCGCGCTCGTAGGTCTGGTTGACGCGGTTGACGATGGTGACGACGTTCGCCTGCGCCTGGGCGACGCTACCGCTGGCCAATTCGGCCGTGTAGTCGCCGCTCACGGCGACCGCGGTACGGTAGGTGCGCAGGTGGCCGTTGGTCGACGTCCCGGCCTTCGAAGTCAGGCGCCGAGGCTCTCCGAGCCCGATTCCCCCGAGCTCCGCCCCTTCACAGCGTAGCGCCACCGTACTCGGGTTGTCGCGCTTGAAATAAGTGACGTAACGCCGGCGGTCGTCCGCATCGGCGGGATCGACGAAGTAGCTGCCGCCGGGCGAGTACACCATGGCGTGAAAGCCCGAAGGACCTCCCCAGTCGAGGCGCACGGTCGTCGCCACCTCCTCGAGGCTGCGCCCCTTGTAGGTGCGCATCGGCCAGCCCTGCCCGGCCAGCCAGCGTTGGAGATCCGGATGCATGATCGGCGACTCGACCACCGCGAAGCGCTCGAAACGGCCGTCGGGGGTCGGGAGCAGCATCTCGACGGGCGCGCTCTCAGCCGCCGGCGTGAATTCCATCGGCACCGCGGCCAGGATCACGTCGAGGGCCGAGGGCTCCAACTGTGCTGCCTGAAAGCGCTTCGGCCGGACCTGCGGCTCGGCCTGGCCGCTCTTGCGGAGCTCGAGCTCGTCGTCCGAGAGAAAGGTCCAGACGTTGTCCGGGGACTGGGCCAGGGGGGCCTCTTGCCCGGCAAGGCCCGCCGAGATGGCCGTGAGAACGACGAGTGCGGTAGCGATTCGTGTAAACATTTGCATGTGACTATTTCCTCTGGAGGTTGGTCGTCGTCGTGCGGCCACCTCTCACCGCCGGTATGATCATACACGATTTTCAAGACTTTCGAAAGCCTGGTTCTGACGCCTCGAAACGTCGCCATCAGCTCTGTAACAATTCGATTCCGGCGCCGTTCCTCTTCACAGAGTCCAAAGCGGCCCCTCCCTGCGGGGGGCCGCCGTTACGCGGAACCTACCGAGGACCTACGGCCATGGGAATCGTCCAAGACCTGCACTTCGCCCTTCGCACGCTCTTTCGGAGCAAAATGGTGGCGATCGTCGCCATCGCCTCGCTGGCGCTCATCATCGCCGGCAACACCGTCGTCTTCAGCGTCGTCAACTCGCTTCTCATCCGTCCGCTCGACTTCGATCCCGAGGCGCGGCTGATGCTCGTGTGGCGCAAGGAAGTGGCGCGCACCTTCGACCGGCGAGCCCTTTCGCCCGCCGACTTCGTCGACTACCGCGACAAGAACCGCGTCTTCGAGGAGCTGGCGGGTTACCGCGGCGATTCGCGGAACCTCACCGGCGCTGGCGATCCCGAGGCCCTTGGAGTCGCCGAGGTCTCGCCCTCTTTCTTCCGCGTCGTCAAGGTCTCCCTCGCCCTCGGCCGGAGCTTCACGGAGGAAGAGGGGCTGCCCGGCGGCGAAGCGGTCGCCGTTTTGAGCCATTCCTTCTTCGAGAGTCGCTTCGGCGGCGACCGGGGCGTCCTCGGCCGATCGATCGAGCTTGACCGGAAGCCCTTCGAGGTGGTCGGGGTCCTGGAGGAGGGCTTCCAGTTCCTCGACGCGGGCCTCGACGTCTACTTGCCGCTGGCCGTCGACCCGGCCACGATCGATCGGGACGACGCGACGATCTGGCCGGCCATCGGCAAGCGCCGGCCGGACGTCAGCCTGAAGCAGGCCCGCGAGGATCTGGCGGCGATCGCGGCCGAGCTCGAGCGTAGCTTCCCCGACGCCAACCGCGGCATCGGCGTCGAGGCGATGCCCTTTCGCGATTTCATGCCGGGTCCCGAGGACAGGAAGCTCTTTCGCACGATGCAGGGGGCCGGTATCTTCCTCTTGCTCATCGCCTGCGCCAATCTCGCGAACCTCTTGCTGGCGCGGGGCCAGGTGCGCCAGCGGGAGCTCGCCCTGCGCTCGGCGATCGGCGCCAGCCGCTGGCGGATCGTGCGCCAGCTGCTGACTGAGAGCGTGGTGCTCGCCATGACCGGAGGGCTCGTAGGGATCGGCCTGGGTCTGGTCGGAGTCCGGATGGTCCGAAACGCCCTCGGCAGCGACATCCCGCAGCTCTTCCTGCCCGTCGTCGACTCGCGGGTGCTTCTCTACTCGCTCGCCATCTCGGCTGCCGCGGGCCTCGTCTTCGGCACGTTCCCGGCACTGCGCTCCACCAGCGGCGCGCTCGTCGAGAAGCTCAAGGAAGGCGTCCGGGGCAATGCGTCGGCCTCGCGGGGCTGGCTGCGCAAGAGCCTCGTCGTCACCCAGGTCGCGCTCGCCTTGGTCCTCCTGTGCGGCATCGCCCTTCTGCTCAAGAGCTTCCTCGAAGCGCAGCACACCGACCCGGGATTCGACGACGAACGCCTCCTCACCTTCCGGCTCACGCTGCCGGAGGCGCAGTACGACGGCCCCGAGAAGCGCAACGCCTTTTTCGAGAGCCTCCTGCCGGAGCTTCAGGCCCTGCCCGGCGTCGAGAGCGCCACCCTCGCCTCGGCCCTGCCGCGCACCTACCAGAACGCCGTGACCGAGGTCGAGGTAGAGGATCAGCCCATCGCAGAGGGCGAGCCGCGGCCGCAGGCGACGTCGCTCACCGTCGTCCCGGGTTACTTCGAAGCCATGTCGATCCCGCTCCTGCGAGGACGCGACTTCACGCTGGCCGACAACGCCGACGCCGCCCAGGTGGCGATCGTCGACCGGCGCTTCGCCGAGCGTTTTTGGCCCGGCGAGGACCCGGTGGGCAAGACCGTCGTCGTCGGCGAGGTCGAACGCCGGGTCGTCGCCATGGCGAAGTCGGTGAACCAGCGGCGCCTGGCCAAGTTCTCGGGACCGCTCAACTCCATGGTCTACGTGCCCTGGACCCAGGACGAGGAGAGGCGTACGGCACGCTTCCTCGTACGCGCCGCGGGCGGCGATCCGATGGCGCTCGCCGACTCGGCCCGTGCCGCAGTCTGGAGCTACGACCGTGACCTGCCGGTGGCCGAGCTCCGCGAATACGACGACGTCCTGGCCACGGTCTACGTCGGGATCACGGTCTTCGGGAACCTGCTGGGCGGCTTCGGCGCCGTCGCCTTGCTGCTCGCGGCGCTCGGCGTCTACGGCGTGCTCGCCTATTCCGTGACCCAGCGCACCCAGGAGATCGGCGTGCGGGTGGCGCTCGGCGCGAGCCGCGGCAACATGCTCGGCATGGTGATGCGCGACGGCGCGGGGCTCGCCGCGGTGGGCGTCGTGATCGCCTTGCCGCTCGTCTACGTCGTGCGCCAGGGATTGGAGTCGGTCATCGAGGGCATGACGGCGGGCTGGTTGATCTTCCTGCCGATCGTCACGGTGGGGCTCTTCGCCGTCATCCTGGCCGCCAGTCTGGCGCCGGCGCTGCGCGCCGCGAACCTCTCGCCGACCGACGCCTTGCGTGCCGAGTGACGCTCGGCCGTCGGTGACCCTATAATCGCCGGCATGCTGAGCCGTCACCTGGACGTTCACCCCGAGGTCCAAAGCGCCCTCGCTTCCGGCGGGGGCGTCGTCGCCCTCGAGTCGACGATCATCGCCCACGGCATGCCCTACCCCGAGAACCTCGAGACCGCGCGTCGCGTCGAGGCGGCGGTGCGCGAAGCGGGCTCGGTGCCGGCGACGATCGCCATCGTCGGCGGACGGATCCGCGTCGGCCTCGACGACGAGGCACTGGAGCACGTGGCGAGCGCCGCCGGCGTCGCCAAGGTCAGCCGCCGCGACTTTCCCGGCGTCGTCGCCCGCGGCGGCGACGGCGCGACGACCGTCGCCGGCACCTTGATCGCCGCCGCGGCCGCGGGCATCCGGGTGATGGCGACAGGCGGCATCGGCGGCGTCCACCGTGGCGCCGGGGAGAGCTTCGACGTCTCCGCCGACCTGGGCGAGATCGCCCGCTCGAACGTCGCCGTGGTCTGCGCCGGGGCCAAGTCGATCCTCGACCTCGCGGCGACGCTGGAGGTCCTGGAAACCCACGGCGTTCCGGTCGTCGGCTTCGGGACCGACAAGCTCCCCGCCTTCTACTGCCGGGAGAGCGGCTGCCCTCTGGAGGAATGCGTCGACGACGTCGGCGAGCTGGCGCGCCTCGTCGCCACGAAGTGGGAGCTGGGTTTGGCCGGCGGCGTCGTCGTCGCGAATCCGATTCCCGAGGAGCACGCACTCGACGCGCTCGACGTCGAGTCACAGATCGCGGACGCCCTGGCCGAAGCCGCGGCACGCGGCCTCCAGGGCAAGGAGCTGACGCCGTTCCTGCTCGAGCGGATCCACGAGGCGACGGGTGGGGAGAGCCTGCGGGCCAACGTCGAGCTCGTCTTGAACAATGCGCGGCTCGCGGGGCAGCTGGCGCGGGAGCTGGCCGGTCTTAGGCGGCTCACTGGGCTACCTTAGGACTCGACCCCGGTGCCGCTCCGAGGA
>CBDUYN010000140.1:0-26993 GCA_965371445.1 uncultured bacterium | reverse complement strand
GCTCCGAATTCCCTCCTCCCACCCCTTGACACGGCCTACGACAGGGACGTCTTCGTAGGGCAGGCTCCGCCCGGGGCGCGCAGCCTGCTGCGGCCATCCGCGCCTGCTGATGCTTCTGGTTCGCTTCACCCTCGACATCGCGGATCGCGACGGGATGCCCCGTGTCGGTGTGTCGGCGCTCGAGCTTGCCAGGTGCTCGGCCTGGAGGTAGACTCGACCCAGGACGAGGAGCCGCCATCCGGAAGCCGTTCGGATCGTGAGCTCCGGTTGTGGAGCATCGGATGGGAAGAATCCGCCAGATGATCCGAGTCGATGGCCGCGAATGCTGGACGATGTTCGACACCGGTGCCCGCAACACCTACGTGGTGCCGTCGGTGGCCGAAATCCTCACCACGGCGAGGATCCCCCGGCCATTCCGAACCGCCCTCGGCGGGGAAGTGAAAGAGGCCCACACAGACGCTCTCCTTCAAGCCGAAGTGGACGGCAAGCCGATCAGCACTCACGCCATGGTCCTTGATGAGATCGGCCCTGACGAGGACGGCAAGCCCATCGAGATCCTCTTCGGGGCTTTGGCCATGCAGCAGTGGGGGATCCGACCCGTCCCCGACACAGAGAGCCTGGATTTGTCGCACTACCCGAAGGAGTTCGTCGAGTTCTAGGCGAGGCCACCGATGACCCCCAGCCGGTCCCAGCTGACGCTCAAGGTCCGTCTGCCGGGCCTCAAAGGGAAGACGGTCGAGTTCGAGGACGACCAGGGAGCCCGTTGGAAGCACCGGCCGGTCAGCGACATCGGTGACCTGAAGACCGTCCGGTGCTGGAAGGACTTCCTCGACGGCACAACGGAGCGGCGCAAGTACATCCAGGAGGCCGGGGCCGACCTGGGGGAGTGGCTGTTCGACGATCGCGCCGTCGCCTACCTCGAGGAAAGAAAGCGGGCTTGGACTGAGGAGCAGCCTCGACTCCGCATCGAGCTTGCGGTTCCTCTCGACCGTGTCGACTGGCCGTGGGAGATCGTTCTGCTGCGTCGCCTGGGGCACCTGGCCATCGACCCCCCCTGGACGCTCGTCCGCACAGCCGGCACCGGAAACGGAATGCCGGCTGCGGCCGGCTCGCCACTCCAGGTGGAGATCATCGGCGTCCATCTCGACAAGGCCGCCAAGATGGCTCCGTTGGCGACAGCCGAGGAGATCGAGGACATCCGCGTGGCGGTGGAGAACGCCATCGATCACCGCCTGGTCGACGTCACCGTCGATCACCTGGGCGATTGGGGCACCCTCGTCGAACGCTGCGAGAAGCTTGGGGCGCCGCAGGTCTTCCACTTCGCGGGACACGGCCTGGGCGACGGCCTCGTTTTTCGCGGCGCCGACGGCGATGTCGAGGAGGTCGGCAACGACAAGCTCGCCTCGCTCCTCTGCTGCCAGCGGGGGAATCGGCAGACACGGCTGGCCTTCCTCAACGCCTGCACCACGTCGTCCGGCCCCCGTGACCTGCAACCCTTCGGCGGCCTCGCGCAGCGGCTCGTGGATCGAGGAGTGCCCGCCGTCGGGGGATTCCAGAACCCGGTCGAGGACGACGAAGCCTGCAACTTCGCGGTTGGCTTCTACGAGAGCGTCAGCCGTGGCGACGCCGTCGACTGCGCGTGGCAGGAGGCGCGTCGGCGGTCCTATCTCGCCCCCGGCGACACCGTCGCCTGGGCCTTTGCCGAGCTGAGCGTCTCCGGGGACCCCGAGCCTCTCCTTCCTGGACTGGAGCTCCGGTGCGCCGACGGGGCAGCCTTCGGCAAGCATCCTGGGCTTCGGCCACGACGAGCAGCGTCACAGGATGGAGCGATTCCTTAATCGCCGCCGTCCGACCGTGGTGGTCATCCATGGAGACGCGCGGAGCGGACACCGGCACGTAGCCGAACGCGTTCGTTCTGACCTCGAGCGCGAGGGGCGCGACGTCTGGCAGCCGGTGCCGACCTTTCATTGGTTCGTCGTCGGCGAGCCTCGCCTTTCCCGCCAGCAACTGGCTGGCGGAATCGCCCGCGCGCTGAACCTTTCCGACAGTGGAAGACAGGACAAGCTCGAGCGGCGCATCGCGGAGGAAATCGTCGAGCGGTGTCATGACGACCGGGTCCTGGTCCTTGACTTGGAAGAAGTCCTGTCATTGACCGACGACGGCCAAGCCGACGCTCTCGTGGTCCTGGTCCAGGAGCTCTGGTCCGATCTGATGCAACTGGCCGGTAAGGCTCGCGAGTCTCTGCCGGTCTACCTGATCCTCTGCGTCGCCTATCCGGTGTCGGCAAGCCGCGATCCCAAAGTTGTTGAACGCGCGAAGCGACAGGCTGAGCTCACGGCCCAGACGATCGAGAGGATCGGCGGTAAGCCGCGTCTGAAAGGACAGGTTCGGGTCGAGATCCTGCCACGCCTGGAACCCTTCAGTATGGAGTACGTCACCGAATTCCTCGCCGACGTCTTCGATCTCGAATGGAACGACGCCGAGCCGCGTGCGGAGCATCTCGTCGGCATGGACGACAACGAGGCCGTCCTCGAAAGGATGGACAAGTTCATTGAAGATTGGAGTGAGGCATGAGTGAGGCCGTGGACAGCTTCGAAATCTATCTCGGTGACGGCGAAGGACGTCCCGAGTTGCTGGACAAGCTCCCGGACCGTCCGCTTCTCTTCGAGCACCGGGGCAAGTACCTCGCCGATTCCGGTCTGGTCGATGTTGTCAACATCGCCTTGCGGGTCGGCCAGCCGCTCCTGGTGACCGGAGAGCCGGGCTGCGGTAAGACGCGGCTGGCGTGGAGCGTCGCCGAGGAGCTGAAACTGGGCGAGCCGCTGACCTTTTTTACGCGTTCGGATTCCCGCGCCCAGGACCTCCTCTACTCATACGACGCGGTGCTCCGTTTCTACGACATCCAGGCAGGGCAGGACGAGAACCGCGAACGAGCCGCCGATCCGAAAAACTACATCAATTACGAGGCCCTGGGGCGCGCCATCCTCGACCAGGAGAAGCGCCGGGTCGTCCTCATCGATGAGATCGACAAAGCGCCGCGCGACTTTCCAAACGACCTGCTCAACGAGCTTGACAACATGGAGTTCGAGATCAAGGAGATACCCGAAACCCGTGAGGAGCGGATCCGCAAGGCGAAGTATCGGCCGGTCGTCATCATCACCAGCAACAGCGAACGTCAGCTGCCGTTGCCGTTCCTGCGGCGTTGCGTCTTCTACCACGTGCGCTTCCCGGACGAGGAGAAGCTGCGCCGGATCATCGAGGAACGCCTGGGAGGCTACGATCTCGACGGTGGCCTGATTCAGGCCGCCGTCGAGAAGTTCCGGCAGGTCCGGGAGATCAAGGGATTGATGAAGAAGCCGGCGACTGGCGAGCTTCTGGCCTGGGCTTTGGCATTGCACCTCGGAAGTGTGACGGCCGAGGTTCTGCGAGGCGTCAAACTGAAGGCACTGCCGGCCTGGCAGGCCTTGCTCAAGGACCGTGATGACTTCCACCGCCTCCAGGAAGCCACCACCTGAGCCGCAGCTGGCGGCGTTGCTCCACGGCCTCCACTTGCGGGGGCTTGCCGTCGGGGTCGACGACGCAGTGCGCATTGCCGCAGTCTTTCGCTATGCCGACCGCTGGTCTCGCGAGCGGCGGGTTCAGGTCTTGAAGGCGCTTGTCGCGCGTAGCGACGAGGAACGCCTGCTCGTCGAGCAACTGGCGCCTCACCTTTTTGTCACGACTGAGGACGTCCCAGAGAGAGAGGAGGTCGTTGCTGTGAGCGTCCGGCTTATCGATGAAGAAAAGGACCAGGAAACCGAAACGGGTAATGGACGACTCGGGTCGGAGTCAGCGACGAAGCAGGTACCAACGGCTCAAGCACCGTCAGAGCGGGCAGCAGTGCCTGAAGAAGGGCTGAAGGCAGAGCAGCGGAAGCAAGCAGCGTTTGATGATGTCCCAGCCCGTCAGCCGTCCGGCGAAAGGAGTCAGCAGGTTCTGATCGAAGGGGCAGGACCCCATCAAGCCGCGTCCGGTCTTGAGAGGCTTGCTGGTTCCGAGGGACCTCGCACTTATCGCCTCGAGATTTTCGAGCCGACAACACCGCTCGACCGTTCGCTCGTCCATGAAGCTGCTTTTCACCTGAGCGCTCCGTCCGTTCCGGCTCTAGCACCCTGGCTTGAGGGCCACAGGACGGTGGAAGCGACCGTCGCGCAAGGCGGACGCCTCTGCCTTCGATACGCGATTCGTCTGACGCATTCGCCTGTACTCTTCCTCGAGGACGTCTCGCAGACGATGGCTCGCTGGCCGGATCACGGCCGACAGTTCGTCGAAGCCCTCGAGCGCCAGGGCAACGACGTCGTCCGGTGCTTCATGTGTGGGACCCCGGACGCCCTCTCTTCGGATCGCCGAATGAGCCGGCCCCTGCAGTGGAGCCAGGTCGTAGAGAGTCTGGGTGATCCCACGATCCTGGTCCTGAGCGACGCGAAGTCCCTCGACCGGACGATGGCTCGCCGAGTTGACTGGCTCGGCGTTTTCAGGAAGGCCGTCTGGCTCCACCCCCAGCCACCGGAGCTCTGGGGACTGGGAGCGCGCTGGCTGGCCGGTCAGGCGCGTGTCGTCCCCCTCTCCGACGAGGGTCTGTTACGGCTCACGACGCCCCGGCTCGACAGCGGTGAATTGCCGCCCCGCTGGCGGCCTTCCCGCTCTTGCGGGGGAGCGGACGCAACCGCGCGGCTGTCGGCCATTCGTGCCGCCGTCGGCGTGGAAGCTTTCTGGTGGCTGTGTGCCGGCGCGGTATTCGACAGCCTCCATACCCTGAGTGCCCGGCTCTGGTGGAAGCTCGCTGAAGAAATCGTCGAGGCTCCGCTCTCCGGCGTCCAGCGCGTCTGGGCCTTGCCCGACGTCAGCGTCTTTTCCGACGGCACGGTACGTCTTCGCGACGACCTCGGCCGGGCTTTGCTGGAGAACCTCGAGCGGGAGCGTCCGGAGCTGCTGGTCGACATCGTCGATTGGTGCACCGACGTCATCGCCCGGGACCTTGAAAGACTTCCCGCCGACAGTCTCGCCACCGTCAGCGCCCGCGCCCAACGCGGCTACTTCCGGGTCCTCGATGGCCGGCAAAGGGAGTGGGGCCTTCAGGATCTGGAGATCCTGAAGAGTGAAGGGTACGGGAAATGGATCCATGAGCCGGTTCAGGAGATACTTCGGTCTTCCGAGCTTGCGAGGTCACCCGGTGAGGTGGCGGAAGGACCGCTTGGAATGCGGTTCCGTTACGTCCCCGCCGGACGGTTCCGCATGGGCAGTCCCGAGGGCGAGCCTGGCCGATTTGCTCGTGAGACCCCCCACGAAGTCGAGCTGACGAGGGGTTTCTGGCTGGGGGAGACGCCGGTGACGCAAAGTCAGTGGCGGCAGGTGATGGGCAACAGCCCGTCGAGGTTCTCGGCGGGCGGCGACGACTGCCCAGTGGAGACCGTCACCTGGTACGACGCGGTGGCGTTTGCGAACCGTCTGTCGGAGATGGCGGGCTTGCCGGTCTGCTATGAGCTGGAGTGTACGGGAACACCGGGCGAGCGGGGTTATGCGTGTGCGAAGGCCGAGCTGAAAAGGTTGGATTGTGAAGGGTACCGCCTGCCGACGGAGGCGGAATGGGAACGCGCGGTCCGTGCGGGGACCGACAGCGCGGTTTATACCGGTACGTTCACGATCAAGGAGGACGGTACCAGTCCCCAGCTGGAGCGAATCGCGTGGTATGAAGCCAACAGTCGGCAGCAGATCCATCCGATCCGCGGGAAAGCACCGAATGCGTGGGGTTTGTTCGACATGTTGGGCAACGTCTGGGAATGGTGCGGCGACGCCTACGCGGAGTATCCGACGAAGACACAGCGGGATCCCTTCGTTCACGAGGGCTCGGGGCGCGTGTATCGTGGCGGCTCCTGGCTCTACGTTGCGCAGCGCGTGCGTGCTGCGTCCCGCCTCTGGGACGAGCCGGGCAACTGCCACGACTCCCTCGGCTTCCGCCTTGCCCGAGGTCAGGGAGAGCTTGGCTCCCCGGCCGCCGGTGCCAGGCACCCCGGGAAGGGGGATCGACTTGGCCGCCGGTGCCAAGCACCTCGGTAAGGGGAAGCGCCTCCTAGCTTCCGCGTAGCAGATCAGGTTATACGGTCTCGACAACCACGCTCTTGACGCGATGAAGCGGTTTCCTGCGCTTCTCCGTCGTCACGAGAACGTCAGCCCCTACAAGGATTGCTGCCGCAACGTGCAGGGCATCAAGCGCCGCGATACCTGCCAGCGAAGCTTCCTCAAAGGCCCTTTCGATGACCTCGTCGTTGGACACGGGCCAACTCGTGACCTGATCAAAGAAAGCGTTCATGAAAGCGATCTCATGATCACGCCTGTGGTAGGTTGGCATCGGCAGGGCTTCGAGCTTGACGAAGATACTCGACGCAAAGGACCTGTCAGGATCGTCGAGAGCTGTGATCGCACGCAAGGCCGCGTCTCCCTGGCCCCGTGCCGCTGTAATCAGGACCCCGGTATCGACAAAAGTGAGCATGGCCGGTCAGGGCATGACACCGCCGCGTCGACGACCGACCTCGCTGTCGATCTCGTCGGCATCAAGGAGGGGCTCGCCGGACGCCACGATCTTCTGCCGGAGGTCCCAGAGAGTCTTACCCAGTTCGGTTCGAGGATGGTAGGAAAGGTCCTCGGCTACAGATCGCCGGTCGACAGGCGATGCCGTGATTACCCTCGTCGCAGGCTTTGCGTGGATCGTACGCCGCTCGCTCATGGTGACTCCGTCTCAATGGGCCGTTATCCCGTCGAATCATGGGCGCCGGGCTCCGGCCACCGGAGCCCGATCACTATCGTACCACACCGTCCGGTCAAAGCTTCGATTCTGGTCATCCGGCAGTGCTATCTTCCTCCCCATGGCCACGACCCTTCGCCCCTTCACGACCGACGACGTCGACTTCGCCTTGGAGCTCGTGGTGGCGGAAGGCTGGACGGTCCATCCCAGCTGGTTCCGCCAGTACGTCGAGCACGACCGGATTCTCTGGCGTAAGGCAGGCTTTCGCCCGGGCCGCGCAGGCTGCCAATCCGGTCTCCCACAGGGATACCGGAAAGACGGCAGGCTGCGCGCCCCGGGCGGAGCCTGCCCTACGAAGACGTCCCTCCGGGACGAAGAGCAGACGAGACGCCTGCGCTCCCAGCACCATCCCTCCGGCGACGCGCCGCGGTCCTTGACCGGCGTCTTCGTCGCGCTGGGGTCGATGACGGCGGGCCGCCGCCGGCTCGTAGCGCAAGACCATGATCTGCTCCGGACGCAACCCGAGGGACTCGTAGGTACGCCCGTTGCGGTCGCTGAATTCGACCTCGAAAGCCTAGTTGGATCGTATCGGTCATGGCATGGTTACGCGGCGATATTGACAAACGATGCCTCCGTGCAGGGCTCGAGGAGCTCCAACCCTTCGGCTCGCATACCCTCGAGATGTAACTCGATGGCTTCGCGCATGTTTTCTCTGTTTCCTCTCTGGTTCGTCCGGTCGTGATGCAACCCGGGATGTCCGGCGAGTAAGCCGAGTATCCCGTGTTCGTCGGTTCCAAGATAATGAGGTACTTCATCATTTCATTCCCGCCTGTTTCAGGATTCTGCTGAGTGTGCCTGGTGCGACTTCATCATTAAGATTCCCTGGGCTTGACGTCGCAGAAGGGCGACGAACTTGTTCGCGCGAACATAGCCTTCGTATTCGGCCCGTTCCTCCGCGGTGAGCTCATCTTCCGTGGATTTCGCGGCCAGCTCCTCGATACGGTCCTGAAGCGCTGGCTCGGGCCGGAAGCTCAACACCGCGTCGACCTTGTCGAGCAGGACGATCTCGAGGAGGGGCCGAATGCCCCGGTCGAATGCGGCTGTCTCCGGTGTCGTTGCCATGCTTGGATTCTCTCACACCTGTCTGTGTTCGCGCAAGGGTAAGGGGAGAACGCAAGGCGCGACGGAGGTCGCCGGGGACCGGGTCTACTGACGGCTGACCAACCCAGCCTGGCCACCCCCAGCACCGCTCCTCCGGGACGAAGCGGCCGAGTCGAACCCCAAAAGGCATCTCGCCGACTCTTGAAAAGGCGGGGCCGGCGCGAACGCCGGCCCCGCCTGCGCGAAGCGCGCTCCCCGAAGGGAGCTCAGACCGAGGCTAACGGCAGGTGCCGTTGTTCTTGCAGTCGCTTGAGCAGCACTCGGAGTCGAGCGTGCAGGCGTCGCCCTTCGGCAGACAGATGCAGACCGGGTCAGTGCTGCAGTCGGCGTCGGCGCAGTCCGGGAAACCGTCGCAGTCGTTGTCGGCTCCGTCACCGCAGAGGCCGACCTCGTCCGCCGGCGGCAGGCCGCAGTCGACGGCGCAGGTGCACTGGTCCTCGTTCGGATCGCAGACGCCGTTGCCGCAGGTGTCGCAGTCGATCGCGCAGTTCGCGATGTCCTCCGCCCCCTCGCAGGTTCCGTCGCCGCAGCAGGAATTGCCACCGCCGCTGCCCGTCGGCGTCTCGGTGCAGGCGAAGCCGCCGGTGAAGCAGCGCGCATCGCCGCAACCGTCGGGGTTCAAGCCGTCGCCGATGCCGCAGCAGAAGCGGTTGCTCGGCTTGCCGCCCGTCTGCCCGGCACAGTCGGCCGGACAGCTCACGCAGGTCTCGCCGTCGCCCGCTTCGCAGAGCCCGTTACCGCAGACGGCGCCCGGGATCGGCAAGGACGGACAGTCGGCCGAACAGCTCACGCAGTCCTCGCCGGCGCCGCAGATGCCGTCGCCGCAGTCGCCGACGCAGACGTCGTTGACCTCGTCGCAGGTCTGCGTGGGCGCGCAGGGATCGGGCCCGACCTGGCAGTCGAGGACCGGGTCACAGGTCTCCGCGCCGTCGCAGAAGAGGCCGTTGTCGCAGGCCGCGTCGTCGGGCACGTTGTCGCACGAGTCGGTTCCTTCGTTGCAAGAATCGTTCGTGCAGCCGACACCGTCGTCGCAGTCGACCGGCGTCCCGACCTGGCAGTCGAGGAGCGGATCGCAGGTCTCGGCGCCGTCGCAGAAGAGACCGTTGTCGCAGTTGGCGTCGCTCGCGATGTTGTCGCACAAGTCGGTTGCTTCGTTGCAGGAGTCGTTCGTGCACGAGACGCCGTCGTCGCAGTCGACCGGCGTGCCCGGCTGGCAGGAGCCGGCGACGCAGGTCTCGGCGCCGTTGCAGAAGAGAGCGTCGTCACAGTCGGCGTTGACCGTGCAGCCGGCGCAGGTGTTCGACTGGCCGTCGACGACCTGGAACTCGACGTCGGTCACTGTCACCTGGTCGAACGAGAAGCCGCGGTTGGCGAGCGCCGGATCGGTGCCGTAGATCACCTCGAGCTGGATCGGTTGCCCGGCAAGAGCACCCGATTGCAACGCGGTCGACGACCAGCTGCTGGTCCCCCAGGTCGCCTGGGTGTCGGCCCAGCCTTCCTCGGGGTCGTTGCAGCCGCTGTAGTTGCCCGGACCGTTCGAGTCGGCGTTGTAGAGCCGGCCGCCGTCGGGAGTGACGAGGGTCCGCGCCCCGCCGTCGTCGACGACGCCGACGTTGGCCCGGTCGTACCAGGTCGAGGCCGAGAAGGGCTCGATGTCGAAGTTGTTCCACAGCGTCATCGTCGAGGTCGACTGGAGCCGCAGGATAGGCGAACGGGAGCGGTCGCAGTTGTTGTGGATCCCGTTCGAGGACTCCAGCGCCCAGCTCGTGCCGTCGCCGCCGCCCAGAGCGCTCGAGCGGTTGAAGGTCCCCTGCTCGACCGTCCAGTCCTCGAAGTCGGTCTCGAAGGTGAAGGTCTTCGAGGCCAGGACCTGGAAGTCGCTCTCCGTCGATTCGACCACGAGGTTCGCCGACTTGACCGTCGGGCTGAGCTCGTCGGCGGTCACGTCGACCTGGAAGACCAGGGTGTCGTTGAACGCCAGGCCGCCGGCGATGAAGTCGAAGCTGCCGGTGCCGGAGGCACCCTCGCCCAAGGTCGAGGGCGAGACGGCCGCCGGGAAGCTGGTCGTCACGCTGGTGGCCGGGTGCGAGACCGGCGTCACGTTGGTGATCCGCACGTTGGTGAGGGTGCCGAGCCCGGTGTTGAACACGTCGAAGGTCATCGTCGCGTTCTCGCAGTTGTCGAGGAACTCGTCGCCGTCACCGCTCGTGATGGTGAGGACGGCCGAATTCGTATCGACGTCGAGGTTGGGGCCGGCGGCCGGGTTGGCGCTGGCGCAGCTCGACGCAGGACCCATGCAGGCGTCTGCGGCGCCGATCGGAACGACCACGTAGGAGTAGGTGCGTCCGTTCTGGAGGCCGGTGTCGTTGAACGTCGTGCCGATCGTCTCGCCGGCCTTGACCTTGCCGAAGTCGCAGGCGAAGACCCCGTCGGTGCGAAAGACCTGGTACTTCGTGGCGCCGGTGACCGAGGTCCACGAGAGGCCCATCGACTTGTCGGCGGGGGTGAGGGTGACGGCGGGCGCGCTCGCCGGCGTGCCGGCGCAGCCCGAGTCCGTGACCGCCGGCGTGTTGCAGGCGATCTCGTGGCGGTTGAAGGCGTCGAAGATCGCCTGCATGTGCGGCGTGCCGTTGTTGATGTCGCCGTCGTCGTCGTCGGCGGCGAGATACTGGAGATAGCCGCCGCTCGAGCTGCAGCCGCCAAACGGCGGGCTGCCCGCGTACCAGGTTCCGACGCCGCCAGCACCGATGTAGGTCATCCGGGTGACGACCTCGAGGGCGGTGTTGTTGTCCATGCCGAAGAGCGCCGGCAGGTCGCGCTTCCAGAGGTCCCAGACGGCCTCGGAGTAGACGTAGCCCCGGCAGTGGACCCCGCCGCCGCAGGTGGCGTTGGCCCAGGTGAAGTCGTGGGGCAGGCCCGACAGCCGCTTGGCGAAGTCGATGTCGCGTATCCCGGTGCAGTCGATGCAGGGGTCGCCGTAGCCGCCGCACTGGACGCCGGGGCGGAAGTTGCGGCCAATGCAGGAGTTGTTGAGCCGCAGCGCCGTGTAGACGTCGGCGATGCCTTCGCCGGGGTTCGAGACCCCGGGGGTGGCGTCGTTGGCGTCCATGCCGTGGCCCCACTCGTGGTCGAAGACGCCGGCCAGCTCGCCCGTGTTGGCGCAGCCGCCGCCGGAACGGTAGAAGTTCACCGTGCCGTTCCAGAAGGCGTTGCAGGTGCTGTTGATGTTCATGTTGGAGGTGAGCTGCTGCTGGAGCCAGGTGTTGCCGG
Organism: uncultured bacterium; assembly: GCA_965371445.1. Taxonomy (GTDB): domain Bacteria; phylum Acidobacteriota; class Thermoanaerobaculia; order Multivoradales; family J023; genus DASWIG01. The sequence goes on along the minus strand of CBDUYN010000140.1, from coordinate 15,781 downwards.
GCAGCTGGCCGCGGCCCATCTCCTTGATGCGGTTGAGCTCGTGAAAGCCGGTGCGGGAGGCGTGGGTGTTGCCGGCGCCGCCGAAGCCCGGGGTGGTGCAGTCGGTGCCGGGCGAGGTGCCGAAGTCGATGTCGTTGGCCGACGTCAGGCTGATCGCGCCGCAGTTGTCGTTCATGCGGATGAACGGACCCGAAAGGTTCGAGGTGATGTTGCCGTCGACCGGGCTCGGCAGGTTGCCGCCGGCGTCGGTGGTCACCGGACCGGTCGTCGTCGTGACGTTTTCGAAGGGCATCGGCCAGCCGGCCTGCTCGACGCCGTCGGGGGGGATGCCGTCGTTCGAGACCGGCAGCACGCCGCCCTTGACCTCGCGCGGGGTGGCGTAGTGGTTGGTGTCCTCAAAGGAGAGGAGCTCTGCGCTGTGGGCGTCGACCAAGGCCTCGAAGCGGCCGTGCTCGCCCGGGAAGGCGGGCTTCACCGCCCAGGCCAGGCGGTAAGTCAGGCCGCGGCCGGGAGGGATGCGGTCGACGTCGTCGCCGCCGGCGGACATCGGTACGAGGACGAGCTCGCTCTTGCCCCAGGTGCCGTCGTCGGTGAAGGGGGCGGCGTGGCCGCGCATGACGGCGGTGGCGCCGGAGAGCGAGAGGGTGGGCTCGGTCGAGACGTCGACGTCGCCCCAGTTGGTGGTCCCGAGGAGCACCAGGTTGCCCTGGCTCATCACGGCGTTCAGAGAGTTGCCGCGTACCGTGACACCGTCGACCACGCGTGCGGCGTAGAGCTGGATCAGGTCCTCGCGAGGCGCCGTCGCCCGGAGGGAAGCCTGCCCCGGATCGATCCGCAGCTCCCGGGCGTGGCTTCGCAGGTAGGCGGCGAAGGCCTGGTGGGCGGCGCCTTCGAGCTCGCCGCGGTTCCGGGGTGCCGAAGCCCCCAGCGAGCCCCAGGTGAGGTCGTTGCCGCGGCCACGGCCGGGGATCATGGGACGCGAGGCCAGAAGGCTCGCCCAACGGTTGGAGCGTCGGTCGATGCGGGCCGCGTCGGTGCCGACGCCCAGGGCTTCGAGGTCCTGGCGGGCGCGCTCGGCGGCCTGGGCCGGTAGCTGGCCGACTTCGCGGAAGCCCGGACGGATGTCGAGGCCGGGGGCACGGAAGATCTTCTGGGCGACGCCGTCGCCCGAGACCGGCACCACCAGGGCGCCCAACTGGGCGGCACCGGCGGCGAGCAGAAGGGCCGTCAGGCAACAGACGGCGCGGCGGGTCCAGGGTGTACATCGGAACATGGCTCTTCCTCCTTGGGTCGTTACGACTGCTTACTCGTGGGCGCGCTTCCTACACGGCGGCGCGCCCGAGTTACACGCCACGGGAATTCGGACCCCGAGGCGGTGCATCCGAGGCAAGGTGGAGCAATCCCGACAAAGATCCCAAAAAACGATCCGGGCACGAGGCCATCGCAAGACCAGACAGACACGAGTTATCGTGAGGCCAAAGATGGTATGACGTCCGTCGGCCGAATGCAAGCGATCCAGGCGAATTCGGCAAACTTTCGTCCAGGCCTGTCGGATTCTCCTGTCTTGACCGACAGTAGCTCCGGGTCTGTAGAAAAAAACCCGTCGGCCATCGCTCAGCCGCCCCCGCCCGCGGCCCGGGGCCTTTCGTCGTGGAGCTCACCGTCGCTCCAACGCCAGGGCCCGACCTCCAAGGTCCGTCCGTCGGTGAGGAGGAATTGTCCCGTCAAGCGCAGGACCGGGTTGCGCATGTAGACCTCGACGTCGCCGCTCGTCATCTTTCCCTGACCTTCGATCATCGGGATATACAGACGCAAAGCGTCGGCGTTGCGAAAGGTCCGTTCCATGGTGCCGTCGCTGCGATTCCGGAACAGCTCGTAGCGGAAGAAGTCGCCGGTGTCGACTTCGTCGCCGAATCGGCCTCCTTCGGCGGCAATGTGCAGGTAGTTGCTGTCGACCGTCGAGAGCTCCGTCATCTCGCCGTTCTGGTTGGAGATGAGGAAGCGGAATAGCCACCCGCGCGCCGTTCGGCGCTGGACGTGGGCCTCGAGCGTGAGATCCGGTGTGACGGTCGTCGACTCGAGGACGTTTAGGATGTTGTCGAGGCTGATCGAAAGCGGCTCGTCGGGTGCCGTCAAGCGATAGTAGACCTGTCCCAGGTGATGGGGATAGCCTCCCCCGGCGAGCATGTCCCGGAGTTGCGCCAGGTGAAAGGTCGTGGTGCGCACCACCCGGACGACGTCCCCCGTGGCGAGGTCCCAACCGCCCGCCTTGGTCGGGCTTTGCGCCACGAGCTCATAGATCCGGCGGTCGGCCCCTTCCAGGGAAAAGCCCGTTTGCAGCTTGAGCTTGCGGTTCCACAGAAAGCTCTTCAAGGAGTGGCGCGTGCTGCGGTCCTTGACCCGGCCTCCCTTCTCGACGTGGGAGGCCGTCCCCAGGCCGATGACGCCGACCAGGTAGGGGACGCCATGCTGCTCGAGGCCGCTCAAGCGCTCGCCGAGACGGGTGAAGTCCCAGGCATCGCCGCTGTCGACCTCGCTGGGAAGCTGGCCGTAGAGGAACGGCACGACGAAGTCGACCTCGGCGAGCGCCTGGGGCAGGAGCTCGTCGTCGAGGTCGCCGCGGTGCAAGGAGAGCGACAGGTAGAGGCTGGGATCGAGAGCGCCGTTCAAGGCCTCGAGGAAGGTCGCGAGCCCCTCGAAGGAGCCGAGCGAGGGCGGATTCAGGTGGACCCCCACGGGCACGACGCCCCGCGCTTCGACGTCGAAGCGTAGTTGCTGGATGGCGGCGGCGGCGCGTTCGCCGGCCGCGGCGTCGAGGCCGGCATCCAGCTTGCCGCCGAGCACCATCGTCACCCGCGTCGCCGGCGGCAGCTCGGGCAGGGTCCGGCGTGCGAGGACCGTGTCGCTCGTCGCCTCAAGCTCGCCGAGAGGGACGTAGAGCTCGGCAACGCCGGCGGCCTCTATCCGCCGCAGCGTCTCCGGTACCAGCGCCTCGCTCGCTCCGGCCACCCACAGGGCCGAGCCGGGGCCTTTTTCCAGGCGGCTGCCACCGCCGCCACAGCCGGCGGCGAGCAGGACGGCCGCCAGCACCCAGGAGCTTCGAGTCGGTTTGTTGAGACACCTCCGGTTCATGATGTACCTCCTCGCTCGATTCTTGCCTCTACCCGGGGAATTGTAATCGTTACCACGAGCCCGCCGCCAGGGCGGTTGTGCGCTTCGAGGACTCCGGCGTGCTCTTCGACGATGCGTTTGGAGATGGCGAGGCCGAGGCCGGTCCCCGTCTCGTGGGTCGAGAAGTAGGGATCGAAGATCCGGGCCAGGTTCTCGGGCTCGACCCCCGGCCCGGAGTCGAGGACGGAGATCCTGGCCTCCTCCCGTCGGCGCTCGACTCGGAGCTTCACGCCGGTCTCGTCGCTCTTGGCCTTGCCGGCGGTGGCCCGCAGGGCGTTCTCCAGGAGGTTGCGCACGGCGCGGCCCAGCAGCTTCGGGTCGAAGCGGGTGGAAAGCTCCTCGCCATCGGCCTCGAAGGTGAGGTCGATCCCTTCGGGCGAGGTACCGTGGTACGCGTCGACGAGCTCCTTCATGGCGGCGACGAGGTCGCCCTCGGCGAGCTCCGCGCGGGGAATGCGGCTGTAGATCGAGAAGTCCGACGCGATGTCGCGCAGCTCCTCGACCTGTTTCAGGATGTTGTCCGTACAGCGCTCGAAGACCTCGCCCAGGCGCTCGGGATCGTTGCGGTAGACCTGCTGCATGTGCTCGGCCGAGAGGCGGATGGGCGTCAGGGGGTTCTTGATCTCGTGGGCGATGATCCGTGCCATCTCGGCCCAGGCCTCGAGACGCTGGCCGCGGAGCACCTCGGTGGCGTCGTCGACGACGAGGAGCGCCGCCGGGTCGTCGGGCCCCGGTATCGGCACCCAGGTCAGGGTCCACTCGCGCACCTCGCCTTGATTGCCGGCGAGCTCCACCGTCGCCTCGCGGGCGTCGTCGCCCGCCGCCAGGAACTCGGCCACGGGGGCGAGAGCCGGCTTGCCGTCGAGGGCGGCGTCGATCTCCTGGCCGACCTCGGTGCCCAGCAGCTCCCTCGCCACCCGGTTGTGCAGGAGGACCCGCCGCTCGTGGTCGAGCGACACGACGGCGGAGGTGATGTTCTCCACCATGCGCTCGACGACCAGCTTCTCGGCCAGAAGCTCGCGGCGTCCTTCGGCGATGTGCCGTGCCATGTCGTCGATGGCGTCGGCGAGCTTGCCGAGCTCGTGCTCGCGCGGCGTTACGGAGAGGAAGCCCGCGCCGTCGGCGATCTCCCGGGTGCCGTCGATCAGCGCCATGATCGGGGTCGTGAAGCTCCGTGCGAGACGGCTCCCCACGGCGAGCAGGAGGATGAAAAGCGCGGTCGTCACGAGCACCGCCCGGCGCTCGATCATCTCGAGCTCGCGGGCCACCTCCTCCTCCTGGGCGAGGAGCGGTACCGAGAGGTAGAGGCCCTGGGAGCCGCCGAAGACGTCGAGGGGGGTATAGAGCTCGAGGTAGGCGGTCTGGCCGCTGTGCCGGGTGCGCGAGCCCACTTCGTGTCTGAGAATTGCCAGGCGCGAGAAGACCTCGCCGGGGATGCGCTCGGGCAGGAGCCCCGAGGTAAAAAGCTCCGGCTGGCTCGACTCGAGGAACCGGCTGCCCCAGTAGAGGTTCACCGGGTGGCGTACTATCTGCGAAACCCATTTCAAGAAATCCCGATTCAGCTGCGTGTCGATGCTGAAGCCCGGGTCGACCCCCCGCAGGTAGTCGAGCAGGAAAAGCCGCGCCGAGGAGAGGGCGACAAGCCCCTGATCCTGTTGATCGCGGCGCAGCCGTTCTTCGAAGCCTCGCAGGAGCACGAGGTTCAACGCCACGAGCGGCAAGAGCAGGAGCGCCGTATAGACCAACATGAGGCGAATCGAGTACGAGTAGAGCACGCGGTCGAGCAAATGGCGGACCACGGCGAGCGAACGCGGCAACGCGGTCAACACCACGAGGCCGGAGATCACGAGCAGCGATCCGAGGGCGTGGACCCACACCCGTTCCAGGCCGGCTTGCCACCCGAGCTGCTCCAGGAAAAGCACCTCGTAGACTTCGTCGTAGGTTGACGCGAAGTACCAGAAACGGCCGGCGGGAAGACGTGCCGTCCCGCGTCCCGCCTCGAGAAGGGTGTCTTCGAGGGGCGGCGTGCCTTCCCAGGGGCTGGAGATCGCGTCACCCGTCGCGTCGTAGACCCCGAAGAGCACCGGCCGTGGGAGCCCGTCGGCGGCTCGGCGGTGTGCGCCGCGGACGAGCGCCGATTCGAGCTCAGAGATCTCGTTGACCTCGAGACGGAAACCGGGCCGTGGCATGAAGGTGTAGAGGGCCTGTCCCCACAAGCGGCCGTCGAGCAGCAGTGGGGCTTCTCCATAGACGATGGCGTCGTGCCAGGCGGGCGTCCTCGGGATGGGAAAGCTCTCCGGGTCTTGCTTGACGCGCAGGTCGCGGTCGAGCTGCAGGCCGAAAGAGAAGCTCGAGCGCGAGCCGTCCTCCAGTGTGATCACCAACGCCGAGGCGCCGTCGCGCTTGGGCAGGGGCGAGCTCCGCCACAGCGTGAAGGCGAGGTCTTGAGGGTCGACGCTCGCCTCCTCGCCCGCCGCGACGCCAGGCGGCATGACCAAGCGCAGCTCGTAGCCTTCGAAGTGGTCATGGATCTCAGTGTGTAGGTCGTTGGCCTCGGTGCGGCTCGGCGGCGCCACCCGCGGCAGGTAGTCCGTCTCCAACTGCCTGCGGAAATGCTCGCGGTAGGCGATCTCCCAACTCGTGGCGGCCGTCATGGCGGCGAGCAGCAGGACTCCCCCCATCGCCATGGGGCGGCTGCGCAGGTCGAGCCCTCGCAGCCAGCGCGCCGTGGCGGCGCCACCGATCGACAGGAGGGGCAACGCGCCGAGCGGCCAGTCGTGGGTCGCCGCCGCGGCGAGCAGAAAGACGACGGCCGTCCAGGCCGAGCGGTCGCCCAGCGCCGGCCCACGGTGCCAGCCGGCGAGGCTCAAGAGCCCCAGAGCCGCGAAGCATCCCGTCAGCCGCAGGGCCAGGACCTCGTCACCTCCTCCGAGGTTGTCCGCCAGGTCGCAGAGGCCGACCTCGCTCTGGAACCACCAGGCGAGGCCGGTCAGCACCAGCACCGCCAGGCCTCCCGGCAGCTCGGCGCCGCTGTCGCGCAGGCTCGGACGCCGGCGGCGCAGGAAGCCCCAGGCGGCGAGCGCCGTGGCGCCGACGGCGGCCAGGTGATAGGGGATCGCCAGGCGTGCCGCGCCGCCGAGGACCGCGATTCCCGCGGTGGTCAAGAGCCCTGCCGAAAGCGCCCGCCGGCCGTCCCCGTTCGCCGGCGTGGACGTCTCGTCCCGCGAAGCCACCACCGGGAGCACACCCCGCAGGAACGCCAGCGTCAGGTAGACGAGGCCGAGGACGGTGGGGGCCAGGCGGTCGAGCGCTTCGGCCCACCAGGCCGGCGTCCACCACCGCGGGCGCTCTTGCTCGACGCCGGCGTTCACCGCCCTGGGAAGCAGGAAAAGCGCCGGGCCGTCGTCTCGCGGCCGGATGCGCACCTCCTCTTTCCCCACGCTCTCGCCCGCGCCAAGCGACCAGACCCAGGGACCCGGCGGCTCGCCGGGGGCGAAGGGCACGGAATCGACGGGAAAGCTGCGTCCGACCAGCAGGCGATGGGCACGCTGGGTCGAGTCGAGAGGCACGACGGTGTAGAGCGTCACCGCGAAGTAGCCGCGGCGAAAGGCAAGGCCCTTGACCGGCAGCTCCTCCGGCTCGGGCTCGTGCAGGAGGCCGGGGCCGGCCCAGGCCACTGCCTCGCCGTCCGGGTCGTAGAAGACCAGGGTCTTGTCCCGGTAAAGCGGATCCTCCTCGACCAGCCGCTGGAGGTGGTCGAAAATCGTGAGGCGGGTCCGCTCCTCGGCATCGATCTCGTAAAGCGACGCGACGGCGGCGTGGCCGGCGTCCTCGAGCTCGTCGAGAAAAGCCGCGTAGCCTTCTTCGACGCTCGCGAGCCAGGCGGGCTCCGACGGCTCGGCACGCCGCTCCCAGATGGCCCCGCCCCAGACCAGGGCCGCGGTCGCCACCAGGCCGCTCACCACCAGGTACGCCTCGCGCCGCGGCGGACGGCCGAGGAACCAAAGGACGGCGGCGATCAAGAGCACCGCTGCCCCCGCCACCGCCGGCAGCAGGAAGACCGCGGCCAGCGTCAGGAGAACGGCGGTCTCGAGCGCCGGAGGCAATCGCTTTGTGCGCGGGAGGGTTTTCACGGGTGTCTCGGCGTTCGAGCTTCGGCCAGGGGGCGGTTTCCGGCTAGTCTAGCCGATTTGGCGCTCGGCCTCCTCTGCTATGCTTGGAGGCGGCGCCGGAGTGGCGAAAGGGCAGACGCAGCGGACTTAAAATCCGCCGCCTTCGGGCGTGTGGGTTCGAATCCCATCTCCGGCACCAGCTCGACCTTTGGTAGGCTTCGCGCCATGCGGCTGCTTGCGATCGAGCCCTACTATGGCGGCAGCCACCGCGTCTTCCTCGACGGTTGGCGCGAGGTGAGCCGCCACGACTGGACGCTCGTCACCCTGCCGCCCTACAAGTGGAAATGGCGCATGCGCCATGGCGCGGTGACCGTGGCCGGGGAGCTCGCGAAGCTCGTTGGCGGCTGGGACGTCCTCCTCGGCTCCGACATGCTGAGCCTGGCGGAGCTCCGGGGTCTGGCGTCGCGCGAGGTCGCGGCGCTGCCGGCCGTGGCCTACTTCCACGAGAACCAGCTGACCTACCCGGTGCGGGTCGAAAAGGAACGCGACCTCCACTTCGCCCTGACCAACATGACGACGGCGCTGGCCGCCGACGCCGTCTGGTTCAACTCGGCTTTCCACCGCGACTCCTTTCTGGAAGCGCTGCAACGGATGTTGAAACGCATGCCCGACTACCAGCCCTTCGCCGAGGTGGAGGCGATCCGGGAGCGCTCCGCGGTCCATCCGCAGGGGATAAGCCCGCCGGCCAGGCGCGGCGGCCGGCGGCCGGGGCCGTTGCGGATCCTCTGGGCGGCGCGGTGGGAGCACGACAAGAACCCGGAAGACTTCTTCGCGGCCTTGGAACCGCTCCGCAAGCGCCGCGTCGAGTTTCGCGTGAGCGTTCTCGGGGAGCAGTTCCGCCGTGTGCCCGAGGTCTTCGCCCAGGCCCGCGAGGCGTTCGCCGAACGGATCGACCGCTGGGGCTACCAGCCGCGCCGCGAGGGCTACGAAGCCGCCCTGGCCGAGGCCGACGTCTTCGTGTCGACGGCGAGCCACGAGTTTTTCGGCGTCTCGGTCGTCGAGGCGATCGCCGCCGGCTGCTATCCGCTCCTGCCGGAGCGGCTTTCCTATCCGGAGCTCCTGGCGGACGTCCCCGGCGAGGTGCGTTCCCGGTTTTTCTACGACGGCAAGGTGCGCCACCTTGTCGAGCGTCTGGCGGAGCTTGCCCGGCGGCTCGAGGCCGGCGATCTCTGGCAGGGCGACGGCGACATCGGTCGCCGCGCCGTCCATCGCTTCGAGTGGCCGCGTCTCGGTCCTCGCCTCGACGACGCTCTGGAGGGCGTCGCCGCTACGCGCCCTTCTTCGCCGCTTCGATGAGCCAGTTGACGAGCGTCGTCAAGTCCTGGGGGCTGTAGGGCTTGGGTAGGAAGCTCGCGGCCAGGCGCTGGCTCAGCCCGTCGGCTCCCTCCTGCGGGTCGTAGGCGCTGGAGACGATGATCGGCAGGTTGGGGCGCAGACGCCGGATCTCGTCGAGGGTCTCCGCGCCGCCCATCCGCGGCATCCTGAGGTCCAGGAGCACGAGGGCGATCTCGGAGCCGAGCTCGCGAACCCTCTCGATCGCCTGGACGCCGTCGGTGGCGCTCGCCACGCCGTAGCCCGCGGAGGTGAGGATCCTGTGGGTGACCTTGCGGACCGTCGGGTCGTCGTCGACCACCAGGACCGTGGCGGCGGCCGGAGTCGGCTTCTCGACCTGAGAGACGGCCGGCACCTGTTTCTTGCTCGGTGAGCACGGGAAAAGGACCTTCACGGTCGTCCCTACTCCGAGGCGGCTCTCGACCTGGAGGGCCCCGCGATGACCCTGGACGATGCCCAGGACGGCCGCGAGCCCCAGGCCGTGACCGCTCGACTTGGTGGTGAAGAACGGATCGAAGACCTTGGCGAGCGTCGCCTCGCCCATCCCGCAGCCGGTGTCGGAGACGGTGATGTAGATGTAGCGGCCCGGGGGGAGCTTGCCGGGGAGGTACTCCTCTTCCTCGCCACCGTCGAGCTCGACGATCCCGGTCCCGACGTCCAGGTGAGCGTCGCTACGACCCTCGAGGGCGTCGGAGGCGTTGGTCAGCAGATGGACCATCAGCTGGCGGATCTGGGCCGGATCGGCCTCGATGAAGGGCAGCTGCGACGTCAGGTTCATCTCCAGCTCCACGTCGTCGTCGACCGATCCCCGCAGGATCTGCTTCATCTCGTGGAGCAGGTGGGCGAGGTCGACCGGCCGCGTGCTGAGCTTCGCCTTGCCGGAGAAAGCGAGGAGCTTCTTGGTCAGGTTGGCGGCTTGCATCGCCGTCGCCTCGACCTGCTCGATGTTCTCGCGGGCCGCCTCCAGAGCGCTCGACGAGGGGGTCGCGAGGGCCTTGCGGGCGAGGCCCGCGTGGGCGAGGATGCCCACCAGGAGGTTGTTGAAGTCCTCGGCGATGCCACCGGCCAGGGTGCTCAGGCTCTCGAGCTTCACGAGCGACGCCTGGTCTTGCTGAGTCTGGGATCCCATCAGCGCAACCTTTCCGAGATTTCGTCGGGATGGCCCCCGGCCAGGAGAACCAGGTCAGAGCCGGACGATTTCCTACTCTCCCGGGACAACGATAGCACGGCAAGGAGAACGCCGGGCGACACTCTGGCGTAGAATCGCCGCGTGGAACCGACGCTTGCATCGTGGCGTGCCCGTGCTCGGGGGCTGAACGTCGCCGGCCTGGCGATCTTTGCCGCCGACGTCCCCCCGGTCGAGGAGGCGCAGGGGGAGGCGCTCCTGGTCCTGCACGGCTTTCCGACCTCGTCGTTCGACTTCCACCGCTGCCTCGACTCCTGGGCGCGCCGCCGCCGCCTCGTCCTCCATGACCACCCGGGCTTCGGTTTCTCGGCCAAGCCCGTCGAGTACTCGTACTCGTTGCTCGAGCAGGCCGAGGTGGCGCTCGGCGTCTGGCAGGAGCTCGGGGTGAGGTCGGGACATTTGTTGGCTCACGACTACGGCACCAGCGTCGCCACCGAGATCCTGGCCCGCCGCGAGCGGGGCGGCATTCCCCTCGAGCTCAGGAGCGTCACGCTCACCAACGGCAGCGTCCATCTGGACCTCGCGCGGCTGCGAGCCTCGCAGCGCCTGGCCCGCTCGCCCTTCTGGGGACCGATCCTCGGACGCGTCGTCTGGCGCGGCTACTTCAAAGCCGTCCTACGGCGGCTGTGGGGCCGGCGCTCCCGGGCCCTCGACGCCGACCTCGACGCCATGTGGGAAGCCGTCCGCCATGACGACGGCCATCTGAGGACCCACCAGATCTCGCTCTACCTCGACGAGCGCCGCCGCTTCGAGCGCCGCTGGGTCGGCGCGCTCGAACGGCTCGACGTCCCGGCGCACGTCCTCTGGGGACGCCGCGACCCGGTTGCGGTGCCGGCGATCGCCGAGCGGCTTGCCGCGGAGATCCCCGGCGCCGAGCTGACCTGGCTTGAGGACCTCGGCCACTACCCGATGTTGGAAGACCCGGAGCGCTTCTCGTCCGCGGTCCTCGCTTTTCTCGACCGGGTGGATCCGGCGTAGAGGAGCGGCCGCGGCCGGTCTCGTCGATCAAGAGCACCACCCGTTTCTCGAAGCGGTGCTCACGCTGGGGGGATCAGTTCACGCGCCACGGCCCGAGCTCTTCCTCCAGGGCCGCTCTCGCTCGTTCAATTTCCGGCTCCAGAGCCGCGAGCGTCTCGGCCGCCTGCTCGGTGGAGCTCTCCCGGGCCATGGTCTCGAGGCTCTGGCACAGGGACGCTACGTGCACCGCGCCAAGGAACGCGCTCGACGATTTCAGGGAGTGGGCCGCTTCGCGCAGGGCGGCGGTGTCGCCGCTCGCCACCGCGTCGCGCAAGGTCGCGATCAGCTCGCGCGAGGAACGGAGGTAGGTGCGCAGGAGCTCATCAAGGAAGCCCTTGGATCCTTCCGACTCGAGGGCACAGAGGTGTTCCAACGCCTGGTGGTCGAGGGGGTGAGGGTCCGACCCGGCGTGCGCGGAGCCGGCGCCGACCTGCGACGGTTGCGCAGACCGCGGTCCGTCGTGAGCCGCCGGCTTCACCCCGCCTTCTGATGTCTCGAGCCTCGGCCTGGTGGGGAGCCAGCGTTCCAGGCACTGGTAGAGCTGGTCCGGGCTGAACGGCTTGCTCAGGTAGTCGTCCATGCCGGCGGCCAGACACTTCTCGCGGTCGCCCTTGAGCGCATTGGCGGTCATCGCCACGATCGGGACGCGTCCCGGCTGCCGCTGCGCCCCGCTGGGTAGCAGGCTTTCAGAGCTCTCCCGGTCCCGGATGATCCGCGTCGCTTCGTAACCGTCCATTTCCGGCATCTGGCAGTCCATCAGAATCAGGTCGTACCGCTGGTGCGAGAGACGATCCAGCGCCACCAGCCCGTTCGGCGCCATGTCGTGCCGGCAACCGAACTTGTCCAGTGTGTAGCCCACCACTTCCTGGTTGACCGGATTGTCTTCGACCACGAGGATCCGGACTCCGCTGAGGTCTGTCCGCGGGGCGGTCCGGCGGCCGGGTGCGCCGCTCTCGCGGGGCGGATTCAGCAGACCCGCGATAAAAGCGTAGAGCTTCGACTGGCGCACGGGCTTCGACAGGCAGCGGAGGATCCCGGCCTGGCGCACCCTCTCGGCGTCCAGGGGCCTCACCGTCAGCATCACCACCACGAGATCCTTCGCGCTCGGCAGGGCCCGGATGGCCTCGACCAGCGCCAGCCCGTCCATTCCCGGCATCGCCTGATCAAGGAGGGCGAGAGCGAAGGGTCTCCGCTGCGTGGCGGCGGCGAGCAGCATCTGCACCGCCTTGGGTCCGTCCGGCGCGCCCTCGGCGTCGAGGCCCCAGTCCGCGAGCTGGCGGAGCAAGATGCCGCGGCTCGGGGCGTTGTCGTCCACGACCAGCACCCGCAGGGCCTGCGATCCGAAGGCCGGGTAGCGGCTGACTGCCTCCCGTTCGGGCTGCCTCTCGAGGTTGAGCGTGAGCCAGAAGCTCGAGCCTTCTCCAGGCGCGCTCTCCACCTCCATCTGTCCGCCCATCAGCGCCACCAGCTCGGTCGAAATCGCCAGCCCCAGGCCGGTTCCCCCGTACTTCCGGGTAGTGGACCCGTCGGCCTGGTGGAAGGCCTCGAAGATCCGGTCGCGGACCTCCGGCTCGAGACCGATGCCGGTGTCGCGGACCTCGATCCGGATCCCGGCCGATTCGGCGGTGACGTCAAACCCTGAGACCCGCACGATCACCTCGCCCTGCTCCGTGAACTTGATGGCGTTGCTGAGAAGATTCGCCAGAATCTGGCGGAGCCGCGTAGGATCGCCCCGCAGAGCGGTCGGTACGTTGTTCGAGACCGTGCACAGGAGCTCCAGGTTCTTGGCTTGACTGGGTTCCGCGAAATGCTCTGAGGCCTCGTCGATCAGACGCTGCAGGTCGAAATCGACGATCTCGAGCTCCAGCTTTCCGGCTTCGATCTTGGAGAAGTCGAGGATGTCGGTGAGCAGATCGAGGAGAGTGTGCGCCGAGCGGCGCGCGGTGTTGGCGAATCTGCGCTGCCGATCGTTCAGCTCGGCGTCCTCGAGCAGGAGCTCGATCATGCCCAGCAACCCGTTCATCGGGGTGCGGATCTCGTGGCTCATGTTGGCCAGGAACTGCGACTTGGCCCGGCTGGCGCTCTCCGCGTTCTCCTTCGCCGCCTTCTCCTGCCGCAGAGCTTTCTCCTTGGCCCGGCCCCGGGCGATCTCCTCCTGTAGGACCACGTTGGCCCGCGCCAGCTCGGCCGCTCGTTGCCGTTTCTTCGCCTGGGCGCGGGTGAAGAGCAGCAGAGCGCAGCTCACCGTCAAGGCATAGAGAGCATAGGCCCACCATGTCTTGTAGAGAGGGGGCAGGACCCTGATCGCGAGCTCCACCCCCTCCTCGCTCCACACGCCGTCGTTATTGGACGCCTTGACGCGGAAGGTGTAGTCGCCTGGCGCGAGGTTGGTGTAGGTGGCCCGGCGCAGCTCGCCGGAATCGACCCAGTCACGGTCGAAGCCCGCGAGCTGGTAGAGGTAACGGTTCTTCTCGGGTGCCGTGTAGTCGAGGGCCGCAAACTCGAAATCGACGACGTAGTCGTTGTGACCGAGGGTGATTTCGCGGATTTCCGACAGGGGCCGTCCGAGGTCGACCGGCTGGTTGAACTTCCGAAAACCGGTCAGCACCACCGGCGGGACGTGGGTATTGCGACGGATCCGTTGCGGATAAAAGGCGTTGAATCCGCTGATGCCGCCGAAGTACATGTGGCCGTCGCGGGCCCGCAAAGAGGCGCCGTGGTTGAACTCGTCGTTCTGTAGACCGTGGCTTGAGTCATAGTTCTTGAGGGTTTCGGTCTCGGGATCGAAGCGGATCAGACCGTGGTTCGAGCTCATCCAGAGATTGCCCTCGTCGTCGATGAGAATGCCGTAGATGTTGTCGCTGGGGAGTCCCTCGCTCTTGGTGTAGCGCTGGAAGATCGCCCGGTCCGCCCGGCGGTCGGCGGCGGCCCAACGGTTGAGACCGCCGCCCTGGGTGCCGATCCACAGATCCCCCCGCGGACCTTCCCGGATCACCCACGGGGTATCGCTCGACAGGCTGTCCGGGTCGTGCGGGTCGTGCCGGTAGTGGGCCACGACCTTTCCGGTCGACGGGTCGAAGCGGTTGAGCCCCCCGCTTTCGGTGCCGATCCAGAGCGTGCCGGAAGAATCCTCGTGAAAGCCGATCACGAGGTCACTCGACAGGCTCTCGGGGTCCTCCGGATCGTGCCGGTAGCGGACAAAGCCCTCACGGTCGCGGCCTGTGGCGGCGCCTTCGAAGCGGTGAAGACCGCCGCGGAAGGTGCCGACCCAGAGCTCGCCGCGCCGGTCCTCGGAGATGAAGGTCACGCCGTTGACGGCGAGGCTCGTCGGGTCCTCGGGGTCGTGCGCGAAGCGGGTGAAACGCCCGCTCGAGCCGTCGGCGGTGTCGCCGTCGAAGCGGTGGAGGCCGCCGCTGAAGGTCCCGACCCACAGAACCCCCTGGCGGTCGACGTAAAGCGACATCACCCGATCGTCGCTCAGGCTTGCGGGGTCTCCGGGATCGTGCCGGTAATGGCGAAGGCGGCCGGTCGATGGGTCCAGGCGGTTCAAACCGCCGCCCCAGGTACCGACCCACACCGCCCCAGCACGGTCTTCCGCGAACGAGGTGACGACGTCTTTGCTCAGCTGATCCGTTTCGCCCGGCCGATGCCGGTAGTGCAGAAACGACCCGAAAGCGGTGTTCCACTTGTTGAGGCCGTCGTGGGTGCCGACCCAGAGCACGCCGCCCCGGTCCTGGAAGATGGAGAGGACCTGGTCGTTCGACAGGCTGAAGGGGTCGGCGGTATCGTGCCGGTAGCGCGCGAAGCTCGCTCTCGATGGCTGCCATTCGTTGAGACCGCCGTCGGTGCCGATCCACAGGGTGCCGTCACGGTCCTGATAAATCGCCCACACCCCGTCGGCCGACAGGGTGGTGGGGTCGGCGGGATCGTGTTGAAAGCGGGTGAAGGTGCCGGTCGGGGGGCTGGTGGCGGCGTCTCTGTCGAATCGGTTGAGCCCGTGGTCGTAGGTGCCGACCCACAGCACCCCGTCGAAGTCTTCGTAGACGGCCTTGACCTGATCGCTCGACAGGCTCTCCGGGTTGCCGGGGTCGTGCCGGTAACGGGTGAAGGCGCCGGTTCCCGGTTGCAGCAGGTTGAGGCCGCCGCCGTTGGTGCCGATCCACAGCCGGCCCGAGCGGTCTTCGACGAGGCTCCGGATGTCGTCGTGGCTCAGGCTGGATGGATCGGACGGATCGTGCCGGTAGTGCTCGAAGGTCCCGGTCTCGGGCCGTCCCGGGAGCGGGTCGAGCCGGTCGAGGCCGCCGCCGTTGGTGCCGATCCACAGCCGGCCCGAGTGGTCCAGGAGGACCGCCCGCACGCTGTCGTTCGACAGGCTCGCCGGGTCCGCCGGATCGTGCCGGTAGCGGGTGAAGGTATCGTCGGCCGGATTGAAGCGGTTGACGCCGCCGCCTTCGGTGCCGATCCACAGGACGGCGTCGCGGTCCTCGACGATCGCCATGACCGAATTGTGAGACAGTGAAGTCGGGTCGCCCGAGTCGTGGGCATAATAGGTGAACCGGTAGCCGTCGTAGCGGCTCAGTCCCTCCTGGGTCCCGAACCACATGAAGCCCTGACGGTCCTGCAAGGTGCAGATGACGAAAGCCTGGGAGAGGCCCTCTTCGAGGGAGAGATGCTGGAACCTGAGGTTCTTCTCGCCGGCGGAGAGGCTCGCCGGGGCGCCGAGGGCAACCAGGGCGATGCCGAGCCCAGCGCGGCGAAGACCGCGAGCAAGACCCGAGAGCATGCTCATGCGTTCACCTCCGTCTACTCCTGCGCCACCCAGCCGTTGATCGCCGCCGTCTCGGTCAGGCCGTCGGTCCACAGGTAGCCGTCGGTCCACAGGTAGCCGTCGGTCCACAGGTAG
>CBDUYN010000139.1:0-27098 GCA_965371445.1 uncultured bacterium | reverse complement strand
CCAACGTCGTTGGCACGTGACGATCCAACCGTTCGTCATGTGCCAACGTCGTTGGTAGATGACGAAAACGGCCTTTCAAGCCCTGCGGACCGGCCGAGGAAGAGGACGATCATCGTCCGCGGGCCTTCCGCCGTCTGCGGTAATCCCTGGCGGCGTACTTGTTCCCGCACAGCTTTGAGCACCATCTTCCGCAGAGGTTGTTGGATTTGTCGTAGAAAGCCCGTCGGCACGTCTCCGCTTCGCAGAGGCGCACCCGTGGCCAGCAACCCGTGGCGCGCGCCCAGAGGACGGTAGCGAAGAAAAGACCGAGGGCTCCGTCGAGATCCGACGAGGCGGGCTCGAAGACCGGCGAGCCGTCCGCGGCGAAGCACACCCGCACCGCCACCGACGACGCCACACGGTTGAGACGCTCCAGCGCGTCGTCGGTCGGGAGGGGACCCGTGGTCGCCGCGATCAGCGCCCCCAGGCCGGCACGGGCCTGCCGCGCCCGCTCCAGGTCCGCCTCCGTGAGCTCTGTCCCCCGGGGAAGCAGGCCCTGACCTGCCAGGAAGTCGCTCAAGGCCCCCGGGCTCGAAAGCTGAGGCGTCCCGCCTCCGGCGCCCGACGTGTTGGCGAAGGCCAGGAGGGGCTTGACGGCCTCCGGGACCGTCCGCGGAACCTGTCGTGCCCTCGGCTTCAACGTCTTGCGTTTGTACATCCGTTTCATGAGGAGCCCTGGGGTCACGGCGTCGAGGCCACGACGCCCCGGCGGCCAGGGCGCAAAAAAACCCTCCTCCCGCCAGGGAGAAGGGCGTGGACGACGCGGAGTCCGTGAGAATCAGTCCTGCGTCGCCTGCTCAGCGGCCTCCTCGTCGGCCAGCTCTTCCACCGGCTCCTCGGCCACCTCGTCGTCCGGCCCCTCGCCCGGGAGCTCGCTGTTGTTCCGGCGACGGACGGTCAGACGGAGGCGTTCGGCCTCCTTGTCCAGGCCGGCGAGGCGGTAGAACCCCTCGATGACCTTGGCCGCGGCGACGTAGAGAGTGCGAATCTCTTCCACGATCCTGTCCTTTGCCAGGAGCGCGGCCTCGGTCGCGCGTTCCTCCGCCGTCAAGGTGTCGAGCGACTCGCCCAACAGGCTCTTCTCAGGCTCGAGACTGTCGGCCAACGCCACCGGATCGATGGTGATCCCGACCAGGGTCTTCTTCTCGAGCACCCCCGAAGACCGCAGGTGCTTGTCGAGGTGGACCACCTGGTCGTACAGAGCCATGGGAATCGTCTCGACGGTGTCGATGCCGAAGCGGGCGGGGGCTTCGGGACCGAGGGCGTTGAGCAGGCAGTCGCTGACGTGCTGGACCTTGGGCCGGAGCGTTTTCACCGTCGAGTCCCGCTGGCCGCGGGTCTCCTTGTCGGCCGCTCCCTCGTCGCGGCGTTGCCAACTGACGTCGGTCAACCTCTCGCCCGCGTTCAAAAGCATGTTCAAGAGGATCTGGAGCACCAGCGCGAGATCCGGCAGCGGGACGCCCTCCGGCGCGAACGGCGACAGGAGACGCACCAGCGCCTCGGTGGCCTTGGGGGTGAACTGTTGCAGTGAGGAGGTCAGCGAGCGGATCGCCGCGCGATGACCCATCGTGACTCGGTAAGCCATTTCTCAGCTCCCTTCATGTGGTGGGCGGTGGAACCGCCGTGAGCGTGGCGGCCATGTCATCTCTCCTCGGGCCTGTAGGCCCAGGCGAAGAAACTCTCCGGGGTGACGTCGACGGCCCCGAGGATCCGGTGCAACTGGCCGAGGGTCAATTCGTCCCCCTCCTCCCGGAGGACGCGGTCGAGCTCCCCTCCGCTCATCTCGGCACCTCGGGCCACGGCCCGTCGGCTCAGGCCCGACGCCTCCACCGTAGCCCGCAGGAGCGCGCGGATCCGTTCGGCCTCCCGGCGCGGATCCGACTCGACCTCGCCGACCACGAAGCCGGCAACGGCCCGGTTTCTCCCGTTTCCGGACATGGAACATCTCTGGCGGACGTCGTTCTGCATGGACCGACCCTGGCGGATCCGGACGATCGCCGCCAGTACAAGCTTCATGGCAGGCTTCTATGCCCCTGGGACAATCACGAGAGATTCATGGACCGTCTTTCGGGTCTCCGGCCCTTGAAAGCCGGCCGAATTTGCCGAAAGTCCCCCGATCTGACAGATTCATGGACTGAGTCTCGGTGACGCCCTCCTCGCAATGCGACGGGCGGCGATCGCCTCAGAGGTCAATTTCAAGGAATCAAAGAATGGAATGATCTCGGCCGAAAACCGTACCGCATCGTCGACCTGGCCCAGATCTGAGCTCACGATGGCCAGATCCAGCCCGACAAACGCGCCGTAAAAGGGCTGGACCAGCTCGTTTATGCCTTCAAGAGCGGACAAGTACTTCGTTTTCGCGGACGTGTAGCGCCCTGAACAATGCTCGATGAAGCCTTTAGCCCATTCGAAAAGATACCGCAACAGCGGATCTTCGACGGTACTCATAAGGCGTTCGCCGTTCGCCATGGCAGCCAAGGCTTTCTCCAAACGACCGGATTGTGCGGATACGATCGCCAGATCCCGGTAGATGTCGGTGGCCAGAGTCACGTCGGACTTCGCATCGACAAGCTCGACGGCCTTTTCGAGATCCAAGGCCGCGCTTTCCGGCTGCTCATCGTAGTTAAGAGCCGCCGCTCTCTGCATCAGCTCCTTGGCCTGAGACGGCTTGTCGCCGACGCTCTCGAAAATCTCCAGGCTGCGGCTGAACAGGGCCACCGATTCCTTGTGGCGCCTCTGAAAGAGTCGTAGAGATCCTTTGAGGTCGTAGACCTCCCCGAGGACGCTCTCGCTGACGTCGCGTCCGGCCAGCGTATTGAACGTCTCGTCGAACGCCGTCTCCGCGCCCGGGAAGTCGAGCGCGAGCCGTTTCGCGTTGCCGATCCACGCCCAGCCCCGCGCCTTTTCCTCGTAGATCCTTTCGCCGAGCGCCTTGGCGTTGGCTTCGAGGCTCCGCAACGCGACCTCGGCCCAGGCGACGCCGAGTTGCGGATCGCGTCGGCCTGCCTCGCGGGACTTGTGCCGCAGCAGGTCCGAGAGCGCGGTGGGCGCGTAGACGAAGACGTAGCGCGTCACCTCTTCCCCGGCCTCGTCGACGGAGAGGTCGCGCAGCGCGGGCCAGATCTTCTCCTCGGCGTGGGAGCGTTCGGCCAGGACCGCGCCGTCGACGAGGATCACCGTTTTCGTGGGTACGAGCCGTTCGAGAAGCCCGCGGACCTTCGCGGCCTCTTCAGGTGTCGCCGCACCGCGGCCGTAGCGGCTCCAGGTCTCGGGGTCCACCGAGCCCTCGTGGTCCGGTGAGAGTCGCCGGACGTCCGTGGCCCGCTCGCCGATCCTCCGCTTGAACATGGCCGCGAACGTCCGTACGCAGGACACGCCGACGTCCTTGGCGACCTCGGTGACTTTCCGCTTCGTTTCGCCGAGGACCAGGATCGCCGCCTCGACGAGGCGCTTCTCCAGGTAGGCTTTCGGCGTGTCGCCGAGGTGAAAGAGGAATTCGTGGTGCGTGCGCGTGTCGGTGACCCCGGCACGCGAGAGGATCGTGGCGACGTTGACCGGTTGAAAAAGAAGGTCGCCGAGAGTCTTCAAGACTCGTTGCAGGTGGGGCGGCAGGCCTTCGGCGTCGGCGCGGATCTTTCGGAGGGCCTCTTCCCTGGCCCGTTCCAGCGCCGTGCCGGGCGAAACGTCCGGGGCCGAGGCGTTCTCGTCGAGGTGCCGTCGCTCGAGCAGCTTTCTGGCGTCGTCGGCCGGGAGCTTGCCGCGCAGCGCCCGGTTCAGCGTGGCGTGGTTGAAATCCGGCTCCAGCGTGGCCCGCCAGCGGAAGAAGACCGGGCGAGAGCCGCTCGTCCGGACGTGCCAGTCGCAGAAGGTGGCACAGCGTGGCAGGCCGACGGCGGCCGCGGTCTCCCCGGTCGGCGCTTCGAAGCCGTCGTCACGCATGGCCGTCGCCGTGTCGACCTGCCGGGTCCGGAAGTAGGTCTTGAGCGTCACGCCCAGGTGCTTGCGGGCCACCGAGCCCGCCACGTTCTGGTCGCGGACGCCGGCGCCGGCGAGCGCTTCCTGTACGGTGAGCTTCGCCTTGAAGAGGTGCTCTTCCGTGTATTCCAGCGCGCTGGCGAGCGCCGGCGGCGCCTTTTCGCGGTCCCGTCGCATCCGCTCCTTGACGGGAACGGCGGCGCGGTCTCGGGCTTTTCTGGTCGCTCGTCTCGGCATGCGCCGGTGAGTATGTCACCATGGGAAAGCTCGCGCAACGCCGCGGCACCTCCTCGAAGCCCGCGGCGCCGTCGGCGTCCAGGGCCTCGACCCCGCGGCTGCCGTAGACACGGGCCTCCTCGTCGAGGTCTTCGGGCTCCGGACGTGAGGGGAGGGGCACACACCACCCTTGGTTCGTTCCGAGAGCGTCGTAGCCCCGAGGGGCCGGTTTCCCGTAAGCTCCTGACACCTAACGTTCAAGGCACTTCTACAAACGCCCGCAGGTCCGCATGGCTTGCGAGCTCGCCAGCGGGGTTCAGGTACGTCCGGACCTCCCCGGTCGCCGTGTCAGTGACGCGAAGCGTGTACTCGACGTTCGACAGCGCGCCGTAGAAGACCCACCAGGCGCCGTTCAGGCGCCGTCCGTCGAGCACCTTGACGCCAAGCTCCATGTCGTCAGGACGAAAGAACCAGAAGTAGCCCGATGTCGCCCCGGTGGCGACGGCCCAGCCGGGTCCTTGGTCGCCGTCGAAGTCGGTGAAGCGGAGCTCGGCCGCGAAACGGCCCCCTTGAAGGCAGAGGGTCCGAGCGCTCGCGACGCAATTCGGTTCTCCAGGACCTTCGAAGACGAAGCGGACCGCGTCGTCGTCGGTGAAGCTCTCGGGTGCCGTGGCGACGGGCGAAGGAGCGACTTCCAGGGTGACCTCGTCGCCGGGCAGGAGCGCCACGCCGTAGAAGGTCACCGGGATCCGCGCCGCGCATCGGCAAGACGCCGGACGCCCGAAGCCCTCGTGCAGAGCACAGGTGGGGAAGAGCTCTTCACCCGCCACGTTGGGGAAAAACGACGTGCAGGGCGACGCTTGGAGGCACGGGTCGGAGTCGCCGGCGACGGCGTCGGCCCCGTTACAGGCGGCGAGAGCGTCGCCGCCGTTCGAGAGCACGTTGAACGCCTGGCTGGCGGCCGGCTCGCCGTTACGCCGCAGGGTGGCGACGGTGCCCAGGTTCGTGAATTCCTCACAGGAGGTGGTGATCACGAATTCCGACGCCACGTCGAAGAGCTCGGTGCCGTCGGCGAGAGTGCCGCCGGGGCTTGCGACGACGGTGGGGGAGAAGGTGCGGTTGACCTCTTCGGCGAGCGCGCCCACCGGGAGGACGAGCGCGACGACGGCAAGGACGCTCAGGCGAGAGAAGGTGTGCGTTCTCATCGGGAATCTCCCTCCCCGGGACCGTCCGCGGTGCCGGCAACGATGGTGACGACGTAGGCGCCGGGGTCGATTCGCTCGCTGGTCTTGGTCTCGGGCTCGACGTCGACCACGATCTCGTAGTCGCCGAAGCATCCCTTGCCCTCGCCGCCGGGCGGTACGTCGACGTGGAGCCGGGTCTCCAAGCCCTCGCCGTCCTCGATCTCGAGCACGACCCTGGCTCTGCCGGCGACGATGCACTGGACGTCGCTGGGGCAGCGGTTGTCGCCGTCGACGCCGGAGAAGGTGAGTCTGAGCTCGGCGATCTCGACGGAGTCGCCGACGTGCAGTTGGACCGCCTCGCCCAACTCCGCGGCTTCGGCGCCGCCGGAGGTGAGGAGCGCGAGGAGGAGGGTCGGGAGGAGTCGTCGTCTCATAAGCCTAGTCTAGCGCATCGCCGTGGTAGTCTGGCCGTGTCCTACGAATTCTAACGAGGAGAACGAAGATGCGGCTCGTCAAGGCCATCGCCATCCTGTTGACTCTAACGCTCGTTTCTACGTCCGCCCTTGCCAAAAAGGGTCAGGAATCCAAGGCCGGGAAAGCCGCCGAAGAGGACAGCTCCCGGCTGTCGGCCGAGACCTTCAAGGGCTTGCAGCTCCGCGGCATCGGTCCGGCCTTCATGTCGGGCCGGATCGCCGACGTCGCCGTCCACCCGCACGACCAGAGCACCTGGTACGTGGGCGTGGGCTCGGGCGGGGTGTGGAAGACCACCAACGCCGGCACCACCTGGACGCCGATCTTCGACGGTGAGGGCTCGTACTCGATCGGCTGCGTCACCCTTGATCCCAGCCGTCCCGAGACGGTCTGGGTCGGCACGGGCGAGAACGTCAGCGGACGCCACGTCGGCTACGGCGACGGCGTCTACAGGAGCCTCGACGGTGGCAAGTCGTGGCAGAACATGGGACTCGTGGACTCCGAGCACATCGGCACGATCGTCGTCGACCCGCGCGACTCCGACGTCGTCTACGTCGCCGCCCAGGGTCCGCTGTGGTCGCCGGGGGGCGAGCGTGGGCTCTACAAGACGAGCGACGGCGGCGAGACCTGGGAGAAGCTGCTAGGGGGCGGCGACTATACAGGAGCGAACGAGGTCGCCATGGACCCGCGCGACCCCGACGTCCTCTACGTCGCGCTCCACCAGCGCTTCCGTACCGTCGCGGCGCTCGTCAACGGCGGTCCCGAGAGCGCCATCCACAAGTCGGTCGACGGCGGCCAGACCTGGCGCCAGCTCAAAAGCGGCCTGCCCGAGGAGGACATGGGGAAAATCGGCCTCGCCGTCTCGCCGATCGATCCCGACATCGTCTACGCGACGATCGAGCTCGCCCACCGCAAAGGGGGCTTCTACCGCTCCGCTGACGGCGGCGAGACCTGGGAGAAACGAAACGACTACCACTCCGGCGGCACCGGTCCCCACTATTACCAGGAGATCTTCGCCTCGCCGCACAAGCTCGACCGCGTCTACCAGATGGACGTCCGCATGAACGTCACCGAGGACGGCGGCACGAGCTTTCGCCGCGTCGGCGAGGAATCGAAGCACGGCGACAACCACGCCCTGGCTTTTGATCCCGGCGACCCGGACTACCTCCTGGCGGGCAGCGACGGCGGCCTCTACGAGAGCTGGGACCTGGGCAAGAACTGGAAGTTCGTCTCGAACCTCCCCATCACCCAGTTCTACAAGGTGGCGGTCGACTACGCCGAGCCTTTCTACAACGTCTACGGCGGCACCCAGGACAACAGCAGCCAGGGCGGCCCGTCGCGGACGACGAACCTGAACGGCATCCGTAACAGCGATTGGTTCATCACCAACGGCGGCGACGGCCACCAGCCCGCCGCCGATCCCACCAACCCGATGATCGTCTACGCCGAGTCGCAGCAGGGCAACCCGGTGCGCCACGACCGGAGCACCGGCGAGACCGTCTACATCCAGCCGCAGCCCGAGAAGGGCGAGGGCCCCGAGCGCTGGAACTGGGACACGCCGATCCTGATCAGCCCGCACGACCCGGCGCGGCTCTACTACGCGAGCCAACGCGTCTGGCGAAGCGACGACCGTGGCGACAGCTGGCGGAGCGTCTCGGGCGACCTGTCGCGCGCTCAGGACCGGCTGACGATGCCGATGATGGGACGCGTCCAGTCGATCGACGCGGTCTGGGACCTGTCGGCCATGTCGAGCTTCGGCAACGTCACCTCGCTCTCCGAGTCGCCGCTCGTCGAGGGGCTGATCTATGCCGGCACCGACGACGGCCTGATCCAGGTCACCGGCGACGGTGGGGAAAGCTGGCGCCGGATCGAGGTCAGCGAGCTTCCCGGCGTGCCGGCGAACGCCTTCGTCAACGACTTGAAGGCCGACCTCCACGACGCCGACACCGTCTACGCCGTCGTCGACGACCACAAGAGCGGCGACTTCAAGCCCTACGTCGCGAAGTCGACCGACCGTGGGGTGAGCTGGACGTCGATCGCCGGATCGCCGGCCGCCGGCGGCCTGCCCGAGCGTCACCTCGTGTGGCGGATCGTCCAGGACCACGTCGAAGCGAAGCTGCTTTTCCTCGGCACCGAATTCGGGATCTTCTTCACGCTGGGTCCCCCCCCTCATTCCCCCCAAGGGGATGGTGGCGACGGCGGATGGAAGTGGATCCAGCTGACCGGCGGCGTGCCCAACATCCCGTTCCGCGACCTGGTGATCCAGAAGCGCGAGAACGACCTCGTCGGCGCCTCGTTCGGCCGCAGCTTGTACGTCTTTGACGACTATACACCGCTGCGTCACGTCTCGGAGGAGGTCCTGGAGCAGGAGGCCGAGCTCTTCCCGGTCAAGGACGCCTGGTGGTACATCCCCCGGCGCCCGCTCGGACGCGGCGAGAAAGCGACCCAGGGCGCGGCCTTTTTCGTCGCGCCCAATCCGCCTTTTGGTGCCGTGATCACCTACTACCTGCGCGACGAGCTGAAGACGAGCCAGGCGGTGCGGAGCGACAAGGAAAAGGAAATCGCCAAGGAGGGGGGCGACACGCCCTATCCCGGCTGGGAGGAGCTGCGCCGGGAGGACCGGGAAGAGGAACCGGCGATCCTCTTGACGGTCCGCGACGCGGCGGGCGAGGTCGTACGGCGGCTCAGCGGACCGGTCAAGGCCGGGTTCCACCGCGTCGCCTGGGACCTGCGCTACCCGGCGCTCGCGGTGCCCGGCGACCGCCGCGGGCGCTTCGGCAATCTTGGCTTTCTGGCGGCGCCGGGCACCTACAGCGTCCACCTGGCGAAGCGCGTCAATGGCGTGGTGACGGAGCTCGGCAAGTCGCAGAGCTTCGAGGTCGTCTCGCTCGTCGAGCCGACCTTGAAGGGGATGGAGCCCGCCGAGACGGTCGCCTTTCTGCGCCAGGTCGGCGAGCTCCAGCGCGTCGTGACGGGGACGGTGGCGGTTCTCGACCAGACCGCCGGGCGCCTGACGGCGATCCGGGAGGCGCTGATGCGCTCGACGGTCGGCGACACCCGCCTCGACGACGAGGTTCGCGCCCTCGAAGGGCGCCTCCACGAGGCGCGCGAGGCGCTCCAGGGCTACGAACGCCAGAACCGCTTCGGCGAGCCCATTCCACCGTCGATCACACGGCGCCTGAGAGTGGTGCTGGCCGGCAACCGGGCGTCGACCTACGGGCCAACACCGACCCATCTGCGCAGCTACGAGATCGCGGTCGAGGAGCTCGGCGAAGTGCGCCGGGAGCTTGTGCAACTGATCGAGACCGATCTCAAGGCCCTGGAGGAGAAGCTTGAAGCGGCAGGCGTCCCCTGGACGCCCGGGCGCGGCGTTCCGGCGCTGAAGTAGGGCTTCAGGACGCGGCTCTGCGCACCAAGAAGAGGCACGAGGCGAGGTAAAGGAGAGCCGCCAGGATCAGCAAGGAAGAGATCCCGGTCCACAGCGAGAGGCTTTCGAGAGTACCGCCGATCAGGGCTCCGATCAGGTTCGAGCCCAGCGCGTCGCCGCTGAACCGGACCGCGGCGAAGCTCTTGATGAAGACGATGCCGGCAAAAAAGACCGGTGAGCAGAGGAGGAGCCCCGCGACGAGGGCTCGCAGGACGACGGAATCGAGGAAAAGCCACGGCATCGGCAAAGCCCAGGACACGATGAGCGTTGTGAAAAGACCTGAATAGGCGAAGCGAATCGAGAGCCTCGGGACTTTTTCCGCGAAGACGTTGGCGGCAAAGATCAGCAGCAAGACCCCGGAGATCACCACGGAGTTGACGAGCCACGTGGTGCCGAAAAGAAGAGCCATCTTGCTGACCAGTTGGGCCTCGAGGAGGAGGAAGGCGGCGCCGAGGAAAAAGAAATGCCAATGGATGCTCTTGCGGCGTAGGCCGATACCCGGGATCGCCAGCCAACAGAGCACGACGAGCATCAGCGACATCACGATGACGCTCCCGGGCAGGCCGGGTTCGTGCTGATAGAAGTAGGGCCAGTCATCGGTGGTCAACGTCGCCGTGACATCCGTCGCCCGGGCATGCCGCTCGACGAAGCTTCGTAGCTCGTCGTCGCCCTGGAGGATGTTCTCCAGGCGAGCCTTGGAGCCCGTGAAGAAAAAGCGCCCGGGCGCGGTGAAGCTTGTCGGCGCCTGCACCTCGAAGGCTCTCCAGCCGAAGACTTCCTCCATGAGGCCTTCCAGGCGAGCGGCGATCCACGCCACGCTGACCTGGAACTTGACGATGAAAAGCCCGTCCGGCTTCAGGAGCTGACGGGCTCGTTGGAGCGCTTCGACCGTATAGACGTAGTTGTCGATGCGAATGTTGGAAAAATGCGACGAAGTGGTGTGCGAGTCGAGTAAAGAGAAGACGACCATGTCGAACTTCTCGTCGCTTCCCTGGATGTAGCTGCGTGCGTCGTCGATGACGACTTCGACCCGGGGAGAGTCGTAGGGCTTCTCGAAATGAAACTGCGCTCCGAGCCGCTGGATCAGCGGGTCGATCTCCACGGCGACGACGCGCTGCGCGCCGTTGCGTAAGGCCGCGGCGACGTCGTTGCCCATGCCGGCGCCGAGCACCAGCACGGAAGGCGGCGCCGGGAAGAAGCGGTAGGGAAGGTTGTAGGGTTCGAATTCAAGGGGGATGCCCTTCATCCTGCCCGGGTGCCGGTTGACGAAGGCCGGGGACAGGTCGACGACGTGCTGGTACCAGCTGTTGTTGGTCTCGATGGAGTAGCTCATGATCTCGCCGTCCTCGATCGTGGGGCTGAGGGAGAGCTTCTGGTAAGGAGACCAGTAATCCGTGGCCTCGGGGTCGTCTCGCAAGCTCAGGAGGCCAAGGCAGAGGAGAAGCGACACCAGCGAGATCCAGCGCAGCGGCTTGATTTTCCAAAACAGCGCCAGGAACATCACCGCGGCCAAGGACAGCCACACCAGGGGAGGCTGGTAGAGGAAGCAGAGAAAGACGAAGAGCAGGATCCCGCCAAGGCTTGCGAGAACGTTGGCCGAGTAAGCTGAGATTCCGTTGGCGGCGTTCTCGATGTTCCAGCCGATCAACTGGCCGACCGGTATGAAGGTCAGAGCGATGAGCCCGAAAATCGCCACCGAGAGCAGCATGGCGGCCAGGAAAGGGAGCAGCCGCGAGCCCGTCGGGTCCATGGAGGGGATTCCCCAGATGTGGACTTCCGAGAAGCTTCCAAGGTAGAGCGGCAGGTCGGCGACCATGGAACGTAGCGGCGGCCAGGGGAGCTTGACCAACAGGCTGAGATAAAGCAGTGGGGCGAAGGACGCCAGAAGATGGATCCGTCGCTTGCAGAGATGCGCGCCCAACCCGAAGCCGAGGAAACAGGCGATGAGGACGAAGTTCTTGAAGTAGGCGAAGATTCGAATCTCCGAAGAAATCCAGCGAATCAACAGAAGCTCGAGAAAGAGCCCCAGGGCGCTTACCAGGACGAGCCTTCGGTAGGAGAAGCCTCCAAGCTCCTCCGGCAGGAAGCTCAGGCGACTGCGCCAGTCAGAACCCTCTTGCGATCCTGGCGCGTCCGATGCCGGCCGGCGGTGGAGGTGGAAGAGGAGGAGAGCGAGGCCGATCCCGGCGGCCGTGGCAAGAAAATAGGGTAGACGGTATTCCAGAAGCACGTCGTCCTCCTCCGGAGCCCGAAGTAACTCTTCGGCGCTCGGCGTCATTGTACTGCCGAGCGATCGGCGCGCCAAGCTGGCCGTCCGGCACCGACGCGAAACGCCCTCCGGGCTCAAGAGCCCGGAGGGCGACATCTTCCCAGCCTCGGGCGTGAGCCCGTGGAAAGTGGAGACGGCGTGGGCCGGTCCGAAGGCCGGCCTCGCGGACGGGCTCAGTCGAACTTCTTCGTGTCGACGTACTCCGCCTTGAAGAGGCTCCAGAAGTCGTCCGCCAGCCCGTTCTCGACGTAGGCGTAGGGGAGCCAGCCGTAGCCGCTCTCGCCCCACCCGGTACCCCAGGAGTTGCGGATCTTGATCGCCCCCTTCTGGCTGCCGATCTTGCGGTTGTCGTCATAGCCGATGGCGACGACGGCGTGGCCGCCCTTGACGGAATCGGCGGGACCCGGGTAGGCGATCTCGCCCTTGTCGTTGCCGAAGTTGTAGACGGTGAAGCCGAACATCGACGGGTAACCGGCGGCGAGGAACTCCTTGACCCTCTTGAGCACGGCGGGTGGGCTCATCGCGGGCTCGTCGAGCCGGAAGTAGCGGATCGCCTGGTAGCTCTGGGCAAAGGCATAGAGAAAGGCGCTCGGCTCCTCGTCGTACTTCGACGTGTCGTAGGGCCAGTAGGACTCCGGAGGCACGCCGAAGAGCACCATCGCCTTCATCGTGGACCGCAGGTAGGCGCCCGTGTCTCCGGTCCACTTCAGGAGGTTGCGGGTCGCCTTGTAGAGGAAGAGCCGCGAGGCGTCGAGGTGGTTGCCGTAGGCCCGGCGCTCGTAGTACTCCAGCAAGCCGACACCTGAATTCGCGGTGCACGAGCCGATGCTCTCCTGGTTCTCGATCGGAGAGCACCACTTGCTGAGCTCGATTTTTGCGGGAATCCCCGCCTTGGGAGGGCTCAGGGCTCTCGTGGCCCTGGGCAGAATCCCGTCCTTCTTCATCTGATCCGGGGTCAGGTCGCGGACGTCCGGGAGGTCGGGACTCCAACCCATCGCGTAGGGAAGTGCCATCTTCATGCTCCTTTCACGGTTGATCGACGGCTCATAGAAAGTAGACGGACCCACTTGCGGATTTCCCTCACCCACACTGGACTTTTTCGTCCAGGCTGGCGGGGGCCGAGTCGCCCGAAAGGGCGGTCGGAATCTTCAGACCGGGTCGGTTTCAAGGGGGCTACCCCTATGGTACGCCAAGTCGACCGGTCTTTGCAAGGCAAGAGGAGTCCGCCTGATCTAGAATGAGGCTTATGAACAAACCCGAACAGCTCCCTCGTCTCCTCGTCGTCGCGGCCGCGGTGGCCGTCTTCGCAGTGCTGCCCCTTTCCCATGTCCGGGCCGGGGATGCTCCGGCATCGCCTACGGTCGGCGACCTCGACGCCCTCGTCCACCATCCGCAGAGCGAGATGCGTGCGGTGGTGGAGCGCTTCGCCGAGGACTTGATGGCGGTCCAGCGACGCTATGGGGACGGTGGGAGCCGTTGGCAGCTCCTGAGCGGCTCCGACACCGGGACGCCGGAGCATCGCGAGCGCCAGCGCCGTTTCCTGAGCGAATGGGAGTCCGCCTTGGACGCCATGGACTTCAAGGCCCTCGGCATCGAGGGGCGCATCGACTATCTGCTCCTGCGAAACACGCTGAGCTATGGCTTGAAGCGGCTTGACCGTGCCGAACGGGTCCTCGACGAGACCGAACCGCTCCTGCCCATGATGGCCACGATCCATCGTCTCCACGAGGAGCGCCGGCGCATGGCGGACATCGATCCGAAGGCCGTGGCGGCGACTCTCAACGACATGAAGAAGCTCGTCGAGACGACTCAGAAGGCGCTCGAGTTGGGGCTCGAAGCCGACGACGAGGACGACACCGATACCGCGGACGACGAGGACGACGCCGACACCGCGGAGCGGATCGAGACGACCCGGTTGACCGCCCATCGCGCCGCTGGGATCGCCGAGGACCTGCGCCGGACCCTGAAGGGGTACTTCGAGCACTACGACGGCTACGATCCGCTCTTCACCTGGTGGGTCAAGGATCCCTACGCGAAGCTCGACGCGGCCTTTGGCGCCTACGTCGACTTCCTGCGCCAACGCATCGTCGGCGAAAAAGAGGGCGAGGAGGCGCCCATCGTCGGCGACCCGGTCGGCCGCGAGGCGCTGGCCGACGATCTCGCCCTCGCCATGGTCCCCTACACGGCGGAGGAGCTCCTGGAGATCGGACGCCGGGAGCTGGAGTGGTGCAAGGCCGAGATGAAAAAGGCCGCGGCGGAGCTCGGCTTCGACGATCCGGCCGCTGCCCTCGAGCATGTCAAGACGCTCCACCAGGAGCCGGGCGACCAACCGGCGCTGGTCCGCGACCTGGCCCGGGAGGCCGTCGCCTTCCTCGAGGAGCGGGAGCTTGTGACCCTCCCGCCGCTCGCCAAAGAGGTTTGGCGCATGAGCATGATGTCGCCCGAGCAGCAGAAGGTGGCACCGTTTTTTCTCGGCGGCGAGGTGATCCAGGTGTCGTTCCCGACCGACGCCATGGCCCACGAGCAGAAGCTCATGAGCCTGCGCGGCAACAACGTCCATTTTGCCCGCGCCACGGTCCATCACGAGCTGATTCCGGGACACCATCTTCAGGGCTTTATGACCGACCGCTACCATCCCCACCGATGGGTTTTCTCGACGCCTTTCTGGGGCGAGGGCTGGGCCCTTTACTGGGAGATGCGGTTGTGGGACCTGGGCTTTCCGCGCTCCCCGGAGGATCGGATCGGCATGCTCTTCTGGCGCTCGCACCGCGCGGCCCGGATCTTCTTCTCCCTCGGATTCCATCTCGGAGAAATGACTCCGGAAGAGGCGATCGAGCTCCTGGTGGAGACGGTCGGCCACGAGCGCGACAACGCGACAGCCGAGGTACGCCGCTCTTTCGGGGGTGAGTACCCGCCGCTCTACCAGGCCGCCTACATGATCGGCGGCTTGCAGATCATGGCGCTCCACGAAGAGTTGGTGGTTTCAGGAAAGATGAGCGAGCGCGCGTTTCACGACGGCGTCCTGCAGGGCGGCTCGATGCCGATCGCCATGGTGCGGGCTCGCCTTCTGGGGCTCGATCTGGGACGAGGGTTCGAGGCGGCTTGGAGGTTCGACGAATGACCGCCTGGAGACGGTGCACATGGAAGAATACACCCTACCGGAAACGACGGTCGGCCCACGGCCCCAGTCGCGCTTCTCCCCAAACCTCAATGTAGAGAAGGAAGGTACGCAATGCCTCTTACGACCGGAATCGTCGCTACCTCGGGGAAGGAAAACGAGCACCGCCTGCCGATCCATCCGCGCCACCTCGAACGGATCCCCGACGAGCTGCGCGCCAGCCTGCGCTTCGAGCGCGGCTACGGCGAACGCTTCGGCCTCGCCGAAGAGGAGCTGGCGCGCTCCTGCGGCGGCTTGCTGGAACGTCGGGAGCTGCTGGCCTCGTGCGACGTCGTGGTGCTGCCCAAGGTCATGCCCGAGGACCTCCTGGGGCTCGCCGACGGCGCCGTCCTTTGGGGCTGGCCGCACTGCGTCCAGCAGCGCGAGATCACCCAGATCGCTATCGACAAGAAGCTCACGCTGATCGCCTTCGAGGCCATGTTCGCCTGGTCGCGCGGCGGCGAGCAGGGGATCCACGTCTTCTACAAGAACAACGAGCTCGCCGGCTATTGCAGCGTGCTGCACGCCCTGGAGCTCTACGGCCTCGACGGCCACTACGGGCCGTCGCGCAAGGTCGCGGTGCTCGGCTTCGGCTCGGTGAGCCGCGGCGCCGTCTATGCGCTTAGAGGCCGCGGCTTTAACGAAGTCAGAATCTATACCCAGCGTCCGCCGCACCTGGTGCGTGACCACATGTTCGGCGCCACCCACCTCCGGATGCGCCGCGCCACCGTCCCCTTGGGGGGAGAAGACACAGGCGACGGCATGGAGGCGGTGACCGCCGACGGGACCGCCCTGGAGCTTGCCGACGAGCTTGGACGGGCCGACGTCCTCGTCAACGGCACCCTCCAGGACACCGACCGTCCGTTGATGTACGTCACCGCGGCCGAGATGGGAAAGCTGAAGCCGGGGTCCTTGATCATCGACGTCAGCTGCGACCTCGGCATGGGCTTCCCGTTCGCCCGGCCCACGAGCTTCGAGGAGCCGGCCTTCCGGGCCGGTGAGGTCGACTACTATGGCGTCGACCATTCGCCGACCTACCTCTGGGACGCCGCCACCTGGGAGATCTCGACGGGCCTTCTGCCCTACCTGCCGGCGGTGATGGCCGGAGCCGAGGGCTGGGCGGGGGAGCAGACGCTGGCGCGGGCGATCGAGATCGAGGACGGGGTCGTCCGCAATCCGAAGATCCTGTCGTTCCAGGACCGGGACGAGGGCTATCCGCACCCGGTCCGGGAACAGGAGCCCTCCGGCCATGACTTTGCCG
Organism: uncultured bacterium; assembly: GCA_965371445.1. GTDB lineage: Bacteria > Acidobacteriota > Thermoanaerobaculia > Multivoradales > J023 > DASWIG01. The sequence continues at coordinate 11,099 of CBDUYN010000139.1, read as the reverse complement.
CGTGAAAACGATCCATGATATGCCTTACGCCGGCCCGTCCGAGAAGGTTCCCTGCGATGGCGGGCACGATCCAACGGACCTGAACGGAGCCTACCAAGATGTTGTGGAACAATCGTCGTCTCCTGCTTTTGCTGCCTTGGCTCGTCCTGTGGCCGTCCGACAGCCACGCGTGGCGCGAGACCGGCCACTTCGCGGTCTGTGAGATCGCCTATCGCCATCTGACGCCTGAGGCTCGGCAACGCCTCGACGCCCTGATGGAGGGTCGCGACTTCGCCACCCAGTGTACCTGGCCCGACATGGTCCGCAAGTCCGAGAGGTGGGCCCATACCTACAACTGGCATTTCCTCAATCTCGACAGCGGCCACGCCTACTTCAACGCCCGCACCATCCATCGCGAAGGCGACATTCTCCAGGCTCTTCTGCTTGCCGAGGGCAAGCTGAAGAGCGCCGCCACACCCCGTGACGAGAAGCGCGTCTACCTGCGCTTCCTCAGCCACTTCGCCGGTGACTCCCACCAACCGCTCCACACCGGACACAAGTCGGATCTGGGCGGCAACCTGGTCAAGGTTCAATGGTTCGGCGAGACGCGGTTCGAATCCGTCGAGATCGTCCTTGCCGACGGCGAGGAATGTGGTCGACGCGGCAGCCACGTCGACGAGGCGACCGGAGAGTGTGTGCGGCGCAACGTCAGTCATCCGTCGGTCAACCTGCACAAGGTCTGGGACCTCCTGATGCTTCAACGATTCATGACCGAGAACGACCTGAAGGCCGAAGAGGGAGATTCCGAGTTCCTGCACAAGGCCTACGCCAGCGCCGTAGAAGGAATGCTGGCGCCTGAGGAGATTGCCGACGCCGCGAGCTCCTCCTACTGGAGATGGATCGCGGAATCGCTGGCGCTGCGCACCGAGGCTTATGAGACCGGCGGTGAAAGACTCGACACGGACTACTACGAGAGAAACATCGACGTCGTCAATCGGCGCATCGCTCTCGCCGGCCACCGCCTGGCAGCGACGCTCAATCGTCTCTTCGGCGATGGCGAGGCCTCGGATCTCGACCGCAAGCACGACGAGCTGCGACGGCGCATCGTCGAGCTCGCCGGCAGCGAATCGATCCTCGTCAAGCTCTGGCCTTGAACGAGCCGCCAGGACAGACGCAATAGCTCCACGGCCGCAGGTTGCCGCCGCCGAGGGTGGCCGCCGGCACCCGTCCGCGGCGTCAGCCGACTCTGTCGGCTCTCCAAGCCGGAGCGGCCGCGCGTCTTCAACTGAGACGGCCGCCCTCCTCGACGCCGTCTGAGCCCGAGCTTACCTGGACGACGGCAGGCTGATCGCGAGGTTCGGGGCATCTCCAGGCCGGCGGACCAGCGAGTTGAAGACCAGCTTGAACGTGCCGTGCGTCTGTACCCGGTGCTGCGCCCGGAAGCCGATCAGGACGACGCGTCCCTCGCCGTGTCCCACCGACACCATCGCCGCTTTCTCGGCGATCACGTCTTCACCGATCAGCCATCCGCTCTCGAGGAGGTCGCGCTCGACGAAGGTCACGATTCGCTCGATACGGTGATTCCGGTCGCTCGGGATCACCTGGTAGGCATGGTTGCCGCGCAGGAACATGGCGAGCGCTTCCTCCGGCATGCCGTAGGCCAGCGGGTTCATGTTATCGACGTGGACTCGGAGCGTCGAGCCCGGGGACCAGAACTTCTTCGACGGCACGTCCTTGACGACGTTTCGAATCGGCAGCTCGAACTTCTCGATCGGCAGCTCGCCCGCCCCGGCGAACGTCACCAGGGTACCGCCGGCCTCGACGAAGGCCTCGAGCGCATCGACGCCTTCCTGTCCGAAGCCGCTCCGGTACTCCTCCGGATAGGCTTCCGGCCGGCGGTCGGAGTAGCGGTCGCGCTCCGCCTCCTCGTACTCGCCCGTCATGCGGCCCAGGCCGTCGTCGGGAAGGATGATGACGTCATGTTTCTCGGCAAGGCTACCGGCCTTGATGTCGTCGCGTTTCAATGTGGCATACGGGAAATGAAAGTTCTCGAGCAGCAAACGCGTCCAGCCTTCGTCCATGTTGCCGCCCAGGTAGCGCTGATACATACCGATCCGTAGACGCTCGAGCGGACGGCTGACGTCCGCTCCGTCGTCCTCGAGTGCCTGGAAGTCGACGCCGGACTCGCGCGCCACCTCGGCGACCAGGTCGTCGGCCGCGGATCGAGGAACGAGGAAGTCGCCTGGACGCAGCCTCGCGGCCGGCCGGTCCACGCGGCGGACGGCAACGTCTCGGTCCCACAGCAGGTTGACGGCCTTGAAGCTGTCGTTCAAGCGTCCGTCGAGGACGTACCCGTGACGTCCTTTGGCGACCTCGCCCTCGGGATCGATCGTCGCCTCGACTTCTTCGAGCTCGGCTTCGACGGCGGTGTCGACGGGATCGACGCGAACGCCCATGTACTCGCCGATGTTGTCGGTCGACATGTCGTAGGGCCGGATCGGATTCCCGTCACGGTCTCGGGTGTACGTATTGTCGGGATAGAACGTCCGGCCGAGGAGCCAGCGGATCACTCCGCGCTTGGGCTGGGCCATCGAGACGACGAACGAGCCAGCGCCGTAGACGCGTCCCTGGTGGGTGAGCTCGCCTCGCGTCCGGTACACCTCGATTCCCTGGCCGAGGAGCTTGTTGATCATTTTCCCGGCGGTGAGCGGATCGTGCTGCGCCGCCGGTATGACGAAAGCGGCCGGTTTGCCCTTGGCTCCGCGCTCGGTTTGACGCTTGGCCTTCAGGTAGGCGTTACGGAGCACGGTCTCGCGGTTCCTTGCCGCGATGTCGAGAGCCGCCAGAGCCGCGATCTTTTGCTGTACGACGATGTCGCGTACGCGCCACCAACCGCCGGGCCACGGATTGGGAAAGGTGGTCTGCACCTCGTACTCGGGCAGGCCTCGCCGGGAGCCCTGGAGCTGGTCCGGGTGCAGGAAGAGCGGCGTCGCGAGCCGCGCGCTCGCCGACTCGGTGAGCATCCCCGCGATGTTGTGGAACGGGGTGATCCAGTGGAAGCCGAAGTGGCCCCAACCCGAGTAGAGCGCGGCATTGACGACACCGGCGATCCCCGCCTGTTCCTCCTTGTAGGCGATATGGGCGCCGTACCAGGCCATCTCGCGCCACACCAGGGGGTCCGCTTCGGGACGGATCGGCTCGGCGTAGGGCGGCACGTAGAGCCGGGCGCCGTAGGCCCCCATCTGGTGGTGGTCGATATAGGCCTGGGGAATCCAGTCCTGGAACATGATCTTTGCCCCGTAGACGGATTCGATCGTGTTCTGCATGAAAGCGTCGCGGTTGTTGTCGTGGCCGATGTAGTGGTGGTAGAGCCACGGCAGACCGACGCCCTCGTACTCCGTCCCCAGGGTCTCGTAGTACCAGTCGGTCACCATGATCTCGCCGTCGGGATTCAAGCACGGGATCATGATGGCGATCGTGTTGTCGAGGATGCGCAGCATCTCCGGGTCGTCGCGGGTCACCATCTCGTAGGTGAGCTCCGCCGCCATCTGGCTCGCTGCGACCTCCGAGGAATGCAGACCCATGGACTGGACGACGACCGCCTTGCCCTGAGCGACGGCCCGGTCGATTTCCGAATCCGCCACGCCGCGCGGATCGCTCAAGACGGCGTTCATCTGCCGTAGCTCCTCGAGCCTCGCCAGGTTCTCGGGCGACGAGAGGAAGAGGACCAGGAAGGGGTGCCCCAGGGTGGACGGTCCCATGTCGACGACCTGGAGCCGTGGGCTCTCCTTGCCGAGGAGGTGGTAGTACTCGACGAGCTTGTCCCAGCGGGCAAGCTTCTTGTCGGCGCCCATCTCAAAGCCGAAGAAGCTCTCCGGCGACGGGATCGGCTCGGCCAGGACCGCAAGGGGTCCGATCAGGCCGAGGACGAAGGCGAGCAAGACGTGGACGAGTCGTGTCGCGAGGCGGTTCGGTTGCATGGGTCACTCCTGTGGCACAGCCGTTGGGGAGACTTGTCCCGCCGATCGTATCAAGTCCGTCCCCACTCGGGTGGCCTCCCAGGACCAGCTCGAGCTGGTGCTCGGTGCCGTCGCGGACGACGCTCACCGCGACCGTGTCGCCGGGCTTCAGGCCAGCGAGGGCGGCGTCGAGATCGTCGACGCCGGCGATCTCGCGGCCGGCGAGGCGTAGCAGGTGATCGCCGGCCCGGATGCCGGCTCTTGCCGCGCCGCCGTCGTCGACCACGCCGTCGACGAAGATTCCCTGGGCGGCGGCGGAGAGGCTTGCCAGGAGCCAGAGGACGAGAGAGAGCAGGATCGGACGGAGTCGCGGCATCGGATTCTCCTTGGAAGGTGCGGTTCGGTGGACGGGAGGCACGAGCAAGGGGCGCTCGGTGTCCTTTCTAACGTCCGGGGACGCGAAAGGTTCCCGATCGAGATGGCGGTGTTGGCCCCTAGCTAGTGCGGTCGCGGTATACTCGGACTGGATGAAGATAACCCGTCTTTTAAACGGAGCTCGTGAACGATGCGTATCGCCAAAATGATCCAGGCCGTGGACACCCACGTCTGCGGCGAGCCGGGACGGGTGATCGTCGGTGGCGTCCTCGACGTCCCCGGTGCCACCATGTTCGAAAAGATGGTCTACCTGGAGACCCAGGCGGACGACCTGAGAAAGCGCATGCTGCGCGAGCCCCGAGGTTATCCGGCGGCGAACTGCAACCTCATCCTGCCCGCCACCCATCCGGACGCTCAGGCCGGTTACGTGATCATGGAGCAGACCGAGTATCCGGGGATGTCGGGTACCAATACGATCGCCGTCGCGACGGTGCTCATCGAGACCGGCATGGTGCCGTCGCGAGAGGGCACGACGGAGCTCGTCCTCGAGTCCCCGGCCGGTCTCATCGCGGTGCGCGCCGAGGTGGAGGGCGGCAAGGTCAAGCGCGTGACGTTCGAGAACGTGCCGGCATTCGCCGTCCACCTCGACGCTTCTGTCGAGGTGCCGGAGCTCGGTACGGTGAAGGTGGACGTCGCCTACGGTGGAATGTTTTACGTCATCGCCGACGCCGACCAGGTGGGGCTCTCTCTCGCCCCCGACGAGGCCCGGGAGATCACCCGCGTCGGCGAGATGATCAAGGCGGCGACGCAGGAGCAGCTCACCGTACCGGTGCACCCGGAGAATTCGGACATCCGGGGCGTGACCATCGCCCAGCTTTCCGCGCCGTCGAGGCGCCCCGAGGTCCACCGCAAGAACGCGGTGATCGTCTCCACGGGCAAGCTCGACTGGGAACGGCCCGGCACCTGGACGGGAGCGCTCGACCGCTCGCCCTGCGGTACCGGCACCTCGGCCAAGATGGCGGTGATGTGGGCCAAGGGTCAGCTGCCGCTCGGCCAGGACTTCGTCCACGAGGGCATCCTCGGGACCACCTTCACCGGCCGCCTGGTTCGCGAGACCAGGGTGGGCGAGTACGACGCCGTCGTCCCGACCATTTCAGGAACCGCCTGGATCACGGGATTTGCACAGTACGTGGTCGACCCCGACGATCCCTTCCCCAACGGCTTCACGGTAGGTGACATCTGGGGTGCACAGGAGGAGTCATGAGTGAAGAACGCGTGATGGTTCTAACAGGCGCTGCTGAAGAGGCGCTACCATCGCAAGACCGGTGACTGGGAGCGCTGCCAGTCGATTCGGCTTCATCATGGCGACTGTGCGTGCTTCGTCGTCAGGGCCGTGCCAGAAGGTCCGAGTAGACGTTGACCAGGGCCGATCGCGGCTTTCTCGGCAGTTCCAGGGTGACGTCGATCGGCCGCTCCGAGGTGCCGATCATCGGCACGGCGCCGAATTGGGCGTACTCGCCTTTCTTCAGCTCCACGTAGAGGGGCAAGAGGACACGGAAGTCGTCTCCGACGCCCTCCTGCGCGACGGTGCCGGTGATGCGGTATTTCTTGCCACCGGCCTTCTCGATCCTGAAGTCGTGGCGATAGCTGGGAATCGCGGTGCCATGGACCCACTGATCAAAAAACCAGTCCATCTTGCCGTTGCCGGTGGCGTTCATCGGCGGCGTCATGTGACGCTCGACGATCGCCTTGAAACCGTCGGTCGACGCCTCCTTGCCGGCATAGGTGGCGGTGAATTCGTGCATCATTTCCTTGAAGACGGCGTCGGGATCGCCTGACGACTGGCGCATCGTCATCCGCAGCATGTGGAGCACAAAGCCCGCCTTGTGGACGACCATGGCGCGGTAGGTCGCCTCGCCCGCCGCCGTTTTCAGGCGGCGGCCCTGGGTCATGGCGCCCGCTTCGGCCATAGCAACGCGCGCCGACGTCTGCTGCCAGTGCCGGTGGTAGGCCGGCAGGCCTCTCTCGTGCTCGACGAGGAGCGCCGAAGTCAGCTCCGCCAGCCCCTCGATCAACCACTCGTCGCGGTAGCTGGCGGCGCCCACCAGGTGCCCCCACCACTGATGCGCCAGGCGGTGGTAGGCGAGCTCGCCCACGTCGTCGCCGCCGGAAAGCTCCAGGCGGCGGCGCTGGCCGGCATCGGCATGGGAGCTGTAGGGCAAGAGGACGAGACCCGGCCACGACGCCCCGCTCACCCACCGCGACTGCTGGACGACGGTCAGGGCGCCGTGCTCCAAAGGACCGAAGTAAAGGCTACCGAGGCGCCTCGCGTTGAGGCCTTCGCCGAGGGTCGTCTTGCCGAAATCGGCCATGTCAAGGTCACCGGCGGCCACCTCGCGCGTCTCCCGAGTCATGCCGCGTTCATACGCCACGGCGTCGAGGCCGCCGAAATCGGCCGCCGGGTCCGAGCGGTTGCCACGGATCGCGCGGCTGATCTTCTTGACCACCTCGCCTGCCTTCCGGTGAGTGACGGCACGGACGGTGAAGCTCTTCGTTTCCTCGTTATCGACCCAGCTCTTGTACGTTCCGTAGCTGAAGCCGGCGGAGCGCAGGGGCAGCTCCGCCTGCCACGACGAGGCCGCCCGGCCACCGTCCTCCGAGCTCCTACGGTGCCGCCCCGTCGAGACGACCTCGTGCCCCGCCGGCACCAGGTAGGTGAGGGCAAAAGTCGCCGGATCGTCGGTGAGGCTGAGGTTGGGATACCAACTGCTGCCGCTGGTGACCGCGAATCCCCCGTCGCCGGTGGGCTCCAGGACGCCGGAGCCCGAGTAGGTGAGCTTCAGACGGACGGTGCCCTCGGCCGCGAGCGGCGCGGCAAAGACGACGGCACCGGCGTCGGCGGCGCCGCGCAGGACGGTGACCTCGGTCCACTCGCCATCCGCGGCCTGGCTGGCGGCGCTGTGGATCTCCAGGTCGGCGTCGAGGTAGATCGGCAGCACCTTCAGGGCTTTCGCGAGGGGCCGGAATTCGACCACCGCGGTGCCCGAGAGCTCGGCGCCGGCGCTGACTTCGGTCTCGACGTCGTAGTGGAGGGCGTCGGCCCACGCCTTCGTCGCAGCCATGCGGCCGCTACGGAGCTCGCCCAGGCGATCGCTCAGGTACCAGATGCCCCCCGGCGCCTCGCCGGCGACGGCGAAGACCGTGTCCTCGCGGCCCAACGCGGGCGTTCCGGCCAGGGCGCGGGCGCCACGGGGATCCACCGCCGCCAGGGCAGGGGGAAAGGCGGTGCCGGTGAGGAAGGCCATGAAGACACCGCTGGTCAATCCCGGAGTGTTTTCCAGGTCCGCCAGCATCCGCAGGTGGGGCTGGACGGCGAAGTCGGTGCTGCGCCAGGCCAGGGCCGCGTCGAACGCCGTGGCCGCCTCCGGGTCCGCGGTGCCGGCGGCGGCCCGGCCGTGGAGCCCCAGCTCTTCGAACGTGTCGTCGACGAAGAGGAGCACCAGGGTCTCGAAGGTGTCTTCGAGGACGGCGAAATCAGCCGCGGCGCCGGCCGCGGCAGCCAGGTGACGGCGCTCACGCTCGCTCGCCGGGGTCAGTGTGTAGCTGCCGTGGCCGAGAAAGACCGCGCCGACGGTGCGATTCGCCACCGGGGCGAGGAAGTGGAAAGTGCCGCTCTCAAAGGAGAAACGGTGGACGTCGCGCTCGATCACGACGTCGGTGACGGTGAGCTGACGGCCGTCGGGACGGGCGGCGCGCAGGGCCTCGTAGCCCGGAGCCGCCGCGCCGGCCACGCCGGCCAGGGTTGCCAGCAAGCCTGCGCAGCTCAGGGCGACGTATGTGAAAGTGATTCGGAGAGAGTGGTTCATGGTGGAATCCTCGTTGTGGAAGGATGGGATCCGAATCTACCGAGTCGGCTCCCGACGGGTCAATGCCCAGCTCACCAGGCCGCCCTTTCCGGGGGGAAGCCGGTGCGGACGTCAGTCACCGCCCGGCAACGTAGCGGAGGCCCGGAGGGACCAGTCGGAGACCGCGTCGCCTTGCCGAGCCCGGACGCGGAAATAATAGGTGCCTCCCGGGGTCAAGCCGGAGATCACCACGCGGTCCACGCCTGCTCTGACGGTCACCGCCGGCGTCCAGCGCCCCGACTCGGACCGCAGGTGGACCTCGGAGGTGGCCTCGCCGTCGGACCGGTCGGTCCAGTCGAGCCGTACCTGGGTGGGGGAGGCGACCCGGGCCCGGAAGTCGGTGGGCCGCATCACGACCGGCAGGGTGAAGATGGCGCGGTTGGACCAGCCGGAGACCGCCTCGGCCCAACGCCCGCGAACCCGGAACCAATACGTGTTGCCCGGCGTCAGGCCGGAGACGACCAGGCTCTCGACGTCGGCCCGCACGCTCGCCGCCCGCTGCCAGGGCCCCGGTGGGCTCCAGAAGTAGAGCTCGAACGAGCTCTCGTTCTCGGACCGGTCGGTCCAGTCGAGCCCGACCCGGCTCGGGGAGAGGACCGTGGCCCGCATCTGGGTGGGCCGCACCAGGTCGACGTCCGTTACCGAGCCGGGGAACACCGCCAGGTGGGCGGCGGTGCCCACCGCCGCCCGCACGTAGTCGGTGAAGTAGGGAAGGTTGAGGTTCTCCCGCAGGTCTTCCGTGGTGTGGTAGAAGCGGTTGAAATCGTCGGCGTTGTCCTCAATGGCCAGGATCCCCGGGTAGCCCTCGTTCCAGAACGGCGAGTGGTCACTGCCGAGGATGCCGGAAGCCGTGACGATCGGGGTCAGCGAGCCCGCCAGGCCATAGGCGCTCACCACGTCGTTGAAGAGCTCGGCGATGGCCAGATCCGCCGGATAGCCGGGATTGGACGGCGGGCGGGTGTGCAGGCGCAGCACTGGACCGCCCAGGTAGTCATAGCCGATCATGTCGAGGTTGAAGACCGCGACGACGTTTTCGTCCGTCCTGACCATCTCCGCGGCGTAATACCTGGCTCCCAGAAGACCCTGCTCCTCACCGGTGAAGAAGATGAAGCGGACCGTGCGCACGAAGCTGCGCTGACTCATCAGCCGGGAGGCGATCATCACCGCCACCGAACCGCTGGCGTTGTCGTCGGCGCCGGGCGCCCGGCCGAAGCTCGGCACGTTGTCGAGGTGCGCGGTCACCAGCACGACCTCGTCCGGCTGCGTCGTGCCGTAAAGCTCGCCGATGACGTTGCGGCCCGTGTGCTCCTCGTGGGTCCACGGTCCATACTTCACGGTCAGTCCCAGGGCCTCCAGGTGCTCGTAGACGTATTGGGTGGCCATTTCGATCGGCGTTCCGGAATCCGTGGCGCGCGTGTCGAGGACGTGCTCCGAGCCGGCGATGCGAACCGCCTGCTCGCCGGTCAGCGAGCCGCAGTAGTCATAGACGAAGGCCTTCCTCACCTCGTCGATCATCGCCGCCACCTCCGGATCGTAGGTAACGGGACGGGCGACGGCGGACGGCGGCGGGGCGCGCAGGACGAGGGGCCGAGCCGGCAAGGGAGAGAGGCCAAAACCCAGGGCGCCCAAGAGCTCGCCGCGGCCGGCTCCGGCCCGGACCACCACCCGCTGGCCGTCGTCGAGGAGCACGTCGAGGTTGCGTGCGGCGTCGGCGCGGGCTCCCGGACGGTGACCGAGGGCGATGAGGTAGCCGGCGTCGGCGGCTTCGGGGTCGAGAACGGTGTAGGAGAGTCCCGCCGCCTCGACCTCGGAGACCGCGAGCACGGCGAGCGCGTACTCCTCTCCCGCCGCTCCTTGCAGGTGGGCGAGGATGGGTACCCCGAGCTCTTCGAGAGCGCGGTCCACGTCGATGCGGACGAGAGCCGGTCCCGCCGGCGGCGCGGCGACGGCGCCCTGAGCGCCGAGCGATGCCAGGACCAGGAGGAGGACGGCCGGCAGGCTACGAACGGACTTGTTCCAGTGTCTCATGTCTTCAGGTTCCTGTCCCTCTTCGGGAGTCGGAGTAGTCGGAGCTCACCTGTAAGACGGCCTGGCGTCCGGGAATCCTTCGGCTAGCTCCATCCTATCGCCGCGAAGAGCTCCCAGATGCCGGTTTTTCCGCACCGGCCGGGCGGATGAGGAGAAGCTCCTTCTGCGGTGAGGACAGGTACTCGATACCGTTCTCGGTGGCGCTTCCTCTCCCGGGTAGCGGAACTGGACAGCGAAAGGATTGAGCTCGAGGATCGCGGAACGGAAATCCGTCAGGTCGTGGCCATGGTCGGCGCACATCTCAAGGAGCACTTCGAGATCGTGGACCCGAGGAGGGTCCACGTCGTGGGTCACCAGGAGGGCCTTCAGACACTTCTCGACCGCCTGCTGGCAGTGAAATCCTGCGGTCTCGGTTTCCGGGGGGTCTAAAGCCAGTGCGGCCTGTGCCGTGCGCAGGTCGGAGTCCGCCTTCGCGAGCCAGGGGAGCGCCTCTGCCGGGAAAGGGAGCTCAGCCATGCAAGCGCATTCCCTGGCGATGGGCGATCCGGGCCAGGCGACCCGGTATCCCAAGCGTTTTTCGGAAGGTCTCGGGAACCTGGACCACGATGTCCATCGGTACCCGCCAGCCGACAAAAAGCGCCAGAATCGAGCCAAGGGGCTTTCTAAACGGATGGCAGCTCAGAAGCTGCTCAGAAGCTGAAGGGGGGCAGGGGCCGGCCGGGAGCGGCGATTTCCCGGCGGACGCAGTCCGCCGGGATCATTGCGCAGACGTTTTGGACTTCCACCACGGTCTCTCAAGAGTCGGCTCGGGCTCGGGGGGCGGAGTCGGCTCGGGCTCGGGGGGCGGAGTCGG
>CBDUYN010000138.1:0-27712 GCA_965371445.1 uncultured bacterium | reverse complement strand
TATCCGCCGGCAACGAGAACTTTCCCCGAGGGCAACAGTGTAGCCGTGTGATCTCCTCGTGGCGTGGCAAGTGTTCCGGCACTCTCCCAGTTTCCCGTGCTCGGATCGTAAAGCTCGGCGCTCGATAAGTAGCTGCCGTTGTATCCGCCGGCAACGAGAACTTTCCCCGAGGGCAACAGTGTAGCCGTGTGATCTCTTCGTGCCGTGGCAAGCGCTCCGATGCTTTCCCAGTTACCCGTGCTCGGATCATAAAGCTCGGCGCTCGACAAATAGCTGCTGTTGTACCCACCAACCACGAGGACCTTTCCCGAGGGCAGAAGCGTCGCCGTGTGCCAGTACCTTGGTTTGGCGAGGTTTCCTGTACTCGCCCAGTCTCCTGTGCTCGGATCGTAAAGCTCGCCACTCGCCAAATTGCCGACGCCTCCGGCGACGAGGACCTTTCCCGAGGGCAGAAGCGTCGCCGTGTGCCGGAATCTTGACTTGGCGAGGTTTCCTGTGCTCTCCCATGTCCCCGTGCTCGGATCGTAAAGTTCGGCGCTCGACAAATGGCCGAGGTTATAACCTCCGACGACAAGGACCATCCCCGAAGGCAGAAGTGTCGATGTGTGCCAAGATCGCGCCACTCGGAGATATCCCGTCTCCTTCCACTGACCCTCCACCATCCAGCAACAAGCCAGAATCCCAAACCACCAGAACCCCAAGATCCACAACCGCTTCGTCTTCATGCTGGTAACCTCCAAGTCGAGTGTCCAACCGTCTCTCCCAGGAGCAGCAAGCCTCGTGCCACCCCCAGACCGCCCGGATCGCCTTCCCAGCTTCCCGTCCAACCCTCCATGGACGCTCCACGCCATCTCCGCGGACGCTCCGAACCGTCCATCGTGCTCACTCCCCTCCCCTGGTGCTCGACCACCGCGTGGTATCACCGGTTTCAAAGCCGTCGCCGAAGAGGATCTCGCCCGGCGTGGTGACCGCCGAGAGGTTGTTGCCCGGCACGATGTCCTCCATCGACGCCGGCAGCTCGACGGTAGCGACGTTCGTAATCGGCCCGGCGACCGCCGGTCCTATCGTAGCGGCCGCGATATAGAGAAGCGCAGCGTCCGACGCCATGTCGACCGTGTCGAGGATGTTCCCCGACCCGGACGCCGTACACGACGAGCCAACGGTGGCCTCACACGCCCATGCCACGTCGATCAGCTCGGGCGGAAAGACGTCCTCGACGAGCGCCCCGTAGGCCGGGTTGGGACCCCGGTTGCTGACCAAAATCGAGTAGGTGATCAGCGTACCCGGCGTCGGATCGTCGCCGTCGGCGCTCTTGGCGATGGCCAGATCGGTCATCGAGTCGTCGATGACCACGACGCCGGCGTCGGCGCAATCGTTGCCCGGGTCGGGATCCTCCTCCGCGGCGCTCACGCAGACGCTCAACCCGTACGCTCCGCCGGTGCTGGGAGCGAGAAGGAGGACGTCGAGCTGCGACGTCAGGCCCGCTTCGAGGGTCCCGCCGTCGCAGAAAAGATCGCCGACGTCGAGCTCGCAGCTCCAGCCGGGACCGCCGTCGATGACGTAGATCGCGTCGACCGGTAGGCTCAGATCCGCGGCGAGGTCGCTGGCCGGATCGACACCATGGTTGGTGATCCGAACCGTGAGGTTGAGCGGATCGCCCGCGATGACCGGATCGGGCGACGCGTCGAGCGTCACGGCGATCTCGGCGCTGCCGGACGTGATCTCCACGTCGATGGTGTCGACGAGTCCGAGATCGATTCCCGACTCCGGCGTCGGCGCGGAGAACTCCTGCCAACGGACGTTGCCGCGCTGGTCGACGGCCTGCAGGGTATAGGTGATCTGTTCGCGTCCGGCGGACGGCAGGCTGCCGGTCCAGTGGCCTCTGATCGCGTCATATTCCAGCTCCACCGGACGCCACCGCCCGGACGCTTCGTCGTCCCACACCGCCACGACCCGCCACACGCCGGACGCGTCGGTGACCGATACGGACCAGTGCAAGGTCGCACCCTTCAGCTCGTGAAAAGGCCCGGCGCCGAATTCGGGACCGTCCCGATCGCAGTTTTCGTCCGGGTTGTCCGGATTGTTGAAGTAGAAACCCTCCAGGTCGACTTCCTGGAACAGCCGGTGGGTCGCTTCGCCCGACACCGGGTCGAGGACCAGCTCGCCGGACGGCAGGACGATGCTGTTGACCTCGTCGTCCCAGGTCGGGCAGCCGACTTCGCTACCATCGAGCGAGCGGCGTGGCTTGCGCGGCGCGCGGGGCGAGGTGAGAATCTTGCGCGGCAACGGGCTGGGTTCGACCTCGTCGGGGTTGTTGGAGACCATCTCGCCGATCACCGGCGTCCAATTGCCTTCGCTGACGTAGGGACCGCCGAGCCAGAGGACGCCGTGCTGGCTGGTCCCGGAGAGGCGGGAGTCGTAGATGAAATAGGGCTCGAGCGGCAAGTCGGATTCGCCGGTGGCGCGTTCGACGAGGCCGTTCAAGGTGTAGTAGCAGCCGTCGAGATGCGGGCAGCCTGGCACGGTGACGATCTCGCCGTCGGCGTCGTACTTGGCGTAGACGCCTGGGGCGGTGAAGTCGAATTGGAGCTCGAGGCGCGTCAGGTGCGACGGCAGGGCCGTCCGATGCGTCGTCCGGTCGATGGTGACGCTTCCGAAGCGTTCGCTGCCGTCGCCCGAGGGCGCGGCGCGGCGCGCGCTCAGGCTGGTAGACGCGATGCCCGTCTTGACGGCGTACATGGGAAAGCCGTAGAGGGTCCATTGCAGCGAGGTCTTGACGTCGTAGGCGTCGTAACGCGGCGATTCCAGGTAGTAGCGTTCCTTGACGCGTCGGACGGCGTCGCCGACGGCGACGAGCTCGTCGCCTCGGGTGAGCTCTTCCGTCAGCAGGAGGACGAGCCGCTCGCTCAGGCCGATGCCTTTCTTCAGGCCCCAGCCGAAGCCACTGTTGGCAACGTAGGCGGAGGCGCCACGGCCCAGGAAGCTCTGTGGCAGGTCGAGAGAGCGGTCGGCGTCGGTGGCACAGCTTCCGGGAACGGACAACCCGCCGTGGCAGCCGACGGCGTAGACGACAGCGCCGGCAAGGTCAAGGGCTCCGGACGTCGGCGTGGCGCAATCGTCGGGTCCGTAGATTTCGGACACCGGGAGACCCTGAATGTCGAAGCGGTCCTGCCCCGGTACTCCTTCTTCGTAGTGGGTGGCGTGACCGCTGAGGCTCAGGATGCCGCCGCCATGCAAAGCGATGCGGTCGCGCAGGGCGGTACGCCGTGCTTCGACGTTGGTGAGGTTCCAGTCGTGGGTGAGAAGCACACCATCGACGAAGGCGGTCAGAGGATCGTCGCCCAGGCCGAAGGCCGCGTTCCATCGGCGGCGGACCTTGCGCCCCGAGTCGCGTAGGAAGTCGTAGGCTGTCACCAGGACTCTATCGTTGGTCGTGGTGAGGTCGAGGATGCCGTCCTGACCAAGGTAGGTGGCGATGGCGTGGATGATCTCTTCGGGGGTCTCGACGAGGCGTCCGGCGGCGAGGTCGGGGAGGAGGGCCTCGTCGTCGAGCTCGTCAGGACGCAGTGGACGAAGGACGGCGAGAGGGTCGTCGGAAAGGTATTGGTCGGCAGCCAGGGCCTGCCCGATCGTGCTCGCCGACGGGACGTCGGTATAACGGCTTTCGGGATAGAGGGAGGTGCGATCTTCAAGCCGCGCCATGGGGACGATACGGTCGTCGCCTAAGAGGAGAAGGTTCTCGACGCCCGGATAGGTCTCTAGGAGGGAGAGAAGGTGATCGTGGAGACCGCCCTCGGCGAAGAGGACGTCGTTCGCGGTGGCGGGGCCGCCGTCCCAGGCGGCGTAGAGAGCGCCGAGGGAGGTGACTGCATCCAGGTCGATGACCTCACCCTGCACGCGGGTGTGCTCGGCGAGATTCCGGAGCTCATTGCGAAGTGCTTGGATCTGGTCCGCTGTCAGGCCCATCTTCGTCTGCATTCGCGGCAAGTTGGTAAGAAGAAGGGTTTTGACGTCGGGGGTAGGCTGGACGATGTGGAACGGATTGGGACTGACAGCTTCCGTGACGTGCCCGCCCAGATCGGTCACGCGGACGCGGAGCTTGTAGAGCGAGCCGACCGCGCCGGAGGGCAAGCTTTCGGGGACGGTGTACTCGAAGCTCGTCGTCTGCTCGCCGGGGTAGAGGCAAGGCTCCGTGGCACCGAAAGTGGCCGGAAGGCCGCCGCCGGGCGGAGTCTCCTGCCAGGTCTGACCGGCGTCGTCGGAGTGCAGAAGGGCGATGTCGACTCGGCAGGTTCGGATGTTGTCGGCCATCGCCCAGGTGAGAAGCTCGGTGTGCGGCTCGCCCGGGGAGGAGAGAGGCCAGCGTTCGCCGCCGACGGGAGAGGTGATCTGAACCAAAGGGCCGATGTCGTCGGCGAGGGTGAGCGTCGCGGTCTCGGAGTATTGACTGGTGCAGCCGCTGTCCACGAGGACGCGGTAGGCGGTGGTGCCGGGATCGGCGACAGTGAGCGGGGGTGTCGTGTAGCTTGGGCCGGTAGCGCCCAGGATGTCGATACCGGCGCGTTGCCATTGGAACCAGCGTCCGCCCTGGGATTCGACGGTAAAGGTGGCGGTTTCACCGATCGCGACTGTTTGATCGGTTGGGCCTGTTGTGATGACCAGGCTGCACTCGAATTCGACAAGGACGTCCTCGCTCGGGACTCCGGCGACGATGACCGTGAGGAGGTAAAGACCGGGATTGAGGGTCTGCGGGAACTCGCTGACGGTGAGAGTCATCGGGTCGTCCCAGAAATTGAGTCGGGGATCGGGCGTCAGCCAGTAGTGCATGGTTCCGTCGAGGCTGCGGAGATGGAGGAGGGGGTAGTTGACGGCGGAGCTCCCGGTGTTGCCGCTGCTCGCTTCAGAGTCACCGTGGAATCGGGTCCCTGTCACTGTGAACAGGTCACCAAAGCGGAGCACCTGTGACGTCGATTGGATCATTGGGGAGCGAGAGCTCGGTGGAGCGGAGACCTGGTAAAGCTCGGCGCTCGACAAAGCGATGTACCCTCCGGCTACGAGCACCCTCCCTGAGAGAAGAAGCGTCGCCGTGTGAATTCCTCGTGGCGTGGCGAGGTTTCCGGTGCTCACCCAGGTCCCGGTGCTCGGATCGTAAAGCTCGGCGCTCGACAGATAGCTGAGGTTGTGACCTCCGGCGACCAGCACCTTTCCCGAGGGCAGAAGCGACGCGGTGTGAGCTCCTCGTGGCGTGGCGAGGTTCCCGCTGCTCACCCAGGTCCCGGTGCTCGGATCGTAAAGCTCGGCGCTCGACAAATCGCCGCCGTTGAAGCCCGCCGCGACGAGCACCTTTCCCGAGGGGAGAAGCGTCGCTGTGTGCAGATAGCGTAGCGTAGCGAGGTTTCCGGTGCTCTCCCAGGTACCGGTGCTCGGATCGTAAAGCTCGGCGCTCGACAAATAGACGCCGTTGAAACCCCCCGCGACGAGCACCTTTCCCGAGGGGAGAAGCGTCGCCGTGTGCTCTCTCCGTGGCGTGGCGAGGTTTCCTGTGCTCTCCCAGGTCCTGGTGCTCGGATCGTAAAGCTCGGCGCTCGACAAATAGCCGTCGTTGGATCCTCCGGTGAGGAGCACCTTCCCCGAGGGGAGAAGCGTCGCCGTGTGTTCCTTCCGTGGCGTGGCGAGGTTTCCTGTGCTCTCCCAGGTGCCGGTGCTCGGATCGTAAAGCTCGGCGCTCGACAACCAGCTTCTGCTGTTGTGACCTCCGGCGACAAGCACCTTTCCCGAGGGGAGAAACGTTGCTGTACTATTTCGTCGTGATTCTCGGAGATATCCGGTCTCTTTCCACTGCCCCTCCACCATCCCACACCACCCCAGAATCCCAAACCACCAGAACCCCAAGATCCATAACTGCTTCGTCTTCATGTCGGTATCCTCCGGGTTGAATGTCCGACTGTCCCTGCTAAGACTTGCAAGTCCCATGCCACTCCCGGATCGCCCGTATCGCTCTCCCACCTCCTAAGCCAACCGCCCTGGACGTTCCACCGTCCGCGGACGGACGCTCCACACCGTCCTCCGGGCCGTCCACCAGCCCGACGAGCCCGTGCTCGGTCACGTTGCGATCGTGGCCTGACGAGTCTGTGGCAACGATTCGGGGTGCAGCTCTTCGCACGGAGTAATGCTCCCCTAGCTTATATTTGACATGTCAAATATAAGCTAGGCATCTCTTGGCGGCTCGCACTGGGCCTCATCGCGGTGCGGCCCCGTGCGAGCTGCCTCCACCCTAGAAGCGCAGAAACCGTGCGGGACACCCCATCGCCGTTGCAGCGCCGCCGCGGGAGGGCCAAGCGGTCTACAGGGGCTGAAGGGCCAAGACTCGCCGCTGCCGCAGCGTCCATGATCTGCGTGCGGTCTCGAGAAGCGTCTCGAGCTGGGCCGCGACTTCGGGCTTGGACAGGCCCTCCAACTCCCGCCGAGCTGCGTCCACGGCCTGCAGGTAGCCTTCTTGCGCCGCCGACTCGGCGGCGTCGAGCAGCGGCTTGAAGTCCGTGTCCTCCAACTGCCCGTCCTGGGCATCCCAGAGGACCCCTAGCAGCTCAGCTTCCAGTCGAGCGCGGGACAGCCCGTCGAAGGGGGTGTGCATCCGAATCCTGTTGTAGATCTCCCGAGCCTCCGAACCATCCGACCCGGAGGCCAGAAGAGCCCGGACCTGGACGGTCTCCGCCAGGATCGCCAGCTCAGTCTCTCTCACCTCCAGGAGCTCCTTGGCAGCTTCGCTCGCCAGGCTAATGGCATCGCCGAAGTTCTCCGGACCGAGCTCGAGCCGTGCCAGCGCCAAGAGGGCCTCACCGTAGGACGCCCCCCGTCCCTTGAGACCCCCGCAAGCCGACTCCAGGTTCGACCGGGCCTCGGCGTCACGGTCGAGAGCGGCGAGCGCTTCGCCCAGCCGTAACCGGTCGTAGGGCACCTCTTCCGGTCCAGTCTCGGCGTGGATCGCCAGCGCGGCTTCCGTGAGCTGACGGGCCTCCTCCGGAGAGCCGGTGAGGGAAAGAAGCTCGCCCAGCCGGTTCAGGGCGGTGGCGAGGTGGTGATCTTCACCCAACTCCTGGTAGAACCCCGCGGCCTCCTCGTAGAAATCCCAGGCTTCGCTCAGCCGACCTTGTTGGTGGGCGATGAGCCCCAAGTGGAAGACCGTGTCGGCAACCCGGGAGGGGTCGTCGAGCTGCTCGAAGACGAGCTTTGTCTGCTCGAGCTTCTCGGCCGCGCCGTCGAGCTCTTTGAGCTCGATCAAGATCAGCGCTTCCATGAAACGAGCCCGGCCTACGGTGAAGAAATCCAACGCCTCCTCGGCTCTCACCGCCGCGTCGCGAGCTGATTCGAGCGCTCTTTCCGAGTCCTCCAAGGCGTGATATGCGTCGGCCGAGATCAAGGCAAGGCGTGCTTCGTCTCGGGGAGAGTCGGTGAGCCTGCGGCATCGTCTCACGATTTCCAGAGTCTTATCAGGATCGCCGGAGCTGAGCTGAGCCTCCGCGCTCAAGATGCAGTCCGCCGGATCTTCCCCCAAGCCCGCCCGGAGCCAGACCACGCCGAGGACGACGGCCAGGGCCAGGGCCACGACGGCCATCACCTTCAAGAACGAGGAGGGGGTTGGAGGTGGAACCTTGCCGAAGGAGAGCTTGGCGTCAGGGTGACCATAGAGAGAGTAGGCCAACCAGGTGGGAAGACCGGGAAAGTCGTCCCGGACCCTCGCCCGCGCCATCCGCGTCGCTTTGGCGATCGTCTCGCCGTCCGCAAGGGCGCGGTAGAAGGTCTTCGCAAACGCGAACGCCGACTTGTCGTCAACGGACCACTGCGGCGCGACGAAAGCGCCGCAGCGTGCCTTGGCCAGGGTCGACGCCCAGCCACCGAGTCCCGTCAAGGCGTAGCTCTGCTGGCCGACCTGGCAACTGTTGAAGAACACCAAGGGGCGGTCCTGCTGAAGCTGTGACTCCATGACGGCATCGACGTCACGCGGGCATAACGAGCGTCCATCGGTCATGAGAAGTTGTGAGCCGTAGGGATCGTCCTGTTGGTGCTTCCCATGACCTACAAAATGAATCCATCCGTTACCGCCGCGCTCCAGAGCGCTCTTGGCGTCCTCAAAAGTGGCATCCGCAAGCGAGTGGCGCTTCACCGACTTACGCTTTGCCAATTTGACGACGAACCGACTCTCGGCCTTTGCATGCTTCAGAGGTTTGACGTTTCGCGGATTTCCCGCTTCGATGCAAACGGCGCGAGTCACACCGATCTCCGCTGGCGGCGCGTCGCCGGCAAGGAACCATCGGCTCAGCTCGAAGTGCCAGCAGAGGAACTCGTCGTTGAAAAGGACCTCGCCTTCGCGGGACTCTTCGGGTTTGACCAACTCCCATGGGATCCAGGGCTCGTCGGAGACGATCAGAAGCGTCTTCACATTTTCGCGAAAATCGCGATAGGCTTCGCAAAGCTCAGGCGAGAAAAGCTCCCTGTAAAGCTCCCGTCCCAGACTCTCGAGAACCTGCTCGACCTCCGCGGAATCGAGCAGCGAGGCGTCGGGCCCGATGTGCTTGTTCAGGCTTTCCATCTTGCCGAGGAGCCTCACCTGATAATCTTCCGGCTGTGTCTTGATCTCCGGGCCGGGGATTCGGCGACCTCTGTAGCCGAGCTTGGCGGAATGGAGCTCGTAGCTCAGACGTGTCCGGCCCTCGACGACCTGCGTCGTCACGTGGATTTCCAGGTCGACCGTGGGGGTGATCACCGTTCCGTGGCTCCGGGAGTCTGCATGGGGTAGGTGGGGCGGTTCTCGTCCATGGATTCTGGTCCACTTCAGACGACGACGCGGAGCGTCGTCGGGAGGCAGGCGGAGCCTGCCCTACTCGAGCCGGTAGTACAGCTCTACCTTCAATAGAGCAAAATCGATGCCAGAAACCCCAGTCCTCATGGAATCGGCTTCCGGCGGCCACTCAGGCACGTCCGGACGAGCGAAACGACACGGAGCGTCGTCGCAAGGCCGGCCGGAAGCCTGCCTTGCTCCACGCGGACTCGATCCGCGGGGCGGGCGGGACGCCCGCGGTCCCAGCACTTCCGCCCGAAACCAAGAGGTGGAGAGTCCTTCCCGCTCGCGGAGAAGGTCCGTGCCACGGCCTTACAAGAGGTCTGAACGGATCTGGAGTCTCTGTGAAGGCAACGGTGTTGTGCCTGGCGCAGACCTCATCAAAGTCGGTCAAACCTCGATTCAGACCTCGCTCAAGCGCGTCCTGAAGGCATGCGATCGATTGTTGTCAGTGACAACAATCGTCCGCACGTGCTGCGATCGATCGCTGTCAGTGACGACAATCTCCCGCACGTGCTGCGATCGATTGTCGTCAGTGACAAAGGTCGCCCGCACGTGCTGCGATCGATTGTCGTCAGTGACAACAATCTCCCGCACGTGCTGCGATCGATTGTTGTCAGTGACAACAATCGTCCGCGGGCGGCTGGGGCGCTTTTTTCGCGGGCTCTTCGGCCGCGAGATCGGTCGCGGTCGGCTCTTTCTGGTCCTCCACGAGGCTCTTGAAGCGCCTTTGGGGCTGCCGGGAGGCGGGCGGGACGTCCGCCATCGGATCTTCATGGTTCCTCCACCCGAAGACGCAAGACCGCCTCGCGAAGCTCCTCGGACTCGCCGCCCCGCAACCCCGACAGACGCACCCGGTACTCCCCTCCGGCAAAGAGCCGCCGCGGCAAGAGGACGCTCAACACGATCGGCTCCAGACGGCTCGTCCGCTCTCGCAACGGCCGCAGCTCCTCGCTCGCCCACACCACGACGTCGTCGTCCTTGCCGCGAACCTCCAGCCGGTAGGCCGCATAGGCTGCGTCGGTCCCGGCCTCCACCGCCCGGCGGACGGCGCCGAGACGTAGGCACGGTCCGTGGACATCTGTAACGTATAGTGTTACACTACCCGCATGATCCAGAGCTTCCGGCACAAGGGGCTGAAGACGCTTTTCGTGACCGGCCGGAGCTCAAAGGTCCAGCCGGAGCTCCAGACCCGTTGCTTGATCCGGCTGGATGCTCTGGATCAGGCTGTCGTGCTTGCCGACTTGAACGTACCGGGATTCGACTTCCACGGCCTCCACGGTAAACCGAAGCGCTACAGCCTGCACGTGAACGGCCCGTGGTGCGTCACGTTTGAGTGGGAAAACGGCGACGCGTATCGCGTCGATTTGGAGCAGTATCACTGAAAGCACTTCCAGGAGACCGCGGATGACCAGAGAAATCCTGCTCACAAAGCGTCCGAATCGACCGCCGACCCACCCAGGGGCACTGCTGCGGGAGGACGTGCTGCCGGAGCTTGGTCTCACGGTCAGCGAGACAGCACGTCAGCTCCGGGTCAGCCGCCAGACCCTGCACCGGATCATGAACGGCGAGCACGCGATCACCCCGGCCATGGCTGTCCGGCTCGGCAAGTTCTGCGGCAACGGCCCCGGGCTCTGGCTGCGCATGCAGCAAAGCTACGACCTGTGGCACGCGGAGCAGGCATTGCGTGACGAGCTCGAGAAGATCCCGACATGCTTCTCACACCCTCTGCCGAAACCGGTCGTAGCCTGACCCGGCACGCCTCGGGCCTCGCCTCGTGCTTCGTCGAGGACCGGATTACCCTCCGCTCCCACACCCACGGCCAGACGTGGCGCGCTTCCGAGCCGGCCCGCTCCCTGGCCGTCTCCGAGGCGGCCGACTTGGAACCGTTGTAGAGCGCGCCCGGGCGGCTACTCCACCTGAAGACGCAAGAGCACCTCGCGAAGCTCCTCCGACCGTCCGCCCCGCAACCCCTCCAGACGCACCCGGAACTCCCCGCCGGCAAAGAGCCGCCGCGGCAAGAGGACGCTCAACACGATCGGCTCCAGACGGCTCGCCCGCTCCCTCACCGGCCGAAGCTCCTCGCTCGCCCACACCACCACGTCGTCGTCCTTGCCGCGGACCTCCAGCCGGTAGGCCGCATAGGCTGCGTCGGTCTCGACGAGCAGCAGAAAGGACGCCGCCGAGCGTGGAACCACGAGCGTCACCGCCGCGTCGCGGACCTGTCCGGCGGCGAAGTGCGCGATCGGCAGGTTCACCTGCGCCGGAGCCTCCCGTCGTCCCAGCTCCCGTCCCTGCCAGACGATTCCCGCCAAGAGCCCCAACGACACCACCAGCAACACCGATGCCGCAAGGCTCGCCGGAACGCCCAGGAACCGGTCCCCGCCACGAAGCCGGAAGCCGAGGACCTTCCCCGGACGCCGGCGCGACATCAAGGCCCGCGCCTTCTCGGGTCCGTCCTCCATCCAGTCGCGGTACTCCGCGTCGACGTCGGTCTCGCGGGCGAAAAGCCCTCCCGTCACCTCGCCCGACGCGATCTCCGCCCGCTTGCGGCGCACCTCCGCGAGGACACCGCCGTCGAGCGAGCCGGTCCACGACGCGCCGCCGACGTCCGCCTCGTCGAGCCACACCTCGACGCCGCAACGCAGGCTCAGCGCACCGCCCTCCCCGCCTGGCGGCACCGCCACGTCGGAGCTCGCGACGAGAGGGCTCAAGTCGGCGGCGACCGCCAGGAATCGTCGGGACTTGGCGTCAACGTCCCCCTGGGGGGAACGAGGGGGGGAAACCACAGCGACGAGCGCCCACAGCACCCCGAGGTGCGCGGTCTCGGCGAAGCGAAAGACGTCACCGGCCGCCGGTGCCCCGCGCCGTGTTTGGCGCTCTTCCCGCCCCCGGACGGTCCCCTCGCGGGCCTGTGCCGCAAGACGTTCCAGCCGATCTTGTACGCTCACGCCGCACCTCCTCTCTCAGCCGGGAGGCGGCAGGCC
This sequence comes from uncultured bacterium, assembly GCA_965371445.1. Classification (GTDB taxonomy): domain Bacteria; phylum Acidobacteriota; class Thermoanaerobaculia; order Multivoradales; family J023; genus DASWIG01. The sequence goes on along the minus strand of CBDUYN010000138.1, from coordinate 15,886 downwards.
TTCCGGCAGCGTTCGAGCTCGCGTCCCAGGATCTCGTGGAATTCCGGGATGCGGGTCCGCTGAATCCCCAGGAGCTCGCCGATCTTCCGTTGCGAGGGGACCTCGTCGGCGCGGTCCTCGGCCACGAGCCCGCGCAGGAACTGCCAGTACCTCTCGAGCTGATCGCCGCTCTTTTTCGTCTTGACCGTCCGCGGCAGAGCCGCCGAGACGCATTCGACGACAGCGTCGAAGAACTGCCGTTCCTCGTAGCCGTCGGGACGCAGCCGCCCGGAGAGGGCCGCGAGCTCTCCGTCGGCGTCGTCGGCCTCCGACTGCCAGATCGCGTCGCGCCACTTGAGAACGGCGCTTCGGAGCGGATCGAGGACGTCCTTGAAACGAAAGGTCTCGACGCCCGAGTCGGCCAGGCACCGCAGCCGACGGCACAACGCCTCTTCCACCTCTTTCAGCCCCGACGGCGGCGCCGTCACGAGATCCGGCAACACGTCTTCGAGCCACGTCGCCACCGGCTCGGCGAGGTCTGTGTTCCCGGCTGGTTCGGCCCAGGTCGCGAACCCCAGGAGCGTCGCGGTCCCGATCCTGGGATCGCCGTCGAGGACGTGAAGCATTCCGGCCTCCACAGCCCGGCGCACGGCGCTCCGCAGCACGCCGAAGAGGCGATGACCCAGCGGGTCGTGCCTCTTTTGACGTTCGTGGAGGACGTAGCGGAGATTGCGGACACAGAGGGCGTCGATCTGAGCTCCTTCATCGTCGAGGAGCGCCTCCAGGCTTCTCATGCGGTCGACGAAGACCGCCTCGTAGCTATCGACGAGGAGCTCTTCAATAGCCTCCGGATCCGTCCACCCGCTCGCTCCGTAGACGCCGAGATAGCTCGGCGGAGCGTTCCACAGAGCTCGCCTCCGGAGCTCGGCGGCGAGCAGACGGCGCAGCTTCTTCCACATCGCCTCGAAGACGGCGGACGAAGGCTCCTCGTCCGAGCGCAGCGCTCGGACGTAGGTGGTGAAAGCGAGGTCGTCCCGAGGCATCGTCCGGGTATCATAGCCTGATGAAAGTCCGTACCGGCTGCGACCGCCTCCTCGCCGACCCTTCCGTCCTCGCCGGACGGCGCTACGGCCTCCTCGCCCACGGCGCTTCGGTCACCCGAGACGTCCGTCCGCTCCACCTGGCGCTCGCCGCCTCCGACGCCGGCGCACCCACAGCGCTTTTCGGCCCCGAGCACGGCTACTACGGCGTCGAGCAGGACATGATCGCCAGCGCCGACCAGCCCGACCCCTGGACCGGCGCTCCGGTCCTGTCGCTTTACGGCGAGACCGAATCGAGCCTTCGTCCACGGCCCGAGGCCTTCGCCGGCCTCGACCTCCTCCTCATCGACCTCCAGGACGTCGGCAGCCGCTACTACACCTACGCCGCCACGGCCGTCTGGGCCGCCGAGGTGGCGCTCGGCGCCGGGGTCGAGGTCTGGGTCCTCGACCGGCCCAACCCGCTCGGCGGCGTGGTGGTCGAGGGCAACACTTTGAAAAAAGGTTTCGAATCCTTCGTCGGCGCCTTTCACATGCCGGTACGCCACGGCCTGACGCTCGGCGAGATCGTCCTCTACGAGGCGCGCGGATGGGACGAGCGGCCCCGCGTCATCGAGATGGAGGGCTGGCGGCGCGCCATGAGCTGGAAGGAGACCGGCCTCCCCTGGATCGCCCCTTCGCCCAACATACCGACGCTTCAAACCGTCCTCGTCTTCCCAGGCGGCTGCCTCGTCGAGGCCACCGAGCTTTCGGAAGGACGCGGCACGACGCGCCCGTTCCAGCTGGTCGGAACGCCGGGGATCGATCCGCCGAAGCTCGTCCAGGAGCTCGAGGATCGGCAGCTACCCGGGGTGAGCTTTCTGCCGACGTATTTCCGTCCTCAGTTCCAGAAGCTCTCGGGCGAGATCTGCGGCGGAGTCGAGGTCGTGGTGACGGACCCGGGAAGCTTTGCGTCGTACCGGACCGGCGTCGAGCTGGTGGCGGCGATCTACCGTCATCTCGGAAAACATTTCGAATGGCGCGTGGCGCCCTACGAGTTCGTGGGCGACACCCCAACGATCGACCTCCTGACCGGCAGCGACGAATTCCGCCGCCTCCTCGAAGAAGGGAGCCCTCCGGACGACTGGACCGCCCGCTGGGCCAACGACGAAGCCGCCTTCCGCGAAGCACGGCAAGAGGTCCTCCTGTATCCGTCGTAGGCAGGCTCCGCCTGCCTACCGGGCTCGGCAGCAGGCGCCGTCCGCGGTCACGAGTCTCCTCAGGCCTGAGGCTATCACGGGGACTTCACTCTGATACTCTACGGACCGCAACACACCCGTAGTCGATTCGGTGGAGCCCCGCCGTCGTACCTCTTCGGGCGGCGAAAGCTCCGGTTTGGTATGTCCGAGAGCCAAAGAAGTCATGGCCACAGGTCCCACACAATCCGCGCCCGGTGATGGCGCCGGAAGCGGCGACCGGCAACGAATCGAGCAAGCGGTGCGAAATCTCCGCGCCGGCATCCAGGTCGAAGACAGCTTCGACTTCCTCTTCCGCCGCTTCTCCGCTCCGCTGACGCGTCAGCTCATCAGCTGGGGGGCCAGCGCCGAGGAGGGCCGGGACCTAAACCAGGAGACCTTTCAAAGGATCTTTCAGGATGTGGAGGCCTTTCAAGGCGGTGACCGCCTGTTCGAATCCTGGGTCGGCTGGATCTGGAAGATCGCCCGCACGACCTGGCTGAGGAACGAGCGCTACAAACGTGCCCGAAAGCGGCCCCAGAACCCGCAGCCCCTGGAGGAGATCGACGAGGTACGGGAACGGACCGCCCGGCCGCCCCGGCAGCTCGACCGGCTGCTCGACCAGGAGGTCCGCCAAAGGGTACGGAGGGCGATCGACGAGCTTCCCGAGAAGGAGCTCAAATGCGTGCTCTTGTACTACTACCAGGGATTGAAAACACAGGAGATCGCGGTGATCTTGAGAATCGCGCAGGGCACGGTGAAAGCTCATCTCAGCCATGCCCGAGCCAAGCTGAAGGCCAAGCTCGGAAGCCTTTTCGAGCTTGACGACGAACACCAGACCGATCTGAGGCCGAGGGAGCAACGTGTCTGAGAAGCGGCTTGATTGGCGGTCGGTCCTGGCAGCGGTGGTCGAGGAGAAACGCCGCGGCCTGGGGCCTCATCCCGGCCCGGATGAGCTCGTGGCCTATCACGCCGACGAGCTCGAGGAAGAGGAGGCGAAACGCCTTCAGGATCACCTGGTGCTCTGCCCGGAGTGCGCCAGGCTCCTCCTCGAGCTTGACGCGTTCACCGCCGATGCCGCCGTGGCTCCCCGCTCGAAGGTCGTGCCGATCGCGCCCTATCGAGCCGCGCGGCGTCGCCGCTGGATCGCCGCGGCGGCCGCGGTCGCGGCGGTCGTGCTCCTCTTCGTCTGGCCGCGCGGCACCCCGTTGCCCGAATACGGTCCCCCGCGTCTGAGCGGAGAGTCCACCCGGATCCGTGCCGTGGAAGCTGTCACGGCGGAGGAGGCTCCGCTCTTCGCGATCGGCCACCGGCTTAGTCTCAGGATGCAACCGGATACCGAGGCCGACGACCCGATCACGGCCCGCGCCTACGTGCGCCGGGGCGCCGAGTTGCACGCCTTGAGCGCCTCGACACTGGAAGTCCGCCACGACGGCGTGGTCTCCTTGGATGGGATCCTGGACACGGATCTCCGGCTGCCGGTCGGCGAGAGCCACCTGGTGAGCGTCGTGGCGCGGCCCGGCGCGCTTCCATCACGGCGCCGCCTTGCAAGAGACCTCGCCACGAGCGACATGTCGCGAGGCAGCAGATGGATCGCTTTCCAACGGAAGATCCGGGTCGAAGAGAGCGCGGACCGGCCCCCGAGCAGCGCCTGGACAGCAGACGACGACGGCCCCCGGATCGAGTACGCCGGATGCCGGACGATCGTGGTCGGACCGATCTGTCATCTGCGCCACGATCGCCGGTTGACTCTGTGGGTGAGGCATCACCGAGAAGAGGAAATCCGGATCGAAGCCGGACACTGGAGGAAGCCCTATCCCGCGACCCAGGTCCAAGGCGGTTTCCGCTACGAGATCGAGGTGGGAAGGTGGACGACAGAGCTGGTCGTGGAGGTCCGTCAGGAAGAGACACGGTCGATCTGGGTCCTCGAGCTTGAGCACGCTCCGCCGCCGGAGTGGCTGGTGGCCGCCAAAGAACGCTATGACAGCGAAGATTGGGAGGGAGCCCGCCGTCTGCTGGAGCCGCGGCTCTCCGGGCCGGATGCCGTCGACGCCGGTGCCGCCCTGAGCCTCCTGGCCCGGATCGAGCGCCGCATCGGCGGCGCAGAGCTCGGCGACAAGTACTACCGCCAAGCTATCGGTTTGCACCGGAGGACGGGCCGCCTCTTCGACCAGATCCGGGACGCCGCCGGTTTCACCTTCTACCTCATCCAGGAGAAACGCTTCTCAGAAGCTCGCGAGCTGCTCGACTCCCTGCCTGTCGACGCCACCGCCGGATCCGCCGAGTCGCGCAATTCCGTGGCCTACGTCCGCGGTCTTCTCGGCGAGGAGACGGGCGACTACCGCGCCGCCCTGGCCTGGATGACCCGGGCCGCCCGCGAGGCGGAACGGGCCGGCTTGATCCGCAAGCAAACCTTCGCCGAGGACATCCTGGCGCGGCAGCTGCACACCGTGGGCCTGGTAGACGCCGCCGCCGCTCTCTACTCCAGGAGGCAGCCGCGAATCGCAGATTTGTGCAGAGACGGAGGCGGGGCTTCGGTGTTTGAAGCTTGCGACTGCGCCCGTTTCCAGATGAACCGGGCTTGGACCGGGCTGCTCTCTCTCGAAGCCGGACGCCCGGTGGACGGCCCCGATCCCGCGGCTCTGCTGGACGAAGCGGAGCGAATCTTCCTGGAGGAGGAGGCGCGGGGCGAGGGGACCTGCGTCTCCCCGGAGGACTTGCCCAACTTGCGCCTCAACCGCGCTCTGGCGGCGCTCCATGCGCGGGAGCCGGAGGAGGCCCGCCGTCACTTGGAGCGGGCAAAGGTCGATCCGGAAGCGTTTCCGCGCCTGGCGCTGTGGCAGCTCGACGTCGAGGCCCGTATCTCTCTGGCCGAAGGCAAGGCGGAACGGGCCCTCGACCTCTACGACGACCTCCGGCGACGGGCCGAGCTCAGCTCCTCGCCCGAAGCGGCCTGGCGCGCGGCCTTCGGACGCGCGGCGGCCCTCGCGGGTCTGGGACGCACCGGCGACGCTCTCGAAGCCTGTGCCGGGGCCGAAAGCCTGCTCGATCGGGAGAGCTTGTTGGTCCCGATGCATGCGGGCCGCGAGAGGTTCATCGGCCAACGTGAGAACGCGACACGATTCTACCTCGACCTCCTGCTGCGGGCGGGCCGTGAAGGCGAGGCGCTGGACGTCACGCGGCGCGCCGCGGCCCGAGCCCTGCGCCGGCTGCGCGTGAGCGCGCGCATCGCCGACCTGGGGGCCGACCGGGATCGATGGGAGCGAGCTGTCGACTCCTACCGGGACACGCGGAACGAGATCGAGGAGCTCGCGGCAAGGATCTGGAAGGGTTTGCCCGGTGACGAAGAAGAACGCCTCATGGAGGAAATCGAACAGCAGCACCGGGAGCTGCGCGGGCTGCTCGACCGGCTCGCCACTGCCGCGGAAGACCCCACGCCGGACAGCCGAGAGCTGGCGCCCCCCGCTCGGAAAACGGTGCTTCTCGCCTACCATCCCCTGCCTCTGGGTTGGGCCGCCTTCGCAGCCGACGAGGAGGGCGTGACCGCTCTCCGCGTCGAGGCGGCCGCGGAAAACCCTCCGGAGGAAGAGTTCTCCTCCCTGCTCCTCGAGCCTTTCGCCGAGAAGATCCGGGGAGCGGAGGAGGTGCAGGTGATTCCCTACGGCTCTTTGCGCGCCGTCGATTTCCACGCCTTGCCTTTTGCCGGCGGCCTCCTGCTGGACCACGCGCCTGTCGTCTACCGTCTGGACCTTCCCGCTCTTCCCATGGAAGCCCCGCCAACTTCCCGCGAAGCATTGGTCGTCGCCGGTCCCGGGCTGCTCGAGGCGCTGGCCGAAGGCAGGGAGGTCCGGAACGCCCTCGAATCCCGGTCCGGCGCCTGGCAGGTCGAGTATCTCGCGGGCGACGAGGCGTCCGCGCCGGGAGTGCGTCGCAGGCTGGGCGACGTCGCTCTGCTCCACCTAGCCAGTCACGCCGACTTCGACGAGGACAGCCGGGGCTGGGACAGCCACGTGAAGCTGGCCGGCGGCGGACGCCTGAGCGTCGACGACATCCTGGCTTCGCCTCGTGTCCCCCGCTGGGTGGTGCTTTCCGGCTGCGAAACCGGCCGCGACGACCGGACGGCGCCGCTGCCCAGCATCGGCCTCGCCCAGGCGTTCCTGGTCGCTGGCGCGGAGAGCGTGGTGGCCGTCACCGAGAAAGTCTCGGACGCGGACGCCGCCGCTTTGAGCGCGGCCCTTTATCGCCACTGGGACGCGTCGACGACGCTCGCCGCCGCACTTCGAAAGGCGCAGTTGGAACGTCGAGACCAGGCTCCGGAATCCGATTGGCGGAAATTTCGGGTCCTCAAGCGCTAAACCGTCTCGCGCGACCTGGCAGCTAAGTCGCTAGTAAAGGAGGAAATGATGCGTGCTGACGAAAAGAATCCGAAGCTCGGCAGCTGGTGGCCGTGGGTCGCGACGCTGATCCTGATCGTCTCCCTCGTTCTGGTGTGGAAAGTGTGCTGCCCGGAGACTCCGCCGCCGCTTGCCGCGGAGGTGGATCTCTCCGCGGCTTGTGCGGGGGACAGGTGGATCGGGGTTCTCAACGAAAAGAAACTTGAAGGCGACACGACCTCCGATGGCGGAGGGAGCACCGAGCGCCGTGGTGACGGGGAAGCTACGTCTGAGGAGACCAGGAGATGTCCCGACCCCTGGCAACCGCTTTTCCTCTCGTCTCGAACAAAAGTGCCACTCGGGCTTCAACGATATTGCCTCTTCGTGGGGCAAGACCCGAGAGAAAGACTGGCAGTCATCGACAAAAAGGGAAGGGTGTATTACGACCCGCTCAAGTCGAGCGATCGGGAACCCTACGAGAGAATCGGTCGGGACGACTTCGAGAAGATCGGTCAGGACTACTTCACGAGGATCGACCGGGACTGTCGAGTGGTCGGGCCGGCCGCCGAGACCCTATTCCCACCGCAGGGCCTGGGAGACGCTCTGCAGAACCGCTTCCTCCAGGAGGCCGGAGCGTCCTCGAAACAGCTCTTGTCCGAGCCGGTGCGTTTGGTGATCGTAGATTCCGTCCAGGACAGCACGAAACCGGAGAACGAGGCCTGTCCGCCCCAGACCAAGGAAGGGGACCTTGAGTGCTCGCCTCACGGTTGGGTCCTGGCCAACCTGGCGACGGATCTCCTGGGTGGCGCCGCCGAGATCACGTCCCGGCGGGCGCTCATGCGGACCTATAGAGTCCAGCCAAAAGGCCCGACGCCGAATGAAGTGTTGTTGAAGATAGAGAATAATCCGAAGACCGGGGGGCTCTTTGGTTACTGGAGCGAGTTCGGAGACGCGATCTGGCGAGCGTTGGCTGACTGGTTGGCGATTCCGGAACCGGGAAGGCCAAAGTTGATTCTGAATCTTTCTGTCGGCTGGGAAGGGATCTACGGCACAGACGTCGCCGTGGTTCGCGATCCGATCGCGGCAGTGGTCTGCCATGGAGCTTTGGTGGTAGCTGCGGCCGGTAATCGGCGCGCCGGTCCTCCGTCTCTCGAAAAACCCATTTTGCCCGCCGCCTGGGAGCAGCTTCCAGCTCCGACTGACGAGCAGTGCCAAGCCCTGCTGGGTGAAGAGCCACGCTCCTATGCCTTCAACACGACCTACAAGCCGCTCCTTTTCGCCGTGGGCGGCGTCCAGGAAGGCGGCCTGATCTTGTCCAACGCGAAACCCCAGGCCACACCTCGGCTGGTGGCGTTTGGAGACCATGCAGCCCCCCTGGACGAAGAATCTTCGCCGCCTGTGCTGAGGACGTTGACGGGAACTTCGGTCGCCACTCTGGTCGTCTCCGCCGCCGCCGCCGTCCAGTGGGACAAAACAGCTGACCTGGGCTCCTTCGACGTGATGGATGAGCTGTGGAAGGGCGCCGCAGAATATGCAGCAGGTCATCCGGCAGAGCAACTCGTCGACTTCTGTTGGGAACCGAAGCACAACTGTCCTCTCCCTACTACGGCAAGGCGGATCTTCGTCAAATCTCCTACGTTTCCGTTGGCAGGAAAGCCGTCCGATTTACCCATCCGAGCTTCGCTGATAAACACCGTTAAGCTCAACGCGCTCTCCACGTTCGAGAACGTCCTGGATTGCGAGCCCCAGGTCCTCGCCTACAAAGAGAAGCCCTCCCAGGACAAGAACCTCTGCCCCCAGCGATGGCCGTTCGATATCGCCGCACAGCCCTGGCTGGGCCCTCAGCCCGGATCGAACCACAATCCCGACTGCCGTTACACCGAGGGCAGCCCGGGGACACTCGTTCTCGAGTTCGATCCCTGCTTTCGAATCGAGGGGATGCCGACCGAGATTGACGACTTCACTCTGGTGGCCGGCAGTGTGGCCTACAGGCTCCCCATAGAACCGTTCCGACTCGGCGACCCCGACCTCCTCTGTCCCCTGGAGAACGATGATCGGCGCCAACAGGTCGTCCTCGCCGGCAATCCCTTCGAGGGCCTCCATCCGATGTACCTCGCCGTTACGGTCAACGGTAGGCACGCGACCATCACGCCGATCCTGCAGGTGTTGAAAGAAGACTAGCGAGGTTTCTACCTCGGACCGACGAGCATGTACTTCTGAGCCGGCTTGAGCCGGCTTTTTCGTCTATAGCACGGGCCTTGAGGCCCGTTGCGGGGGCGGCGCGAAGCACGACGATTCGAGGCTCGGCGACCTTCGCGATGGAAAATAGTCGATGTCGGATAAACCGTCCGGCACTGCTTTGCAGCTAACAATACGAGGAAACGACAACCGATGAAAGCCTCGTCAGCTTTGGCCGATTCGTTCGCTCGTTCCAGCGAGCTCAAAGCGAGGATCAGTCCTGACTCTCGCAAGGTGGGAGAGAGATGGGGAGTCAACGCAAGGAGAATTTCAAAATGAATCGATTCGCAAAACCTCGGACCCTGGCAGCCCTTTTGTTCGTCCTTGGGGGATTCCTGCCGCAGGCGGGCTTCACCGCCGAGGTGTTACCTGGAGAAGGCATCTCCTTCAATCAGGTCGACTTCACGTTCGAGCTGGCACCCTTGCCCGACTCCGACACCGGCGAGATTCTCGTCGACGTCGAGCTGCTGCGTTCTGCCACCGGCCTGACGGCGGGCTTCATCAACGTCGAGACCACCCTCGGATGGTCGGTGCAGAACCTCCCGATCTTCCCCGACTTCCCGTACCCCAAGCTCACGGCCCATTTTGATCTGGGAACGGTCCCTGGGATCGACGACGTGACAGAGATCGACCTCTACGTCGACTACTCGCCCAACCCGACGACGGACTTCGTGGGAGGCGCTCTCAGGACTTTCGCCGTTGGGGAGGTCGAGTTCAACGCCGAAGGGGTAGAAGGGCAGGTCGAGCTCGTCTCTCGGCCGGATCCTCCGGCCACTGTGACCTTCGAGCTCAGCGGCATCATTGAGGTCAAGTTCCAGCCCAACCACCCGAACATCCAGGCGGCTCACAACCAGTGCATGCCGGCGGCCGTTGCCACCAGCCTCCAGTGGCTTGAGAACACCTACGGCATCGACGTGCCCCACACCATTGGTCTGGGCCTCGGCACCGACGCCAACGGGGACGGCGCCGCCGACGACGGTACTCTCGTCGGCCAACTCGACATCGAGATGCAGCGGACCTTCAGAAGTCGCGAAGACGGCGACCCCACCTTGATCGAGAACGGCCTACGGGGAAAGCTTCGTTACATCGGCAAGAACGGGCTCGCCGACGATCTCGACGTCAAGCACATGGGCTTATTCGGCGGCGGTCCTGTCTCCGAGACAGTAATGGGGCCCGATGACATGGAGATAACAGTCACCTCGACAGGCCTGGGCTCGACGGTGACCGCCGAGCGGCTTATCCAGGAAATCTGCGACGGCGAAGACGTGGAGCTCGAGTTCGGCTACGTGGACGGCGGCGGCCATACGGTCGAGGTGGTGGGGGCGGGTAGCATCCTCGGCGTCCCTTTCGTGATGCACCAGTCCGACTATAAACAGTCCGACGTGGACAACCTGGCACCGCCGGCGGGCGACGGAATCGACGACAACGAGGGAACGGACCGGGTGGACTTCAGCTTCCTGGTCGACACCGACATGGACGGTCAGCTCAACCTCGTCTACAACAAGATGAACGCCAACGTCCGCACCTTTTTCTCGCAATCGCCGCACGAGGACCCCATATTCTCGGACGGTTTCGAGTCGGGCGACCTGTCGTCCTGGTCGACGTCCGTGGGCGGCCCGTAGCGGTGTCAAGATCCCGAAGGCGACGCGGCCGCCGGGCTTTGCAGCAGAGCTTCCCGGTCGATCACCACCCCGTGGTGGATCACGCGGTGGATTTTACGGCTGTTGCGGATGTCCTCGATCGGCGACGCGTCGAGCACCACGAGGCTCGCCTCGTCGCCGTCGCCGAGGCGTCGCGGGCGTCCTGCCAGCTGCTGACGTGGATCACCGTCTTCAAGCCGTGCTCGGCGGCGACCGCGACCGCGGCCGTCAAGGTCTCGAGGTCGATCGACGGCATGGCCCCGGGCGTGTGGTGGTAGACGATCTTGACGACGTCGGGCCTCTTCGCGGCGAGCTCGGTGATCTGGCGCCGGGCGTCGTCGGGTGTGTCGATGACCCGCGTCGGGACGCCGTACTCGGTGCAGTGGCCGTGGGTCGCCGTCAGGCACGGGCCAGAGGCGAAGATGTCGGCCCCGGCGAGCTCACCGCGGCGCTGGCTCGCGCGCAGGCCGAAGATCAGGTCTTCCATGTTGAAGAGGTCCAAGAAGCCCGTCACCCCGGCATAGAGCATCCGGCGCCCCGTCCCCGGAGTGCCCAGGAATTCCATCTTCCTTCCCGGCGCCTGGTTGCCGTAGGAATGGGTGTGGAGATCGTGGAGGCCGGGGAGGATCCACTTGCCGGTGACGTCGAGGGTCTCTCCGGCAAAGCCTTCGGGGGCCTTCGCCGGGCGACCGGCGATCCGGCCTCCCTCGATCAGGAGGTTGGCGCGCTCGACCGTCTGAGTCGCGGGATCGACGAGGCGCCCCCCGGTCAGGAAGAGGTCCTGACCGGCAGCGGCCTGGGCCAGGCACGCAAGAGACAGGATGCAGAGGCTTGGACGAATCATCAGGCTCTCCTTCGCGGTCGTTTGCCGGAGCATGATGCCCGTCCGGCAGGTGGCGGGCGCGCTGGTCGAAGCCGTCGCCCACCCGGAGAGTTTGTCATCCTACGTCAAGCCGCGACCTTCTCGGGGACGTGCTAAGCTTTCCTAGGCTGGCAACCCCCGGCCGTGAACGAAACGAGGACGGACGCATGGAGCTCCCCAAGCTGACGCTCGGCATCGAAGAGGAGTACCTCCTGGTCGATCCGGAGACCCGCGAGCTGGCGCCCGAGGGCGACGAGGTCGTCGAGGAGGGCGAAAAGCTCCTGCCGGGCCAGATCAAGCCGGAGATGATGCGCTCCCAGGTCGAGGTCGGGACCCGGGTCTGCAACGACGTCGCGGAAGCCCGCGTCGAGGTGGTCCGGCTGCGCCGCGCCGTGATCGACCTGGCCGCCAAGCGCGGCCTGTGCCTGATGGCGGCCAGCACCCATCCGATGTCCCGGTGGATGGATCAACCGGTCACCGACTCGCACCGCTACCACAAGCTCGAGAGCGACCTGCGCGACGTCGGCCGCCGGCTCCTGATCAGCGGCATGCACGTCCACGTCGGCATCGAGAACCCGGAGCTCAGGATCGACGTCCTGAACCAGGCGCGCTACTTCATGCCGCATCTCCTGGCGCTCTCGACGAGCTCCCCCTTCTGGGTCGGACGCGACACGGGTTTGAAGTCCTACCGGTCGATCGTTTTTGGCAACATGCCGAGAAGCGGCATCCCGCCGATATTTCGCTCCTGGAACGACTACGAGAAATTCATCTCCACGCTGATGAAGACCGGCTGCATCGACGAGCCCACGAAGATCTGGTGGGACATCCGTCCGCACCCGAAGTTCCCGACGGTGGAGTTCCGGATCGCCGACGTCTGTACCCGCGTCGACGAGGTGATCTGTCTGACGGCGGTGCTCCAGGCGCTGGTGGCGAAGCTCATCAAGCTGCGCTTTGAGAACCGTTCCTGGCGCGTCTACCGTCACCATCTCATCACCGAGAACAAGTGGCGGGCCGTGCGCTACGGGCTTGACGGCAAGCTCATCGACTTTGGGAAGCGCCGCGAGGTGCCGGTGCGCGAGCTCATCGGCGAGCTCCAGGAGCTCGTCGACGACGTCGTCGACGAGCTTGGCGTGCGCCACGAGGTCGCCTACCTCGAGGAGATCCTCGCCGGCGGCACGAGCGCTGACCGGCAGCTTGCGACCTACCGCGAGACCGGCGACCTGAAAGCGGTCGTCGACCGGATAGTCAAGGAGTCGCGGGAAGGCTGCGACTGACGCCATGTTCCTCCGGTTGCTGCTCGCTTTCACCCTCGTCCCGCTGATCGAGCTCTACCTCCTGCTGATGATGGGCCGCTACCTCGGCCTTGCGGCGACGATCGCGCTCGTCGTCGTCACCGGGTTTCTCGGCGCGGCGCTTGCCAAGAGCCAGGGGACGCGGACTTTCGCACGTGTACGCCGCGAGATGGAGGCCGGCCAGATGCCGACCGAGGCGTTGCTCGACGGCTTGCTGATCTTCATCGCCGGGGCGGTGCTCCTGACCCCGGGGCTCTTGACCGACCTCCTGGGCTTTTTTCTCCTCGCCCCGGCCGGCCGGCGGGTCGTGCGCCGGGCGGTCGTGTCGCGGATCCGGCGGCGCTTCGACGAGCGCGCGAACGTCATCGTGATCGAGCGCTGATTTGCGGGCCACCCCCCCAAGTCTCCAGCTCACACTCGAAGTTGACGCCGAAACGCCGTGCAAGGTGCCGGCTCACACTCGAAGTAGCGGCGTTGCACTCGGCGGTGGCGATCTCGTCGAGGAGGGCGCGGTACCAGGTGTCGTCCTCGTCGTGGGGGCCTGAGGCCCAATTCCGGGGCTTCGGGACCGCAGTAAGGGAGGCAATTACGTACCGGAAGCTCCTCGGGATGGCCGGGTAGGACATTTTTGCGAGAAAAAGCTTGACAGATGCGATTCTTAACCTCTAAGCTTACCCACAGTGACTCTCGCTGTGCCCGACATCGTGTCGGAGAACTCCGGGGATAGCCTGAAAGCCGAGATGGCGATCGGCCTTCTGGCAGGGAGGGCTGTCCTTGTCAGGAGTTCCACTGCGGAACCTGGCTACGGCCAAAGGACGAACCATTGGAGGAATGAATGAACATCCGCGGGAGCCATCTGAAGCACAACCCGAATGAACAACGTAGGAACAAAACCGTAGGAGACCCTGACATGAGACAGGATACCCGGAAATCGAGAATGCCTTACCCCGCGGCCAGGACGCTAGCGGCCGCTTTGACGTGCATGGTCTGGGCAGCGAGCGCCTGGGCGCAACCGCTGGTTCGGGAAGGCGTGCCCCAACCGGCCAACAACCTCAGAGACCCCGCGACGCTGATCGAGATCGTCGAAGACGGTATGATCGGCTGTCGAAGTTCACCCAGGCTGCGGGGAGTCCGGTGCTCTTCCAGCTGAGCGACTTCACGACCCTGGGCGCGGAAGATTTCAACACGGTCTACTGGGTGGACATGGTGACGCCGCCCGGTGGCGACGTCATCGACGTTGCCCGAGAGTTCTACGAGGATCACCGGGGCGAGAGGTTAGGTGTCCGCTACGTTCCGAGGTGGGGGCAGCTCGATGACTACCTGCTGTCTTCTGAGGGACAGCAGGTGGCGGCGATGAAGCTCGGCGAGGTGCTGGTGGAGGCCGCGGAACACGATGAATCGCTCCGCGAAGTCACCGCCATGACCTCCTTCACCGTCGAGGCTTGGTTCCAGGACCGTACCCGGATCTACCGCGCCCTGTATCTGTGGTGCGACAAGTCCCCTGAGAAAGCTCCGAACCTGGAATTTCACGTTCTCGGCCACATCGTTCAGGGGGTTTCCGAGAGCTACGGCGATCCGTTGGAAGCTGCGAAATCAAAAGATGAAATCGACGCGCAGCGTTCCGCCGCAGCGTCTCGTTACATGCAGAAGCAAGCTATTCAGTACAAGATCTTTCCTGCATGCCAGGACGACGACTTCGGTGGCCGGACTACGCACAAGTGGCTCTTCGGTACGGGAGGGCACATCAACGGCGCGCACGGGCCCTACATGTCCACACGTTTCGACTGCCCGTGCCAGCCGAATTGCACACAGGAGTGTAATCCGAACCCGTACTTCACGGACTGCCAGGAGGCCGGAGACACCAACCAGTGCCACCGACTGAGCTCACCGGGCTTCAACGTCAGTTTCGGTTTTGCACAGGTTGGCCAACCCCCGGCTGGTTGCAAATCTGCCATCGCCTGTTCATGGAAGTCCTGCTTTGCCTGCCTCTGTGGAACGCCCACCGCGGGTGTCGGCGTTTCAGGACGGGGGCTGTCGGCCTCTTTCTCCTACTCGTGGAGCTCCGCCTCGACCCCGATCGCCTTTGAGGTATCGCATTCGTGCCGTGAATGCGAATTGGAACCGGACAGCAGCCCGGTCTTGTTCGACCTGGACCAGGGCGGTTTCCGCTTGACGGGCCTTGACGATTCGGTGTCTTTCGACGTCAATGACGACGACAGCTTCGAGCAGGTCGCCTGGACCGCTTCCGGGAGCGGCGACGCGTTTCTCGTTCTCGACCGAAACGGCAATGGCACCATCGACAACAGCAGGGAGATGTTCGGCAACTACACGGTCCAACCGGCCTCAGAGGAGCCCAACGGCTACGCGGCGCTCGCGGTCTACGACCTCGCCGAGAACGGCGGTGACGACGACGGCTGGATCACCGCAGCGGACGCTGTGTTCTCGAAGCTTCAGCTCTGGGTCGACACCAACCACGACGGGACGTCTCAAGAATCCGAGATGGGCTCGCTGGCCGATCATGGCGTCGAAGCGATCGACCTCACATACCGGGAGTCGCGGCGCCACGATAGGCACGGCAACCTGTTCCGTTACGCCGGCCTTGTCAAGATGATGGACAACCGGACCATCCAGTCCGTCGATGTGTTCCTTGTCACTCAACGCTGAGAAGCATCCCGAAAGGAGCCGGAGCCTTGCCATCTTGGTACCACCTCGATCTACCGTTCGATCCCGGCATTGTCTCACTGTTCGCCTTGAGTGTCGGGATTCTGACCGGAATCATCCACGTCCTGTTGGCGATCGGTGTCGCGCGAGACGGATTCAGGGTGAAGGCTGAACGCGGGAGGCTTGAGCTCGTCGGGGTCTTCACATGGTCTCTGGCGACCCTGTTGGGAGGCGTCGTGGCGGCGGTCGCCTATTGGCTGCTCCACCGCTCGGCGTTGCGTGTGCCTTCCGGCGGAGTCTGACCGGATCCCGCCGGTCAGGAACCCTGTTTCAGGAGCCACAAGGTTGCCTCGAAATGCCGAAATGGCATTTCGGGGTGGCCTCGTTCGTCTCGTGCAAAGCCGTCAGCCGGCCTCTTCGATCAACGCTTCCTGACTCATGACCGCCAGTCTAGCACAGCGGACGGAACCGCTGCCACCCCTGCCTTCTTCTCGCTACATTCTCCCCCCGAACCGTCGAAATTCCTCCGAGCCGACGCCACCCTCCCATGATCTCCTCGGGTCATGAAAGGACCCTGCCGCCCCCGTCAC
>CBDUYN010000137.1:0-27727 GCA_965371445.1 uncultured bacterium | reverse complement strand
CGGCCGGCGTCCCGGCGGCCGGCGTCCCGGCGGCCGGCGTCCCGGCGGCCGGCGTTCCGGTGCCCGAAGGTCGGGATCCGTCCTTCCGCTCGGTGGAGGAGGTCGAGGCTGATCCCCGACGCTCCTACGTGGTGATCCTCGTCGACCACACGCGTCTGCGAGCCAACAACCGCAAGCGGGCCTTCGCCGCCCTCCGGCAGGCGGTCGACAGCCTCGGCAAGGAAGATCTGGTCTCGGTGGTCGGCGTGGAAGGGAGCCTCGTCTTCTATTCCGATTTTCTTTTCGATCGTCAGGCCGTCCACCGGATCCTCGACGACGTGACCCGGGTTTCGACCCAGACCGACGTCAACGAAATCCAGCGCCGTCAGGTCTTCAACGAGCTCGCCCGTGGCATCAGCGGTGGCCTTCAGGCCCGGGCGTCCCTGGCCGACGAGCAACAGCTGATCGCCCGGATTCAGAGCTACGCGGCCGAGGAGTATGCTCGTGGCCTGAGGTCGCTGCGCCAGATCGAAACCGTGGTGTCGACGCTGGCCGGAGTGCCCGGGCGCAAGCTCCTGATCTACCTGGGGGAAGGCATCCCGACTCGCCCCGGCGAAGGGATGTACGTCGAGCTCCGCAACCGTTTCTCCGGCCCCGAGCGCGGGCTCCCGCACCAAGACTTCAACACGGACTACAGCCGGGCGGTGGGCCGTTACGATCTCACCCAGCCCATGCGGCAGCTGGCCACCGCCGCCAACCGTGCGGGGGTGACTCTGTACTCCATCGACGCGGACGGCAGTCACGGCGCGGAGATCCGATCGGTCCTCACCGAGCAGGGAGCCACCTCGGAGGCGGTGTCGTTGATCGACGAGAACTACCGGGAGCCGCTGGAGTACGCCTCGAAGGCGACCGGTGGCCGTCTGCTGCTCTCGTCCGGAAACCTGGCGGAACAGCTCGTGAACCTGGTCGGCGGTCTCAGGACTTACTACTCCCTCGGCTTCACGCCCCCCGCCGACTGGGATCTGGGCTCGGATCACGACCTGAAGGTCAAGGTGAAGGGAAAAGGCTATCGGGTCAGCCACCGCGAGAAGGTCAACCTGCCCAAGCCCGACGAGCGCGAGGCCAGCGCCACCGTCGCCGCCTTGATGTACCAGACGGTCGACAACCCGCTCGCGATCCGCGCCACTCCCGGCTTCGCGACCCCGCGCGACGACGGCAACGCGGTCCTGCCGATCAACATCGAGATCCCGATCCGGGAGATCGAGTTCCTCCCCAAGGGAGGTGTCCAGGCCGCCTCGCTCACCATCTACGTCAGCACCCGGGGCGCGGACGGCAACCCCGGCCAGGTGCAGAAGATCCCCTTCCTACTCGACATTCCCGACGACAAGATGGAAGAGGCGAGAGCCGACTCGGCCCACTACCCCCTACCGCTCGTCCTGCGGCGGGGCGATCGGCAAGTCGCCATCGGGGTCCGCGACAACTTCAAAGACGTGTACTCCGCCGTGCGCCTCGACGTCTCGGAGCTCTCCCGGTTCTGAGGGAGCCGACAAAAAAAGAGCCCTCCGCGCGGGAGGGCTCTTTCGCTTCGACCTCGCCGGAGGCCGAATTCAGGCTACGCCATGACCGCTAGAAGCGTAGTCGTGCGCCCACGAAGTAGCGCCGCGGCTCGACGAAGTCCCTCCCTTCGAGGAAGTCGAAGCCATCGCCGCCACTCACCAGGTCCTGGACCCGGATGAGCTGCTGGTCGTCGAGAACGTTGAAGACGTCGAGGAAGAAGTCCACGTCGATGCGATCGCCGATCCCCCAGACGTACGACCCGCGGATATCGAGCACGCCATAGGAGCTGCCGTCGATGAAACCGATGGCGTCGGGGGCGATCCAATTGTCATCGAAGCCGCCGCCGGGCCAACCGTTGGACGCGAAGGGCGTCTCGGTCCGATCCGGAAGGCTGCGCCCGAAGGAGATGCCCTGGTTGCGGTTGAGGATGATGCCGGAGTTCCACCGGTAGCTGCCGCCGACCTGGAATCCATTGTCCCAGTTGTAGGAACCGTGGACCTTGAACAGGTTCTCCACCAGGCCGGGCTGCACGCCGGTGCGATTGGGCGCCCGCGGGTCGAGGAACATCACGTCGCCAGCGCCGTCGAATGCGCCGTCGGAGTTGGAGTTGCCGTCGGCGTCGGCGTAGTTGTACGAGGCGATGAGCTGCCAATTGTCGCTGTAGCGCTTGCGGAAGACCAGCTCCAAGCCCTGCCAGTCGCGGAGGGCTTCCGGAGGCAAACTGCCGAGGAGGAAGTTGAAGTTCGTGGGGATCTCGGCGAAGTTGGCGAATCCGAAGTACTCCGGCCCCAGGAAAAACGAGCCCGGGTCGTTGATGTCGGCATTGCCCGCGTACTGCGTCGCGTTGAAGTAGATCGAGCCGTAATCCTCGCCGATGTCCGACGTCTCACGGTCGATGAGGTTGACCTCGAACATCATGTTGCGGCCGAGGTCCTGCTTGTACTGAAGCTGGATCTCCTGGGTCACCGGGGTCGCGATCTGCGGTGCGAAGGCGCCGTCAACATTCGTCGCGCCGCCTCGGAAGCGGAAGTTGACCCACTCGCCGAGAGCGTCGACGAACACCTGCTCCTCGATCTCGCGACCGGTGAGGGTGCCGGCGAAATCGATCGCTGTGTCGCGGAAGGCGTCGTAGTACTCACCGTAGAACAGGCCGATGCTGCTGCGTCCGTCGCCCTTGAGGTCGTAGGCGATGCTCAGGCGCGGAGCGATCTCCGTGTCGAAGGTGCCGATATCCTCGCCGGTCGAGGCGATGAACGTCGTGTCCTCGGCCCGCAGTCCCGCGTTGATGCTCCACTTGTTCCACTGCCAGGCATCCTGGATGTAGTAGTGCAGCGACTCCGACCCCTTTTGGTTGAGACCGGACTGCACCTGCAGATCGCGGGTGTAGTTGATCAGGCCGTGTGGATTGCCGGCGGTGCTGGCGAAGCTCATGTTGTTCCGGATCTCGATATCGTCCAGGAACCCGTTGCCGTTGTCATCCCAGAGACCGAGCAGCGTCGACGTCTGCGACGCCGAGAGATTCTCGCGGAAACCCTGCGTCTCGTCGGTCGAGGCGCCGAAGTCGACACGCGACCAGGACTGCTCTCCCGGGATGCCGCAACTCCCTAAGATGGCGCAGAGCACAACCGGCGAGCCGCTCGAGATAGAGATGAAGGTCGCCGGCGGGTCGCCGGACGTTCTCTCGTCCTCGAGCAGGGTGCTGTCGGTGCTCACCACGCCGAGCTTCAGGCTGTGGTCGCCCCAGCTGCTGCCGAAGAGATATTCGAGCGAAGTGCGCCACGATTCGGTAGCACGGTTTTCGACGATGTTGACGCCGGATCCACCCAGCGTCTCTTCCGCAGACGTGGGGACCACGCCGGGGGCGAACGAGACCTGGTTGAGGTTCGCCTGATTCTTCGGGAACTGGTTGCGGTCGCCATCGTGGTCGGTCACCGCCAGCTCAAGGGTGGCGGAGCCCCAGACGCGGTTGTATCCGACGCTGTAGCGCTCTCCACCCCGATCCCGAACCGAGTCCGCGGGATTCGGAATATCTCCCTCGAACCTGCCGTCCTGATCGGTAGGATCCGTCAGGTAGGTGCCGGAGAACAGATCGCTGCCGGTGATCGCCCAGGTGAGCTTGGCAAAGCCGTAGTCGGCCGTACGCTTGGCGGTCCGGAGGAACAGGCCGTCCTCGTCGGCGACGTCCCGCTCCTCCTCGACCGTCCGGAAGCTGGCAAAAAACCAGGCCTTGTCGCGGACGATTGGTCCGCCGAGGGTGGCGGCGGCGTCAAACGTCGAGAACGACTCGTCCGCGAAGTGCTTGTTGCTTTCCACGAAGCTGTCGCTCTGCAGATAGTAGTTGACCGATCCGGAGAACTGGTCACCGCCGCTCTTGGTGACGACGTTGGAGATCAGGCCGGGCGCGCCGACGAACTCCGCCGGGATCGCGCCGGTCAGCACACTCTGCTCCTGGATGATCTCCGTGTTGAGATCGGCTCCGTTCATGCCGAGCATGCGGTCCGTCACGTTGATGCCGTCGAAGTAGTACAGGTTGTCGGTCGAGAACCCGACGTCACCGACTTCGGCGTCGTCACGGTCACGGTAGTTGATGCCGGAACGCGACGCCGGGTTGTCGGTATCGCCCAGGCTGTCCTGAACGCCCGGAACGAGCTGCAGGTAGGACTGGTAGGAGCGCGCCGTCGGCAACGACTCGGTCAGCTGGAGCGTGATGTTCTGGCCGGCCTGGGTCTTCGAGACGTCCACCAGCGGCGCCTCGGCGGTGACGATCAGCTCCTCGGTGATCTCGGCCAGCTGCAGCGTGACGTCAAGCGCGGTGTCCTGGCCGGCTTGCACCGTGACGCTCTCGTAACGGGCGCCGGAGAAGCCGTCGAGGGTCACCGTCACGACGTAGTTGGTGGCGGGGTCGAGGGCGACCAGCGTCGCTCTGCCCCGGGCGTCGGAAATCGCCGTACGGCGGGTCAGGGTCTGGTCGGACGTCGCCTCGACGGTGGCGCCTGGAAGGACGCCGCCGTCGGCGTCCATGACGGTTACGGTGACGGTACCGCGCTGGGCCTGGCCGAACACGGCGGCCGAAATGACCAGAAGGCCCACAGCGGTAAACACGATCGCTTTGCGCATGCGCTTTTCTCCTCTCCCGTTTAGGGGTTTTGGTGCCTGGAAACTCCAAGTGGCCTCTATGCAAGAAACGTACCAACAAGGCAAGGCTGCATTTGGGCCGTGTGGATGCTGAATCTGTGGCTCGGATCGGATCCCGACTCATTCGACACTCTCAAAAAGCTCGCGGTGAAGTCAATACCTTGGATTCCGAATTCAAGAAAATGGACGCGCGCCGCGCCGGGCGCCGTGCTCCCGGAAGCTCCGTCCTCCTCAGTCACACGTCCGGCCGAGGGCGCTCAATCGTGCTCCTGCGCCCGGGTTGGGCTGCGCCCTCAACGAGGCGCAGTACTGCGCCAGAGCCTCCTCGATCCGGCCCGTGCCTTCGTGGACCAGGCCGGTGTAGAAGAGGGCCTGCGCGTTGTCGGGATCGGCGGCGAGCGCGGCCCGGAGCTGTTCGAGGGCGGCGACGGGCCGGCCGCTCTGGGCCAGCGCGCTGCCCCACTCGCTGCGCGCCCAGACCGGCACCTCGCCGCCCGCCGCCGCGGCCTGCTCGAAAGAGGCGAGAGCGCCGCGTAAGTCCCCGGACAGCAACCGCGCCCTGCCCAGCAGCCAACGGGCGTCCGGGTCGTCCGGCACGAGCTCCAGGATGCGCCGCAGGTGCCCGGTCGCCGGCGCCGGATCCTGTTGCTCGAGCTGCACCATGACGAGTTGGATCAGGGCGTCGACGCGATCGGGTACGAGGGCGACGGCCCGCTCCAGGTGGTGGCGCGAGCGGCTCAGGTCCCCCAGATTGCCGTAGGCGACGGCGAGCTGCTGGTGTGCGTCGGCGTTCTCCGGCTTCAGGGTCACCACCTGGAGCAGGCCCCGCGCCGCCTGCTCGTCGTTGCCGTTGTCGAGAAAGGCCTTGGCGCGATCCCAGATCAGGATCGAGCTCACGCCTTCGGCCACGACCGGCGAGAACAGCGGGTCGGAAAAGAGGTTGTAGATGGCGGCGTGGCGGGCGCGCTCGGCGATCACCCGGGCCTCGTCGCGCCGGCCCTGGCGCATGTAGACCTGGCCCAGGGCGGAGAGGGCCTGGGCGTGCCGTGGCTCCGATTCGAGGATCTCCTCGAGCATCTCCCGAGCGAGGTCGAGCTTGCCCTCGGAGAGCCGGATCTGGGCCAGGGTCACCCGCGCCGGTTGCAGGTCCGGCTTCAGCTCGAGGGCGCGCTCGAGCTCCGTCGCCGCCGCCGCCTCCTGACCGGCGGCGAGGAGCACCCTGCCGAGGCGCATGTGCGCCGGTGCGTAGTCGGGGTAGAGCGCCATGCTCCGGCGAAACGCCTGTGCCGACGCCTCGGGATCCGTTCCCACGACGCTTAAAACGTCGCCGTGGTAGTAGGGCCAGCGCTCGTCCGTCGGGTCGAGCTTCTCGGCCTGGAGATAGGCGGCGAGGGCCTCTACCCAGAGCTCGTGAGCGTGGGCCACCATGCCGAAACGGCCCCACGCCTCGGCGGACTGCGGCTTCGCCTCGACCGCCGTCATCGTCTCCCGGAACCGCTTCTTCACCTGCGGCTCCATGTCGGTCAGGTCCGGTTCGGGGACCTGAGGCGCAGCGTCGGCCGCCGGGGTCGGCGTCTCGGAGCCCGGCTCCGCGCAGGCGACCGCGAAGAGGACCGCCAGGGCCAGCCCCGCCAGGCCGCCTCGGCGGCTCACGGCCGGCCCTCGCCCCGCCGGAGGACGATCGACCGGTCGACCGTGACGTCGTCAAAAGACTCTTCGAGGCCGTCGGGCCAGCGCACGACGACGGTGACCGGCGAGCCTTCGCCGCCCAGACCGAAGTGGGCGCGCGGGTCGCTGGAGGAGAGGTAGCTCATCGCGCTCTGGACCGTGCGCATCTGGCGGCTCTCGCCGGCGGAGACGATCACCCGGGCGCCCAGGGCCCGGCGGTTCAGGCGGGGATCGAAAACGTCCACCAGGAGCCAGTGCTCTTGCGGCGGCTCGCTCCGGTAGAGCCGCGCCGGGCCATGGAGGTTGTTGAGCACCAGGTCGAGGTCGCCGTCGCCGTCGAGGTCCCCGACCGCCAGGGCACGGCCGACCTCGATCGGCGCCACAAAGGCCGAGACCTCGTCGATCAGCAGACGAAAAGAGCCATCGTCGTTACGGAACACGAGGTTGGGCTCGGCGTAGACGTTCCACGGCTCTGGCAGCGTGTCGGTGAGCGTCTTGCCGCGCTTCACCCGGCCGTTGGCGATCACCAGGTCGAGGTCGCCGTCGAGGTCGACGTCGATCGGCGCCGTGCCGAATCCCGTGTACGGGGTGCTGGCGGCGGCCAGCCCCGCCTGGACCGTGTGGTCCTGAAAACCCACTCCGGCCCCAAGGTTGCGGTAGAAGGTGTTGGTCTCGTCGCGCAGGTGGGTGAGGAAAAGGTCGAGGTCGCCGTCGTTGTCGAAGTCGGCAGCCACCACCCCCATCCCCGCCTCGTGGAGCCCGGAGGCGTTGACGCTTGCGCCCATGATCAGCGCGTCGTCGATAAAGGTTCCGTCGCCCTGGTTCATCCATAGCTGGTTGGGGTCGCCGTCGTTGGCGACGTAGACGTCCGTCCAACCGTCGTCGTCCATGTCCTCGCAGACGACGCCGAGGCCGGCGCCGGTGACGACGTCGACGCCCGCCTCGGCGGTCACGTCGCGAAAAGTGCCGTCGCCGAGGTTGCGCAGCATCACGTCGGTGCGGTCGACGAAGCTGTCGGGACCGCAGTACTCCCGCCGCCCCGCCTTGTCGGTGCACTTCACCGTGCCGTCGTAGACCACGTAGCGCACCACGTAGAGGTCGAGGTAGCCGTCGCGGTCGAGATCGCAAAAAGCCGCCGAGGTCGACCAGTCCTCGGGGCCGTCGCCCGTGGCCGCGATGCCGGCGGCCCGGGTGGCGTCCTCGAACTTGCCGCCGCCGCGCCCGAGCAAGAGGCGGTCGGGACCGAAGTTGGCGACGAAGACGTCCTCGTGGCCGTCGTTGTCGACGTCGCCGATCGCGACACCCGTGCCGTAGCCCGGATCGCCGAGGCCGGAGCCGTCGGTCGCGTCGGCGTAGCGGCCGTCCTCGCCCTGGAGGTAGAGCCGGTTGACCGGGCCGTCCGGTGCCGGATCGCCGGCCGCCGGAGAACGGCCCAGCCGCGGCGCACCCGACACGAAATAGAGGTCGAGGTCGCCGTCGCCGTCGGCGTCGAAGACCGCGACGCCGGCGCCCATCATCTCGGGAAAGAGGAGCTCGCCGCCGGCGCCGGAATGGTGAGTAAAGCCCACGTTCCAGCTGTCAGTGCCGTCGGCGAGGAGAGGCGCGGCGGCGGGCTGGGTCTCGGCCGTGGCGGCCGCCGCCGCCGGCGCGTCGGTGGGCGGCGGCGGTGCCTCGGGCGTCCCGCAGCCCAGGACGGCGAGAGCCGCGGCCAGGCTCCACCTGGAATGAACCTGGAAGATGGTGTAGTCCTCGTGGTGCTTGTCGGATCTCGGAGAGGCTCGTAGGAGGGCGCCGTGCCGGCAAACCGTGCTCTCCGGGCGTTCGATTACGGGGGGGGACACTAACCCTGCCGGCGATGGGCTGTCAAGACGGCGGCCCGCCGGTCCCGCCGGTCCCGCCGGTCCCGCCGGTCTACCTGGCCGACGATTCGCCGAACCCGATTCCGGGGGACTAGAGCCCCCACCTCTCGATCAGGAGCGACGCCGTCATCAGCGCATGGCAGCGCTGCGTCGCCGGGACGTCGTCGTAGCGGGCGAGGTTCAAGGCATAGTAGAGGAGAGCTATGCCGTATTCCTCGGCGCCCGGGAAGCCCTCCTCAGCCAGCTCGACGAGGGCCAGACGGCGCAGGCGCACCGCGGTCTTGAAGGCTTTCCGGACCGCCGTCTTCTCGGGCAATCTTCTCCAGGCGCCTCTCGACCTCCGAATCGCGAAAGCTCTTTTTCTCGAGCCGTCTCCTGACGAGGCCGACGTGCGAGCGGATGAAGCCGAGGTCGTTGCCGAGGCGGTGCGCGAAGTCGTAGGAGGCGATGCCGAACGTGCTCATGATCTCGGCCTGCTGATTCTGCTCTTGGAGCTCTTTCGCACGTTCGATGATCTGCAGCCTGTGCCAGGTCACTGCGAGCCGCTGCGCGAGGCCCTGGACCAGGTCGAAGTCGGAAACCCTGAAGAAGTTGCGCTGATGCGAGCTCACGCCGAGATTGCCGAAGTAGAGATCCTCGGGCCCCTTTCCCAGTTGTATGGGGGAGATGATCATGCCTTGGGACTTCTTGTCGGACGGATCGGCGACGTGATTTTTCTCGTCGCTGGTCCAGACGATCGTCTCGCGTTTCCGGAACGCCTCGCCGTTTAATCCCTGGTTCTCGTCCATTTCCTTGTAGGGCGGCTCAAAGGCTTCCTCTCCCGCCAGGTCGACCAGAGCCAGCTTGCGGCTCCGGGGGTCGTGTTTTCGAACCACTGCCAGGCAGCCCAGACGTTCGGCGGCCGTTTGGGTGACGACATGGAAGGCCTCTTCCAACTGACTACTGTCGCTGAGCTTGCCGCCAACTGGACGAGCCCCTGCCCCAGCGGGAGCATCTCGCCTCGGGGAAGCTGGTGGTCGGCTCCCGTCAAACGATGGATCTTGAGGACGCCGTCTTCGTCGTAAAGCGCCAATCCTCCGGAATCGGAGCCTGTCTCTTCGATCGCCTTGTCCACGACCAGGTCGAGCAGCTGCTCCCAGCCGACCTCGCCCATGATCATCTGGTTGAGCTCGTTCTGGGCCTTGGCCCTCTTGACCGCCAAGACGACGCCTTTGGCCAGCTTCTCGACGAAGGCCTGGTCCTCTTCGCTAAAGGCGCCTTCGTCTCGGCTCTCGAAATTGAAGACGCCGAGGACCCGATCCTGGTCCTGGTCGAGGAGAGGAACGTCGAGCTCCGAGAGGAAATCGGCGCCTCGCCACTTGATCCGTCGCGAGCCCCACCCCTTTTCTGTCCGGAGGTCCTTGACGAGGATGCTACGTCGATCCTTGACCACCCAGTGGACGATGCCTTTACCCTCTGTGAGGGAGATCCTGCGGTTCCAGAGGCCCGAACGATCTCGTTGGCACCTTCGAGGATCGTCTGCAAGGTCCCTTCGAGGTCTGCGGTACGGCTGAGCTCGCGATCGATCCGCGTCCGGACCTCATACTCCTTCTCGCGCCGCGCTTGGTGCTCGCCAAGGCGGCGGGCGTTTCGGATCGCAATCGCGGCGAACGCCGCGAGGCCGATGATCAGCCGCTTCTGAGGGTCGTCGAAAGACTGGCGTTCGCGGAAGTTGACGAACAGCGCTCCGACCGCCTCGCCGCCGATCTTGAGTGGCACGGCGACGACCGAGGCGATCCCTTCACGGACGTGGAAGCGGACTTCCAGCTGCGCTGCCCCCAGCTCCTCAGCCAGCCGGTGCGCGTCTTTGGCAAAGCGCGGATCGCGGTTCCGGACGGTGAAACCTGGGACGCTCTCGCGCCCCGGCAGGTCCGGCGGCGGCGTCGAGCGCAACTCGCCGGCACAGTGCGCGACGCCGAACCGGTCTCCCTCTTCCGCGTCGAGGTAGGGATAGAGGACCACGACGTCGGCGTGGGTCGCGTCCCGGATGCGATTCACCACGTGATCCAGGACCCCTTCCTCGTCGATCTCCTCGGTGAGCATCTGACCCACGGCGTTCAGCTTGTTGAGGTTGCGCATCAAGCGCTTGCTGCTCAAGACCGGCGCGATCTGGTTGGCAAGCAAGGTCAGAATCCGCAGGTCTTCCTCGTCGTAGAGGTCGGCCTGCGGATGCCCGGCCGACAGGAAACCCAGGACGGTCTCCTGGTACACCAGAGGAACAACGACGAGCGACTCGACCGGTGAATCGAGACCTTCAATCGTCCCTCGAAGCGACGGCTCCGAGAGCCGAGGAATCAGAAAAGGCTGGCGCTCCTGACCTCGGCCAGAAGCTCAACCAGGAACGCGACAACGTCAGCAGGCTTTTCACCCTCCTCGAACGCGACTTCAGCAAGGTCTTCGACACCAGCAGCTTTTTCCTGCTGGCAACTTAACTTCTGGAACTCCGACAACGACCCGGCGGTAGCGGTAGGAGAGCCAGGCGTAGTGCAGGATCGACGTCGATTCCCGGGTGATGTCGTCGAGACGTCTCTCGTAGGCCGCGTCGAAGCGATCGGGGCGCGCTTCGCGATAGTCTGATTCGGCCAGGCACGACGATGCTACCACAGAGCCGTTCCCGGCCGCCGGGCTGAGCGGCTCTGAGACGGCGCGAAGGACGAGAGGTCGCGGGAAACGGCGGTTTCCTGATAGCCTTGGCGCCATGGCCAAGAGGCTTCTCCTGATCAGCAACTCCTACTCCCACGGCGGCGGCTACCTCGAGCACTGCGCCGGAGACGTCGCTGACTTCCTCGGAGACGCCGTCGACCGGGTGCTCTTCGTGCCATTCGCCCTCACCGACCAGGACGCCTACGCCGCGACCGCCCGGGAGGGCTTCGCCCGGATAGGCAAGACGCTCGATTCTCTCCATGAAGCGCCGGATCCGCTGGCCGCCGTCGAGGCGGCGCCGTCGATCTTCGTCGGTGGCGGCAACACCTTCCGCCTCCTGCGGCGTCTCTACCAGCTGGAGCTCCTCGCACCGATCCGGCGCCGGGTGGAGGCGGGGATGCCCTACATGGGCGCCAGCGCCGGCTCCAACGTCGCCTGTCCGACGATCCGCACCACCAACGACATGCCCATCGTCGAGCCGCCGAGCTTCGACGCCCTTGGCCTCGTCCCGTTTCAGATCAATCCTCACTACCTCGATCCAGACCCTACGTCGACCCACCAAGGGGAGACCCGCGAGCAGCGGATCCGCGAATTCCATGAGGAGAACGACCGGGTCGTCTTCAGCCTGCGGGAAGGAGCGCTCCTGTGGGTCGAAGGATCGCGGATAACGCTTCGAGGCAGCACGGGAGGACGGATCTTCGAGCCGGGCCGGGAGCCCCGGGAGGTCGAGCCCGGTGCTGTCCTCGACGCCTTTCTCCAGGCCGGCCCGTGAGAGCGTGGCGCGAAGCACGACGGTTCGAGGCTCTGCGCTCCCCGCTACGGGCCTCAAGGCCCGTGCTATAGGCTGGAAAGACGGCTAAAGCCGCCTCCCGGAAAGAGCTGCTGCGTATGGTAGCTTGGCAAGCTTTCTCATTTTTGAGAATCCGTACCCCCCCGAGATTCTCAAAAATGAGAATCGCGTTCCGTCCACGCGGACAGGCAACCCGCACGAAGTGCCCAGAAATCAAGGCGATCGGCCGTTTCCACGGGATTTCCGTCAGCCTGGCATGCTATTTGCTTCAATGAGCGGTGTATGTGAAGAGAGAGCGGTACTCCCGAGATCGTCTCGGAAGAGGCCGAAGTGTCGATAAACCTCGCGTAAGGAGTGGACGAAACATGAATCGAATCATCCGATGTCTGATCGTTTTGGTTGCCCTCGTGGCGATCACGGGAACCCTTCAAGCCCAGAGAGAGCCGGACAAATTGCAGGACGTCGCCGCCAAGGCGTACAAGCACGCCGACCTCGACATCCCGGCCCACCGCGAGGAAGTCCGCGAGCTGCCCGCGGCGGCGGCCGACCAGGCGCGGGCGCGCCTCGCCCGTCTGGGCGTAAACGTTGCCTCGGCGCGCGTCGACAAGCGCAGCGCACGCTTCGTCACCCTTCTCCCCGAGGCGACGGCCCTCGTGCCCGGCAAGGCCAACAGCCTGCTCTGGGGCGACCTGGGCCTGAAGGCCGCGGCGCCGAACCGCGTCGCCCGCGAAAAAGCCGCCGGGGACGCCCTCCTGGGATACCTGGAAGCCAACCAGGCCGACCTCGACATCAACTTCGGCGAGCTGTCGCCGGACTATCGCGTCGCCTCGCACGGCAACGGCAACGTCTACCAGTTCTACATTCCCCGCCAGGTCGACGGCATCCGGGTCGAGGGCAGCTTCATCACCGCGACCATAGCCCAGGGCAACCTGAACCTCATGAGCGTCAACACATGGGGCGACGTCAAGACTTCGAACGGCCGCCGGCTCACCGCCGAGGAGGCGATGGACGCGGCCAAGAGCTTTCTCTCTCCCCTCGCGGTGGAGCGCGAGTGGGGCAAGCCCGAGCTGCTCTACGTCCCGCTGGCCAACGGCCGCGGCCGCAGCGAGGTCGTGCGCGGCAAGGGCTACCGCTTCGAGCTGGTCTGGTCCCTCAAGGTCGAGGTGCCCAACGACCAGGGCCACTGGGAGCTCTTCGTCGACCCAAAGGGCGACGTCCTTAAAAACGAGGACATGAACGCCTACGCCGAGGCCAAAGGCGGCGTCTACCCGAAGACCAACGACGGCGTCGGCCAAGACGGTACCGAGCAGGCCGGCTGGCCCATGCCGTGGATGTTCGTCGGCTCGGCGACGACCGACACCGGCGGCAACTACTCCCTGACCGGCAGCCAGACGGCAACCTTCAACGGCCCGTTCGTCAACATGGCCGACAACTGCGGTACGGACAGCCTGACGCAGTCGGGGGGCATCGACTGGGGCACCTCGGGCGGCGACGACTGTGTGACCCCGGGCTTCGGCGGCGCCGGCAACACCCACTCCTCGCGCTCCGGCTTCTACGAGCTGAACCGGATCAAGGAGATGGCCCGCAGCCACCTGCCCACCAACACCTGGCTGCAGAACCGGCTCACCGCCAACATGAACATCAACAACACCTGCAACGCTTTTTGGAACGGCTCGACGGTGAACTTCTACCGCTCCGGCGGCGGTTGCGCCAACACGGGTGAGATCGCGGCGGTGTTCGACCACGAGTGGGGTCACGGCATGGACGCCAACGACGTCGTCGGCGGCATCGCCAGCCCCTCGGGCGAGGGTATCGCCGACATCTACTCGGCTCTGCGACTGGCCGACTCCTGCATCGGCCGCAACTTCCTGTCCACCCCGTGCACCGGCAACGGCGATCCCTGTCTGACCTGTACGGGCGTGCGCGACATCGACTACCTGCAGCGGCAGTCGGGCCAGCCGCACGACTACAGCTGGTCCAACGCCAACTGCGGCGGTAGCGTCCATTGCGTCGGCGGCGTCTACTCCGAGGCCGTGTGGTCGCTCTGGAAGCGCAAGCTCCCGACGCTTTTCGGCATGGACAACAACACCGCCCACGAGGTCACGACCCGGCTGAGCTACATCGCCGCCGGCGTCACCAGCACCTGGTTCTCGGGCGGCCCGCCGAACGGCGGTTGCGGCGGCTCCAGCGGCTACATGAACTACCTGGCCGCGGACGACGACGACGGCAACCTGAACAACGGCACGCCGCACATGACGGCCATCTTCCAGGCCTTCGACGACCAGGAGATCGCCTGTAGCACGCCGACGGTGCAGAATTCGGGTTGCTCCGGCACCCCGACGTCCGCGCCGAACGTCACGGCCTCGCCGGGCAACAACTCGATCAGCCTCTCCTGGGGCTCGGTCTCGGGCGCCAGCAGCTACGAGGTCTTTCGCGCCGAGGGTATCTTCAACTGCGACTTCGGCAAAGTGAGGATCGGCGAGACCACGGGCACGTCGTTGAACGACACCGATCTCCAGAACGGACGCGACTACTCTTACGTGGTGATTCCGAAGGGTAGCAACGACGCCTGCTTCGGTCCCGCTTCGGCGTGCGACACCGCGCAGCCGGCGAGTGCCCCGGCCTGCGTCGTGGACGCGGACTGTGACGACGCCCTCTTCTGCAACGGCTCCGAGACCTGCAACGCGGGCACCTGCGTGGCCGGGAGCAATCCCTGCACCGGGACCGAGACCTGTGACGAGGTCAACGACGTCTGCGTGCCGGAGTGCGTCGTGGACGCGGACTGCGACGACGGCCTCTTCTGCAACGGCGCCGAGACCTGCAACGCGGGCAGCTGCCAGGCGGGGAGCGATCCTTGCCCGGGTCAGAGCTGCGACGACGTGGGCGACGTCTGCACCGACACCAACGGTCCGCAGAACGCGGTCTACGACGGCGGGCTCGGAGCGCCGGCTTGCGCCATCGCGGGCAGCTCCTGCGACTCGACGACGCTGCTCGACAGCCGCGACAACCTGAGTCCCGCGGAGCCCAACCAGCCCAACACCCTCGACGCCTGCACCGACGGCACCTCCGGCACCTACCACTCCGACGAGTCGAACGACCGCATCGTCGTCTCGACCCTCGACAGCCAGGACTTCAGCGAGGGCGCGACCGTGCAGATCGACGCCACCGTCTGGGCCTGGACGACCCAGTCTGCGGACACGCTGGACCTCTACTTCGCGGCCGACGCCAACAGCCCGTCCTGGGTCTTCATCACCTCCATCGTGCCGCCGTCGGCCGGTGCGAATACCCTGACCGCGCAGTACACCCTGCCGAGCGGTGGGCTCCAGGCGGTGCGGGCGAACTTCCGCTACCAGGGCAGCGCCAGCACGTGCGGCACCGGTAGCTGGGACGACACCGACGACCTGGTTTTCGCGGTCAAGACGCCTGTCCAGTGCGTCGTCGACGCCGACTGCGACGACGGCCTGTTCTGCAACGGCACCGAGACCTGCAACGCGGGCACCTGCCAGGACGGCACCGCGCCCAACTGCAACGACGGCGTCAGCTGCACCGACGACTCGTGCAACGAGGGGACCGATTCGTGCGACAACGTCGCCAACGACGCCAACTGCGACAACGGCCTCTTCTGTGACGGCGCGGAGACCTGCTCCGCGACGCTCGACTGCCAGGCGGGCACCGCGCCCAACTGCAACGACGGCGTCGGTTGCACGGACGACTCGTGCAACGAGGGCACCGACTCGTGCGACAACGTGGCCAACGACGCGAGCTGCGACAACGGCCTCTTCTGCGACGGTGCGGAGACCTGTCACGCGACGCTCGACTGCCAGGCGGGAAGCGACCCCTGCACCCCGTTCGGCTGTGACGAGGTCGGCGACGTCTGTGACGAGTGCAACGTCGACACGGACTGCGACGACGGACTCTTCTGCAACGGCGCCGAAACCTGCAACGCGGGTTCCTGCCAGGCGGGGAGCGATCCCTGTCCGGGCGAGGGCTGCGACGAGACGGGTGACGTCTGCTTGCCGGGCGGCGGCTGCACGCACGACGCCGACTTCGAAGGGGGAGCCGGCGGTTGGACCAACGGCGCCGACACCTGCACCACCGGCGCCTTCGTGGTCGGTGTGCCCGACGCGACGGCCTGGCAGGTCGGCGGCGGCAACCCGGGCAGCGCCTTCTTCACCCAACCGAACCCGGGTGGCATCGGCACCGACGACGTCGACGGTGGGACCTGTGAGGCCCTGTCGCCAACGGTGGACTGCAGCGGTCAGGCGGCGGCGCTGGTCTCGCTCGACTACTTCCACGGTCAGCGCGACGCCGGCGACGACGCCAACGACGGTTTCACCATCGAGGTGTTGAACGACGGCTCGGTGGTCGACACCATCGTCTCGATCGGCGACGTCACCAACAACGCGGCGTGGACCAACGTGTCGACGGTCGTTTCGAATCCGGGCTCGATCCAGATCCGGGTGCGGGCGACCGACGCGGCAGGCCCCGGCGACATCGTCGAGGGCGGTATCGACAACGTCTCGATTTCGGCGACGACTCCGCCCTCCTGCGTGGTCGACGACGACTTCGAGGGCGGTGCCCCCGACTGGTTCAACGACGGCGCGTCGACCTGCACCACCGGTGCTTACGTGACCGGGAACCCCACCAACCCCGGTGGCGGCCAACAGATCGTGGGCTCGCACTCCGGTGTGACCTCGATCTTCACGGCGGCCAACACGAGCGCGGGCGTCAACGACGTCGACGGCGGCAACTGCATCCTCGGCTCGCCGAGCTGGGCGGTGCCGAGCGCCTCGACGCTGTCGGTGTGGTACTGGCACGGCCAGCGCGACAATGCCGACGATCCGAACGGCGGCCTGCCGAACGGTGACGGCTTCGCCCTCGAGTACTCCACCAACGGTGGCTCGAGTTGGACGACGCTCGCTTCGAACGGCGACTCACCTTCGGCCGCGGCGTGGACCAACGCCACGACGTCGATCCCGGCGGGCTCGACCGTCCAGCTGCGTGTGCAGTGCTCGGACGGCGCCAGCGCCGGCGACCTGGTCGAGTGCGGTATCGACGACGTGTCGATCTGCAACTAGGACGCCGGCGTCGACGGCGGGGGCTTGGGTCCCCGCCGTGAGGCGCACGGTTCTGAAGGATGAAGGGACGGAGCCTCGGCTCCGTCCCTTTTTTCGTGGCCGCTCCGGCTCGGGCTATCCGGCACGCTTGGGCAGCGGCCAGCCCACACGACGTGGGTACCGTCGTCGTCGTTCGCCGCAGGCTGAACGATGTCGTCCGGCCAACCTGGGGCGAAGCCTACTTCCGGCTAGGGCCGGAAGCGATCCCGTTGCCGACGGCGCCGTGGGACGGTTCGTTCCTGCGCAAGGCCGAGCTTGTCGAGGACAAGCTCGGCGACAAGGATCGAGATCGACTGTTGGGCCCGTCGCTCTTTCGGTCCGCGCAAGACCCGCAGGTCCACTGCGAGGAGCTGAGGCCGGAGGTCCGCGCGTTGCGCAAGACGCTGGAGCAACTCGCCAAGGTCCGCGATCAGGCCCTGACCGTGACCTTCTCGCTGATGGTCTCGGTCGCAGTCGCGCTGCTGCTGCAGCCCGTTCTCTCGGCTCGCATCCTCCGGGCGAGCGAAGAGCGGCCACGCGGCATCTTCCGGCTCTTCCAGTGGGGGGCTGGGCCGCGTCCACGACGTCTACCACCCACTGCTCGTGCGTGTTCTGCGCCGCCCCGTCCGTCTTCTCGCGGTGACGGTCCTCGGCCTCATGGCAGCCGGCATCTGGGCCGTGAACCTGGATCGCAGCTTTCTCCCGGAGCGCAGGCGCGCATCGCGGGAGTGGAGGCGACTTTCTTCAACGAGGTCGACCAGCGCATCGACATCGCCATCCGCCTGCCGCTCGACGAACGCCTCGACCTGCACCACGCGCTCGCCACCTCGATCCCTCTCGCCGGCGGTCAGAGGGTGCCGCTCGCCTCCTTCCTCAGCCTCGCCGAGGAGCGGCCTTTTCGAGAGCTCAAACGCCGCCACCAGCAGCGCTGGATCACGATCTCCGGCAACGTCGAAGGACGCCGCATCGACGCGGTTTGGGAGGAAGTCCGAGCGGTGGCCGAGGGGGTCCTGCCGGGTGGAGTGCAGGTCATCGAGGAGGGGGAGCGCAAGGAGATGAAGCGCAGCTTCCGCGACCTCGGGATGGCCATGATCCTCGCCGTGCTCCTGGTCTACATGATCCTCGCCGGGCAGTTCGATTCCTCGACCCGCTCCTCATCGCCGCCGTGATTCCGATCGGCCTGGCGGGGGCAGTGGTCGCCATCGGTCTCTCGGGCGGCAGCCTGAACGTGCTGTCGCTGATCGGAGCCCTGGCGCTGCTCGGCATCGCGGTCAACGACGCCATCGTCAAGGTCGACACCATCCGCCGCCTGCGCGAGGAAGGCCGTCCCGGCGGCGAGGCCATCCTCGAGGCGAGCCGGCTGCGGCTACGACCGATCCTGATGACCAGCGCCACCACGGTCCTCGCGATGGTGCCGATGGCGATCGGCCTCGGCGGCGGCGAGCAGCTGCAGCGGCCGCTGGCGATCACCATCATCGGCGGCCTCAGCCTGACGACCCTGCTCACCCTCTTCGTGACGCCAGCCCTCTACCAGCTGGCACACCGAATCGAGCGCCCGGCATGGCTCACTTCTTCCTACGACGTCCGGTCACCACCTGGATGATCTTCCTCGCCTTCACGGTGCTGGCCGTCTACGCCATCCCACGCATCGAGATCGAGGCCCTGCCCGAGGTCGACCTGCCCTCGCTCACCGTGTCGACGCGCTGGCAGGGGGCCTCGCCCAAAGCCGTCCAGCGATCCCTCACCCTGCCGATCGAGGAGGCCGTGCAAAACGTCCACGGGGTCGAATCGGTCAAGTCGACGAGCCGGGCGGGCCTGTCGCTGGTCGAGATCGAGTTTCGCCGCGACATCGACCTCGACTTCGCTCGGCTTCACCTCAGCGAGCAGCTCGGGGTGATCCGCCGCGGCCTGCCGCTCAACGCGACGCCCCCCGAGATCCAGCCCTTCGTCCCGGAAGAGTTCCAGACCGACCAGTTCTTCACCTTCAGCATCGAGTCGGGCCTGGCGCCCAACGAACTCCGCGAGCTCGCCGAGACCTGGATCGTGCCGCAGGTGCTCGCCGTCGACGGGGTCGCCGACGCCCAGGTCCGCGGCGGCGCGCGGCCGCTGCTCGAGGTGACTCTCGATCGTCAGCTCCTCGATCTCTACCAGATCTCGGCCAACGAGGTCTTCGCCGCGATCGATGGGCTCGACGAGCTCTCGGGAGCCGGAGCGGTGCGAGACCGGGGGCTCGAGAAGCTCGTCGCCCTGCGCGAAGGCGTCGACGTGGAGCGCATCGAGCGCGCCGTCGTGGGCTATCGCGGGGGTCGGGCCTTCCAGCTCGCCGAGCTCGGTGAGGTGCGCGCCTCTTATGAGGACCCCTCCTATTTTGTTCGATCGAACGGTCGCAACGTCATCCAGGTTCAGGTCGAAAAGCGCAGCGGCGCCAACTCGGTCAGCGTCAGCCGCAATCTGCGCGACGCCTTCCCGCGCATCGCCGAGCGCACCCCCGCCGAGGTCGCCCTCACGGTCGACGAGGACGAGGGGCAGGACCTCGAAGACAAGCTGCGCGAGCTCATCGGCCGCTCCGTCGCGATCCTGATCCTGCTCTTCCTGCTCCTCGTCGCGACCCTGCGCCAGGTGCAGCTGACCGGGATCGTGATCGCCTCGATCCTCTTCTCCCTCGTCATCTGCCTGAGTCTCTTCTACTTCCTCGAGCTGTCGGTCAACTTCATCACCATCAGCGGCCTCACCATCTGCTTCGGCATGCTGCTCGACAACAGCATCCTGGTCATCGACGCGATCCACCGCCGGCTCTCCGGCCTCGATCGGGCCGAGAGCGCCGGTCTGACCCGCGAGGCCAGGGCCCGGGTCGCCGAGGAGACGATTGCCGCCGGCACCCACGAGGTGATGTTCCCGATCTTCGCCACCACCGTCACCACCATGGTGGCCTTCCTCTCCTTCATCTTTCTCTCAGGACGCCTCGCCCTCTACTACGTGCCGCTCGCCATCTCCGTCGCCACGGCGATGTTCGCCTCGGTTTTCGTGGCCTTCGGCTGGATTCCGGTGGTGCTCAACCAGATCTGGGTGCCGCGGCTGCTGCGCCGACAGAGCGCCGGCGAGCGCCAGCTCGAAGAGGCGGAGATCGAGAGCTACGTCGACGACGTCCCGGATCTCGAGACGGCGCCGGCCGGCTGGCCGCGGGTTTTCGGCTGGCCGCCGCGGTTCTGGCCGGTGATCATCCCTCTGCTCGTCGGCCTCTGCGTCTGGGGGGCCGAGGTCTACGACAACAAGGTGATCAAGGGCGGCTTCTTCCGACTCCCGGACAAGGAGATGGTCGTCGTCGCCCCGGAGGGGCGCCAACGTGGCACGGCATGCGCATGGCCGAGGGGACCGACGTCCGTGTGGCCTCCGAGACGATGCTGCGCTTCGAAGAACTCCTACTTCCGCTCCACGACGGCGCTCAGATGCGCGCCACCGTCTTCGGCAACCAGGCCTACATGGAGGTGGAGTTCGACGACTACCTTCGCACGACCGGGATCCCCCTTCTCTACCGCGCTCTCCTCGTGGAGCTGGCGGACGCGACAGGGGGCACGGCGATCTTCATCTCGGGCTTCGACGATTCGCCGTACATGAAGGGCAACCTCATGGGATCCGCCCTCAACTCGCTGGTCAAAATCAGCGGCTACAACTCCAAGCGACTCACCGAGATCGCCGAGCAGACGCGGAGCAAGGTGGAGCGCAACCGCCGGGTGCGCAATCCGCGCATCACCGGATCGGAGCGTTTCGGACGCTCCACCAACGAGGAGACGCTGATCTCCCTGCGCCGGGACGTGCTGGCCGACCATCGGCTCACCGTCCTCGAGGTGGTGACGACGGTGCGCCGCCTCCTTGGCCTCGACACCCCCTGGTCGATGCTCGTGGACGGCGAGCAGGAGCGCGTTCAGCTCCAATTCGCGGGCGCCGACGACTTCGAGATCTCCTCGCTCACCAGCCAGGTCATCAAGAACGACCAAGGTGCGTCGGTCCAGCTCGCCGACCTGGTGACGATCGAGACCGTCCCGCTCTCCGACGCGATCGTGCGTGAGAACCAGCGCTACACGATGCTGGTGAACTGGGAGTACGTCGGCACCAACCACATGCGACTCTCCTACCTCGACAGCGTCATCGACACGATGGACTTGCCCTACGGCTACGCGGCGGAGGAATCCCAGCAGCAGTTCCTCACCGAAGAGGAAGAGACCGACCTGCGGCTGACCATCGTCCTCGCCGCGATCTTTATCCTCATGGTGTTGATGGCGCTGTTTGAGAGTTTCGCCCTGCCCTTTCTCGTATTGACCTCGCTGCCGATGGCCCTCCTCGGGGTTTTTGTCATCTTCTGGAAGACCGGCACCGAATTTGATTCGTCGGCGCAGATCGGTCTGGTGCTGCTCTTTGGGGTGGTCGTCAACAACGCGATCCTCCTGGTCAGTCGATTTCGCACCGAGGTGGCGCTGATCCTGAAGGCCAAGCTGGGCGGCGATCCCGAGCGCCAGGCCGCCCTGTTCCCCGGCTCGCGGCGGACGCTCGGCGGCATGGACCTGTTCTTCCTGCCCAAGAAGGAGAGGGTCGCCCTCCTACGCCGCGCCGTGGGCCACGGCACCTTGGTGCGCCTGCGTTCGATCCTGCTGACCAGCGGCACGACGATCGTCGGTCTCCTGCCCCTCCTGGTCCGGATCGAGAGGATTCCTTACCCGATCCCAGGCGTCGGGTGGGAGCTGCCCTTCACCCTGCGGTGGCTCGACACCGCGAACCAGGACGTCTGGCACAACCTGGCGCTGACCTCGATCGGCGGGCTGCTGTCGAGCACGGTGCTCATTCTGTTGGCCTTGCCGGCGCTGTACTATGCCAGCGTCCGCGTGGGGTGGGTGCTGCGGGCGGTCTACCTTTGGGCGTCGAGCGTCTATATCTGGGGAGCGCCCGTGGCCGAGAATCGCTGAGATTCGGATCCGACGCGCGACTGAGATTTCGTGGTACTGTTGGGGACTCGTTGATCGACCCGTTGGAGGATCCATGCAAGCTGTCCGATTCACCGAAGACGTCCGCCCCATCTCGGACCTCAAGCAGCGCGCGGCGGAGATCGTCGACCAGGCTCGCCGCAACCACCGTCCAGTGCTGTTGACCCGGAGAGGACGGGGAGTGGCGGTGCTGCTGGACGTCGAGGACTACGAACGGCTCGCTGACCGGGCCGCTTTCGTCGAGGCGGTGGAAGCCGGCTCCCGTTCAGCCCACGCCGGCAAGCTGCACTCGAACGAAGAGGCCATGGAGATTCTCGACTCGTTCGGCGAGTAGCATGACCAGGGTTCTCTGGACCGATCTCGCCCTGGACGATTTGCGCTCCATCATCGGGAAGCTCGACCGTCCAGGTTGAGCAGGGGGAAGCACACCGACCGACTGAGGTCCAGCCTCTTCCTGCTCGCGGCCATCGTCGAGCAGGGCCCCGACGTGGTCGCTGCCGTCGTGGGCCGCGGTGAGGCGGCGGACACGGCCACCGTCTTGGGGGCTTTCAAGACCTTCGGCCGCAAGCTCAAGGCGGCGGTCAACCTGGCCGTCGCCCGCGACCGGAAGCTCCACGACCTGCGCTCCGAGGAGGCGGCCCTGCGCCGCGACCGCGACAAGACGAAGCGTCGTCTCGGACGGCTGATCGTCGGCCTGCGCCGGATGGTTCGTGGTGCCTACGTCGCGCCCGACCTCGTGGTCCCACCGCGAGGAGCTCAGGCCGGAGGTCCGCGCGCTGCGCAGGACCCTGGATCAGCTCGCAAAGGTCCGGCGCCGCATCGACGCCATGTTAGAGAAGAGCCGAGTACGGGAGCAGGATCGCTATCTCGCCGCGTACTGATCTCCGCGTATCCGGCGGTCATGGCGGAGTCCGCTGAGCTCCGTGCATGACCGCCCGGCCTCTGGTATCCTCCTGGCATCAGCCAAGGAGAGATTACCGTGTACATCCAACGCATCGTCTTGAAGGATCTCAAGGGATTCCGTGAGCTCGATTTCGACCTGAAGCGCCCGGACGGGACCTACGCCGGTTGGACGGTGCTCACCGGAGAGAACGGTTCGGGCAAGACCGCGCTCCTCAAAGCTGTCGCCTTGGCGCTGGTGGGGCCGGAAATCGGACGTGCTCTGCAGCCGGCGTTAAATGGCTGGATCCGTGACGAGGCCGAACAGGCTGAGATCGCCGTCCAGCTTGACGCCGACGAGATGGACATCTTCGTCGGAGCCCCAGGTCCCCGTCCAGGTAGGCCGATCTGGTCGGAGCTAGATCTCCAGACCAACGGCGGATCAGAGGTTTCGATGAAGGTCGTCAACCGTTGGCGCAAAGGCAAGAAGGGACCTCTGAACGGGCCGTGGGCAGAAAACGCGGCTGGATGGTTTGCGGTGGGCTATGGACCGTTCCGCCGCCTCTACGGCGCCTCACCGGAGGCCCAACGCCTCATGTCCGGCCCGAGCCGGGTAGCCCGATTCGCCACCATGTTCAAGGAGGACGCGACCCTCCTCGAGGGTGAGCTCTGGCTGAAAGACCTGAACTACCGCAAGCTTGAGGAAAAGCCAAGGGCAACCCACGTCCTCGATCAGACCATCGATCTGCTCAACGACGACTTTCTCCGCAACAAGGTACGGGTGGAGAAGATCGACTCGGACGGTCTCTGGCTGCGCGACGCCGACGGCACCGTCCTGCCGCTGGCGGAGATGAGCGAAGGCTACCGTGCCGCCCTGGCGCTCATGATCGACATCCTACGGCACCTTGACAAGACATACCCCGACGAGCCATTGACCCGGCGCGAAGGCGATCAGCTCGTCGTCCCCCACGAAGGCGTCGTCCTGATCGACGAGATCGACGTGCATCTCCACCCGGAATGGCAACGGAGGATCGGCGATTGGCTGAAGACGCGCTTTCCGGCCATTCAGTTCATCGTCACGTCGCATAGCGCCCTGATCTGCCAGGCCGCCGACGAGGGTGGGATCTTCTGCTTGACTCCGCCCGGTGACAAAAACGTCCCCTACCAGCTCAGCCGAAAAGACTTTTGGAAAATCAAGAGGTCCAAACCCGACGAAATTCTCCTCAGCCGCGCCTTCGGACTGGAGCATACACGCTCCCAGGAGGCTCTGCTCAAGCGTCAGCGCTACGCCCGGTTGCAGGCCAAAAAGAACGGCCCGGGTCTGACAGCTGAAGAAGAGAAACAGCGCAGGCTCTTCAAGGAGCTCTGGATCGGCTCCGAGGATGCGGACTGACGCCTCCAATGAGAGCTCTTCACCGTCACGATCTCGACGAGGAGCTCCTCGACTACCTGCGCCGCATGCAGGATCGCCTTGACGGCGGCGAAGACCTCCCGGTCGTCTTGTGGCAGAAGCAGAGACAGACGAAGGACATAGAGAAGATTCTCGGTGTCCTACGCGCCATGGCCGGCCGTCGCGAGCGTTGCATGTATTGTCAGGACTCCCTGGGAGGCGCCGTCGATCACTTCTGGCCACAAACACCCTACCCGGAGAAGGTGTTCCAGTGGACCAATTTCCTCTGGGCCTGTTCACGTTGCAACGGCTACAAGGGAGACCGTTTCCCCCTCGACAGAGCTGGCCAACCCCTTCTCATCGACCCCACGGTCGTCGATCCGTGGGATTTCCTCGTCTACAGCGCCGAAACCGGCGAGCTGACCGCGCGCTGGGACCAGACCGGAGAGCTCGCCAAAGGCGTTTCGACCCTGGAGGTCCTCTCGACGCTCCGCCTCGAGGCCGTCACCGAGGGTCGACGGCGGACACGTCGAAGGCTGGCGCGATCCGTCCGGGAGTTTCTCGGGGCACAGAAGCCGCCGTCGGATCCCTCAGAGCCCGACGTCGTCCAGCTTCTGGAAGAGATCGGCGACACCGACGACCACGGCCTCTCGATCTGGTACTTCCTCAAGGACGGCCGGGAGGAGGCCCCGTTCGGCGAGGTACGCCGGACCTATCCCGTCGTCTGGACCCGGATCGGCCAGCAGCTCAGCCTTTGAGACGAGAACCAAGAAGCAATGCCAAAGTCCTTCCGCCTCTCCGAGATGACCTGGACGGAGGTCGACGAGCTCGACCCCTCTTGAAGTGCCCCCCACCTCCGTAACTCTGTGTATGATCCAACTTCAAAGCCGTGGCGGGTCATCACCGCTTTCTTTGACCGCCGCGCAAGGAGACGCCTATGAGAGTTCATTTCGACGAAGAGGCCGACGCAGTCTACTTCCGCCTCGACGACTCGGAGATCATCGAGTCCGAAGAAGTTCAACCCGGAATCGTACTTGACTTCAACGGGAACGAGCAGGTCGTAGGCATCGAGATCCTCCGGGTCAAGGAGAGAGTCCCGCTGGCCAACCTCAAGCAGATCCAGTTCCAAGTGGCATGAACCGCGCCACGACTCTCATCAGCCGTGTCAGGCCTCAGTCCTGGAGCTCGGCCCTCTCGAGGTAAGCGTCCATGACGCCGCCCTCGGGGTGGCAAGCGGTTCGCCGCCCGGGGTCAGCAGACGAGAACTTTGGCTCGTGGTTTGAAGGTGGATGCTCACCGAGAACGTGCCACGCAGTTTGGCTTGCCCTTGCGGGGGGCGACCAGCCCCCCCCGGGGCGACGCTCCGCGTTGGCCCAAAGGCAAGCGGTTCGCCGCCCGGCAGAGCCATAACGGACGCCCGAGGCATGGCCATCCATCCCGGCCGTGCCGCAGGTCCCGGGACGCGTGGGAAGGTCCGTTCCACGCCTTCCCAGGAGCCGACGGCGTTCCTGTGCAAGGCCGAGCTCATTGAGGACAAGCTCGGCGACGAGGGCCTGGGCCGGATGCTGGGCAGGCCACTCTTCCGCTCCCCGCAGGATCCGGGGGTCCACCGCGAGGAGCTCAAGCCGGAGGTCCGCGCGCTGCGCAGGACCCTGGATCAGCTCGCCAAGGTCCGGCGCCGCATCGACGCCATGTTAGAGAAGAGAGGCGAGGCGGTCGCCGAGTACGACCGGATCTTCCTACGCACGGCGCGGATGTTCGAGGACCTCTGCCGTCTCGCCGGTTACGATGGCCTCGCCGATCGGGTGCGTCCTTCGACCCGCAATCCCGGGCGCACCGAGCAGAAGGTAGACGTCGCCGACAAGGTCGTCGACGCCGCCCTCGGCGGCGACGCCGAGCGGCCAAGCGAGGTCGACGCCAGGCCGGCCGGGAGAGGCGACGCGCGACGGCAGCGGAGTCGGTGCCGAAGTGGGTGGTACCGTGCCGGTCCTGCCGGTCCCGTGCCGGTCCAACCGGGTCTCGGTGTGAGGGGTCCTTGGAGGCCATATAGGGATTATCGCGTCGGGGTCAGGATGACCTTCTCCAACGCCTCAGCCTCCCGGTCCCGCCGACGGTACCCCGTCGCCTCGACGATCTCCCGCGCCGCTGCCAGATGTCCCCCCGCTTCTTCGGCGTTCCCGCGGACGAAAGCAAGACGTGTCCGTTCTAGGTGGATGTCGCACGCGAAAAGACGCATGTGCCCCCGCTCGGCGATCTCCCCGGCCTCGTCGACGTCGGCGGACGCGCCGTCGAGATCGCCGCGGAAGCGACGCAGGACGGCACGGGCCAGCAGTCCGCGGGGCACATGGTGCTCCGTGCCCGCCTGCCGGAGGACGTCCACGGCCCGGTCCAGGTGCTTCGCGGCCGGGTCGGCGTCCGGCGAGGCGGCGTCGCCGGACGCCTGGGCCAGGCCGAGATGGGCGCGTCCCAGGCTGAGGTGGTCGAGGGCGATGTCGAGGAGCCAGTACTGGTCTCCCAGTTCCTTCAGATTCCAACGCGCCCGCTCCAGGACGTCCCGGCACGCGTCCGCGTCCGGCACCAGGTCGAGGTCGCCCTGTTCTTCTTGCCTTTCTTGCCATCTTAAGTCCCGGAGGGACGGCAGAGGGTAGCCCAGGGTTTTAACCCTGGGTGGGCTCAGCAGCAGGTCGCAGTATCGATAGCCCTGCAGCGAGTAGAGCCGCGGATACTCCGGCTGCTTCTCCGCCTGCATCGCCTCGGCCTCGCGGAAGGACGCCGCGCTCTCCTCCCAGCGTCCGGCCTGGTGCAGGGCGTCGGCCAGGGTGGTCCGAGTTGTTACAAAAGCTTGCCAATCGTCATCGCCGCTACGGTCCGCCAGCTCGACGCTCTCCTCGGCGGACGCCACGGCTTGCGTCAGATCGCCGAGGGTCAGGGTCAGCTCGCTGAGGTTGCCGGCGGAGATGGCGGCCCCTTTCCAGTCCTCCTGCGCTTTTCCCATTTCCAACCCCGCCCGCATCGGCTGGACGGCCTCCGGCAGGCGTCCCAGGGCGCGGAGGACGAAGGCGGCCTCGTTGAGGATCCACGCCTGATCGGACGCCGTCAGCCCGGCGGACGGACGGTCCCAGGGGCGATCGAAGAAGGCCGCCAGCGCGGTGAGCTCGGCGCCGAAGGCTCCGAGCTTGTGCCAACTGTAATGCTCGCTGCGTCGCTGGATTCGCTGATGATAGACCTCGTCGCAAGTCTCCTGCGGACGCCCCGCCCGGCACCCGTGGACGACGGCCACGTAGAGCGGCATCATCTCGTCGAGGGTGTCCGGAAGCTCCGGCGCCGCTTGACGGTAATGCTCGTAGAGCCGTTCATGTCCCGCCCGCCACGCCTCGGGACGCTCCGCTTCCAGCGCCTCGCCGAAGAACGCACGCACCAGCGGATGCGCGTCGAGCCCGCCGCCGTCGTCCGGCGCCAGGAGCCCCGCCTTGCGCAGACGCGTCAACGCCTTGCGCCACCGCGTCTCCTCGTCCGCGCCGATCCCCTCCGTCAGCCCCGGTACGACGGGCGTTTTCCTCAGCGCCGCCACCGCGTCCGCGTCCGCCGGACGGTCGAAGAGCCCCACCAGACGCAGCACCTGGAGCTCCGGACCGTCCCCGAGCCACGACGCGTAGGAGGCCATCACCCGCCGGGCGTGTCCGCC
Organism: uncultured bacterium; assembly: GCA_965371445.1. GTDB lineage: Bacteria > Acidobacteriota > Thermoanaerobaculia > Multivoradales > J023 > DASWIG01. The sequence goes on along the minus strand of CBDUYN010000137.1, from coordinate 31 downwards.
CTGCTCGACGTCCTCGTCGAGGATGGCTACC